>JAEYNR010000080.1 GCA_023412475.1 Fibrobacterota bacterium | reverse complement strand
ACTCTTGTTCTAAGAAGCGGATTTCACGGAGAAATACTTGCCATAGAATACTATAATGACGATTACATCACTATAATGGCGGAAAAAGGTCACAGTCCTAAAATATCCAGTTTAGAACTCCGCTCCTGCTGTAAATGGATAGTAAAGGGCCTTGCCATAAGTCCTTTTTTTGTTCAGCCGTACCGTGTAAAGACACTGATCCAGTTTTCTTCACATAATTGGACAGGGAAAAGCTATGACTGTGTAGCTGAGGCGTGCACTGCCTATTCGGTTCCGGATGCTTCATCATGGACCGCGGCACAGTGGGACAGTCTGTCGTGCAACGGGATATCGCTTCCTGGAAACAGGATGGTTGCCAGGGGTATCTATTTTAAAAATGTCCGATTTGGTATCACTGTCAATGGCGATTCCTGCTTAGTGGAGAACAACATCGTGGAAAATTTTGCCGGGGATGGTATGCGGGGCCTTGGTGATTATTGCACGTTCCAGTATAACACTATTAAAAATTGCTATGCAGTCAATGCCAACCATGATGATGGTTTTCAGTCGTGGTCGGTGGGAGACAGTGGAATAGTAGGAACCGGTGTTGTACGCGGGGTGGTTTTGCGTGGTAATACGATCATTAATTACGAAGATCCTAATCAGCCACATCTGGGAACTCTTCAGGGGATAGGCTGTTTTGATGGAATGTTTGAGGATTGGCTAGTCGAAAACAACGTAATAATCACAGATCATTGGCATGGTATCACTTTGTCGGGTGCAATTAACTGCATTATCATTAACAATACTGTAGTAGATATCAATCAGGAAAAACCCGGCCCACCCTGGATCAGAATCAGTGATCATAAAAGCGGAACACCCTCCACTGGTTGCATCGTGAGAAACAATCTGACTACAGCGATGAATGTATCGGCGCAGGGAGTAATTTCGGATCATAATATCGTAGTGAAAAATTACGCTGACTTTTTTGTCGATTACAATGCCGGTAACCTGCATTTGAAAAATGGTTGCGATGCAATTGATGCCGGTGTTGCAGATCTTGCCCCATCTATAGACCGGGATGGAATTGTCCGTCCCAAAGGAAGCAGTATCGATATCGGAGCATACGAATTTACTACCAACAAAATCCTCATTCCCACTTCTTCAAAAAGGGCTCCAAACACTCCGGTGCTGTTTTTTAATTCTAATGGTAAAGCGACTTTTATTTTTGAAAAGCCTTCCGGTTTTGCTCTCACGGTGTTTGATCTTAAAGGGAAACGTCTTCATTATTCCCGCGGAACTGCAAGTCCATATGTGATATGGCAGGGAGATGGTACAACAAACGGAACCTTCATCTTGCGGTTGCAAACGCGAGGAGAAACATATCTAACGCGAATGATTCTGAATCGTTAATCTCATGTCTTACTTCGCGGCTTCGCGTGAGATCAATCCGGAATATGCTCACAGGTCCCGCACTAATCGAATCGATAAGCCACATCGTTTGTAGAAACTGCTTTCCCATAGAAAGTTGTAGCTGTAGATAAGCCTTCGTCCCTCAGCGCCTTCTGCAATAGCAGTATCAGGAGTGGCAGTCCACCAGGTGGTATTTGTATCAAGAAAAATAAAACTGCCATCGATATTCCGCATGCCCCCTGGAAGAGCATTAAAACCGTACAAATTGGTACTGTCGGTTATATTTCCCGGTACCGAGACACCTGTTGACGGTGCCCAGTGAGTTCTCCCTGCTATTTTTGCAGAATTTAAAACAGTGTAACCGACCATTTGAGTAGTTATTGCCTCTTTCAGGGTATCCCAATCGCTTGCCAACGAGATTCGCCACCCTTCAGGTGCGAGTTTTCCGGTCACAATTGCATACCAGTTGTAGAGAAGACCATAGATCGCCACATTTGAAACATTGTTCTTATAACTGCAATATGCTCCGGTAGTACAGCGTGACCATTCGTTATTATCGGTAATGCATGGAATAGGAGAATTGTCATTGTATTTAGTCGTTCTCAGGTTTTCGGTTGTCCACACTTGATCACCAATACGCACACTCTGATAAATGTTGCCATCAGCGTCGGTCACAGTTCCAGCGGATGGCAGCATGGTTATGATGATTCCGGAAGTATCACGACCAAAAACCGTCGTATGATAGTCAAGCATTCCTTCTTTAAAGACATTGATTATATCCGATGACACCTGCATAGTAGCCGCACGGCGCGACTGCATGTTATTGTAAAGAGATGATTCCTCTGTTACTGTTGTCAAATTGATGGAGGGAATATGCTTAACGGTTACACGGTGATTACCAAATGTAATTCGACAGATTTGAATATTGCTGCCTCGTACCGGCAGTGGAAAGGCATTCTCTCCCGGAACGAGAGTGTACTGTTTTTGAAAAAGCAGCCGTCCGTTCATTTCGTAAGCTTTTACCGATAGCGCTGTCGCACGCTCTGTTGTGTTCACCCGGATTTTTCCACCCTGAATGGCAATGGAACCATCCTTGGGAATAACGGTATGGAAATCCGGTGCTGATATTGCCGCAGCACTTTTTTCAATCGAAAACGATCCATCGGTACCAGTCAATACCTCAGTGCCGTTCGAGGAAAGGACAACAGATGCACCGGCAATAGCTGCTCCAGCCGTATCCATTACATGACCACTTATGGTTATCGAAGCAGCCTGGCAAATCCCCGCACCGACTGCAGCTAACAGCAACACTGTATTTGCCAGAAAACGTAATTCAGTCAACCACACCTGATTCATCCCTACCTCTTTCGCTTTGCCATGTTTTTAGGTTAAAGCATTCTTTCCGGTGAAAAACCCCATAAACCGGAAGTGATGGTCTTTTTCGAGAACTTCCCAACGCAGACGTATATGCCTAAATAATACATCAGTAGCACGCATATTGCCATTCAAATTGACAATTCAAGGAAAAAAGAAGATGGAGGAATGATGGAAAAGCTGTTGATATATATGAAGATAATTGGGCTTTAATCAATGTGTGGCTTCGGTTTTTCGGCAGGTAGGGCAAAAAAGAGCAGAAATGGTTTTCGCTGCCGATTGATGGTGGTGAAATTAAAACATGCCGGTTTTTATTTATTTTTTGTTAACGCTCTTTTTTCAAGGCTTACTTTGCTCTTGCTCATTTCCTGTCGCTTCGCAAGGAATTTGCCGAATTTATACGGGTCATTGTCGAATTCCTTGAAAATTTTCCGCCGTGTCTCGCGGATTTCTTCAACAACCGAGTCTTTGGAGTAACCATATGGGCAGTTTGACCCTTATCATTTCATTGTTCCGGAGCAATTATCATAACGTTAATTTATGTGTTGTAAATTGTAGGTTAGAAAACGCCGAAGGTATTTTTAAAAAAATAAACGGATAACAATAGTTTAAGGTTCCAATAATCTGAGGTAATCTCAAAAAAGTATCATCCCACAAATTCCACCCGCTTCAACTCTTTTATAGCGGTGTTATAAAGTTGTTTATCAGAAACAATAAACACATCAGGTTTAACAACAATGGCTGAAGAAAGTTGAATTCCGTCGAGTACCTTCATCTGGTACTTTCTTATTACCCGAATACATTCTGAATTCAAATTCTCGTTAAATTCAACAACTCCATAAAAATTCAGGTCCAGCATGAACTCTTTTTCAATCCAGGCAGCATCAGCGGTGTCCAATATTTTTTCCCGAAGCCTTCGTTCAATTATTGAATTGATTTCAAACAGAGTAATTGGCGCTATGATAATTTCAGTCACCGGTAAAAGAAGCGCATCAAATGTATCAGCACCTTTTTCATCCACATATTTTTTAAATAGAGAAGATGTGTCAATAAACGCCCTCATTATTCCTGTTCCCTGTTCTTTACTACCGTTTCAGAAAAACTTTCCCCGGAAACCGACAGTTTTGTAATAGTTCGCTTCCATCCCGGATACCGGATATTTGGATTATGTGGAACAATGTCGGCAACCGGTTTATTCCTTTCGAGGATTGTAATACACTCGCCCTCTTTCACATCCTTAAGATATCTGGAAAAATTATGCATTAAATCTCTGATATTAACCTTCTGCATGAAACCTCCTTATAACAATAATTCGATCATAGTATAGCAAATGTTATACAAAACGTCAAACATGTCGGTTTTATGAAATGATTACGACTCAGAAGCCTGCAAACGGAGATTATTCCTGTCCTGCGGCCAAACACCGACTGGGCGGCGAGATAGATATTGGTCGTGCTTTTTCATGTACCTGAAAAATGGCCAGGGGCATTTTTCAGGCGGTGGTTTTCCATTATTTCCAAAAACATAGAAATTCATGCAGATTTTTTAAATTTTATCGATTAAATGGAGGCCGAAAGAAGGTATTTAATATAATTTAAAATTCTGTTCAAAAATTAATTTTTACTGTTTCTCAGTGTAAGAAGGCAATAATGGCAAAAGCTAAAGAAGTAAAATCACAGGAAGAACCTATCGAAAAACAGCTCTGGAAAGCTGCCGACAAACTCCGTAAAAATATTGATGCCGCCGAATATAAGCATATTTTTTTAGGATTAATATTCCTTAAATACATTTCTGATGCATTTGAAGACCTGCACCAGAAACTTATATCCCAAAAAGGGGAATATGCAGGCGCAGACCCAAATAAAACAGTAAAAACATACAAAATCATTACTTTTCCTAAGCCGGCAAAGCCGGAAATCGTTGCACAGCGCTAATGTGTCAAAAAAATTGACATAAAATTATTGTGCTTCATTTTTTTATTTAGAAACATTTACTAAAAGACACACGTCTTAAACATTGTATTTTCAACAGCTTAGTAATCACTTACAAATGATTTGCTACGCAAAAATGTATGTAGTCTTTAACAAAGACTCTATGGGATGAAAGTGAATAAAATTCAACGGTGAAAATAAAGTTTCATTTGGCAAAACAACTTTTAAAAAAAGTGAATCAATAAATTATATTTCGAAATTGCGAAATTTATTACAATTCATGGTAAAGAAAAAAATTACCAACTGTAATTGGCAGAAACAATTTGAAATCCAGTCCTGTATTAAAACTTAGTAAGAGACCAAAATGAAAATTAAAAATTAAACCATAGGAGCATCTATGCACACATTACGCCAATTTACGTGTAGTCTATTTTTAGGCTGCATGCTTGTCCAAACTGCTTTCGCGACTATCTCACTCCGTGTTTTTTCAAAAGACGAAGGCCTGTTTGAAACAAATATTGCAAAACCACGTTTTTACATCCAGAATATCGGAGATGAACCGATATCAAATTTTTATTGTTATTATTATTTTACTACAGAACTTAATCAAACCCCTATTCTTGATGATTATTATACTCCAGACGCTTCATCCACAATAGAGAATCTCAACAATGGGAATTACCGTGTACGCTTTGATTTCACCGGTTCGACTCTCAACCCCGGGCAGGTTAAACCTAATTTGGATGGCAAAGTTATCGGCCTCCATTATAGCAACTGGTCTGCATGGGATAAATCAAACGACTTCTCCAATACGGGTTTATCAACTTTTACTCTGAATGGGAATATCCCAGTTTACTCTTCTTCTGGTGCTCTAATTTACGGTAATACACCAGCCGATTCAGCTCGTTTACCACAACCTCCAAAAGTATCTACAGGCACACATGACTTTGCAGTCCTCTCAAAAGAATATACAGATATTCGGGATAGAGTTTCCATTAAAGGTGGGGATATTGGTTCTGGTGTATATGTCGAAGTTGGAGCTAACGCAGTAGTTAATGGAAATGCTTATTCCAGCGGTGCCATTTTTTTACGGTCGGACGATACCATCAAAGGCGATGCAATAGCAAGTGGTATGGTAAATACACAAAACGGAATCGTTGTTAATGGTATTATCCGTTCAAAGGCTCAATTAGAAATTCCACAAATAAAAACAAATCCCGTTTTATTTGGAACTATTGATAGAACGGTTAATGACGATGGGACAATCGATCTTGCACCTGGCTTGTATAAGGATTTTCATGCTTTTTCACGTTCTACGGTTATCCTGCATCCAGGTGATTATTCTTTTGATAAATTCCTTTTAGAAACAGATGTTTCGATCATATTAAAAGTGAGTAATACCGAAAGGCTTAACTTAAACGTAAATTCGCTTTTAAGGTTTGGTGATCGCACCACAATGAGTTTTGAAAATGGTATTGCATATCCTTATTCTATAAAAATATACAGTACGCAAACCGATCAGGTATTCATTGGTAATAACTGCCAGATTTACGGAAATATTATTTGCCCAGCTTCAGAAGTGCATGTGTATTCAAATACTAATGTTAATGGTGCTTTGTATGGCAAAAAAGTGGTTGTCGAACCGGGTTCCGTAGTATGCAAACCACCATTACTGCAAGATCTCTGGCATTCAGAATGGGCAACCACCCCTTCTTTCGATCCAACTGTGCTTGATTATAAAGCAGCAGTCCCCGATGTAACAGCAACGTTAACAATAAAAACCATCACTCCAAGTGGTACAACCGTGATCATTAATGGCCAAAGCGCAACAGACACTATACCTCTAATGGGCACAATTACCGATATCCCGATTTTACTGAGCAACCCAGATCAGTGTGGCACAACATCTTACAATCTTGAAGTTACAAAAATGAAGCTGGTACACCTCACCCAGATGATGAATTCGTAACTTTAACGTCTTGGTCAGGGCCTAGTGGTAGAAATTATTGGAATAACGTCAAAAATGGTATTGTAGTTCTTGAACAAGAGTTCATCGTCCACAGTTCGAGTGGAACCATTGCAGGAATAACAACAGGTGACGGAAAATTTGCTGCGATAGCTGGGGACGCATCCAAAAAAACTGTCGCACACGAATATTTGCATATGTTACGAGCTACTCAGCATTTATTCGATATTATCGATGATGAGTACAATTTGATGTACTATATGGGTTTCTGGTCGGATTATGAGATATTACGCTACAGAGAATTCACAAAATCCGGTGGTGGGAAACTGATGCAATGGGCATCCATAAACGGAGCGACATTTTGATGCGTATACTTAATCCAATATTTTTCCATATTTTTTTGTTTTCACATCTCATCGCATATGGGAATGGACGTTTTGATGCTGCGATAAATATCATCAAAAACAATCGAACACTTTTAAAACAATCCTTGAAGCCTGATGATTTCGATAATAAAATCATAGATAGAATATGTGTTGCTACTACTGATAGCACAAAAAAAGAAGCTCTTTCTAGATACTTTGTTTGTATACGCCAATTCTCAAGTAGTATAACTGGTAATTCTGCTATTTCCGATACTATGCACTTTAATTTTCTACTTTCTCTACTTAACTGTGGAGATAGCGATATGGAATTAAGCGCTTTCAGCTACCTTCAAAAATATACTTTATTTGAGACATTAAAAGCTAACAGCGCTTTGCTAAAAGATAAAATTTACAAGGCAAAAACAATAAATAATTACTCAAAATACACTTTAATAACATTATTAAATCCGACTAACGCAGAAATTGACACGATGCGCAACTTTAAGGGTGATGTATATGCTATGAATGCGGCATTTGATTCTTCGGCATTGGATACGCTTATTAATCGATATCATTCAAAAGATTACAGTATTCACAAAAGGACCATTGCATCTCAATTATTGCAAACTGGTGTTAAAAAAGCAGTACAAGTAGTACTGCGGGATTTTTATTTACCACCATACGATATAACAACGTATACAACATGTGCCAAGTGTACAAGCGGAACATATCAACAGGATATAATAATTGAATTGCGAAGATATCATAAAATTTCGCCAATTCTTAATGTTAGGTTAGATAGTGCATCTTACACTTTGTATAAACGTGATACTGCCAGTTTAGTAATTGCTAAAGAGTACTGGAGAGATTTTAGTAAATGGGTAAAAACTAACTATAATGTTGACATTCCGGCAGAACTACCTTTTACAACGATGTTTAGGGGTTGTTACCCTACATTCAGTCCAAGACCAAATTGTCCTGACTAATTGTGCTTATTAACTGCACTTTGTAACTTTTTTCAAAATAAGGGTGAGTGGTGTTAGCCGTATTGTTGCAATTTAAAACACACTCACGCTATTTGATTTCAAAGTATACAGTCGATTTGAAAATGTTAATATTAATCCATAGATAAGTAACTACTGAAAAAATACATAATGGTAACAGATTACGATAAGTAATGGGGCAGAATTAAGGGAAATCTTACCTAATACCCACCTAAAATACTTAAAATGCAAAGCCTGAAATGTTGAAAACCGGTATTGAAACCATTTTTATTGCCGTCACCGATTTATCATTTGTCACATTTTCTGAAAAACTATTTCTCAACATGCTTTGCCTTTGCAGAAGGCAACTGGTATGATGGAACTAAACCAAGTTTTGAACGTTTTTTACTTGATATTTTTCTCCTTGCATGATTATAACTTCAGCACGACATAAAAGCCGGTCAAGTGTTGCTGTTGCTATTAATATTGCATTATCACCCATAAGCTCAACCTGTTGACTGAAGGTCTTGTTTGTGGTAAGGACGATTGATGATATCTCAAATCTACAAAATTGAAAAACAGGGTGAAATATCCTTTCTTAAGCAGCATCTGAGCTTGACACATTTGAAATCTATCCAATTTGCGACTCCTTGCTGAGGTTGTTGTCTACACCCTCAAAATCCCAGAAACCTGATTGAATGGGAAACCACAAGGAGTTGCTTTTTCCTAAAACACATAGTCTGCTTTTAGTTTCCCGAAATCCTGAACACTTCTAAAGTCAATGAAAAATCTTTTTCCGGTGTTTTTATGAAATTATTTTTCGATGCGCATATTTTATAACAAATTCAATGGCAGTACCGGATGTGGAAAAAGCATGGAGCGGAAAAGTCCACGATATCCAGAAAATACACGAAAGTATATTCTTTCGTGTGGAGATTGGTAAAGAGATTCAATGCCCGTTGAAGTATGCGGAATATGAAAATGGATGATATGTTGAAGATTAATTGTAAATAGTTTTATTATCAGGAGCTTGTTATTATGCATCATGGTTAGTTCGTGCCGGAAGAAATGGAGAACAGGAACAGAGAGCCAATGGATGGTATAATATTCCCGATCTATCAGAATATAAGACCAGAGAGCAGGTGATTGAACTGTATCAGAAAATGTGCCCCAATGCTAAAAAGAACCGAGCACAAAATCAGGCATCATAACTGTTTTCATTTGCACATAGAATTAATATTGACGACTATGTTCTGATCCCCCTGAAATCACAATCCGCGATAGCAATAAGCAAGATTACTGGGAAATATGAGTATCGTACCGACCTTGACCCTGATGTAAAACATTACAGAACTGTCAAATGGATTAAAACAGATATTCCAAGAGCGGAATTCGATCAAGACTTGCTTTATTCTTTCGGTGCATTCATGACCGTTTGCCAGATTCGGCGGAATAATGCGGAGGAAAGAATACTGGCAATACTTGATGGTAAGCGAAAACCGGCCGCAAGAAAAGAAAACATCGAAGAAATTGAGGAAGAGGAACAGGTAAATACCGACCTCGAAAAATTCGCCAAAGATCAGATTGTTCAACTGATAAAAGAAAAATATGCAAATGATGGATACCTGTTTACTGAGCTTGTTGATCAGGTTTTAAAGGCACAAGGGTATCATACACAAGTTTCGGCACCGGGGCCTGATGGGGGTGTCGATATTCTGGCCGGTTCAGGCCCGCTCGGGTTTCAGTCACCACGAATTGCCGTTCAGGTAAAGGCTACCAGTGTGCCGGTTGATGTGACTGTTTTAAGGAACCTTCAGGGTGTTCTTAAAAAGTTCGGTGCAGATCAAGGATTACTGGTATCGTGGAGCGGTTTTAATCGTGCCGCACTGGAAGAAGGTAGAAGAAGCTTCTTTGAAATCAGGTTTTGGGATTCAATGAATCTGATAGATGAATTTTTGAAAGTATACGAAAAACTGCCTGATGACATTCAGGCTGAAATTCCGTTGAAACGGATTTGGACTATTGTTCCTGATCTGGATGAGTAAAAGGGAAGAAACGAAGTGAACACTTATTGTTTTTATAAAAACAAAGCGGGATGGTTTATAGACCTTCCTGCGTACATACAACAGGGATGCACTGTCGCTGATCTGGAAATGGTCGATGGTGCAGATACAATGCTGGACATTATCGCGGCAGGTGGTAACGATGTTCATCTTACAATCTCAAAAGAACCATTTGAGGGGGCGGACATTTTGATTCTTACCGAAAGATGCTCTCCCTATGTCGGAGGCGGTTATTATTTGATGGAAGAATTTGCAGGGCGGAAGGTAAATCTTAAAATGTGGCTTTGTAAAGTTACTGAGTTTGTGTTCGGGGAGATACCGGAGAAGATTTATCTCATGAAAAATGTATCTGTTAATAAAGTAAAGAGCGTATAATTAAGCAATAATTTAAGGTACTGCAACCTTTTTTAATATGAGGAGTAACAAGCATGATAAATGCAAAAGATGTAAATCCAGAGAGGTGGAGCAATATCACTATTCTTTTTGATAATAACCAGTACTCCATCATACATGGTTACTATGATGGTGAAGAAAACTTAGGTGAACGATGGAATGGCGAGGAAGATACCATTGGCTTTCCCAGTACACGCGGGTTCCCCCAATGGCATGTTGTTCCAGCATTTCTTTGGTCATCTATTCTTAATGGGGCATTAATTGAAATGCTTTGTAACCCTTATCCGGGTAGTGAAAAACATAAAGATGAGATTGTAAGGCTACTCAAAAAATTCAAGTAATTTCAAAGCACAACCAATTTATATTGGTCTTACGCCACTCAAATCTACACACCTGTAAACCTCTGGGGTCTACGGTTTTTTGTAGTAACCTGTAGTATTTTGTAGCATTTTGGCCGAAAAATGAGGAAAAACCGGAGATGCCGCCCCTAAAACAAAAAACGCTCAACCACCTGTATTTATGGCAGTTAGAGCGTTAAAACAAAAATACCCCCGACACGGATCGAACGTGCGACACCAGGTTTAGGAAACCTGTGCTCTATCCTACTGAGCTACGGGGGCAGGTTCTTTTTTCCAAATTATGCGCTAAAAATAGCTTCAGAGACGGCAGCAATGCAAGAAATCTCGTTGGGAGAGGAAAGTACGAAATCCGAAACACGAAATTCGAAACAGGACAGGGAAGGAAAAATGCACGAATTATGAGACAGAAATAGAAAGAGCGAAATACGTAACAGGGTTGGAAAGTGGAAGCACGGGACAAAACCCGAGTAGGGGAGTGTGTCTCAGTTTGAGATTTCCGATTTCGGATTTTGAATTTTCCTCTCCTGTCTCCTGTTTCGTTCTTTTTATTTCATGTTTTCCCTCAAAACCCAGTTCAAAACAACATCGGCCTGTTTTGCAGCGGCGATCATTACCGAAGGTGCATAAGGTTTGACATTATCGTTGACCTCGGAGCTGCTGTCGCCTATAACAAAAGTGTTCTCTCTAAGTTCTCTGGTAATTACCCGATCTGCTGGCCCAAAGCCTCCGATTCCGCTCACTGCTACAATTAGTTTGTTACTTCCCCAATACTCCTCCATCAGCATGGCTTTGCACTCTGGGTTGTCAAATGCCTCCACAATCACATCGCAACAATCGAAAACCTGGTGAATGTTTGTGGAGTCCAATTTTACAGGGAAAGTTTCTACCTGAAGCCCGGGACTTATCTCTTCAAGAATTTCAGTCAGACACTCCACTTTGAGTTTACCCAGGTGGCGGGAGTGATAGAGCTGGCGGTTAAGGTTGGAGAGAGAGACTTTATCAAAGTCTGCAATGCGCAGTTTTTCAAAGCCGCATCTTACCAAAATGTGGGCACAATTAGAGCCCAGGCCTCCGGCACCTGCGATGCCAATACGGGCATTTTTGATTAATTCCAACTGTTTATCAGAGTAGAAATTTCTGGAAACTTCTGAAAAAGAAAATGTTTTCATTTTTGGTTCATTACCATATAATCGAATATATATTTGATGCAGGGTAACACACTATTAACCGTAAAATTACATAAAGTTTCAAAGTGATTCCAAAGTCCTTTTTTGGTTCCGACCTTTGAAGACCGCTATTTATATTTATTGTTAAATTGAAATTCATAGTAGTATCATTAATGTTGAAGCATTCTAATCGATTAAAATAGCCGACTCCGGTACTGTTTGAGGAGGTAATATTATGAAAAAATTAGCAGCGATAATTACATTTGGAACATTTCTCTGTGTTACAGAGACTTTTGCTCAGATCTTTCCAGATACCTTATGGGTACCGGTAACCTACTTTGACTTTCATTCCGATAAAAGCAATCCAGAATTCGAGCAGCCGCACACGGGTGGTGTGCATAAGAATATGGTCATGGGCACATTGGATGCAACCGGGCTGCCAATAGTTAATCCAGCCGGTGCCCATAGAAATCATTACATAAAATATTGGTATCGCGATTGGAAAGATTCTGCCCAATACGACAATACCGCACCGCAATACACAGTACTTTCTGGAGGAGAATATACCGCCAATATCAGATACGACGGTCCCCAAAACGTAGGCCACGATACCTCTTTCAAAAACATAGTAATAAATGACTCACTTCCCTTCTTGCACCGGGGTAATGGCTTTTATGAATATATAAACGATGCATTTTTCCCGCTGGATAACCGCGGCTTTGGCAGGGAGGGAAAAAACCATAATTTTTCATTCACCATGAAACTTCACTGGAAATTTACCAAGACACCTGGTCTGACGTTTCGCTTTACTGGTGATGACGATGTGTGGGCATTTATTGATGGGCGGCTAAGAATGGATCTTGGTGGTATTCACAGCGCCAGCACTGGTTCATTCAACCTTGACACCATCCCGGGACTGATAGATAACCAGGAGTATTTGCTGGACTTTTTCTATGCGGAGCGTCACACATCAGAATCACATATACGAATCACAACCAATATTATAAGTGCAAAACCAGCCAAAATAGAGCTGAGCGTATTTCCCAGTGACACGATCTGTGCTGGACATACCCTTACCGCTATTTCAGTGGTAACCGACAGCTTAGGTAATATACTCAGAGACTTGAGCGATAGTACGCAATGGACTTTGATTCCCAATGGTGCTAACAATAACAGCCACTTAAGCTCAACACGGGGCGATACCATCAGATTTACTCCAACCGAAGCCTGGGTGCTGGAGAGGCTGGTGGGAGTCTTACAGGTAAGCGGAATGCAGCCCATTCGGGACACTATCTCAATATACGTGAAAGCCTGTGATCCTGATCACATAACAATTGAAGCAGCAGTTCCTACCTTGGCCTCAAACCCTGATATCTTGCGAAATGATCAACCATTAGATGTTCTGATTATCGGTTCAAGTGAGGTCAGAGGCACAATTTATGCCATTGTGCGTGATCGGTTTGGAAATTTCATAGAACCCTCGCAGCGTACCACCTGGTCAATAGTTTCGGGTACCGCCTTTATTGATTCTGTCAGGGATGGAAACAGGAGTCAAGGACAGGGTTTCGTTTACAAAGACCCCAGTGCCGGGGCAGGAAATGGCGAAGTCCGGGCCAGAAGTCAGGATTACTCATCGATAACTCCCGATGTGGTTCCAGTACAGATCGCATCTGTAGAATACGATTCTTTGCGAATCGCAAGGCGTGTGGGTTCCAATTACCAGAGATTAGACAGTCTGATTATAAATATCGATACAGATACCACAATTGTTGTTCAGGGCAAACGTACAGACGGGCTTGGCTGGGAAATTGTTAATGGTAACTGGTCAATGTCATCTCAGCTCACATCCAGCACAACTGCTCCGCGGCCTGGACAATCTTGGCGATTCAGTCCGATCGACACAGGAAGGGGAACTATAAGTGCAGTTTTAGTAAGCAGTACACTTTCAGCACAGATAAAGGTAGTGGTGGGTGTAGGTGCACCTTATTCGCTGGTTTTATTTCCCAATGCGACCGGTTCTCCTTATAATTCACTGCCCAATTATTATGAGGATTCTGCGGGGATCCCTTTCCCACTATATGCTAAAATATTTGACAGTCGTGGAAATTGGCTCAGACAATATGATAATCCTTCGGCTGCAATATCCTGGAGATTGAGGGAAGTATCTGGAACACCACCTACCGGGACATTTGCAAGGACAAGTGGTCAGCAAAACAGTTTTACTCCGACTCGTGCCTATAATGTTGCTGATCTGATAGCCTCTTTCAGTTATAACAGCAGAACATTTGCAGATACAGTGCGTATTTCGGTTCTTCCCGGACGCCCTGATCATATCACTATCCAGGCAGACACAACTGCATCTGGGGCTGATTTGATCAGGTACGATCTCTCCAGCAATCAGACATTTGTAAACCTGTATGCTATTCTGAGAGATCGTTACAGTAATAAGATAGAAGCGGTACAGGTTCCGCAATGGTACAGCAGGGATACCTCGGTGGTGAAAGCAGAACCCACTTCAAGAGTCTTCATGGGTGAAGGCATAATAACCAGAAACTCAGACATAGTAAGTCAGACCAGAGTTATTGCCACTACTAACGACGGGTCCATTAAAGATTCTCTTGTCATTGCACTGTCCGATATTACCTACGATTCACTGCGTATCTATATCATTGACAATGGACGAAAATTTATAGATACCATCAGAGTAAGAACAGATCAGAGCCTCACTCTTTATGTTGAAGGAAGACGTTCAGATGGTTTAGGCTGGGATAACGTTTCAGTTATCTGGTCAAAGAGCAATTCTCTAAAAACAGCCACGCTTGCCCCAACCTGGAGTGATAACTGGACTGTAATTCCAGATTCAGTTGGTAGCGGCAAGATTTATGTCAACAGAAGCGGAGCTGCACCGGATTCGGTTTTTGCAATTTTCCTTCCCGGATGGCCCGATCATGTGCGCATTTACAAGCAACTTGGAAACCCGGCTTCCATAACCCCGTATCAACTTCCACCAACAGTTGACACGCTGATTGCGGGTACGAATTATCCGCTAATTGCCAAAATTTTTGATCGTAACAATCAATGGCTCTCAGAATATGAGAATGCTTCGGTCAGCCGGAATCTTATCAGGTGGCAAATAACGCTGATATCGGGGCATTTGTCAGCCGATACGCTTGGCAGCCGTACAAGTCATGTTTCAAGCCTGACCCCCACACGTGCTTACAGTACATACCGTGTTACAGCAGAATACAGAGACTCTACTCTGACCTTCAATTCATCGGTGCTTTTCTATATTAAGCCAGGTCCTGTTCATCATCTGGTTATCGAAGGCAGTCCCACTCCTTCTGGAGCAGATCTTCAGAGAGATAACCCACTGAACTGGATTGAATTTGGAAGTAGAGACAATATAAAAAATGCCTTCGCCATTCTCAGAGATAAATATGGTAATTTCATCAGTACTTCAAAGAGCACAAACTGGAAGAGTCTGGATACCAGCAAGGTGGCTGCTGCTGAAGGTTTTGCTGCAGGGGGTGAAGGCAGAATAACAAGGAAGGCGGCAAGTGGAGACTCGATAAGGGTTGTAGCAAATAACCGCAACACCCCTTCACTTATAGATACGGTTCTGGTGCGGATAACCTCTGTCTCCTATGATTCACTAAAAATCGTTGTCAATGATTCTGTATGGATCGACTCACTGAGGATCCGATCTGATCAGGACACTGTTTTACAGGTGCTTGGCTTGCGGTCATTTGACAGTGTGTGGGTACCGGTAGATGGAGACTGGTATTTTACTTCCAATAATGGATCCTCAAATGCTTCTAACTTGCACATGTGGACATTTGCACCAACGGATACTGCAACCGGAAAGATAATTGTAAACCGTGGTTCTGGGACAGTCCCGGACACTATCGGTGTGAAAGTGCTCCCCGGACATGCACATAAACTGGTGTTATACCCCAAAGATGGAAGTGTGCCATCACCTTCAAATCCTCCATTTCCTGATCCAATAGTAAGTATTGAGGTAATTGCAGGGCAACCATTGTCCATGTTTGCCAAGATTCTGGATAAAAATGATGTTTGGCTTGCCGATTACGAGTTGACTTCATCAAAACGGGATTCGATAAAGTGGAGAATCATAGAAATCCCCGGAAACGATTCATCTGGATTTCTAAGCGGCACATCTGGTAACAAGCAGATATTTACCCCGGTAAGGGCCCGTCAGAGCGTTTATGTGTCAGCCAGTTACAAACCCGAGGGTGCCAGCTATATCTTTTCTGATACGGTGCAACTGTCGATTGTTCCTGGAGAGGCAAAAAATCTCTTTATTGAAGGAAGCCCCAACTGGCAAACCAGTCCTTACCATCCAAATCCCATCTCTATTATCAGGATCACCGAAAACGTGACAACTGCCAGTGGCTTTGCAGTTTTGCGTGACAGCATGGGAAATTTCGTACGGTTCAGCACTCTTACCACCTGGGCAGTAGTTAATAATGACACCGCAGTTTCGGTTCGCAACGGTAATACAAACGTTGGTGAAGGTGTAATCGAACGCAAAGTAAAAGAAAAGAAGGTAATAGTATTTGCAGTTGATGAAAGCGGATTGCGTGACAGTGTTGATGTTGAGCTTCTGGCATATCATTATACTCAATTGAGAATTGTGGTAGGCAATGATACCAGCGCACAGTTTCTGACCATGAATACCAACCAGGACACCACCTTGCGAGCACAAGGGTTGCGATCCACCGATGGAGTATGGGAAGACGTTTCTGTCAGGTGGGGAAACAGTTACAACCTCAAAATTGCTCCATCGGCACCAGGTGCTGGTACGATATGGAAATTCTCCCCATCAGACACCGGCCGAGGTAAGATCCATATTTCACTGGACAATGACACTGTTGCCCGTCCTGATACTCTGGATGTGGAATTCACGGTTGGTCCTCCGACTTCCGTGGTAATGGAGATAATTACTCCGAAAGAAAAACTAATAGCGGGTGAACCAATAGAGATAGTTATTACCATTTACAATAAAGACGGAAAGGTACCGGGAACCTATTGTTTTGATCCTGCCAATGGGACCGGTGTACAGTATGCTGATCCGATCGGGGATGGCGGAAAGCCGCGTCCTTATATGTTAGTCAATGGTGATACGATTTGGTTTTCAGAAACCGGTAAGCAATGTTTCAACGGTGGTGTGGATACAACGACTACTTATCTATTCAATGTTCCTTTTGATGAGGACAGTCTGCACCAGATTCAATTCATCTCCGGAAATCTCAAAGGTGAAACACCTCATTTCAAGCTGCTTCCAGGCCCTCTGGATTCGCTTGCGCTGGAGAGGCAGAATTTCCAGCCGCTTCAAGATACCATACAATTGAGTCATCCAAAGGGTCAGATAATTATTTTTGCGGTAGGTTATGATAAGTATGGCAACCGGCTGGGTTATCAGAGTTGCAACTGGGCAACCGACTCAACGCTACATCCTATTGATAGAGCCATGAACACCGATTTTATCTACTATGATGCTGCCAATGTTACTGATAATGAGTTTGGGCATATCATTGCGGTTCCATCGGATACATCGATAAAGGGAATAAGTGCACAGAAATTTATAGTAATCTACGGTCCTCTTGCTGTACTTAAAGATGCTGTAACACGTGATCTGAATGGTGATGGCTATCTCGATCATATAGAACTTAATTTCAGTAAACCAATAGCACTCACAGAGGAGATGCTTTCTGAAATTGAGATCAAATATGGTGATCTTAATCAATTTACCATAAAGAGGATTGTCAATGATTCAGGCTCTCTGGATTCGGTATGGGTACTGGAGCTTAATCAAAATGAAACTGAAGTGCCTCAGACCAACTGGACTCCAACGATTAACCTTGGTAATCTTACAGAATATGGAATAGGCAATGTAACTGATTTTGAGAGTTCCGATGGAGCCGGGCCGGTGATCTGGCGTGTGACAAAACAGAGATCAACCCTGAGCACACGAAACGAAGATGAAGTAATTATCGAGTTCAGTGAACCTGTCTGGCAATCCGGAGCGAGATATTTATCTACTTCAGATACACCTTCTGTAATATTCTATGTTTGGCAGGGTAATGATTCTACCGGTTACACCAGGGTTGACAGTTTTCTGATCAAAATCGACGGTTTCACTTCTATAAGCGACGAAGTGGTTAAGTTTAAAACCACCAGTGGAGTGGATCTTACATCGCGACATCTGGTTAATATCAGGACATCGTTTGATTCATCCGGCTCCGTGTACTCGTTTGTAAAAGACAGGACTGTTGATGGTTCGGGAAATTTTCCAGTGGTAAATAATAGAAAGGTTCGCGTGGTAGTAGTTGGTCCTGTTCCAAAAAGGGTTGATCCGGTTCCTAACCCATCCAGACCCAATTCTAAGCATGTTCCTGCCGGAGAATTTTATATTAAACATGAGCCACAGGCACGTGAATGGGTATTTCATGAGAAAGCGGGTGTGATTTTCGCAATACCTCTGGTAATCCCTGATGAAAAAGAAACCAAAATCAGAATCAAGATCAAAATCTATGATGCTGTAGGAAACCAGGTTCATTCAGGAGAACAGAGTGACATCCTGAAAAGTCTGAGACCATCTGGTGATAAAGATAGTGCAACACTTTATGATGCTGATATTTACTGGAATGGATTCAGTAAGAAAAAGATGCCAGTAGCACCAGGAGTTTATCAGGTGGTTATCTACAGAGAATATTATGGTTCTGAGGTGGCCAAAAAGTATGGTGACATCCGCATGATTGCCAAGGTTGGAATTTCCAGGTAATCTGGAAAAAAAAAGGCAGGATAACTATACTCCTGCCTTTTTTATTTAATAAATGCCTGTATTAAACGAAATAACAGATTATCCGTTAAATCCAGATTCTAAAGTTAGGATTGATAATGCATATTGCCGATATTTTAAAAAGTAACAAAGTGGCATTCAGTTTTGAATTTTTCCCGCCTAAAGACAAGACTGCTTCTGATCAGTTATTTACAACTATTTCCGAACTGGTTCCACTAAAACCGGCATATGTAAGTGTGACCTACGGTGCAGGGGGGTCAACAAGAGAATTGACTCATGATCTGGTGATGCGTATTCAGAACGAGACGAATCTGGCGGTAGTCTCACACCTTACCTGTGTAGGCTCTTCGAAAGCGGAGCTATTTTCTGTTCTGGAAAAATATCATAATAGTGGCATAAATAATATCATGGCACTTCGTGGTGATCCGCCTCGCAACAATCCTTCTTTTATCAGTCATCCTGATGGGTTGTTACACGCCTCTGAATTAGTCAGATTAATTAAAACTAATTTCCCTGATATGGGGATTGGAATCGCAGGGTATCCGGAAGGTCACTCTGAAACTCCCAACCGGCTTCAGGAGATCGAATACCTTAAGAGAAAAGTTGATGAGGGTGCTGATTATATCTGCACACAGCTCTTTTTTGATAACAGAGATTTCTACGATTTCTGCGAACGATGTGAGTTGGCTGGCATAAATGTTCCCATTCTGGCCGGTATCATGCCTGTTACTTCCAGAAAGGGAGTGTTGCGTATGGCAGAGCTGGCTTTGGGTGCTCGTTTTCCGGCACGGTTATTAAAAGCACTTGCAAGAGCTGAAGATGATACTCTTTTTGAAAAGGTGGGTATCCATTGGGCAACCGAGCAGGTTCGTGACCTTCTGGACAATGGAGTCAGAGGGGTTCATTTTTATACCCTCAACAAATCAAGCGCCACAGCTCAGATTTATGGTCAGCTTGGGGTGACCAGTTCGATTGGTTTGTCAAAATAAGCGGGAAAATTCCCGCCTGTTCTGTTTTAAAAAGTGGCGTTTTTAGCTGCCTGTTTTTCCTTCTTCTTTTCTTTCCTTTCTTTAACTGACAGCTTGGGCTTGTTGTTTTTTGTCACTCCCTTATCTTTGCCTTTTGCCATTAGATCCTCCTGTTTATTAAACTTGGTAGATAGTGCGATATGATCATTATAATGTATCTATTGTAACAAATACCTGATTAGATCCTGTAATTTTAATATTATTCAATTGTAGTTGTGAAATCCTAAAATTCAAACCCCAAATTCTAAACAAATCCCGACAACAGAATAAGCACGAAATCCGAAAAACGAAATCCGAAACAAGAACAGGAAATGGCAAAGAGGACTCACTGATAAACATAGTTACTTGAAACACTCTTATCCCTGTTTAGAAATTAGAATTTTGGAATTTGTTTAGGTTTTAAGAATTGTGATTTAAATTTTCTCCTGATTTCTATTATCATGTGATAGCACAGTAATTACATTAAAACTATCCTTTTCACTGGATGATGTCAACAATAAATTGAATTTTTGTTTTAAGTGTAGACCCTCATATCAGTGCTTCTTTCATTAACAACAAATCAAACGGTAAGTAAACATAGTTTAGAGAGCAAGTCCGCTTTTTTCCGAAGCCGTGATCTAAGCAAACGTGTCTAAAAAATCTGCTTGCTTAGCCACTATCACCGAAAGTATAATTGCGTGTCGAATGTGTTATTCTGGTTCTGTTTTTGCATTTATTGATCTCAAATCTATCTATGCAAGAACCAGCAAATATCATTTTTTTATAGGGAACTCAAGAAGAGGAGCGTGTATGAATCTATTGCGCGCGAGTGCAAAAGGTGATTTGGAAACAGTAAAACAACTTCTAAGCGAAGGTGCTGATGTTAATGCCATGGATATGCATGGAAGAACATCCTTAGTTGAAGCATCGTGGAATGGAAGAATGGAAGTAGCAGAACTTCTGATCAAAAATGGCGCTGATGTGAATGCTTCAGATTCAGCCGGATATACTGCTTTGATGCGTGCGTCGGAAGAAGGTCACCATTCTCTGGTAAAAATCCTTATAAAAAATGGAGCAGATGTAAACGCCAGAGGAAAAGTTCGCGGAACAACTTCGTTGATGTTAGCTGCTGAAAACGGGCACAATAAGATAATTGGATCGTTGCTTGATAATGGAGCCAGTGTAAACGCAATCGACCAATATGAAGAAACTGCACTGACCCGTGCTTACCACGCTAATCAGACTGAAGCTGCAGAGCTGATCGAATCAAAGGGAGGAAGGGGAAAGCCGGAAAGAAATGCTTTCACCATTTCAGATAAGGATCTTAAACCATACACCAAAGCCACTGTTCCACAATGGAGCGCTGCAGCATCTGAAGACCTGGGTTTTGAAGAGGAGTCCCCGGTGGATGGCTTTGAGGAGCAGGAATGAAATCTGGTCTTCAGAAGTAATGGAAATAAGTATTAAAATTCGAAATTAAAATTTTGAATTAAGTTGGAAAAAATTCAAATTTATATACCCGAAATTCGAAACTTGGAAAAAAGAGGGTGAGCACTTCAGGCCTCCTGATCTCTGCTCAAATAAAATCGCCCTCTTTTTTTCAAAACTTGTCAATAGGATACTAATCATGTTGCCTGAGTGCTGAATACGCTTGCAAGCACGTCTTTGTTAGTCAGTGGCATTTGTAACCGTTTCATATTGGGCGTGGGAGAATTGGTAACGACATTCATCAGCTTACCACAATAGATTTCATTTGTGATGCACCCGTGTAACTGAAGAAACTCTTCCTTTATCAAAGTTTTTTTTCACAAATTACCGTACAGCCACACTCGGGCTTAAATTCCAGAAAACCAGGCCCGATCTGAATGGATTCCCGCTTGTCTGGTGAATAGGCAAGAATCAGCTCGCCGGGGTTTAGGGAAGTAAAGATTTCGGCATGTTGTGCACGGATGGCAAAGCAGCCCAAAGAGTTTGAGGCAGAGATTTGCCAGAGTGAAGCATCAACCATCACACCATCGGGGGTAACTAATTTGAAATGGAAGTTTTTCATATTTACCTTAACTGTTTGGCTTTTTCGCGCGCGTCTTCAACTGTTCCAACCATGTAGAAAGCCTGTTCAGGAAGATCGTCATGTTTGCCATCAAGAATTTCCGCAAAGGAGCGGATAGAATCCTCAAGAGTAACAAATTTCCCTTTGATTCCGGTAAAATGTTCTGCCACTTTAAAAGGTTGGCTCAAAAATTTCTGAACTTTTCTGGCACGTTCGACAGCTTTTCTGTCATCTTCAGAGAGCTCATCCATACCTAAAATCGCGATAATATCCTGAAGGTTACGGTAGAGTTCCAGCAGTTCCTGCACTCTTCTGGCGGTGCGATAATGGTCCTGGCCTACTATATCAGGAGTCAGGATTGTTGAACTGGATTCCAGCGGATCGACAGCGGGGTATATTCCAATTTCCTGAATAGCGCGGCTTAAATTGGTAGTGGCATCCAGATGAGTAAATGTTGTTGCAGGTGCCGGATCGGTGTAATCATCGGCTGGAACGTAAATGGCCTGGACAGAGGTGACAGAGCCGTTTTTGGTGGAGGTGATCCTTTCCTGTAATTCACCGATATCGGTTGCAAGTGTAGGTTGGTAACCTACCGCCGAAGGAATTCGGCCAAGTAATGCCGATACTTCCGAGCCTGCCTGAACAAAACGGAACATATTGTCAACAAACAGAAGAACGTCAGTGCTCTGTTCATCCCGGAAATACTCTGCAATACTCAATGCAGAGAGTCCAATTCTGGCACGAGCTCCGGGAGGTTCGTTCATCTGTCCAAAAACAAGCGCTGTCCTGTCAAGCACTCCAGATTCTTTCATCTCTCCCCAGAGCTGTGTTCCCTCACGGGTTCTTTCTCCTATGCCGGCAAAAACTGAATAGCCCTGGTATGCGGTAGCAATATTATTGATAAGCTCCATTATAAGAACGGTTTTTCCCACTCCGGCGCCACCGAAAAGACCAATCTTTCCTCCCTTTACATAAGGTTCCAGCAGGTCTATTACTTTGATACCGGTGACCAGTACCTCATTTGTTGTGCTCTGATCCTGATAAGAGGGAGCAGGTCGATGGATCGGATAGCGTTTTGCTGATTTTATCGCACTGCCGCCATCTACAGGTTCACCGATAACATTGATAATTCTTCCCAGAACTTCAGGACCCACAGGAACAGTGATCATCTCTTTTGTATTAGTGACCTGCATACCTCTGGCTAAGCCATCAGTACTGTCCATGGCGATTGTTCTTACGACTCTTTCACCCAGATGCTGTGTAGTTTCAAGTATTAGGGTTCTGGATTGGAAATTATCAGAATCCGGTAACACTATATTTAAAGCGGTATTGATTTCTGGCAAATCACCATCTTCAAAGGAGACATCCACAACAGCCCCTACCACCTGAACAATTTTTCCGGTATTTTGAAATTGGTCTATATCGTTTTTATCTGTAGTCATATACACTCCATTATTGGTCAATAGTTTCTTTTCCTGAGACTATTTCGGTGAGTTCTGTGGTAATAGCTGTTTGCCTTGCGCGGTTGCGCAGTTTGATATACCGTTGAATCATCTTGTCACAGTTAGTTGTTGCTGCATCCATTGCACCCATGCGGGCTGTATGCTCACTTACAGTTGAATCCAGATGTGTTCTATAGATTTTCGCCCTGAGAGCTAATTTTGAAAAATTATTTAGCAACTCATTGGGGTTCTCCTCATGTAAGACCTCTTGGGGTGCAGTGGTTAAATCCTTATTAATATCAAAGGGCAAAAGGCGTTCTATGCAAGGCTCTTCCTGTAATACCGCTTTTCTTGTATATACAATCCAGATTTCCTGAAAATCGCCTTGTATAAATCTGGCAAACAGATCATCAGCTATAGCTGTAGCAGTGGTATAATTTGGGACGGAGCTTCCCTCGTAAACTTTTTCCACAGGTAATCTTTGCCGTTTGAAAAATGTATATCCCTTTGAACCTGCAAAGCTGAAGAGACATTCGTATTTTTTGGAAGAGAGTATATCAGAGAGCTGTATAGCTTTTCTGATTGCATTTGTATTAAATCTGCCGCATAATCCTCTGTCACCAGAAAACAGGACTATCAGAGATCTTTTAACTTCCGGATATCCATTACAGAATATATTTGAATTCCGATTCAGAGATGCAATCTGGTTAAGCATTGACATCGATGCCTGACAAAAAGGGAGCGCAGCCAGATGCGTTTTCATATATTTCTGAAGTTTAACCGAGGAGATCATTTTCATGGAACTGGTGATTTTCCTGGTATTCTTCAGGCTGGTGATTTTTTTGTTATATTCTCTTAATCCAATCATGGCTTTTTACATCGCTTCCTGTTTTCTACGGGGAGAAAGCATAATTGAACGTAATTCCTCACTGTTCTGGGCATTTATCCAGCGGTTAAGGAAACTTTGGTTATTAACAGCCTGAGCGATAGCAGCCAGTGCATGTAAATGGGTGCTACGCTCATCGATTGTTCCTGCCAAAAAGAATGTAGCACGAACATTGGGCGCACTGGTGCTAAAAGAGATACCAGGTTTACTGCGTACCGCCACCAAAGCGAATTTGTTTTTGCCCGGAACTACCAGGTGAGGAACGGCGAGTACCGATGTCAATGCAGTTGAAGAGGTCTGTTCGCGATCGATAAGCCGCTTGTAGATGGCATCAGCTCCATACTGCACCTTTTCCGAAAGATGATCTGCAGCTTTCAAAAACAGCTCATCAAGACTGAGCTGATACTCGATGTCAAGTATTACACATTCTTGAATGATTTTGTCAAACTTATCTCTAAAGGAAAAGCTCAGCTCTTTGGGTTCCTGAAGAATATCACCAATTTCTTTTTCCAGAGATGGAGACAGCAGTTCTTTAGCGGTTACTCTCTCGATTAGTTTATAGATTTCAAGACGGTTCATTCCGGGAGAGTCTGCAGATGCCATAACCAATGAGTGTCTGTTGTAAAACTTGGCCTCAAGACTCTCCAGAGAAAGTGATGGATCAAACTGGGAGGCAAAATCCTCCAGCACCGCTCGTGCTTCTTTATCCAGTTCTTCTGTGAATTGTCCTTTCTCTCTCAATTTTACCATAAAGGAATTATACTTCTCTCTGAGAAAAAGATGCAGATGACGTTCGTATATTTCCAGCTTTGAAACTGGGTAACCATCAAGATACCCGTGAGTGCCGGCATAAATGATCATCACCTGATCAAAAATATCCATGGGCTGATACTGCTTTTGTTTGAGAATCTCGGTGAGACGTTCGCCACGATCAAGCTGCTGTTTGGTCGATTTGTCCAGATCGGCTGAGAATTGACTGAAAGCAGCCAGTTCCCTGAACTGAGCCAGTTCGAGCCGTAATGATCCAGCGGTCTGTCTCATCGCTTTTATTTGCGCAGATCCTCCAACACGCGATACAGAGATACCGGCATTTATTGCAGGGCGTATTCCGGAGTTGAAAAGATGAGTTTCCAGAAATATCTGCCCGTCAGTAATAGAGATCACATTGGTTGGAATATAGGCTGAGATATCGCCAGCCTGTGTTTCTACTATGGGAAGTGCAGTCAGAGAACCACCACCACGTTTATCATTGAGTTTAGCAGCTCTTTCCAGTAAACGTGAGTGGAGATAGAAAATATCACCCGGATAAGCCTCACGTCCTGGTGGTCTGCGTAATAGTAAAGAGATTTGGCGGTATGCCTGAGCCTGTTTGGTCAGATCGTCGTATACGATAAGTGCATGTTTTCCGGTGTCACGGAAGTATTCAGCCATGGCGCACGCTGCGTATGGAGCGATATATTGCATAGGGGCCGGATCTCCGGCTGTAGCACAGACTATGGTGGTATATTTCATCGCATCATGTTGACGCAGTTTTTCCACCACTCTGACTATCGATGAGCGTTTCTGGCCAATTGCCACATAAAAACAGTAGACTGGTTCTGAGACGTTTTTAGCCTGATTTATGATTGCATCTATGGCTAAGGCGGTTTTTCCTGTGCGACGATCACCAATTATCAGCTCCCGCTGTCCTTTTCCTATAGGAACCAGGGCATCGATTGCTTTGGTTCCAGTAAACAGGGGCTCAGAAACATTTTGTCTGTCAACTATTCCGGGAGCTTTGCATTCGACAGGTTTGGTAACGGATGTTACAATAGGGTCACCGCCATCCAGAGGACGCCCCAAGGGGTCAACGACTCTTCCCAGCAGTTGCTCTCCTGCAGGTACACTGACGACTTTAGCAGTACGTTTGACAATATGCCCCTCTTTTACACTAGTGTGATCATCCAGAAGCACCACCCCTACATTGTCTTCTTCCAGATTAAGTGCGATTCCGGTAACCGGCTCCTTTCCTGGAATATCAATCTGCAGAAGCTCGCCTGAAATCACGGATTGCAGGCCATACACTCTGGCGATTCCATCACCAGCTTGCATTACTTCACCGATGTCTGCGATCTGAGAGTAAGAGGAGAACTGTTCGATTTCACGTTTGAGAACCGAGACTATTTCACCTGTTTTTAAGGACAAATTCATAATAACTCATTTCTGTCATTATATAACATCTTACCATCTTAAGACATTTCCTAATCAGAAGTGCCTGTCATATTATGGTGCTCCAAAAAAAATCAAAAATCATAAATCGAAGAATCTAATATCCAACATTTAACGTTCTTCTGAGTTTGTTGAGTGCACTTTTTGTACTGCAGTCGTACATTTTGTCTTCATAAACCAGAACAAATCCTGCTATAAGCTGCGGATCGATTCTGAATTCAATATCAAAAGTATGACCGGTTTTCTTCTCCAGCTCATTTTGCATTTTGCGTTTCTGAGCAGAGCTTAACTCTTTTGCACTGCTCACAGTGGCATTAAAAATCTTCTGATTCTGGCTGTTGGCCAGGATAAATTCGTCCAGAATTTTTAAAAGAAGATTTTGACGTCCATATCTTAGTACCAGAATAAGAAAGTTCAAAGTGAAATCAGTTATATGAGTACCAAGAGCCTTTTTAAGGATATTCGATCGATCTCTCAGAGATAATCTTGGAGATGACAGTTGGATTAAAATGGGCTCTTCAGATTTAAGGACTTGCGTTAGTAATGCAACATCTTTTAGTATCTTTTCTAATTTACCCGAATCCTGTGCAGCGCTAAAAAACGCCTGCGCCCAGTTGCGGACAATCAGTTCAGTGCTCATAAATTATCCAGATGCTTTTCTACAATTTTTCGATGGGTTTCATCACTGAGACTCTCTTCAATTAACTTCTCAGAGGTGTTTATGACTAATTCGATCGTCTGATTTTTTATTTGTCGAAGAGCATTTTCCTTTTCTGTTGTAATTTTTGATTTCGCATCCTCAAGAGCTGTCTGAGCTTCTTTTCGGGCACGATCAACGACCAGTTGAGCGGTACTTTCGGCATTTTTTCTACCTTCTTCGATTATCTTGCCTGCCTCATTCTGGGCATCACGAATCATAGCTTTCTGAGCGTCAGCTATTTTTTCCAGTTCCTCTTTGGTCTTTCTGGCATTGTCAATAGTGTCTGCCACCAGACGTTCCCGAGCTTTAACCGATTCCATCAAGGGGGTCCAGGCAAATTTTCTAAGAATAATAAAAAGTAATCCGAAAACCACCCATGTCCAGATCGAAAGCCCCGGATCTATTGAAAAAAGACCGCTTATTGGAGAGCTTTGATGAACAACAGTGGCAGTAGTATCTTGTGGATTCATACTGTATACCTGTTTATTTCGTCATGATAAGAATCAGACATGCTACTGCAGCAAAAAAAGCTACACCTTCAATAAGCGCTGCACCCAGAATCATCAATATTCTGGCATCATTTTTTATATCAGGTTGCCTGGCCATCGATTCGAGTGCTTTACCGCTAATATGACCGATTCCTAATGCTGCGCCTAACACGATTATTGCAAGGCTGATTGCAGCTCCAAAATAACTGATGTTGATT
Source organism: Fibrobacterota bacterium (assembly GCA_023412475.1). Classification (GTDB taxonomy): domain Bacteria; phylum Fibrobacterota; class Chitinivibrionia; order Chitinivibrionales; family Chitinispirillaceae; genus JAAYPC01. The sequence continues at coordinate 46,343 of JAEYNR010000080.1, read as the reverse complement.
CCTGATACTATCGATTGCTCCATAATAAAGCCTCCTTAAAGAAAAAAAACTAGTTATGATTACTCGATGTGCTGATAAATATTGCTGATAATAGAGTAAAAACCAATGCCTGAATTACTGCTACCAGTAACTCTAAAATGTTGATAAAAAGCGCTAATGGCACAGAAACCACACTGGCCAGTGGATGAATAATAAAAATTAACAAAAGTAACGAGAGTATTATAATGTGACCGGCAATCATATTGGCAAACAGCCTGATTGCCAGTACTGAACATTTTATAAACACACTGGGGATCTCTATCAGCATGAGAAAAATGCCGATCGGTAAAGGTACTCCTGCTGGAACCATGTTTTTAAAGAATCCGATAACCCCGTTGCTCTGCATTCCCTGAACTATTATCGCAATTAAAACCATTGCTGCCAGTGCTGCGGTGACACTGAGATTTCCCGTTGAAGCTCCAAACATGGGAACAAGCCCCATAATATTGGAGGTCAAAAGGAAGAAAAACAATGTTAAAAAGAAGGGAAGCCACTTTTTCCCCAGCTCTTCACCCATAACTGGATAAATCAGTGAATCCCGTACAAAGAGAACCAGCGGTTCAATGGCCAGCCCAAGTTTACCAGGTATAGTTTTGCTTCTGCTGAATGCTGTACAAAAAACTGTTAAAAGAATCGCTGATGCGATCACAAGCATAACAACATGCATCGACAAGGGGATCGTGAGAGAGCCTATTTTCAAATCTTGTATGGGTATTGGTTTTGCTGCCGGTAGCACGGACCATTCTTTTTTATCACTTACATGATGCATCAGCATATCGGATATATCAAAAGAAGATTTGGCTGGTGAACTCAACAAAGAGCCGGCAGATAACAGTACCAGAAGAACAAGACGCATAGCTAACCCTTTTTAATCTCGGGTTTTTAAAAAGTAGTTTCTACAGAATTATCGGTAAATTACATACTAATTCTGCTGATTGCAAATCTACAAACCTACAGATCATGAAGTCTGTTAAAAAAAATTAGCAGACTGTGGGCAGCTATTCTAAATTATTAGAACTGTTGAGCGGAATTGATTCAGGTGGAGGGAGTAACAAACTGATGTATTAATAATATCAGGTCGGCTGTCATTAGTGAAACGAATGTATGAAAAGTTCGATTTTTTAGTAGCTAGAGGGTTTTTGTCGGTATCTAAAATATGATGAACAGGCAGAGCATCGGACAAATCGAAACTGCAATCAGAAAAGAATATGTTTTGATGTACTGTTTTGCAAAATGAAGTTTCATCTTGTGAATTGTTGTATATACTGGCTTCACTTTTTTCTGACAGTGATGCAAACACCACTGATATAGCAACAACAAAGAGCAGGAGATTTCTTTTTAGAAGGATATAGTCTGAATATAGTCTGAAATTCATGTTGTTTATCCTGGAAGGTTAAAATATAGCACTTTTTCTATAGGAGATCAACTGCTTTTTATTTTAAATTAAAAATAGCTATTGTTGGTCATTGCTTATTATATACCTACAATAGAAGCAGAATAATAAAAAGGAAAAAAAATTGAACTGCCAAACATGACGAGGCAACAAAACAAAGAAACTGGTCTTATTTATTATTGAAAAGGGCTATGAGCCTACTTAATCGATTCAACATGGGGCTTTTGGTATATAGGGAGCTGTTGACCAGGTTAGGCGTTTAAGAAATTAAGTTGAATTGTCTTGAATTTATATATAGATTAGTGCTTAATCCCTTAAAGAGATTTAAGCAGGGTTTATGTTGAATTGAACAAATTGTTATTGAAAAGGCAGTTCAGGGAAATAAATTGCCTCCATAGATAGAATCTGTTATCTTGTACTATGACAATATAGAATCATAACTCTTTGCTAAACTTAATCAGGATTAAGCATCATGAAAAAAAAAGTATTCACAGCCAGTCTGCTAATCTGTTTTGCATTCCAGATTTTTGTGCCAGGGGTAGAGGCCGCTGAAGTTTGTGAGTGGAATTTCCGGTCATGTCCTGAAGATATCAACGGGCAAGTAATTACAGTGCCAAACAAAGTTATCTCCCTTGCACCCAATATCAGAGCTTGTAATGCGACAACTCAAACGGTCAGTGCCGACACTCCGGCTATCATGTTTGTGATTGATAATTCCGGTAGTATGACCCAAGGTGATGCAAACGATGTCGGTGGGGAACGGTTCAAGGTAACTGTTGAGCTTCTGGATACGATTTACCAGGCGCAACCAGGGGCATGGGTAGGATTGTCGATATTTGGCGCTGGTCTTCATTTTAATAAGAAACATCATGATATATTTGAAGTTCTTGATGATTTACCTGATTCTATTCCCAATAGCACAGAGCAGGCGTTTCTTCCTCCACTTAGGTTAGATTCTACCTATAATTTTAATGACACTACAATGCTTGGGATAGATATTCTTAAGTTCTTGTTGAGAACAAGAAGCCAAGGGAGAACTGTCTATCTGGGGTACGAAGCGGATTTTGAAGTAAGAATACAATACGGGACAAATATCAACTATGGTTTTGATGGAGCGCTTCAGGGTTTTAAGGGACTTTCAGAGGATTTAATTCCCAAAGAAAATAGATTTATAGTGTTCTTTTCCGATGGCGTACCCTCAGGTGATGGTCATAAAGATTCAACTGAATTCGCAAAAGGCGACAATACACCCACCACCTTTACGGTTTATTTACATAGCAGAGAAACGGAAGCTCCAGAAATCATTACTACAATGACAGAAAATATCAAGGATAATAACTATTCAAAGACCAATCCCAACAGTGATATATGGGTAATGCAGTCTAATCATGACAGTCTTATGTCTCTTTTCATGAATAATGTCATGAATGTGATTATCAGCAAAAAATCCGGACAACCCACCATCATGAAGCTTAATGGTATAGTTTCTACAACCTTCAGTGACAGCGCTTTCAAATTTAACAATGATTTTGCCATTTCAACTGATACTACAGCATTTACCCTTGAAGTCACCTGGAAAATGAAAGACGAAAATGGCAATGCATACGATTCTTCAGCTACAACCGGGTTTAAAATTGTCCGCAGCACCAAAATTAACCAGCCTTCCGAGGGTTATTTGGACTGCTGGGAACGGGATCTTTTTCTTCAGTATAATGGCAAGCCCATCAATGCAATCAATGAAACTATGAATAAATTGGAAGTCGTGTTCACCACTAATAGTAACAGATATAAAACAGTGAAGGTTGATGTCACTCATAAATCCGGAGCTGCTAGGGATACTCTACGGAATCTGCCACTGACAGAGAACGATTCGGGTTTCTCTGGAAATTTTGAAAGAGAGGTTGGAGTTCCCAAAAGGGACAATATTCTTCAGCATGAAGATCCCGACAGTATTATTCTGATTTACCGTAATCCCGATAATCCTCTTGATACAATCCGAAAAGCCTATCCATTTGCGATTAGCAAGATACTCAAATTCCCTGCAGCACATTATTATGATAGTAATGCTGATGGGAAAGTGGACAGTATTTTCATAGAAGTCGAAGGGTCAGTCGATCAGGAAGACTTGGAAATGTTGAAAAGTTCAATCTCCCTGCCCAATCCCCGCAAATTTAAACTCAATTCGATCAGTATCGTTAAGGGTGGAATTGCATTAAATGTTGCTGAGCAAAATAATGAGATCAGAACCTATGTTTCCCCCACCGATATCATCACGGTGAACGGTGGAACTCTTCCTGCCGGAGGATTAATTGAAGGAAATATCATTAATGTTCAGGACAGGGTCGCACCAGTGCTTATGAGCGGGAAATTTTTCTCAAACGAACAGGATTCACTGCAGGTGGAGTTTTCGGAACCGGTCGATAATTTCACTTCAAGGGAACCGATCCTTTTTTCACATAATGGGAAGGCATACAGGGTAGAAGTTGCAGAGAACGGAGTTTTCAGCAAAGAAAGGTTTTACACTACCAAGGTGATTTCTGTTCAGACTGGCTCTGCCATAACTGAAGGTGATCTGATATGGATAAACATCGCTGCAAAAATCGGTGATACACTGGATAACAAGCAGCTCAATCCTGAAAACCGTAAAGTCCCCATCAAGGTTCAGGAGGTGGAATATGATATAACAATTAAAACTGTTAATAATCCCATAGGGCCTAATGTACCTGTTCCACCTGTAGTTGTGGCAGCTTTTGAACGAAAAGGGCGCAAAGCACCCTCAAGCGGGCTTGTCATAGTAGTGGAGCCTAGTGGGGACATAAAGAATAAAATAAGAATCGAGGGAACTGCTACTGTTTATGATGTAGTCAAAACTCTTATTAACAAAGATATTGAGGGTGTGTTTGATGAAATCACACAGAAACTGTTTTTTGTATGGGAACCAATAGGTGATAAAGGAAGAAAATTAGGAACCGGAACTTATACCGCCATAATCAATACTACCACCATCAGTGAAAAAACCAATAGCAGGAAGACCACTGTAAAGAAAGTGCCTTTGGGGGTAAAGTGGAAGTAGGGGTCTAAAAGAATAAAGAATGCTTCTGTGTTTAATCCGTTACAGATAAGCGAAAATCAGGTAACATTGGAAATTCATATTTATTAAAAATGGAATTGAGACTATGATATTCAAAATTAAAAGGGCCGTTCTTTCCAGATTTCTCCTGTTAACCGGTTTTTTAATCATGTTGCCGGGCTCAGTATTAAAAACCTATTCAGATGGTTTGCCCGGTGAATATATTCTCTCCGATCAATGGAGAACATTTTCTAAATACTATTCTCCAAACACTAATCCAGCTCTGATGATGGAATATCTGTATTCTTCAATCAGAGGCGTTATCTCTCTATCAAGTGATGAGGCTGCAAAGCTCTGGGAAGCTGGTGTAGTGGTACCGGTGGGAATTTATCACACTGCCGGTTTCTCTGTGATCGGTGAAAACGGACATGAAGTATCAAACTTTTCCTTAGATGATCCCGATTACGTTGTCAGGGCAAAAAACAGTAACTACCTTTTTACTCTTTCTTATGCCACTAACCCCTGGCGACGAATCAATGTGGGGCTAAATCTCAATTTAGCATATCAAGGAAATTTCGGTGATTCGCCTTCATTGAATATTGGAGCTGATCTGGGGTTCACTTGTCGGTTACTACTTCACCCTGTGCTTGGTTTTCATGTGGCTGGACTTACATTCCAGAACCTGATTGCGCCCAAGCTCTCCGATTTAGACAAAATGCCTTTCTCAACAAAGGCCTACTATCATGCCTCCATGCTTAGCGACAGAATAGAAGTTGATTTAGAGTTTGATATGACCGATCTGTTTACTAAAACAGAAACATTCATTAATAATGAGAAATATCTGGAATGGGATTTTTTCCTGCAGGGAGGTTTCTGGATTCTTCCCTTTGTAGCGGTTAAGGGGTTTACAAATGTTGGTCATTCCAAAAAGTTTGATTTCTGGGGAGCCGCAGTAGAACTGAATGTGCCTCAGGTCAATGGGGGAAGAGATCTTTCTTTTCTGTATCAGTATAGAGAAGAGATTAAAAACGAACTTCAGGGGACCCATTCTCTGTATTTGCGTGCTGATGTAGGTAAAAGCAGAGAAGAGATCAGAAACCGCCGTATAGCACGAGTAGTCAACCTTAATTCAAGTGAGTTATACAACAAAGCCATGAAACTCTACTATAAAGGTGATTACTGGAATGCATATTTTATTTATCAGCGAATTCTTATCGAGTTTCCAGATTTTCATAAAAACGATCTGGTGAACCACTTTGCAGGCTCCAGTCTCGAAGAGCTGGATATGAGGGAAGAAGCAAAGAAGATGTATCAGTCGGTTAAACAGGACTTTTCTCTAAGTTCAATTGTCCCGCACAGCGATCTGGGACTCATGCGGGTTCACTATCGGCAGGGTGATTATGACTCGGTTTATAACCAGTACATTGAACTGAACCGGCAGGGGGTTTCCGATTCGATCCGTGCTCATGGAAATTATATAATGGGTGAAACCGCATTACGTCAGGGAGAATATGACAAGGCTCTTCAATACTTTGATCAGATTCCAGATACACACCCGATTTATGTTTTTGCACAGCATTCTGCTGCCACAGCTCTGGCCATGACGGATACTGAAGATATGACCGGAATTATTTCAAGGCTTGATAATTGCGTGAGTGCTAATGCTACAGGAAAATCTCAGAAAGAGATTGCTAACCGCTCTCTGGTTCTTCTGGGATATGTTTATTATGAAGAAAGCTCACTGTCCAAAGCAGTCTCAGCTCTAAGAATGGTTCCACCGGAAAGTTACTATTATGAGGATGCATTGTTAGGGTTGGGATGGACTGCTATAAAGGCCAGACAGTGGAGAGATTGTATTAATGCCGGAGCTGCGCTGGCTGGAAAAGCCCAAAGATTTGTTATCCAGGCAGAAGCTGCGCTCTTACAGGCTTATGGCTACATGCTGGAGAAAAATTTCATGCAGGCGCAGAGTGTCCTTAGCCCTGTAGCTGAAAAGATGGATTCTTTCAATGGCTTTTCTGAAGATTCTCTCAATGCAGAGAAAATGCGCTATGAGAACAATCGACTGTCTTACGCTTTCCTGGCAGAAAGGGTTACCAACACTGCAAGAAAAGGGCAGGCTGCAAAACAGCAGGCAATCGACAGCTTGCATAACGATCAACTCAAACATAAAGAGCAAATCGACGATTATCTGTTGTTTGCTGAAGATGCCAAAAGGACAAAATTCTTTGAAAGATCTTTTGAGGCTGTCAGAAACGACATAGAGTATGCTCTTGCGAATATTCATAAGATAGTCAACACTTCTGCTATACAGAAAGAAGCAGATAAGATCATAAGCAAGGATAAAGCTATTAATGAAGAGATCGAAAAATTGAAAGAAGAAATGGAAAGCCTGGAGAGCGATACACAGTAGACACTCTCAACACCTTTGATTGTGCTGCCATAGCGAGCCTTTGCTACGAGCAGCACAATCAATTTAAATATTGAATAACCAACATCGAACATAGAATATCGGAATCAGAAATCTTCAAAATCTATTATTTCTGCAATTAAATATTGCTCAGTTATCTACTTGGAAAAATATTAAACTACTATCCTAATAATATTCTAACTGAAGAAAATTCCAAATCACGATTCTTAAATCCTAAACAAATTCCAAATTTCTAATTTCTAAACAGAGATAAGAGTGTTTCAAGTGACTATAGGTTTTTAATTTGGCCTTGTTGCCATTTCTTGTTTCTATTCTTATTTTGGATTTCGTACTTATTCCTTTTTAAATTCTAAAGAGGAAAAATGTTTTAAGATAGCCAATGTATCAGTTAGCTCTTTGCAGAACAACTACTTCCAATTTTCCTGATCTTGTTTCGGATTTCGTACTTATTTATATAATTAACTAGTTTTGGGGTTTCAACTGTCGGGAAAAACGCTTAGTAGTTACAATCGGAGAATGGGAAATATTTAATTACCGGAGTAATAAAATCTTAAATCGGTTTGTGTCGTAATCCTGTAAGGGGAAAGGAGGTCACTATGAAAGTCAACGAAGTGATGACCTATGGAGTGGATTATGTTCGCCCTGACAGCACGATCAGGGAAGCTGCAGAGAAGATGCGGGATAAAAATGAAGGTGTTATCCCTGTTTTTGAAGGAGATGAGCCAGTGGGAATGGTAACTGACCGTGATATTGCTGTGAGGGCAATTGCAGAAGGGAAGAACCCTGTTGGCACAAAAGTAAAGGAAGTTATGACACCGGAAGTGTTTTTTTGCACAGAAAACATGGAACTGGAAGAGGCGACTCAAATAATGGAGTACAAAAAGATTCGCAGGTTACTGGTCAAAGATGAGCATAGAAATGTTATTGGAATACTATCAATTGGGGATATTGCTACAAGTACGCCGAAGGAGTTTGCCGGGGAGCTTCTCAAGGAAGTAACGGGTATCGCATATCCTGAGAGATAAAAACGGGCCGTAAAGCGGCCCGCTTTTTCGGATGATCTACTTATAACCGGTGCTATTTTCCGTTTATTAAGTCTTCACTTTTCATTCACCGCTTAAGTCCCCGTAACTGCCTCTTATCTTTCTGGCATTTAATTTGCATTTTTTTTAAAATTCAAAATGCCCAACTGGCAAAATTCGAGCCCGAATGTGATCTGCCTGAATCAGCGATTTACTCTCTGCTTTTCACGAGGGAATCTGGCATTATGATGGAAGCGATAGCCTTCACCACTACATTTTCCGAGATGCTTTTTCGGGTGACTGCTGTGTTCTGTGTGTTTTTTCTGCTTTTGCGTCTGGTACCGAAACCAACGGTGGGAAAGGACAAGTTGGCAGCACTACGTGAAAAAAATGTGAGAGATGTTTCCTCTGTGCGGCACGCTTTTCTCGAAGTTGATGGTGATATTTCAGTATTATCAAAAAAAGGCGTAAAAACTGATGATAGCAGTAAGTTTTTCATAAACACCAGCTCAACGCTGGCGATCTTGAGTTTTCCAAAAAGCAGCAGATATATAGCATCAAACTAAAGGGGTAGTATACAATGCTTCTCATCGAGTATCTTTCGAATATATCTGTGCTGCTCTTTCCAATCGCGAGTATGTTTGCTGTTGGTCTGAGTTTCACATTCAGTGAGATTTTAGGGCCTCTGCGATATCCCGACCGGGTCTTCCGTGCATTCGTTGCCAATTTTATTCTTGTGCCATTACTTGCACTTGGGATTACACGTTTGTTCGCATTTGATTCTTCGTTGACTACAGGGATGGTCCTGGTTGGCATGGCTGCTGGAGCACCGTTTCTTCTTAAACTGACTCAGACCGCCAATGCAGACGTGAGTCTGGGTGCTTCACTGCTAGTTCTCCTGATGCCGCTCACGGTAATTTACATGCCGCTTGTAGTCCCATTAGTGATTAAGGGTGTTTCGGTAAATACCGTCGGTATCGCGATACCTTTAGTTTTGACGATGCTTTTACCACTATTGGTCGGCCATCTACTGGACTCAATCTTTCCCCGACTGGCGTTGCGCTTGCAGCCTATCGCCAGGCAGACTTCGACCATCGCGCTGGTGATAATTGTTGTGACTTCATTGGTGCTCAATGGCCCACTCTTTCGGGAACTGTTTGGAACCGGAGCTGTCATGGGGGCAATCCTTCTAACTATCGGGGGGTTTGGTATAGGTTATCTGATAAGCAGCCAGGGCTTTAATCGCCGCGCTGTCATGGGGTTAGGCACAGGGCAGCGAAACATTGCAGCAGCCTTAGTGGTTGCATCACAGGATTTTGATGATCCAAAGATACTCACAATGGTTGTTCTGTTCTCAGTGGTCGATCTGATGGTTCTGTTTCCAATTGCAATGATCCTTCGAAGGCGCGCGACGCCTCCAAGGTATAATGCTACGTATAGACCGAATGCGGGGTATGCGCAACAGCACTGAATATGACGATAATGCTCTGCGATAAGTTTTGAAATTGAAAAGGTGCTGGCATCCCGCTTCGCAGGTACGTTCTCATTAGCAGTCAAAATAATACGTGCTCCAGTGTAACATAGGGAAATTGGGAGTAAGCAGACAGCCACTCCCCTGAAATTCAACAATCAGAAGGTGAAAGACTATGACAGACCATATTCCCCGCGAGGTGCTTCCGATTCCCATTCACAGACGCGCAGGGCCGACTGTGTACGATTCCAGGGATCCTGATGCCAGACATGAGCCAATAAAGCCATTGCGTCCTCCCAAGGGAGCACCAAATATTCTCCTTGTATTACTTGATGATGCCGGATTTGGGTCGAACAGCGCTTTCGGAGGGCCATGCAGGACGCCAACATTCGACCGGCTCTCGGAAAACGGCTTACGTTATACCCGGTTTCATACGACTGCAATCTGTTCTCCGACCCGACAGTCTCTATTGACTGGTCGAAACCACCATTCGGTGGGGATGGGTGTAGTCTCCGATATGGCTACTACTGCACCTGGCTACTCATCGCAGCGGCCTGATTCTGCAGCAACGATAGCCGAGATGTTGCGACTCAACGGGTATTCGACCGCGCAGTTTGGTAAATGTCATGAGGTTCCGACATGGGAGTGGAGCCCTATGGGACCCTTTGATCGTTGGCCCACAGGCAGCGGGTTTGAATATTTTTACGGCTTTATCGGAGGTGAAACAAGCCAGTTTTATCCAAGCCTTATCGAGGGCACGAACTCTGTCATTCCAGAAAGAACGCCGGAAGAGGGGTATCATCTGAGCGAGGATCTCGCAAAGAAGGCACGTCGCTGGATCGGTCAGCAGCGATCTCTGACTCCGGACAAGCCGTTCTTTCTGTATTTTGCACCTGGTGCCACGCATGCGCCTATCCATGTACCTGATGGCTGGCGTGACTGTTATCGCGGAGCTTTTGACAAGGGCTGGGATGCAGTTCGTGACGAAACTTTCAGTCGCCAGAAGCAACTGGGAGTCATACCAAAAGAATGCCAGCTAACACTCAGGCCTAAGGGCATTCCTGCATGGTGCGAAATTTCTGATGAGATGAAACCAGTGCTGATTCGCCAGATGGAGCTTTATGCTGCTTTTCTTGAGCACACCGATTATTGCATTGGCAGGGTAGTCGAAATGGTAGAGAACTTGGGTGAGCTGGATAATACTCTGATCTGGATTATTACAGGAGATAACGGTGCTTCCGGTGAGGGTACAATTAATGGCACCTGGAACGAGTCGCTGACTATGACCGGAATGGCAGATGTAGAGACTCCAGAGTTTCTGCGTAAACGACTTTCCTCATTTGGAACAACCCAATCATACCCGCAGTACTCTCTTGGGTGGGCACACGCCATGGATACCCCATATCAGTGGACAAAGCGGGTTGCTTCTCACTGGGGTGGGACGCGAAATGGATTGATTGTCCATTGGCCGGGTGGAATTCGCTCGCGTGGTGAACTTCGACAGCAGTTTCATCATGTTATTGATGTTACTCCAACTTTTCTTGAGATCGCCAGACTCCCGCAACCAACGATGGTTAACGGTGCCGAACAGCAGCCTATTGAGGGTGTCAGTATGGCCTATACATTTAATGATCCCGATGCAGCCGAAAAGCACGAAACGCAGTATTTCGAGATACTAGGTAACCGTGGCATTTACCACAAAGGATGGACTGCTGTAACTGCACACAACACACCTGTTACAGGTCGTCCTTTACCGAAGCTAGAGGATGATATATGGGAGCTTTACGACACGAATACCGATTGGGCTCAGGCGCATGACCTGTCGCAAAAGTATCCGGAAAAGCTGCGTGAGCTTCAGCGGCTCTTTCTTATCGAAGCCGCAAAATATAATGTTTTGCCGCTTGATGATCGTGCAGCCTACCGGGCCGATCCGGACCGTGCGGGAAGGCCGCTTCTTGCAAAAGAGAGGAAACAGAGGCTTTACTCTGGTATCGGTCGGCTAAACGCTTTCTGTGTCATCAATATAAAAAACAAATCTTACAAGTTGAAGACAGAAATCATTGTGCCTGCTGGCGGTTGTGAAGGTGTGATCGTGGCTCAGGGCGGTCTTCCCGGGGGATGGTCTCTCTATACTAAAGAAGGTCATCTGAAGTACTGCTATAATTTCTATGGAATTGATCTGTTTCACATCGGGACCCCCGAACCGATTCCGCCAGGAAAGCATATTGTGGGAATGGATTTTGAATACGATGGGGGTGGTGTAGCCAAAGGTGGGTTAGTTCGCCTCCTAATAGACAATCGAACAGTGGGAGAAGGCCGGGTGGGTAGAACTCAGCCGCTTCCGTTTGCAAGCGATGAGCCGCTGGAGATCGGCAGCGACAACGGATCGCGTATTACTGGTGATTATAATATTAGAAAATTCAACGGTGAAGTGAACTGGGTTGAAATCGAGATCCCGGCAGGTGCAACTGACGATGATTCGAAAATTACTGACGAGCAGCGGATGCGGGCAATTCTGATTACGGAGTAACTGATTGTGATCGATAAATCCAGTATTACGGATAAAGTTAGACCCGTCAATGAAACCGATGCATTTCAGGTGATGCTAAAGCCTGTCGGGTCTGCTTGTAACATGGCCTGCAGCTATTGTTATTACACGCAAAAGAATAGAACGGGCTCATCATGCGGAAGCAGCATGATGAGTGAGCGGCTTCTGGAGCTTTTCATCCGCCAATACATGCTTTCACAGAATGGGGATTGCATCTCCATAATATGGCATGGAGGAGAGCCTCTGTTAAGGGGTATCGAATTCTTCAAAAAGGCCGTGCAACTCCAGCGTAAGCACGCTGGAGGCAGACAGGTGGAAAACTCTCTCCAGACTAATGGCTTGCTGGTCGATGAGTATTGGTGTCGATTTTTCCATGAGAACCGCTTTCTGGTAGGTCTCTCTCTGGATGGGCCGGAGCACATACATGATCGGTATCGCCGGGATAGTAGCGGACACGGGACATTCTCCCGGGTCATTCGGGCGATGAAGCTTTTTCAGAAGTATGATGTTGAGTTCAATATACTCTCAACAATCAATGATTATAGTGCCAGGTATCCGGTGGAGATCTATCGTTTTTTCAAGGAGCTGGATATTCGGTTCATGCAATTCATTCCTGTTGTGGAATGTTTGTCTCAACTACCAAAAAAGGGAGCGAAAGCGCGAACCCTGCCTCCCTTCAAACGTGATAACAGACTGGTTGCACCTTGGTCTGTGAAGCCCGTTGATTACGGACGCTTTCTGGTGGCGATCTATGATGAATGGATTATCGGGGATGTGGGCAGGTATTTCGTACCGTTCTTTGATGCGGTTCTTGGTAACTGGTGCAAAGAAAATGCTTCATTATGTGTGATATCGAAGGAGTGTGGCAAAGCGCCTGTACTTGAGCACGACGGCAGTATATATCCTTGCGATCATTTCGTCTTTTCTGAGTGCCGGTTGGGGAACATCGGCAAGAAGAGTCTGTCTGAACTTATGCTCTCTGAGAGGCAGAAAAGATTCGGGCTGCAGAAGTCAGAGCAGCTTACTTTAGATTGCCGTAGGTGCGAGTATCTTTTTCTTTGTCATGGCGAGTGTACGAGGAATCGTTTTAGCGTTTCTTCTTCTGGAGAATGTGGCCACAATTATCTCTGTGAGGGGTTGAAGCTGTTTTACAGGCACACTGAATCTTCAATGCGTTTTATGCGAAATGAACTGATTAATGGGCGTCTGGCTGAAAATGTAATGTGGCAGCATTTGAGACTTTAGCGAAGGAGTTTAAGTGATCGCTCCAATAAGTATGAATCGTCGTGCCCATATGGCAAACGAGCGTACCTTTCTTGCCTGGGTAAGAACGGCAATAGGAATTATGGCTTTTGGACTTGTGCTCGAGGAGTTTGCTTTTGGCGGCTCCCCTCAATTCATTCCGGTTCTGGGGCCTTCACATTTCGCTGGATTAATACTCATAATTTTCGGTGTGATAATTACCACATTTTCATTTGTAAGGTATAGTGTTATTGAAAGGGAGCTTGATAAAGGTGTATATAAATCCAATCTGGTTCTCACGACTGTTTTGGCTTTATTTGTAAATGCAATGGGAGTTTTTTTATTTATTTATCTGATACTTAGAATGTGAATATGCTGAGGTCATTTCAGAAAAAGCATCTTTACATTACTTACACCAGGCCTGCAAGGATGATATCATGCACAACTCAAAGACCGGAGTTGGGGTCAAAAGAACTACAGCAGAAACATCAATTGAAGCTGGGATTGCAAAAGTGACCAAAGATGAAAAAAATTAGTTATGGTTGGTCAAACCGGAACTTGATTATTTGATTTTTATTGTACCAGTTTTCCCACATCTGCTCACTCGAGAGCTTCTCTATCTCCCTCTTGCCACTCCCAGCTTATTTCTGAATCTGTACGATTCTGCAACTTTTAACCCGCGTGCCTCTACCTGCACAAGGTATGTTCCTACAGATACTCTGCTGCCTTTTCTGTTTCTCAGGTCCCAGGTCAACACATCACTTTCACCTTTGTAATTGGTAAGAACTGATCTGGAGTCGAGCATATCTCCCGAAGCGTCATAAATGACAATGTTCAGAACAGACTGACACGGTACTTTTACTCTGAAACTAGCTGCTCCAGAGGAGAGATAAACAGGGTTCTTAGAAAAAGTGATACTGCAGAGATTCTGCTTCGATTGCACCTGCTCATCTTGTGATGAATTTGCAGGCCTGGCGTGACCTCGTTGTGAGTTGCGGGGATTTCTTACCGAAATCGCTGGTTCAATGGTTAAAGTTCCACTTACAAAAGAAATCTCGTAATTGTCTGATGAAACACCTGAAGGGACGATTGCATACTCACCTGGATCTTCACCTTCGGGAGTACGGTCGATTTGAAGTGTTCCTGCAAGAACTGATGCATCTTCACCGGAAGCAAATCCATTGAAGGTTACTGTAAATTCAGGATCTGTGAGACCTTCTCCCTTTGTGGCATCATTAACACTGATTACAAGAGGGGCCTTTGAAATAGCCGATCTTAATTCAATTGGTACCGATAATAAATAGTTGGGGGCATCCGGTCCCTTTAGCAGGTATCCATGAACGGTCACAGGCTTATTTGCGTTTGCATTGCTGTCGTTAAATGTCGCGCTAACAGTGCCACTAAGTTCCACTGAATCTTCAGACAACACACTATCAAGTTCCGCAGTACCGGAAAGCGTGGCTGCGTCGGTCCCATCGTATACCTTGCTTTGCGCTGAGATACCGGTCAGCGAAAGAGGCCTGGGGGTGATTGAGGCTTTTAGCTGCAGTGGTTGCAGATAATAGTTTGCAGCATCACTGCCGATCAGAACACCGTTCACAGTCAGAAGCTTGTTTTCTGCGACCATTTTGTTTTCAAATAAAGCGACAACATTACTGTCTAAATTCACAGAATCGCCAGTCAATACACTATCAAGGGCTGAAGTGCCGGAAAGTGCGACAAAGTTGTTGCCATCATATACTTTGTTTTGAACCGTGACCCCGCTGATAAAAACCGCTCTTTTCCTGACTGTGATCGTTTGTTCCACATCTGTTGCTTCTTTCCAGGTATCATTACCGCTCTGTGATGCAGTAACGATTACGGTGCCGGCACCTTTTATATAAACGCTGTCAAAAGAGATACTGATGACAGCCGTGTCTGAGCTGGTAAATGTAACCGGAAGTCCCGAAAGTGCATGTGCTTCAATAAGAAAAGGGATGTCACCATAAGTCACTGTGTCCGCAATGGTGGTAAATGCAATTATTTGCTCTCTTTTGTATCCCTGCTCGATATAGAGATGAATCTGAGCAGCCGATGCCCTGGGGTTGCCGTTGTGTGAAGCAAGGGAGCTCAGGCGTACATAATTTCCCCATGTTGGATCGAATC
Source organism: Fibrobacterota bacterium (assembly GCA_023412475.1). Taxonomy (GTDB): domain Bacteria; phylum Fibrobacterota; class Chitinivibrionia; order Chitinivibrionales; family Chitinispirillaceae; genus JAAYPC01. The sequence continues at coordinate 30,982 of JAEYNR010000080.1, read as the reverse complement.
TTACCAGTGAAATCACACTGTCCCGGTCCCACCCTCCAGAGGCAACTGTGTCCCAGGAGATACTGTCCGGGCTTATTTCGATGCGATAATCGGTAATAATACCATAAGCATCTTCATTGCTGTGTGTATAGGACAGGCCCGATAGTCCGTAAGCAGTACTGGTTTTAAGTATTATGGAGTGAGGGTGGTTGACTGTTGTTTTGGTGTACCATATTTTATTGGTTCTGCTGTCAATTACATTAGTTGCGGCTCCGTTTCCGGTATCATTTTCCTGATTAGATACGTAAACTACAGAGATACCGCTCTGATCAAGCAATACAGTATTAGTATCCGGCTTCTTTTTTATTATAGTAAAAAAACCGGATGTGTCAGATGCATCGGAGTTTGAAAGAATAAGTCTGTAATTATTTCCGGTGGCAATGTTTGAACTGATAAGCCATAAATACAGAGTATCTGGGGAGATGTCATCAGAGATTTGCAGAAGTTCATTGCGGCTGTTTAATAATTGCAGCGATACCGGTCCCGACAAGTTATTGAAAGACCATTTGAGATGACACTCTGATTCGGTGTAAAGAATCGTATCGTTGATATTTGATACAATGTGCAGTCTGGTTGCATATTGATCACGGAGTTTCTCTATTGCAGCCCTGACATCAGGGAAAGGCCCGATATGGCCGCCTGAACCTTGTGCACGTCCGGTTTCAATAAGAAGGCTTCTCATCTGCTGTGAAGTGAGAACGAATCCGAGTACGTTTTTAGCATAAGACTGTATGGCAACTACTGCAGACGTTACGACTGGAGTTGCAGAGCTTGTACCTGAAAATGAGCTTGTATACGTTGCGTGCTCACCACCATTATAGAGTGCTCCGTAGCCGGTACTGGCAACCGATTGACCCCACCCCTGAACATTTACTCTACTGCCGTAGGTAGAGAAGTTAAGTTTGTTGCGTGAAGAACTTGAACTACCTGCACCTACAATTATAGAACCGTTGTCTCCTCTTGCATTATAGCTGTTATAATATAGGTCATCGAGATTTTCATTACCGTTTCCTGCTGCTGCCACAACAATTATCCCGTCTTCAGTAGCTTCTTTGGTAATATCCCATACGGCTTGATTAAAATCTGCCGGTACATAATTATCATCCTTTCCACCTGTCTGCATCTCATACATGAAAACATCACCAGCCCTTAGCCGCTCAAGTCCCAGAAGGATTCCTGACGCTCTGCTGATACCTACTTCGGATATACCATAAAGAGTATCTACCTGATTAACCATACCGGTCATACCGTAGCTGTTCTCTATTGCGAATACTATTCCTGCGACAGCGGTGCCATGATTATCATATGTATGATTTGTGGTTGCCCGAAGTTCTATGAATCGGGACCTTCTCAGGTCTTCGTGGTCATAGTCAAATCCCCACTCGATATCGGCAATCCGGATCCCCTGACCTTTTATTCCCAGTGACCAGGTGTATTCGATATTTAAAAAAGAACTGTTTCTGTAAGTTTGTCTGTCAGAATAATCTGGAGTAGCCGGTGGAGGTAAACTGATACCTGGCTGTGAAGCTTTATTTGAATAGCCGGGAGGAGGAGGAGGGTTAACCGGTTCCAGGGCAGCGTATTCCACGAAGTCCAATTTTTCGAGATCATCAGCGATTTCTAAAAGCTCTTTACCGCTCATCTCATCCGCATTTTCAAGAAACACTAAACCTCTGAATTTGTACTTGTTAAAGGCTTGTTCTTCGCTTGGGGGTGGAGTCTGCCCTGAACGCATGAGCTTTTTTTCTTCATTTGAAAATCGGATTATCTGGTTGAACCGGTATTTTTGCAGAGTGTTTCGGGATAGGGGTGGAGTATTTCTGTGTGCAGAGAAATATGGCTTTCCCTCTTCAATATCCAATACCTCTTCAGGTGCAAATTTGACAATAAGCCGGTATTTCTGTTCACCGGGTAGAAGGTTGTTTTGTCCCTTGAGCTTTGGTGATGCATGGGTTGAAATGCAGATTATGAACAGGAACAAAATCATTTTTAACATATCAATACACCTGTGCTTTCTCAAAGAAATACAATTGTATGTAGTTTGAGACTTGAGTTAAGCCCTGAATTTAACTTCCAATAAGATACTGTATAATAAAATAGGTGATATCTGAGTTTGAAAAGTTTCATTTTATTTATCTAAAAAAAGTGTCAGAGGTGTGTGCGAGGCCAAGGTTAGATCCATGGGCTCCTGCTTTGCTTTGCTTACTTATACATAATGTTGCCCCACTGGGGGGGGCTTGGGGATTGGGAATGGTGTGTGCCTGGTCTCATTTTCTTTGTCTTAATTCTTAATCGTTATCGTTGTCGATATCGTTCTTTAACTCAATATGTCCAGGCGTTGTGGTGGAAATCCCCCCGCTGAAAAGTGGCCCGGTGTAAAGACGTTTGGACGGCTGTCTCTACGGAGGGGTTATGGTCAGATCACTTTGATTTGTTTCCAGTTACCTGACAATTATTATGGTTGCTCGCAAATACGCAGTGTACCTGTTTTGGTCAGTCCGTGGGCTCCAATTCTGAGTGCCCACTCTTAATTCTTAATTCGATATTCGATTTTTTTTTTTTGCAATCGACCACCAGTCTTTGGTAAGCATCTTCTTCACTGCATCTCGCGCACTCTCACTTCAATGTCTTCAGCTTTAAGCAGCTTGGTAAGTCTTGAGATATCTGTGTCCCCGAAATGGTATGGATAGAGAATCTTTGGTTGTATAACTTTGGCGGCATCTGAAGCCATCTCCGGGGTCATTGTGTATGGAAGATTTACTGGAAGAAAAGCGATATCTATTTCCTTAAACTGTTTCATTTCAGGAATATTCTCTGTGTCTCCAGCAATGTAGATTTTTTTGTCTCCCAATGAAAAGATATACCCGTTTCCTTCGCCTTTGGGATGAAAAGGCTTACCATCTTCTCGTTTATTCACAATGTTATAAGCCGGTACAGCCTTGACAGAAACACCTTTGAAAACTTTACTTTCGTTGTTTTTAATAAAGATTGCATCACTTACCTCTTCAATCGATTGCGGCCCGATAACAGTGGTCCCTTTTTTACGGATCAGGTTCAGTGCGGTTGTGTCAAGGTGATCCTGGTGATCATGGGTGATAAAAACCAGATCAGCATCAGGCAAAGTGGAATAATCAGCCATTTTGCTGTAGGGGTCTATATGAATAATCAAATTATCATAATAAAACATCAGGCTGCCATGCCCTATAAAGGTGATCGCCAGATTGCCTGATGAGGTACTTATAGTATCTACCTGATGGGTCTTTTGTGCTGATGTAATAGTTGAAAGTGTAAAAATAGCCAGCAAAGATGTCAAAAAATGTCTCATAGTATTCCTCCGTAGTATCCGGTTAGCTTACCTGTGCCAGAATCCATAAAAATATATAACTCTTGCCGTATTCTTCACAACAATGTCGCGTAAACTTGTGGTACAATATCTTGACTCCCTGAGAGATTCGCAGGTTCGTTACTCAAAATATCCTGATTTATTTGCGGTCAGTTCCGTGTGCTGCGCCCATGGTTATGCATGATTTCGTTCCACTGGGGGCTTGGGATTGGTCTCATTTTATTTGTCTCAATTCTTAATCGTTATCGTTGTCGATATCGTTCTTTAACTCAACTTGCCCATTAGGCGTTGCAGTGGAAATCCCCCGCTGGAAAGCCCCCTCCCGTGTAGAGACATCCGAACCGGACAGCTCTATTATAAAGAGAAAAAAATAATCTAATAAAAAATCTGCCATCCAAAACCATTCTGTCACAAAAAAAAGAGAATTTTCAAAGAAAAGTGTTGCTAACTCTGGCGTAAATTAAATATCTTGTCTTTAAGAATTTCCCGTTTCGCTAAGTCCTGTCCTGTTTTTTTCCCAAATAATTATTCTCATACTTGCTTGCCGGATTTTTTTCGCAATGGATTAAGATACAATTGGCAAGTAGAACTGTCCTTCTTTTACAGGATTATGCGCGGGGCTAAACTAACACCATAAATCTGTCAAAAGGAGGTTTACCATGACAGATATTCCCATCAATCCAATCGAAGTAACGCCCCAACAGAAAATGCACTACGAGACGTTATTTCCGACTATTTCTGCTTTAACAGAGTATATGTTTCCAGCAATGCCTGTCGAAGAGGCGGTGGGGGAGGCAAGCCGGGTTTTAGCTCTTATCAAAGAAGACCGGGCGAAACTTGAGCGTTCCGGAATTGAACTGAAGTATCTGGACAGCTTTGAAGCGCGTGCGGGTGCTCTAACCTGGAGCGCGACGCAGGTGGTTACCTACATAGAGATGGGTTCGAGTGCAAAAAAGGAGTGGGGTGAGATGCAGCCTGAAGCTGACAATTTAAGACGTATCTTACTGAAAACACTCACAAGAGCATTCAGAAATGATAAAGAGCTGACTGATGCTGTAAAAAGAATAAGGGAAGGGCAGGGCAGTCTTGACAGAGTTCTGGATTTTCTTTCCATGCATAAGTTGGCAAAAGAAAATGAAGAGAAACTTAAAGCAATTTTTGCAGATCCCTCCCTTATAGAACAAGCTTCAGAATTTCACACGAGACTTTCGGAAACCTATTCTCGAATGGTTATCAATCCGGAGAAGTTAAATGAAGCTAAAGTAATCTATTATAAGGCCTGGACTTATCTGAAGGAAGCGATCAATGAGGTGTATGAGGCAGGGCAGTACGTGTTTGATGAAGATGATCCGAAGCATGTCTTATACTCCAGCAACTACCATATGCGTCTTGGGCAAGCTTCTGTAAAAGCGAAAAAATCCATGAATGAAACTCAGCAGAAAAGTGAAATGGATAAAGAAATGGTTGATGCTTAAAGTAAAAAGAATTAACAGCAGAAATTTCAATGAGCCGACCCCGCTTAATGAGGGTCGGCTTTTTTAATATGTGACTCTGGAGCTTGCACATAATTACCTGCAGCGGCCTTAAAACTATATCAAGGTTAAAAATCTCCCCATCAAAGATAAGAAAAACCTAACAAGCAGATCGTTTTAGCAATTAGCTCGAAATATCGTGCAATAGAAGATGTTTTTTTTCCAAATAAAACCCATTTTAGCACACTATATTGAAAAAAGTATCCTTTGGATAGGAATTCAGGAATGCTCAAACAGGATTTTTATCTACTAATTGGCAAAAATGTTTCTTTGATAACAAAACTTGAAAACTCCTGCTCATTTTTAATTAAACAAACGAGAACGAAAATTCGGCTGATTTGATTTTTTTTAATATTAAATGGGAATATTGCTTTACTGAATCGGAAAAAAAATTCCTTTGATTTCATTTTTTTGAACTTTAAAACGTTTTTTTGCTTTACTGAATCGGAAAAAAATGAATTCTGAAACGATTTTTTTTTAATTGCTTTGCAGGAATTTGCTATACTGAATCGGAAAAAATGAACTTTGAAGGCACCATTTTTTTATTGCTCCGTGATAATTTTAAATGCTAAAGTAAAGAAATCGCCCTTTAAAGCCATTTTTTTTAAAGCTAGTGTAAATTTTTACAATGCTGATCTTGAAAAATCAGGCCTTTGAAGAGTTTTTTTTGTATGCATGCGTTAATTTTTTAAAAGCTGAATTTAGAAATTAAACCTTTAAAGTGGCATTTTTGTATGCATACGACAAATTCTTTAGAGCTGATCTTAAAAATGAGGCCTTTTTATAGATAAAATCCGAAGCCCTGCATGGATTTTACAGCCCCTTGTGGTGTGTGATAGCAGTACGGCAGTCCATAATCCCCCTTTATTAAGGGGGACGATATCAGCGGGTGATTTCATCGTTAACAAAACAGGGCCTTTTGTGCCGGAGCACACATTAACAATTCCGGCACAAAAAGAGACTCAGGTATTCTTATTTAATTACCTTCGCAGTTACGACATAGACACCGGTATGAAGTCCCAGATCTTTCTTTATATCCAATACGTTTTTATGGGCAATTGTCTTTTTCAGTAGTCTGCCGGAACAACTATACACACAGATCTCTTTAAGCTTACCCGAATATATCCCGGGTAAAGCGATCCGGTTTGCGGCGGTCTTAAGAGTAAGCCCTGGTAATTTTAATGCCCCTGTTGGTTTCGCTGGCAAAACGCCTACAGGAATAACAGACACCTTCTCACCGGTATATTCCAGACAATGGTCGGGTTGTTCGGTTATCTCACCTCCGATTCCGTGACCACTGGAGACAAAAACGATATTGAAAACTTTTTTCTGTTCCATCCCGCCAAAACTGCCCTTACGTTTACCTATAACAACGTTGCGGGTGGCATCTATATAGGTAATGGGAATTGTGGCGTAATGGCCGGTTTCATAGTTGTAATTATTACCTTCGTCTTCGTATATTGTAAAGGAACCGTCTTTTCCCGGATAGATCCGCAGCTCGATAGTATCAGCCCTTTCGGTAGCGTACTGAATATCGGGCCCCATTGGCAATATGGAACCGCACCTGATATGAAGCGGTATTTTCGACAGTGGCGCAGAGATATTGTTTGTTATACCACCATTAACTATTGACCCTGTCCAGAAATCGTACCACATTCCAGATGGAAAGTATACCTGGCGCGATGTTGCCCCTTCTTTTGTGACCGGGCTCACCATTATTGACGGTCCATACATGAACTGGTTACCAATGTTTTTTACCTGCGGATCATATTTAAAATCAAAAACCAGGTGACGCATGGGTGTGTAATCGTCATTGCTTGTCATCCAGGCAAGAGAATAAATATAGGGCATAAGCCGGTAATGGAGTTTGTCGATAAGCAAAAGATTTTCCCTGGTGGTTTCCGACCACATTTTGTTATAAAGCTCTTTGCCCTGACCGGCTCTCATGTTTCCATGAATACGAAAAACCGGCTGAAATGCACCATACTGGAACCAGCGGGTAAAAAGCTCCTGCATTGATGCCGGAGAGTAGTCAACGTTTGCTCCCCAGTAACCGCCAATATCTGTACACCAGTAAGGGATACCGGTAAGTGTGGAATTGAGACCACTGGGAACTGAATTTTTCAATGCATCCCAACTACAGGCGATATCGTTATTCCATTGCATACAGGAATGGGACTGTTGACCAGGAAAGTTTGCCCGATGAAGAATGACGGCTCGTTTGTCTGGTATGTCTCTGCGCCAGTTCTTATAAGCCATTTCAGTCATTGGGAATGTGTATGTGTTGTAAAAGAGAACTCCCTTTCCCATTGCAGTGGTAAGAGTGCGCCGGTTAACACCGTTAGGGTAGGGAAAAGGTTCATCATTATCAAGCCACCATCCATCCCACCCCTGAACATCAGGATCAAAAAAAGCATTGTAAATGAGTTTCCAGAACTCTTCGCGCGCATCGGCACTGTAAGCATCTATAAAATGGGTTTCCCCGTCCGAAGGCCAGAGCCAGCCCTTTGAATTAAAGTCATTAAAAGGTGGAGAACCCTCTTCTAATTGACTCCAAATAGAGATAAGTGTGTGAATATTTGCTTTATGCAGTTCAGTAACTGTCTTCTTTACATCACCATAGGAGGAGTTAAAGCAGTAGCAGCCTTGTCTGCCGGCTCCATCCCAGTAATGCCAGTCCTGAACAATACAGTCGAGAGGAATATTATTATTGCGGTACCCATCTCTGACTGAGAAAATCTCCTCCTGAGAGTAATAACGATCTTTAGACTGGATAAGTCCATAGGCCCATTTGGGAAAAAGAGGAACTTTCCCGGTTGTCGCACGATATCCGGAGATGATCTGATCGATTTCGGGTCCATAGAAAAAATAATAATTCAGAGCATCACCACATTCTGAGGAAAAGGCGTATCTGGAATTATCTGCTATATTTCCAATGAAATTGATTTTTGAATAGCTGTCCCAGAAAATTCCATATCCTCCGGTGGTAGCAAGCACCGGTATAGCAGTTGTATGAGGACCGTATGCCTGATCCAATACCTCGGTCCTTCCCTTATAACTCACCTGTCCTTGCTGAAACTGCCCAAGTCCGTACAATCCTTCGTCTGCAGGAGAATTGAATTCACCACGTACAGTATAGGTCTGCACCCCTTCAACCTTTGCCGGTGTCATTGATTTACCGTACTCGGAAAGAATCACTGTACCACTTAAATCAGTGTATGTAATGTTCGCTGTTAATTTACATATCTTTATATTTAACTTACTTGTCTGCAAAAAAACAGTATCTTCAATTTCTGTTTTACTGAAATGTGGAGTTCCCCATTCAGCGGTTACCACTTTCAGTGGTCTTGGAGGAATAGTTGACGATGGAGAATAAGCAATATGTACTATATCATCACGACATATCTTTACCTTCATTACTCCGGTATTGCATGTGCACATGATACCATCGCTTGTCTGGGTGTAGGAGGTAATGCTCAAAGCCCATGCACTGCTTAGAGGCAAAACCAGTATACCTGTTATGGCAATAACACATAACAGGCTACTGTGGATTACAGAATTTTTTTTCATAACACTATTTCCTTTCTCAAAGCAGTTACTTGTTATCAACGAGTATACCAGGCTTTTAAAAAGCAGCAGGAAAATGTCTTGCTTATCACTTTACTCCAGCTATATGAGATTAATATCGGCGGTAGTCGGTATTATTGAAAACATATAGGAATTCATATGAGGATAATATAAGGTAAAACTGAATATTATAAAGAGGAAAAAAGAGTTTTGTTGAAATAAAATGTTCTAAATAACGGAACATTGAAATTGACAAAAAAAAGACAAATGAAATAACAGCATGAATTATTCCATTTGAGAAAAAGTCAAGAAAACTAATATCGAATATCGAATATCGAATATCGAATGTCGAATATCGAATAAAGAAGTTCAAAATAAGAAGATTCTATTTCTTAAATTTGATATTATATTATCCGCTTGCATTAAATGCACTTTGAGAGCAGCGGTTCTGGTATAGAATTGTATTCATAATAAAAAACCTTACAATGTTACTTAGAACAGATGAAGTTTTCTGGAAGTAATCTGATTCTTAGACTTTGTCTGAACTGTGTAGACTCCTTTTCCAGTTATACCGGATATGTTTTTAAAAATCAGAGATTGCGAAACCGCGTCTGCCTGAAGAACCCTTTTCCCTGACAACGAGTAAATCGCTATTTTACGCAAGTGATCCTTAGTTTCAAACGAAAATTTCAGGGAACCATCTGGAAGTTTAAGTACAGAGAAACCGGAATATCTCTTCTGCACTCCTTTAAAAGCAGCTACAGGCAGGTCTTTTCTCAACAAGCGTACATAGAAAACTCCACCTGCCATACCTTCAGAGGCCTTGAAACTGACTGTGATCTCATCTTTACCAGTTAACATACTGTTTGGGATGGAATACTCCTGATTTACAAAATTATCTGTGTTCCATTTTCCGGAAATGTTTTCTGAGACAAGTCTTTCATTGTCGATAAGAATATCAAAAGTGCGGCTGCATCCTTCATTTCCCCAGTAGCGGACCATGAGGGTAAGATCAGTTTCTTTGTTTGTAAGCAGATTATAGCTGAAGAATCCACCGCTCCCACCGCTGCAGGTCCCGGCATCCCTGTAAAATTCACCCTGATAACTCCCGGTTTTGGAGTTGAGCGATTGCATCTGATGATCGACTTCGGGCTGCTGTTCTCCAGGGGCAACCTTATCTATTGTACGTCTATCAAGTATGAGTGCCTCTTCTTCATCATCACCGCTTCCAGCTTCTGTTGTCCAGTATATCATATAACGTGAATCATGAATACGGAAAAAAGGTTCCAGAACAAGTTGTGAACCGGTCCAGTTACCAATAAGTTCCGGTGCAGTAAAGCTCATCTGCTCATTATTGCTGCGTACAAGCTTGGTTGGAATTGTTGTGCGGTTTCCGACCAGAATAGGTGCAGAATTCAGAGGGTAAAGAGTTCCGCTTGCTATGTGTCCCCATCTGCTTTCATCGGCAACAAGACCTGGCAAATCCTGGTTTCCGGTTTTTGCTCCAAGCAGAATCGGGCCGTGCATTAAAGCTACATATGTACCTACATTCGGCATTGTCTCAATAGTGGTATGCATTGGTAAAAGAACAGTCACAGTCTCACCGTCAGTCCATGTCCTGTCAATTTCATAATAGGTAGATGGCTGAGTCATGGAAGGGAGAGTATCGATTCCTACAATAATTTTCAGAGCATTGGCAGGAACCCACCATGGGTGACGTATCAGCAGCTTGAAGTGGGATGGGGAGCTTGTGGTTATTGTTAATTTAATCTGTTCTTCATCGGGAAAACGAGTCTCCTGTTTAACGATCAGGTCTTTTTCTCTCCAGTTTAGTTCTGATGCAACAAAAAGATTAACAAAAAGAGAATCGCTCTTATGTGTATAAATAAACTGGTTATACTTGCCATGGTTTTCCATGCCGGTTCCTACGCAGCACCACATTGCCTTATCAGGGGAAGAATAAACTCTGTAATGACGAGGGCGGGCAGGTGTGAAATAAACATATCCACCGTGAGTCGGGTGCTGTGAGGAAAGTATATGGTTAAACATGGAGCGTTCATAGTAGTCAACGTAACTGGCATCATTTGTCATGCGAAAAAGCCCTTCTGAAAGCTTTAGCATGTTATGTGAATTACATGTTTCGGGGCCTTCCCGCTCGGTTGTATAATCGATACAGTCAGCATTTGTGGGAAAATGCTCTCTTCTGCTGTTTCCACCGAATGCAAGGCTCCTTTTCTCTGCCACTGTCCTGAAGAAGAAATCTGCAGCCTTGAAGTATGTGTTATCGTTACTTAGTTCAGCTATACGCTGAAATCCTACAGCCTTGGGAACCTGAGTGTTTGCATGAAGATTATCGAGGTTGTCTGTTCCCGATGACATTGGATTAAGAATTGTTCTGTGAGAAAACTTTTTTGCCATATCTAAGTATTTGGAGTCAAGTGTCATATGATAGGCATCTGCGTAAACCTCATTAATTCCTCCATGCTCATTTCCGAGCATGGCTTGAATTTGTGCATCGGATAATCTGGAGCAAATATTAATTCCCCAGTCACAGAGTTTAAGAAACATCTGTTTTGCATCATCGCTGCCTCCATACACCCAGGCATCTCTTAGTCCTGCATAGGTCTTGTGGATATTGTACCAGGGGACCCAGTAGTCCCAGACCATACCGGTGTTGCTGTTTTTAATTCCACGCCACAAAGGTTTTCCATTAGGTATACCGCTTATATAGCCAATAAAGTCAGCATCTTTTCCATTGGCATCCTGGCACTTCTTAAGCTCTGCTATCATGTAATCCATACGCTTTTTACATTGTTCATCTGTTGTTGCTGCATAATGTATTGCCAGAGCAGACAGGTAATGTCCTCCCACATGTCCGTCAAGTCCTGCCCAGTTGGAATAATTGCTTACTCCGTTTGTCGGTAATCCAGCATCTGCACGATAACAGTACAGCAGACGGTCGACATTGTACTTAAGTAAATGGCTGATGTTAAGATCTCTGGAATGTTTGAAGGGACCATCGAGAAGTGTAACATCGCTTAGAGCAAATTCATTCGGGTAAAGATTCTCCTGTGCTTTGGCCCCGACAGTTAACAGCAGCAAAGATGCTATTAAGGCAAAAAAATATCTGTTTATCATTTTCAGTCCTCCAGTGCTTTTGATCATCTCAATATTGGTTAACTACACGAGATTAAAAAGCATCCTTTCTGTGAATATTACTTAATTTCTGAACTCTACCAGATTATCCTCTGATTTCTGATTCATATAACAGAGCCTTATCCAGTAGTTACTCCGTGCGCTGCTTGATACCCGAACTTCGTCAATCAATCCATTGAAAAAAGACCAGCCCTGATAAAAGGGAATATCCACTGATCTGCCATGGCTCCCGATTGCGAAATCATCAGATGTATTTCTTTCATGTTCGGCTGGCATCAGTGCTGCTCCTTCAACTATCATATCACCATTTATATATAAACTCTGACTGTTACCAGATCTTACACCTGTCAAAAGTATCCATTCTTTGGCTCCAGGTGAAGGTGGGACTGAATCTTCAGAAAATTCCCAGCCTTCCTTGTCTTGATAATCTACAAACTCCCATGTAGCTTTGTCATTTTTCAGGCATTTGAATTGTAAATAATATTGCTCATGTCCTTTACCCGCAATAGCCCTGTAAATAGAATCGATATTTTCTGCATAAACCCAGGAAGATATCGAATAGTATGCGTCCTGGGGAAAGTTCAAGCGGCTGTCTGCAGTATTAGCCATTGTGATATAAGAGGTAACGCCATCAAATGCTCTTGCTTCGCCGATAACTCCGGCTACAGCTTCATTTTCCGACATTCCAAGCGGTGTGCCGTCATAATGGTTCACTGTTGCATCCATGATAATATCCGGTCCTTTACCACAGAGATGCCATACTCCCTGGAATGCATCTGCAGTGTCAAACACTGCACTACCGTCCGACTCACTTATTGCGTCTGAATTTCCCCAGTACATGATAAAGTATTGTGAACTGTTATTTCCAAACACTGTATCAACTTTAACCCAGATATCAGCTTGCATGTCAACTGTGTTCCACCTTTCAACTTCATATGCAAGCGGCATCCCGTCCACCTTTGCGAACCTGAGATCGCTTCCGTCTGCTTTTGCCTGGTTGAAGTCAAAGTTGTCGCTCCGCAAGCGGATCAGTACAGGGAAATTCACTACATCACCTGTTACTCCTGCACCCTCAGCAGATGTGTTCAAAAAAAGTTTTCTGAAATATTCCCATTGACTGAGGTGGTGATAATCGATTGTACCGATATGGGTAGTTTCAATCGATTTTACAGTGATGCTGTCAATCTTAACAGGCTCAGAATTTTCTGAAGCGGAAACAGCGCGAATTGAATAAGTTCCGGGCGGCACATCATCGATAATAAATTCGCCGGTCATAGTATCGCATACGCCGATCCGTTCAAGTCCATATATCTGAAGGAAGAGATGTTTCTGATGATCATTTGATGAAGCAATAGAGCCCGATATTGTACCTGTAGGACGAAGTGTGTCATGAGGTGGGAAGATAGTGGTGTACCCATCATCGATGGTGCATCTTAAAAGAACCGCGTGCCCCGATCCATCATTGACTTCTATGGAATAAATCCCTGGATATAGTGAGTCAATATAAAAAACACCGTGTAAATCGGTTCTGGTGTTGATACCGGTGGTAGAAGATTTCCTGAGTGTTACAGTGGAAATGTCGGTTGTGTAATCGTGCGACCGCAGATAAACTGAAGCTCCTGAAGCAACACTGCCATCAGTATTGTAAAGAGTGCAGGTTATACGGCCATTTCCGGCTTGCGATCCTGATCCTGCAACATTTTCAGATGCACATTGAAGGAAAGAAAGCACCATTGAGATGCAACAGGCGCTCACAAGAAACAACACTCCAAATCTCTTTTCATGCAGCGCAAGAATCTGCTTCATTGCGCCTCCTCAATCTCATCTGCTTTACCAGATAATGGAAAAAGCTGGAAGTTACATTGACAAACCATTTCAGAAACATCTGTATCTTCAATAACCATATTTAACAGTTCCTCTTTGAAGGAGCGGATCCGCTCTTTGATGCGTTCGTAGCACTTATATGATACGCCCAGAGTAAGCGAGCTGATTTCCCGCTGTGACGGCTCAAAGCGTTCAAGAGCCTCCTTTGCAAGTGAAATCATTTCGGTATGGAAGTTTCTCAGGATAAGAGATTTCATCTCATATTCAGAGGAGATTATCGGATCTGCGGGCTGGAGCTTTCCATTCTGATCACGACATAAGATTCCTATTCGAAGCATTGTATCAATAGATTTTCTGGCCTGCTGGGCTGTAATGCCGGGAACGCATTTTTTTGCAATCCAGCCATGATCTTCCCTGAATTCTGGCAGGGTTACCAGTTCTCTTATTGCGCTATGATACCAGTTACTGAAAAACTCATAGCGGCTTTCATCCAGAATCTTTATTTCGCAATTTCCACGCAAACGCAGCATGCTAGTGAAATGATAATTTTTTTCATCGCTTGATTTACAGTTAACAAACTGAACGACAGCACCGAAATAATCCGTCTCCTTTTGTGTCAGATTCATTGCTGAAGCATACTTCTGCATAACCGCAAGACTAAGGCGCCGTCTTCCGGAAATGATATCCTTGAACATGCTCTGAGAAACATTGGCCTTTGATGCAAAGAAACGGAAAGAAAACGATTTCATCACTTTTTTCTGATAAGAGTAGTAGTCATTCAGAAGTGAACGATAATCGGTGTAAAGGAAAATATTAAATTTTTGCATTGTTCTGGTTTTCATATATAAGCAATAATATAAAGAAAAAAGGAGATTGAAGGCGGATAAAAATAAATACCAAGGCAATATTAAGCGAACAAAAATAAACGTAAGATATTGAAATAAAAGAATGTCAGCAGCGCGAAACAATGCGAACACAAAAATAATTGCGAACATTAAAAGTGCAATGACGGACCTTTGGAGCTCCACATGTAATAAGCTCTGAAGAAACCTGTTTTTCAATGTGTTAGATGATAAACCGTTAGCAGATGGCAAGGGTGTAAATTGTGAGATTAAGGCAGTAGATCTTACTGGAGTATTATTTATGCGTTAATAACTTGAAGACACCACCGTTATGCATAAGTGCTATACGGTGGTGTGAGTGGCCGATAGCCCCGGCTTACTCTGTATTATTTCATAAGCAATATTTTTGATGTGTGAAGGATGCTTTTTCCGGAGCCAATTTTCAATGTGTAATATCCACTGGGAATATTTGACATATCAACTCTATTTGAACATATCCTGTCAGTACTGGCTTTAAAGTCGACCGATTTAACCAAATCACCTTTTAAGTTGTAGAGCTTCAGGGATGCCCTGTTCTGGGGTGAGGTGAATTTAACTTCCAAAATTGAATTGCAGAGTCTGGTACTTGCTAAAGAGAGTGTGGAAGTTTTGTAGAGTGATTTTGTGGGCTCAGTCTGTTCCACAGATACATTATCAAGAAAAACCGATTGGACCGAGGAACCTGCATTGAAGCTGATCTGGCCAATGTCTGTTGTTTGCGCTTCCATTGTGAATGTAAAAGAGAGTCTCTGTTTTGTGGTGGAAAGATCGAATTGTTTCAATTGCGGCAGGTAGCTTGTCCATGGATCACTGCCCGCCTGAACATTCACCTCAAGAGTACTGTTTGCAGTCGAATATGCATCGAATGCAACCTTGTAGGTGTTTCCTTTTTCCAGAAAAAGCCCATTCTGGACAAGCTGGATATCGTGGCTTCTGGAAGCAGCAGTTTCGATATTGATACTGAACTCTCCGTCCGTAACGGTTCCGGTTCCCGAGCCGCTCCATGCATTAAAAGTCCAGTTATCAGTTCCGGAGCTGAAATCACCATTGAGTACCAGATTACCTCCCACGCTCTGCTGTACAGGTATTACATAAGTGGTGATAGATTTTGCCGGAGATACAGTCGACAATGTTCCGTTCACAACGGATAAATCATTAATCTTCAGGAAATCTTCTGTTGCAGAACTTCTCCATACAGAAACAGTTGGTCCGGCCTGCTGGAAATCTGATAATTTATAATCGTACGAAACAGCGCTATTACCGGCATTTCTCTGGACGATGATCAGTCGGTCCTGCTCAGGGGAGAGGAAGGCCACTGCATCGTTATTATCAATATTGATCATTCGTGAAAATGGCCTGATGAATCTGGAGAACTGACGAAGTGCAAAATATTTTTTTGTGATGTAATATTTGTTTCCACCGTTGAAATCGGCATGTATGCATCCCCAGTTTTTGTTGAGGCTGGTCTGCGCCTGCTCGCTTTCGACGATTTGCCAGAAAACCCATCCTTGTGCTTTGAGATCGCGCAGGTCGCGAATTATGCGGTTTGCAATATCAAGAGAGGGAACGATATCGTTATGATTGTGTGTCCACTGATCAAAAGGGTACTCTGCTCCGCTGCCGTCAATTTCAGATGCCCAGAGTTTCTTGCCGTCCCGTTGAGCTGCAGCCAGTAATTCAGTTCGGCTGCCGCCAAAATAGCCATGGGTATTGATCTGATAAAGGCAGGATTTTACATTGGCAGAGTAGGAGTTATATGCAGCAATGGTTGCCCCGTACGATGATCCATCGGGAGCAGATAATTTCGTAGACAACTGTTTATCATCAATGCTCTTCTTCACCTCAAGTATCAGCTTTGCCTGATTCTCATTTGAAAATGAACATCCTTCCTGTCCACCATTTACTGTCCAAGCTATGTCAGGTTCATTCATGGGTTCCAGTGTACGGAAAAAAACACCCCACTCGTCATTGAAATGCTTTACCACTGTGGTGAGATAGTCAGCAAATTGTGCATAATACTCGCTTTTAAGGTTGTTGCTTCCACCAGCTCCGCCTGAAGCGCATCCACTCACGGTCATCCAGTATGGCGGAGAATTTGAGAACGCTTCAGCTATGAACCAATCCTGGGGAATCCGCTGCTTTGCCGCATCAACAACCCATCTCTGCCCTTCATCTTTTGTCCAGTCATAAGGAGCAGTTTCGCTTGCTTTGAATCCATCCATCATCTTTCCGGTCCCCATGTGGGTGTGCGACAGATTATCTCCTCCGCCTATATTGTAGCGGATAATTGAAAGTCCCAGACCATCAGCGGTATCAAACAATATGTCCATAATTGAGTCACGTGTTTTCTCTGGAAATTTGCCGATAATATTTCCCCACCAGCAGATAGAAGTACCCCAGCCTTCGAATTCCTGGTGCTTGATTCGGGGATTTACTGTGACTGTTACTGCTTCAGTTACGCTACTGGCAAATATCAAAAAGAGTAGTGTGCTGAAAAACATTATTGCTTTTATACCATATTTCATCTTCATTTCCTCCGCCTGGCAAGCGACTACAATGTGTGATTTTACCTTAAACTACTTTGTAAAAAGAATTTACACGTGCCGGGATTCTACTGTGTGCACGTCTTAACCGGTTGCTAATAATCCTGTAATGAAATCTTTTTAAATTCCATTACCTTTTTCTGGCGATTATTAAATGCAAACTACAAAACCGTACAGCCCGGTCTATACTGCGATGAGTATTAATTTAATGATTATTGATCTAAATACGGTAAAATAACAGGGGATGGGTGGTAAAAAGTGTTCTATTGGCTGGAACACTTTAGTACAGAAGATCCGATTTTCATCAGGGCCCTTCTATATTCCAACATATTCGACTATCGAATGAACCAATTTCTCCAAAATATGAAGGATTCCGGGGATTTAGGAAAACGTATAGAATGGAATAATGTAGCAAAGGCATATGTTGCCTGACTTTTTCCTGTCATATTCCATAATTAAATCTAACCATTTTAGTTAAATGAAATTGAGTAACCTTTATTAAATTTTGGTGAATGAAACTTTTTAGAATTTATATCCAATGGACCTTTTTGTAGTTTATAAAAATTGGCATTTAGGTGAAATTTTGAAAATTTTACTTCTACAGGCTTATCAGGTACGATTGGTACTATTTTCGGGCTTGTTTATACATTTAAACAGGTAAAAGATAGCAAGAAAATATCAGAAGAAGCCGAAGAAGCTGTAAAACAAATTAAGAATGACATCAAAAAATCAGATGTGGTTTCGGAGCTATCGTCAGCTTATGCAGTTGCACAAGATGTAAGAAAGAGCATTTCAAGCCGTTTGAAGTGCTCTTTCAGCGGTAACTGAGCCAGCAAAAGCGGCAATTCGCTTCAACTCTTGCCAAAACAGGTTCGAATTAGCCAGGGAATTAAGAAGGCTCAATGGCAAAATAGTTGCAGGCAAGTCATAAAGGATGGTTATTTTCAAGGAAGCCTGACAGTGGATGAAACCGATAAAAAACAACTAAAGGCACCTGGAGCAATATAATGACAAACGCTCTTCCTTTATTAGAAACATTCAGAACCGTGATATTTGATACTATCCCTGACCCGCTTCTTGTGCTTGGCAGGGATATGGCGATTCTTACGGCGAATGAGGCATTCTATAAACATTTCAAGGTCAGTAGGGAAGAAACAGCGAACAGGAGCATATTTGATATTGGAAATGGCCAATGGAATATTCCTGTATTGAGGTCTTTGTTTGAAAAGATATTACCTGAAAAAACAGTTGTCCAGGAATTTGAAGTATCTCATACTTTCCCGAATATTGGTGAACGAAACATTCTGGTGAATGCAAGAGAGATCAAAGGGGGAATGTTTTTACCGTTAGATTTGGTTCTGGTAACGTTTCTGGATATAACTGACAGGAAGAAATGGACAGACAGCATTGTTGAGCTGAACCAAAAGTTACGGGCCGTCAATGAAGATTTGGAGCAATATGGTCAAACGCTTAGCCACGATTTGCGTGCTCCTCTGAGGGCTATTAAGGGCTTTACGGAGATACTCCTGTCCGATTATAGTTCCGAGCTATCCGAAGAAAGCAAAGAGTATTTTGACAGGATTGCATTCAATGCTGATATAATGGATCAAATGATTGTTGGTTTGTCTCAGTTGGCAGGATTGTCACGGTCTGCTTTGCACAGGTCTTACATCAGTTTGTCTGATATTGTAGAGAATGTTATTTCTCAATTAAAAATGAGTAATCCTGATCGTGTTGTCGAAGTTGAAATACAGAGAGATTTGTATGAGAATGTAGACCCCACAATGTTTATGGTTGCCCTTACAAATATATTCAGGAATTCCTGGAAGTTTACCCGTGACCGTACGCCCGCAAAGATTTCATTCAGGTTACAAGAAGATGGTGGGAAGAGAGTGTACCTTGTAAAAGATAACGGGATCGGGTTTGATATGAAATACGCCTATAAGCTATTCGGTATGTTTCAGAGGTTGCATTCAGATAAGAAATTTGAGGGAACGGGTACTGGTCTTGCTGTTGTCAAAAAAATAATCGACAGGCACGGTGGCGAAATCTGGTTTGATAGTAAAGAAGGGGAAGGAACAACCCTATTTTTCACAGTGGGCTATAGGCAATTATTGGACGAATTACTGAACGGAAGGATGACATAACCGATAAAATCTTTCAAAAATGGGCTTTTTCCTGAGAAAAAGGTCTTTTATTCTACTGGCGAAAAGAAATTCGCCATACTCCCCTCCTAAAGGTGCGCCATTACAGGGCGTCGCTCTTCTTGATCAAAAATTGTGTATTCCGGTCTATTCGGCACCAGGTCATCAAGTATAAGAAGTTGTGTTTTAGCCATCTTGTCTATTGATTTAAGATAGTTTCCTACTGCTTGTTCAGCATTCATGGTCTCCAGAAATTTTGTAACTCTGAAGTATTTAACACTGTAACCATTCATACATGCAAATTGTCCAATAGCACACGCCAGATAGGTTTTCCCGCATCCGGTTGCACCGCTTATTAATATGTTTTTGTGCTTTTTCAGAAATTCACCTTCTATAATTTGATCAATTTATTCTTTGATAAGATTTCTCCGTTTTGAAAATTCAATATCAGCAATGCAAGCGGAAGGGATTTTAAGAGATGCCAGCCGCATCAAACGATCAATACGATTTTTATTTCTTTTATCATATTCTGCATTAACAATAAACGATAACAAATCATCAGCACTGAGATTGTTATATCTCGAAGTATCAATTAAATGACGAATCTGTTCTGACATTGAATAAAGTCGCATTTCCTGTAATTTACGTAATGTATCTTCAAGCATTTTTAAGATCCTTTCAGTTATAGTAATTCTGCCCACGCACGTTGTTTTGGTTCTCAATAGTTTCAATGCTTTCATCAACAGGACGGTCTTTTCCATTTTTCAGCATATCTGCTATCTGATATGTTCGTGTCAAACCATACTGTAATGCTATACCTGTTGCAGCCTCAAGTCTTTCACAGCCATACGTTTTTGCAAGGCGCAAAATCCCCATAGCTGGCCGATAGCCTTGTTCGGGAAACCTCTTTTGAGAGATGATCTTTTTAATCAGCTCCAGTGTATTAGGGCCGATTTCACCAGCTTTTTTAATTATGAAGGCAGCATTCCAATTGTACTGAGCCTTATGTGCTGGAGGCATATGTTCAGGATTTGTAGAATACTGGTATTCTTTTTCTATAACGGTGTGAACAGCAATACATTCTTCTTTTAAAAAAACAGATAATACACCGTTCTCAATGCATGCTTTAACTTTTTTTCCGTAACAACACCAGGGCACACTGTAATATCTTTTGTTTACTTCGATATGGTAGTCGATGTTTATGGATGGAGCAAACCACTCTCGTATGACATGGGGGCTATCTGGTAAAGGCTTTGCATTGGGTTTGTCGACATTTAAGAACAATTCAAGTCTGCTCTTTTTTAGCTTTTGCATTTTACGGTTATTCAGATCTTCCAGTAATTTCCAGATAGCCTTGTTTAACTCGTCAATACTGTGAAATACCTGATTACGCAAGCGAGCAAGTATCCATCTTTGCACAATCAATACACTGGTTTCGAACTTTAGCTTTGTCTTTAGGACTTCTCGCTCTTGCAGGTAATACACCAATTTCATAGTGCTCTGCAAGCTCTGTATACGCAGGATTTACGTCTGGATCATACCTGTGAGCCTTTGTAACGGCTCCTTTATAATTATCAGGCACTATTAGCCTGGGAACACAGCTGAAAAAGTTGAATGCTCTGATATGACCCATTAACTAGTTATTAATTTTCTGGCTTTCCTGTGCTTCTGCATATGTATAATGGCTGTATCCCCAGCATATAACAAAAAGCTCCATCTCAACAATATCTCCGGTAAATCTGTTGACAATATGAGGCTTTTTACCGGAATAATCAACGAAAAGTCGTTCTCCTGCAATATGGTGCTGGCGCATATATACTTTCAGTTTTTTTCGCCACTGCTGGTAATGATAACAGTACTGACTGTACTGGTGGCCATTAGGGTTGTCCCTCTTGTATTCCTCCCAGAGTAGGCGAAGTGTTACGCCTGTTTTAGAAAGTTCAGAGTGAATGTAACTGAAGTCCATCTCTTTTGAATAATCTGGTGAGATATCTTTCACTTTTCTGTAAAGCTTTTCTTCGAGTTCCTCATCCGTTAACGGTATGCTGTCTTCATACACCATCCCCGCTATGGCTAATCTCGACAGATAGTCCTGTACAGTACTGCGGGATATCTTTAGGGAGCGAGAGATTTGCGACTGGCTCAAATTATTTTCGTAGTACAGTCTTAAACAATCTCGAATACGACGCATAGAATTTCTCCTTGGCATGTTCATTTCCTTTCAATTTTGAGTTTTACCGTTAAAAGGAAAAATGAATCGGTTTAAGGGTCTATGCGTCACTTATCTCTGGTAGGGATTAATGGATTCAGCAGCCTCCGCCACTCGATTCCGGTTTTGGCTTGAAAACCTGCCGGATAAGTTGGGGAATCTAATACCGGATAGAACCGGAATCAGGTGCCGGATAAAAACGGAATATGCAAAAATCAACAACTTACAAGCGATCGTATCATAACCTCCTGCTTAGAATCCATACAAACGTGCTCCTTTGTGATATGGTTGAACTTTGTTTCTTTTTGTGATATTTGATTAAGTTTTAAAGTAAAAATTGACTGAAGGAACTTCACGATTTCTTCACAACTTTATAGTATTTAAGGGTATTTTGTAGTAATTGCAGATTTATTACAGAAAGGGATGAAAACAAAAAGCCCTCTGAAAAGTACCGTTTCCAGCGGAATTTCGGTATTTTCAGAGGGCTTTGAAATGGTAGCGCTACGGGGAATCGAACCCCGGTTTGATGGCTGAGAACCACCCGTCCTAGGCCACTAGACGATAGCGCCATAATAATTTTTAGATTTCAAATCAAAAAAATCAAATATCTGAAATATTCGATCGCTTTGTAATGGCTGGGGTGCAAGGATTTGAACCTCGATACCTGGAGCCAGAATCCAGAGTCCTGCCATTGGACGACACCCCAAAAGGATAAAGAATATAATATTACTGCCATTTGAGCCGCAAGCTCAAAATTCATTCTCTTTTTCACCTTTTTTATATAAAATCTGCTTTTCATAAAAAACGCATTTGCTGATCCTGACGGAAATGGTTACAGATTGGTACTCTCTATGTTTTGTATCTAAACTATGGTGATTAGATATCATTCTGAAACATTGCTGCAAATCGGATGGCCATTACCTGCATGAATTATTATTATATCTGAAAAGTGCTTCTCCTATTGTTTGTTTTTAAGAAGAGGAAATATGCACAAATTTGACTGGATACCAAAAATCTTTGTGATGTTGTCTTTTCTGAACATTCTCCGGTTTTCAGATTTACAAGCTGATGTCCCCGAAAATACTGTTTTGAAAATGGAGTACCTTATCTCGCTAACCACCTTTGGCAATGATACAGTTTTCAGGTATTTCAGTTACTATCCAAATGGGTCTTTACGCTCCATTAAAGACTCCACCGGATCCGATTGGCGGGTGATCTATTCTGCAGAATATGATTCTTCAGGAAAAATCATAAAACTAAGTGAGTACCGGCCTGATTTTTTGTATTCGGTCGATTATGTCTGGGAAAAAGATAACAGAATTAAATATACTAAACAAAAAAATGGCGTAAACGGGAAGGACTCTGGTACGATAAAATATTATGGAGCGCTCAGGGCAGTAGATCTGCCGGAAAATAATCCTTTAGCACCTGAAAACTTTATTCTTGTAAGGGCCGATTCAACTCAGTACCTCGATAGTGATGGTAATATAATAACAACCTGGTATTGGGATTACGACTCGTCAGACAGATGCATAAGATGGGGAAGCAGCACTCTGGAAGAAACAATACCATGGGTTGAAGAGTATACATACGGTGCATTTAATGACCTCCCTGCGAGGTACCCGGCGTTATCGGGCGATATTGTAGTATTTATCCATGATAATGTAGCTGTCAGGCACAAGTATGGTTCCAGGCTGTCAAAACAATATCACAAAGATAAAGTCTATTCAGGTAATCATTTTCTGCTTAATGGAAGAAAAGTAGGGACAGAGGGGGCTGGGGTATTAAAAAAAATCAGTACATCAATGATTGCGACTGTAAATGATAAAAATGATGAAAAATTACAGGTGATTTTACCAGGAAATAAAAAATGAAGGTAGTATGTGCTGAACTCTGTTATGAATAGTGTGAAACGAATCTATCTTCTTTATAAAAAAAGTAAAATATTTAATCGGAAATAATAAGCACGAAATTCGAAAACTGAAATTTGAAAAAAGAACAGGAATAGGGAATAAGAGACAATTGATAAGAAATAGCCACCTTGAAACATCCTGTTCCTGTTAAGAGCCAAAAACTCAGAGTGGATTAAAGCATGAAACCAGATGCCGCTCGCCTCTGTCCACAAGTGGTGGATTATTCTCGGTGCACTCCTGTTTTTTTCTTGGGCAGCGGGGATAAAAAGAGCATCCCTTTTCTACAGGTGCAATCTCCCGTTCATCACGGCTAAAGCTTCCTTTTGTGGCTCTCCCAATACCTGGCAGCGGTACACTTTCTAAAAGCAATCTGGTATATGGGTGCATGGGTGAATCGAAAAGCTGTGATTCGGTTCCACTTTCCACGATTTTTCCCAGATACATGACAGCCAGACGATCGGCAATGTGACGCACCAGTGCCAGATCATGAGATATGAAAAGAAGCGTCTGATTGTATGATCTTTGAAGATCCTGAAGAAGATTAATTATCTGTGCCTGAATGGAGACATCAAGTGCACTCACCGGTTCATCTGCAATGACAAGTTCAGGGCTTGTGGCCAGGGCTCTGGCAATACCGATTCTCTGGCGCTGTCCACCGGAAAATTCATGCGGATAGCGGTTAAGATATTCAGCAGACAAGCCCACCTTGCTTATCATCTCGCGAACAAAGCTGGTTCTATTCTGTTTTGTATATAGCCGATGGATGACCAGGGGCTCTTCAAGGATCTCCCTTACGGTCATGCGCGGGTTAAGCGAACTGAAAGGGTCTTGAAAAACCACCTGAACCAGTTTGCGCAGGTCACGTCTGCCATCAGTTGAAAGCTCATTCCATTGTACCGGCTTGTTCCGATGCTTTCCCACTGCTAATGTGATTCTGCCTGATGTTTTCTCCACTAATCCCAGAATTGCCTGAGCTGTTGTGGTTTTGCCGCAACCGGATTCTCCCACCAGTGCAAATATCTCACCTTTTTTTATCTGGAACGAAACTCCGTCAACTGCCTTTACCTGTCCCACTTCTTTGCTGAACACTCCCCGGCGCACAGGAAAGTAAACTTTCAGATCTTCGATAGTTGCGATTGGATTTTCAACTGTTAGCTGACTATTTGTCATATAGGAAACACCTCACCTGGTGGTTGTCACTTAGGGAATAAATACCGGGATGCTCATCTTTACAGCGATTTGTTGTGTATTTGCATCTGGGATGAAAAGGACATCCTGCCGGTATATTTCTGAGGGTAGGGACTTCTCCGGGAATGACTGCAAGACGTTCCTTTTTATTGCCAATCTGAGGTATGGTTTCAAGCAGACTCTTAGTGTATGGATGAGCAGGCTCTTTAAAAAGAACTCCTGTTGGTGCTTCCTCCATCACCTCTCCGGCATACATCACCAGGACATTATGTGCGATGTCACCAACGATGCCAAGATTATGGGTAATAAGAACCATGCTCATCGATTTTGTTTCCTGAAGATGGTGCAAAAGATCCAGGATTCTGGCCTGCACAGTGACATCGAGTGCAGTTGTAGGTTCATCTGCAATTAATAACCTGGGGGAACATGCAAGAGCCATGGCTATCATAACCCTCTGGCGCATGCCACCGCTCAATTGATGCGGGTAGTTGGAAGCGATACGGTCAGGATCGGTTATACCCACTTCTGCAAGTGTTCTGGAAATCAGCTTATCTGCATCTTTTGAAGCACAGATACGGTGCTGAAGAAGTATTTCTTTAATTTGATAGCCACAGGTGAAAACAGGGTTCAGTGAGGTCATGGGATCCTGAAAAATCATGGAGATTCTGCCCCCTCTGATCTGGCGCATCTCTTTTTCGTTTAATTTGAGCAGGTCCCGCTCTTCGAAGATAATTTCCCCTTTTTCGATTATTGCTGGCGGTGATGGGACTAACCGCATCAGTGACAGTGCTGTCATTGTTTTACCACAGCCGGATTCTCCAACAATCCCCAGAGTGGATTTTTGTTGGATTTCAAAGGAAACTCCTCTTACTGCTCTGGCCTGGTAATCCTGAAGACGAAAGGTCACATGAAGATCATTGCATGATAAGCAGGCGCTCAGTGTGCTCTCCTTATTGAATTATTTTACGATTATAGGGTAAAAATAATTTGGCACCCAGCCTGATACGAAAAAGAAGGCATTCTTATTATTGGAATTGTGGGAGAAAGTAGAGACGTCCGGCCGGATGTCTTGAATCAACAAACCGTTTGTCTCTATTTTCGTGCTCTTGTTCTTGTTTCGAATTTAGAATTTCGAGTTTAAAGATCAGATTCCTTCCAGTTTTTTCATTGTTTCAGCCACTTCGGGGCTATTGCCTCCGGCTTTAACATATCGTTTAAAAAACTCTTTGGCTTTTTTATCATTAACCAGATTGCTGTAATAGATGTTTCCAATGCATCGAAGGGCATCGATTGGCTGCCCTTTTCCCTTTTTCAATGCGATCTGAAAGGCATCTATGGCTGAATCAAATTTATCTGCTTTCTGTAACTGTTTACCCAATAGGTAATATAGATCTGCATTGGATGGATGATATTTAATGCCTCTTTCGCAAATGCGAATAGCTTCATTGTACTTTCCATCATCGGCTTTAATCTGCGCCATCAGCAGGTGTACATCTTTGTGTTCGGGATATCTTTTATCTACTTCTATGTAATACTGGTAAGCAGAGTAAGAATCACTCATTCCTTTGAAAGCGTCACCCAGATCAATTAGCAGTTGCATATTGAGGGTATCTGCGGCTGCGGCAGCAGAGAGCTCAATAATGGCGGAATCGACCATGTTTTTTTTCAGATAGACCCTCCCGAAGCCTGAATGCACGTAGGCATTGTCAGGAGCAAGTCTTCTGGCTATAGTGTATGCCACAAAAGCGGCATCCATATTGTTTTCGATTTCAAAAATCAGACCTTGTGCCAGTTGCATCCAAGGGGTTCCGTCATTTTTAAACATTGCCAGACTCTTTCGTGCGCTTCTGAAATCGCCGGTCTGACAATATACGGCAACCAATTTATAAAGGGCTTCACTGAAACCTGGATTACGGTTAATGATAGTTTCGTAGAAATCTTTGGCTTCCACAAATTTTCCATCATAAGAGAGAGCATTGCCCAGCTTAAAGGCACGCTGTTCACTGAATCCGCCCTTCTCCCAGGCTTTGAAATAGTGTTGAGCAGCCATTTTATACTTGATCGCCTCTAGATAAATGTCACCCATAGCTTCTATGCACATGGCATTTGATGGCTCGATTTTAAGAGCGTTCTGAAAGGTCTGTAACGCCAGATCCTGTTTGCCATCATTTTTATAGACCAAGCCAGCCCAATAGAGGATACGGGGATCATTGGGATTTTTTCGCAATGCGGCAGATATGTTATCCTGAGCAGCTTTTTTGTCACCTGTCATTACAGATGAATATGCGAGTTTCGCCCTGTAATAAGAGTTGTCCGGTTCACTTTCCAAAGCCATTTTGAATTCGAGAGATGCATTTTTGTACTCTTTGCGATTAAGAAGCAGTGTGCCATATTCGAAATGGGATATGCCGTGAGCCGGATTTAATTTAATGGTTGCAAGTAGATGTTCTTCTGCTTCATGCAACTGTTGAATGGAAAGATAGTATCTGGAAAGCTGGTAACGTGTCTCCCAGTTATTAGGTGCAAACTGAAGGGCCGTAGTGAGTTGTTTGAAACGTAAACTTTCGTTACCCATAATTTCATGAGCCTGGGCTAAAAGCAGATATGGTTTAGGCTCGGAAGGGATGAACCGGGATGCTTCGGTGAGCATAGAGATGGCTTCAGAAATCTTTTTAGCATCAAGCATCAGCGAACCCAGCTCGATTTTTATATCATATCTTTTCGGATCAATGGCGATCCAGTCGGTAAGTATTGCGGTAAGAGTGCTGGTTTCTTTCAGGTTACGATAGCACTGTGCCAGAGCATCATAGACTCTGCTTTCCTTGTTGTTTAAAGCACGTGCTCTTCCTAGTGGTGCAATGGCCTTACTAAAGTCATCGGTTTCCAGATAGGAGCAGCCCAGAAGATAGGCTACTTCAAAGTCCTCTGTTTTGCTTAGTTCTCTGGCTTTAATAAAAGCAGGAGTCGCCTTGGAATAATCATTAAGAGTAAAGTGACATATTCCGACTTCTTTCCATGCAGAAGCATCGTTTGGTACTGATTTCAGGTATTTTTCATAGTATTGAATTGCTTTGGGATTTTCATTTTGAGCCGAATAAGTTTGTGCCAGCATCTTGTGCAGTATGGGGGTTGCATGTGTAAATGAGACGGCTGTTTCCAGAATTTTCTGAGCCTTAACATACATTTTATCCCTGTAATAGAGGGCACCCAAATTAGTGTGATTTCTGAGATCTTCGGGATACTCTTTTATGTTGTTTTCATACTGTAAAACGGCTTTATCCCGGAATCTTTGTGATTCATATAGTTCTCCAAGGTGAAATGCTGCTTCTGCTCTGTCTTTTTCGGGAGGCAGTTTAAGAAATCTTTCGTACATGCTGATTGCTTTAAGAGTATCTGTTGTTTTTTCCAGCGCAATAGCAGAGTGCTTTATTGCAAAGCGGTTTTGAGCATTTATTGAAAGCAGTGTGGAGAGGTGCGGAAGAGCAAGGGTATACTGTTTTGTTTTAAAGTAGGAATCGGCCAGCATGGTTACTACTTTATCATCATTGAGCCAGGTCCCACTTATAGAATTGAGCAGAGAAATGGTTTTGGAATAATCCTTTTTATTATACATTATTGTTGCGTATCCAACATTGACACTGAAGTCGTCGTATTTTTTATCCAGAAAAATGGAATAAGCATTGATAGCCTTGTTAAAAAGATTATGTTTAAAAAACAGATGACCAGCATTGGCAAGGTTGGCAGAGTATTTTGCATTGTCGATGTTGAAAAGTAAAATAAAAGTTTCTGCTGCAGCACTGTCTTTTTCCGCCTTTATATAGACATCAGCTAGATTTAACAGAGCATTCTGATTAGTTGGTTCAAATGAGAGACATCTGTTATAAGAGGAGATTGCTTTTCCCAGCATCTTGTTATTTTCGAAATTAATACCCAGATGATAATGGATTGTGGCATTTCCTTTACCAAGTTTATTTGCTTTTTTCAAATACTGTTCTGAAGAATTGACCTGGCCCTCTCTTAAATCAAGAATTGCCAGATAATAGAAAGCATCGTGGTGTTTCGGGGAAAGCTTGACCAGATGTAAAAATTCGGTTTTTGCAGGGGCGTAAAAGCCCTGGAAAAAATGGAGGCTTGCAATTTTTTCCTGAACTATCGGATCATCACCATGCAGCTCACGTTCTTTAAGATAATAAGTGAGGGCATTTCTAAGATCCCCCGCCTGAAGAAATGCTTCACCCATCATGCGATTGGCAGTTTTTTCTGCTCTTTCTGCGAGGACCTCTTTTAGAAGACTACGTGCAGATGCATGGTCTTTTGTTTTGAGGTAAACTTCTGCGATTGCCAGTTTGCATTCGATAGTAGGCCCTGATATACTCATGGATCGGGAGTAGTTATTGTGAGCAGCTTTGAAATTGGACTTCTGACTGAAAATATGGCCCAGTACAAGATACACTTCTGCCGAAGATGAATCGCTTCGGATGAAAAAAGAGAGATGATTCAGCGCAGAATCCAGACTTCCAAGCTTATATTCAAGTATGCCTATTTCTTTGTATAACTGAGGTTTGTCTTTGAATCTGGCGGTGATACTTTTAAGAGTTTTTAGAGCTTCTTCATTCTGGTTAGCCAGTTGCAGAGCTTTGGAGGTTTTTATGTACAGATCAAAGTTTTCAGGGGCTGTTTTGGATGCATGTTTGTAACGGTCGATAGCTTCTGGATAGAGTTGTTTTCGAATGCAAAGATCTCCCAGCCACTGCAGAATAAGCGGGTCATCCGGATTATTTGAAGCGGCCTTTTTCAGAACTGCAAATGCTTCATCGAACTTGTTAAGAGCACACAATGCTTTTCCCTTTTCAAAAGAGGCTTTACCGTTTAAAGGCTCTTTAGATAAGAGTTTTTCTGCGTACTGAAGACCTTCGTTGTAATTGGCTTCGTTGTTGCGCTGTTGCGCCAGAAAAAGCAAGGCCTGTGGCTGGTTAGGGTTAATTGTCAATATCTGCAGATATGCATTGAGAGCAGAACCTCGCTGTTTGAGTCCCTCAAATGCCATGGCTTTTTCCAGAAGAAAAGGAATGCCTCGAAGCCTCATCCGGTCGCATTTAACAGTCACATTCAAGGCCTCTTGATACTGTCCTGCCAAACGGTAGCTTTGGGCAAGAGTGATGAAAAGGGAGGCTTGAATAGGGGTCAGGTCAAGAAGCTGCTTTAAATAGTTGGCCGCTTTTAAATATTGTTTTCCACGAAAATATGCAAGTGCACAGGAATAATTGGCCAACAATAATAGCGGATCCCTAACAACCAGTTTTTCAAATTCTCTGGCAAGTTCAAGGTCGTTACCTTTCTGTTTGCCATTTTCAGCAATGTATAGATCTCCAAGCTGTTTTACATTTTTTAAATTTGGACTTAGCAAAGATAGTTGGAAAAAACGCTCTGTTTCCTGAATGATTCTTGGTTGAATTGTTTTAATGGCTGCTAATAAACAGGAGTCTATACCGGGTGCAAAGTTCTCAAGAGGAATCTCTTTTTCCAGAGTGAACATAAGCTGATTGTTTTTTGCATTGATGATCTCGATATAGTAATGCAGTTTCTTTCCCTGCTGAGAGATTTCAAATTTTTGGCTTAAAAGATGAGTACATTTAAGCCGGTTGGAAAATTTTCTGTAGGTGTCATTACTGATAACCGCTTCAGGAGAAGCCATCTCTGGGATAAGAGTATCTAAAACCGATTTTGGCACGGTTATAATCTCCCTTAGAGGTTCAAGCCTGAAACGAGTTAACTGATCAATAACGGCAATGGTCCATACATTTCGGTTTTTCTGATCAGTAGAACCAGCATCTATGGGTTTTAAGGCAAATAGAATAGGTCTGGTAACTTTACTTTCAGTATCACCATGCACTGACAACCCTGAGTAAAAAAACATGAAAATTAATAAAATGTATTTCATAATCTCCTCCAACTGGTCCGCATTAAGCAATTACCCATTTTCAATAGTATAACTAAGGAGAGAAAAATTCAAGCAGATAGGGGAGTGAGTTGGGGGAAAAAAGAGCTGGAGAGCGATGAGGAGCATTTTTGAGAATTTTTATTGATGCGATGCTGGGAATCGGAAGCAGGCCTCCATTTTTTTGGCTTTCAATAAAAAACAAAAATGCATTCAGCACTCTCGTGCTTTTTCACAAGGTGCGGGGGGAGGTGTGGATGTTGTAAAATTGGATTATCATTTCTTTTTTGTGGGGCAGAGAAGACTTTGGAAACAGTTCAAAGTGCCTGGATCTGAAGATTTATCAAGTCAGATTTAGCTATTGATTGTGGAATCTATGCAACCTGTATTTAGAAAATGCTTAAGGGCCAAAATAGTTTTGGTAACTTTCCTTTTTTTAGTGGTATCTGAATCAATAATGTTAATCATTCTTCAAAGAATATTTGTTTTCACCCGGTGTGAAAGACGCTTATTCTCATTAAACAGGCAATTCCATACACTTTTCCTTAGCAATTTTCTTCCCCAGTTTTGCCATCCTACACACTGCAGTACTGGTTATGTTTAGTATTGCCGCAGTGCTTAAAGTTGTCATCTCCAGAACCGTAACCGCAAAATAGCAGTAGAGCTTTCGGGCATCTGAGAGCGCGTTCATTCTTCCCCTTGTTT
>JAEYNR010000020.1 GCA_023412475.1 Fibrobacterota bacterium | reverse complement strand
AATTGCCATTTAAGCCGATCTAATTGCCATTTAAGCCGATCTAATTGCCATTTAAGCCGATCTAATTGCCATTTAAGCCGATCTAATTGCCATTTAAGCCGATCTAATTGCCGTTTAAGCCGATCTAATTGCCGTTTAAGCCGATCTAATTGCCGTTTAAGCCGATCTAATTGCCGTTTAAGCCGGGCAATTTTCCGTTTAAGTCTTTATAACAGGATATGTGAACAGTCCTGATTCAAGATAAATTTGTCGGCAGTATATTTGAAATGATCTTTTTGTTGTTTGATGTTATTCATGAGTCTTTCCTTCGACGATTTCACGGACAAATTCCACAGGATGTTGAATAATCTCCGCTGTTTTTTCTATTGAGTTTCCTTCGGCGATAAAACGCCGCGCGATAACAGCCATTGATTCTCCCACTTCAATGATATGAAAGTCCGGATCGTATATACGAACAACTCGCTGATGCCAATCATACTTCTTCGGTGGATGAACCAGCACAATTTCCGGATGTGATTGCAGTGTGGCGAGGAACGCGTCGAAATCGTCAACTTCAAAATACAGTTCCATGTTGTGTGATTTTTCCACAACCGATTCCGGTGGAACATTGGTCAACCATGAGAAGTTCTGCTGAATGGCGAACCCACCACTGAAGGTAACATTCCAACCAAGATCAAGCATTACAGTCTGATCGAAAAAGTCCTGATAAAATTTTTTTGAGCGTTGCACATCTTGTACTGCCAAAAGAGCGAGTCTAAATTTCATTTCTTTTTTTTCCTTATGCGTTCAAGTTCAATATTCAGGGCCCCGATCGAAAGAAATACTTCCTGTAACGAAAGGAGCAGTGATACAAACAATGCTATCAGACTTAATAAAAAAACGATTTCAGCCTGAAAAATCAGGTTAGAAAAAATTAAAACCATACTGACTACACAGAAAAGAAAGCTGACTGCACCGAAAACTTGCGTGTACTTGATTATTTTCAAACGGGTCTCGAAATTTTTTATCTGCTTTAATATGTTCTCCTCGCTTCTTTCTTCATATAAAAGAATGTGCTGTCGTACGAGAGCAGCAACCGCGAGAAACCGATTAGTGTAGGCAAGCATCAGCAATGATATGGCTGAAAAGAGAAGGGCTGGGGTACTGAGATTGAATTCCATCTGGAGTCTCCTTTAGAATAGTATTCGGCAATCACATTTCGGAATACCATTTGTTACTTCCCATTTTCCTTAATTCAATACTTGGTAGCTCTTGAATGCACAGAGAACGTCTTTCGCTGTCAAGGCGATTACTATCCATAAGATGAAAATGCAGATGTGGAAGCGGTAATAAAAATAATTAGAGGCTGATTCATTGCTCAAAGTTACTTACTCCTCCGGTATTGCATATAATATCGTTTAGTAAATCCTTTGGCTTTCTTGAAATGCTTTTCTGCGACTTCCATAAATGTTATGAATCCGATTTTGTCGTATAACTTTTTTGCCCTAATATTTGCATCGGTCACATCAAGTTCGAGGTATGGAGAAACAGTAATTGCATGCTGCATCATTGCCTTGCCAACGCCCTGACCCTGGAATTTTTCTGCAACCGCAACCGCTTCAATAAAAAAGCCTTCTTCCTGGAGCGTCAGCGGGTGTTCGAATTCTCTTTTCATGGCCATGGCAATAAGAGTCCCTTTGATGAAACCGAGACTCTTAATAAAGTCTTTCTTGACGATTCTTATGCAGCGTTCTTTTTCATTGGTAAGCGCGTATATGCCGGCCAGTTTGGTTCCCAGGTATGCGCCGTAGAAGTGATCAAGCAAGAAAGAATTTTTAAAGGCAGCATGAAGCGTCTCCTTATTTTTTGAAAATACGCAAAGATCCTTGTAGTAAGCATCTACGAAAATAGCTGTTACCGAGTTTCTTGTATCTTCGGCATTTTGAAGCTTCAGGATTTCAATTTTTTGCATGAGATCCCCCTATTTTACGGTAAAACCGGTCAACGGTAATGACCCTGAACGTATTTGAGTTGATGGTTATCCGCATGTTGTATTTACGACAGTTTGCGTAATAATTCTTTCCTCTTTTTTTGATTTCTGTAGCATCTGTTTCGTTCAAGGCTTTATGAAGATGTTCTTCAATTTCAGTCCGGGAAAGTTCTAATTCCAGTTTCTTGTTGATCCGGGAATATACAAGATCGGTGTAGCAGAGGTTTCGCAGTATCAATTGCTTAATGTCGTTCAAAAACAGCACTCCATAAAGTTCATTGCAAAATTGTATCGGAGGCAACAGCTTCATAGAGAATACTTTCAAAATTTTACAACTGTTATCGTGATTCTTCTTCGATATGCCAGTATTACCCTTTGAGGATGTGACTTGAAATACCATGTTCTTTCCAGGCACCAAAATCAGTCATGGTGTTTTGGAGGATCGGCTAAAACCGGTCAAACGAGCTTCATCTGTTTTTCGTCGCTCATTGGATTTTTTTTCCTTTGCTCCCCTGAAGAAATATCTTCACATCAAAATGACAATCGGTTCGCCGCTTTTTGGCCCGATTACGCTTCTCAAAGGCATAAAACCTACGTGGTCTTAAAAATAAGTGCAGTTTTTAATCAAAATCAAGGGATATTGATAAACAGAGGGAGCAGACAGTTTCCATACCGGATTTTCAAAACCAATTCATGAGTAGTGATTTTCGATGGATAAAGTGCGAGACTTCTACTGTTTGGAGGCAGTTATGTGTTTATGAAATCCATCTTTGCCCGGTTTAATTGATTTCAAACTAAGGCGTCTTTTGCATAAAGCATCCAAAACGTTCAATGCCTTCCTATTAACAAACCCGACAATCACTTTCCACACCTGTAAACCATTATCTGCGGCTCTAAGAAACTGTTGCAATAAAAATTATGTTTTCGTATTTTCAAAACAACTTTTGAGCGGTAAATTCCGGGTTTATATGTCAATTTGATAAACAATTGAATTTTGATACGGTCTGGTCTTCAATATTCAATTTAACTAGTGGAGAAATATTCAGAGCAGAGGGGAATCCTGCACGGAAGATATTTATAGTAGATGACAGATATAAAAAATGTATAGTATCAGCGTGTTAAATAATCTTATTAAATCAGCATCTTATTTAAAGCGGTCTTTTTTTGTTTTCATTATGATTTTCGGTTTTACTGTCGCCATCTGTGGCACCAGTGTACGAAAAAGCGTAGTATATCAAGTATCGATATTTAGTTTTGATCGTTTTTCAACCGTAAATCACTGTTCTTTTTCCGGTACACTTAACTGTATATTAGAACTACTCCTTTCAACTATCTTTCCGCTTAATTTCATTTCATAACTTCCATTTAATAAATAGGTACTATTTGGATAAAGAAGATGGTTCAGCATATTTTGTATCTCCCCGTAAGTGTTAAACTCATATGAACTGATATTACGCTGCAGGCTTTTGAAAGAATTGTCAAATCCGATAAGAGCAGGTCTTTGTGAAAGTGGAACTGAGCAATAATTCCAGTAATCTGTTATTAATAGGGCAATATGATCATTTGCACATACCCAAGCAGTTATTGAGATGTCTTTCGATGCATCTTTAATTAGTTTTTCACAAACATTAAAAATCATATTATCCCGTAAAAGTGTGTCATATTCATATCGAATTGAAGAGATCCGGCTTTTCAAAAATGGATGTAATTTGCAAGCAACTCCAGAAACCTGAACATTTTGATCAAATGAAGATTCTTCCATAATTTTCAGCATGAAAAAATAATCATTTAAATACTCAGTTCTTACAAAAGGTAATATCCGGATATCCGGATCTGACATTGCTGATTTTTTCAAACCTGCCAACCGGTTCTGAGACCAGGGGCTTTGATGAAATGGTGAAATATAGGCGATATTTCTGTGCCCTTTCCCAATAAGATATCTGCCGACCTCATAACCTGGAAGCGTTGAATAACTTGAATCAAAAAATGACAACTTTTTCTTTCCAGGACCATGGTAGTCAATCATCTTTAATATTCTGTGATCCTCAACCCATGCAGAAATTGGAATATTAAATGATAAAACTTTTCGTAAACATTCTGCAGAATTTTTCATGTGATATGATGAAAGTATAATTCCTATAATGTTATTTCTTTTCAGATAATATTCAAGAGGGGATTTATCAGGTGTATAAAACTGTGGTTCCTCAAGAAAATCATTGCAACATATTGTTTCCAGAACAACATTGTGTTGCATTGCCACAGTTGAAAGCAAACGGAAAAAATTGCGCTCCCGTTCTGTTTCTATCTTTACAGAGTTTCCTGCAAATCCAAAAGCAATTATTGCGATTCTTGAATTTGATTTAACCTGATCTGTGAAGAAATAGTATCTGGATCCGCTCCGCTTTATAACATTTTCTTCAGTTAATACTCCAAGTGCTTTTTTAATTGTGGGATAACTTACATCGTAAAATGCTGTAAGTTGTTTTATGGATGGTAATGGTAAATGTGTCTGGTATTTTCCTTCAATGATGTCTTTCTTAATCCTGGTGACAGTTTTTTTCACTGTACTAATTGTTTTCAAATCTGTTTTCCGGATCAGGAATGCTTTTTCGTCTTCTGCAACATAATTACCTCTTCCCCATCCGCCTTTAAGCAATCCTTCGCTTTTTAACACTTCGATCGCCCGCAATGTTGTTACCAGCGATACGGAACATCGGCTTGCAAGATTTCTAACTGAAGGTAACTTTCCATCGGGTATTCTCTCAATAATAGTCCGTATCTTTTTTACTGTTTCAGATAATACCGGTGATTTTCGTGTTTTCATATTCATCTCATTCATTATAACCTTTTTAAAATATAACAGTATAACAAATAAAATGAATTTTTTAATTTTTCTAAATTAATCTGTGTTTTATAAGTCACTATATTTAAACAAAAATGGCTATCGGATTCTATTAAATTATATCGGATTGGCAATGGACAATTTCACGGAGTATGTATGTTTTATACAATTACAATGTTTAAATTCAATAAAAAGTCTTCCTGTATCAATGGAAGAGAATGTATTAAGCCAAATGTGTTTAATGTTACATCAACAAAACTGTTAGTATTAATGACAACATTTCTGGCACTATCACTTCAAAAACAATCATTCGCAGCAGAAAAGACACTTAGTAACACCTCTGTATTAATTGGTGCTACCGCTGAAGCTGGCAGTACAGAAAAAGAAGGTCTTTTTGACTGGAAATCAGCTACATCGGTTCAAAAGACGATTCAAAGTGAATTTGGTCTGGTGCAGACAACATCTTATCCAGCATGGGGAGTATGGACAGGGACAGCTCAGAATCCAAAAGTCTACGATTTAACCAATACGAATAAAATTATCAACTGGGCAACTGAAAATAATAAAAAAGTTGCCATCCATCTTATTTGCGGCTCCGGCACCTATTTCCCCTCGTGGTTTAATTCCGGAACATGGACTAATACTCAGCTTGAAGATCTTATGAACAACTGGATCACAGAGATTATAACTACAAATAACAATGCATCTAAAGTGGATTACTGGAATGTCGTAAATGAGGCATTTACCTGGGATGGGAAGTATTGGTCAAAAGAATCGGAATGCCGCTGGCAACAGCTTGGATGGGAGGAGGATAAATCCGGATTGACAGGAAATGCAAAGGTATATGATAAACACCCTGTATATATTCGCAAAGCGTTTGAAATTGCCCGATCAAAAACATCAGCAAAACTTGAATTACGTGACTACTACATCGAATTCTGGGATGGTTCGGTAAAATCAAGAGCATTTTATCAGTTAGTCAAACATCTTATAAATTCGGGTGCACCAATTGATGCTATTGGTTTTCAGGGTCATTTCAGACTTGATCGCAGTTATGACTGGTCAAAAATGACTCAGGCTATAATGGAGTATAAAAAACTTGGTTTAGAAGTGTATATCACAGAAGTTGATTATGGCGATACTGATCATATAGCAGATGCCAAAACTCCGCAATGGTCACCCCAGTTGGACAGCGCACAAAAAAAAGCATATTACGACTTTACAAAAGCAGCAGTTTCAGGAGGAGTAGACTGGATATGTCTCTGGGGTGTTGCGGACAACACTAATTCATACTGGAGAATGGGTCAGAATGCCTTACTGTTTGATGAAAAATATCTCCCCAAACCAGCCTACGATGGATTTTATCAGGGCATATTGGATGGATTAACTACCAAAACAAGTACTTTTGAAATTACTCCATTAAAAACTCAATTTGACATAAGGATTACAGGCAGTAACATACATCTAAATAGTTTCTGTTCAAAATATGCCGGTTTTTAAAAAACATGTTTACATGAAATATAAATCTTACCACACACTAGTTTAAATACCGCTTATGTGCCATGTTCTCGACAAAAAAACGGGCTGAAA
>JAEYNR010000062.1 GCA_023412475.1 Fibrobacterota bacterium | reverse complement strand
TTTGGTATCTTCATTCGCAGAAAATGGTGTCTATTTTCCAGCAAAAGTTTATCAAAATAGTTGCAGCTGGCCAATGCAAGCACTATTTTAAACTCATAAGTTAAAAAGATCAAAATACCTATCAGCTATTCACCAAAATACTGTCAATCCGATAAACAGCATATTCTTTTTGTGGATTGATGAAGGAAATCGAATATGGCAAACGACTGGAGCCATAAAAACCTGCTCCATCACTAAATGTTCTCAATGGAAAGTAATGAAAGCTTATTCTTTCTACCAGCACCTTATTACTAATATGGTTTTCGAGCATTTTGCAGACAGAATAATCACCCGGAAATGTTTCATCAATTAAAAAATCACCTTCTGATGGTGTAGACTGAAGAACCATGAAATTCTTGAAGCCTGCTTTGTGCAGATAATAATCAAATGATAACCTGCCAAAATACCATGTTTTATCGCAAGTATACCCGTTATGCTGTAAGTATTCTGGCAATTTTCTATCAGAGTCACAATACAAACTGTCAGCAATACTCAGTGACACTGTCAGCACTATTGTTGTTACAATCACCACCGTTCTGAAAACTTTGCAATTTTCCGGAAGCATGCTCACAAAATACAGTATTACAAATGGTATCAAAGGAATCATAAAGCGAACAGATGCAAGCGGTAAAAAAAGAGAAACTGAAAAGTAAAGTGTAAAAAATAGTGATGAAAAAATCGATTCATCTTTCCTACCAATAAAAATATTTGTTCTCCATACGAACATAGTGGCACAGTGTACAGTGATTATCGTACCTGCAAAAGCAAAAAAAGCGTAAAAGAATGCCATTGTAATTGACATTTTGATGTGCAGTATCAACGCAACAGACCAGGCTGAAACCGGTATTAAAAGAAATAACTCCCATCTATACCTTTTCCTGTAGAACAACCAGTACCAGAAAACCGGTAATGTAACAACTCCTCCCAGGTATGAGATTATTCTTTCACAACGGTATCGGATATCTCCAATTGTTGGATGAAAATGATCTGTACTTAAGTACTGAATTTTATCAAAAATGATGAGATTATGTATTAACCACAACGATGGCAGCAGCAGTGAAGGTACTAGCCAGATGAACAGTGGTTTCCACTCTTTTTTAATAAATAAAAAGACAAAACATGCTGGATAAAGAGGTACAACTGTTAATTTCGTCAAAGCTCCCAATCCAAGTACTACTCCGCTCAATACAAAGTAACTGTTCTTATGGGAGCGGTATCCGGACAAAAAAAGTGCAATCGTTGTCATTATAAAAAAAGCTGCCGGAACATCATACATGGCATTCTGACTGTTAATAAAAAGTGCAGGAGAGAACGCCCACAACCATGTGGCGAAATGCAGGTAATTACTTTTGAGATACAGCCTGAAGAAACAATATCCCGACAATACCGTCAAAAGGTAAAACAAGAGAAAAAAAAGATGTACCGGTATTTCAGATTCACCAAAAAAGAGGACAATCGGAGCAAGCAGTAATGGAATCAGTGGCGGATGCGGATTACGGAAAAAAATACTGCTCTGCGGCATCGCAGTCTTGTTATGCAGCACCATATGTTTTCCGTATTCTCCCAGAGGAGGATTAAACGGAGAAACAATTATCTGGCTGGCAGTACTTACCATCATATCTGAATCGACATGAAACGCCTTATTCAGAAACGGGACCTGAAGTGCCGTACACAGAACCAGCATCACACCAATCTGTTTGTATTGCATACTGGATCAGATTGTATCATCCAGTGCAGCAATCGTCCACATCCTACCTTCATCATTCAATTCAGCTGAAAAGTAACTGGCAACATTATCTCTGCTACTGCCCGCAGTGTCCCCGCACAGAAGCCACCCTACAAGCCTTTGGTTGAAGTCACCAGGGATCAGCCAGTTTTTTCATTTGCCGACACAAAAGGGACTTTGGTCGGATTCCGCTGTCCTCAGTATGTTAACGGATTAAATGTCCCCGGATATCATCTTCACCTGTTAACCAAGGACAGAAAAGCCGGAGGACATCTATTATCCCTGGTTGCTGACAGTGTGACCATTGAAATTGATCAGAGCGATTCCTATCGGGTTATGCTGCCTCATGATAAAGATTTCTCATCCGCTGTTTTAACAGGCAATAAAGAGGAGGAATTGAAGAAGGTGGAGAAATAGAAATAATAACTGGTAACTAAATAGATGTCGGATTGCAAAAAAAATGACATAATAATATCAAATCAAAAAAAACAGGAACTAATATCAAAACAATATCTAATCAGAAGTAATCTGAAAAAATTTCTAAACGAAGAATCGGAATGGAAAAAGCATCTATTGTTCAGAGCTTATCTAATGAGGTTTTATTTCTGATTTCTTACCAGTTATTTGTTTTAATACCTTAGTAATTACAAGAGCCGGTTTTCAGGAAGAGAATTCCACAAGATCTTCTTTGGTGTTTGAAAGAAAACTATTCCATTGAGTAGTTTCTTTTATCACTGGAGAGTATGCGGATTTGAAAAGGAACATTTTTTGCAATTTAGCTGTTATGAATAAATTCTGGAGATATGGAAATGCTGTGAAATGCTACAGATGCTACTCATTTTGTCCTCAGGAAAGAATCTATGGATAACCTTGAAGGTAGGCTGGATTATACCGACCAATTGCAGGGTACAGGATCAAAAATGCTTGCTTCGACTATTGCAAGAGCATTGAATGAATCCGGATGGGTGAGCAGTGATCTCAAGATCAGGCTTTGCATCATGTTTATGCAGAAGATATCACTGTATTCACTTTTATACTTTGCGATTTGACGATTTAGAGGAATATGGTAAACATATTTATCAATAAGTATCTGAGTTATAAGACCCGGACCAGCATTACCTTTTTCAACCGGTTACCATCAAAAAAGTGTATCAAGAGCTGTCCGACCCGAAGCATCCAGTGTCTATTGCGATGGAACGGCAAAAGACTGTGAAAGAAGTTAGGATTATTGAGGGACTTGATAAGTGAAGACCGCCTGCGCACGTCACTTCAGCAAGCTCAGCGCAACGCCTGTGCTACGGCGGAAGATGGACGGGGTTAAGAGATGAAGACAAAAACCGAAGAGGCGCTCTGCCCATCGCACAACAGCGGCTATATGGTTCCGCTTCGCTCCACCCAAATTTTTGCTCCACTACGTTCCGCAAAAACTTCATATAGCCGCGGGATAAATCGCGTTAATTGCCGCCTGTACCGACTGTAAGTCCCGATACATTCATTCGGGATATATTAATTCGGGATTCCTTTCAAGAGGCCTGCACAATTGTCATTATTGTAATGAACTTTTCATAATATTTCCGCATTTTTGCTTTTATGAGAA
>JAEYNR010000043.1 GCA_023412475.1 Fibrobacterota bacterium | reverse complement strand
GATACAAACTTCCATAATGAACAGTTTCATGTGATGCATTATTGTAGGTTCTGAAGGTAATATCATTCGACAGAAGATTGATCTGCGCTCCAGCGCTAAAAAGAACTCCGCAAAATGCTACTGACACGCAAACTGCCTTTAAATTGAGCTTCATACTTCCTCCATGTGAAAATAGTTAAATGTATAACCCGTGAACAAAAACGGGAAGAGCTTTTGAATTATCGAATTGGAATTATAAAATATGATATAGATGAATGTTTTTTTTGATATTGTCAGATCTTAAGAAGGTAATTGTTTTTTTGTTAAGTCTGAATAATAATAAAGAATACAAATGAAGAGATCGTTGGAAAAATAGCAATGGAGAGGGATTTTTACTTAAATCGCTGAAATTCTGGCATAATTTTACCCCCCCCAATTACTTTTGTCAATTATTGAGAAATGTTGGAGTGACATTACATAATAGTTTTTTTTTGAAACAGGATAAACGATCATGTTGTTTCTTTCACCTTGCCAATTAATATTTGACGTTTATTTAATCCAATATAATTATTGTTTCATTAGTGACAACAGTTTTTTTTGAAAAGTACAATACGATCTTAGTTTACCTGAAAAATTGGGCTGATTTCCGTATACTAAAGTATCGATAAATATCTTCTGCAAATTTAAGCAGCTACGCATCGTGCCTTTGGCTAAACTGGCTTTTAAAACCAGAAATCGTTATTTATAAATCCCGTTATCTAAAGGGGATTATTTGAAAAACGGATCTTTTGTAAAAAACATTACAGTTGCATTGAAGAAATGTTTCCTCTATAGTTAAATTAATTTCATCATGCTTTTTCTTTCTAAAATGATGAAAGCTCTACAAGCTTTACAGAAATCGGAAGACACTACCCTGCCCCCTCCAGGGAGGGATCATCTGGCACGCTAAATGCACTAACATCCTGTCAGTAACATTATCCTTGTTTATGCCACTTAATACAGATTGGTTTAAATTTTCAATATCGAGGTACAACATGGGAAACCATTTTGAAGACCGTCTCTCAGAACTTAAATCCCAATATGAGTCTGGTCAAAAGGAACTGGAAA
Source organism: Fibrobacterota bacterium (assembly GCA_023412475.1). Taxonomy (GTDB): domain Bacteria; phylum Fibrobacterota; class Chitinivibrionia; order Chitinivibrionales; family Chitinispirillaceae; genus JAAYPC01. The sequence goes on along the minus strand of JAEYNR010000043.1, from coordinate 25,466 downwards.
AACTGCAAGAGAGGCAAAATGATCTGCAGGTAACACTACTTAGAATCAGCGGTGCGGTTCAGGTACTCGAAGAAGAGCTGTCCAAAGAGAATAAACCCGATAGAAACCGACAGCAATAAACAAGAGAAAAAAGACTGATCTGATTATTATTGAATCATTCGACTAAATCTTTAGCCAGCAGAGATTTTCTTTTATTTACAAATCCCGGAGCTTATCCTATGGAAAAAAGAAGTATCATCCAGCATATTTTCCATCCCTGGAGCCTTTTTCATTCGAAACAATCTAATAGCAAAAGAAATGGAAAATCAGAGTCCTTTATTCAAAACAAACAGAAAACCGACAAATCACCAGAATCGCAAAAGTCTAATCAAACTGCAACTGTACAGGAAAAGCCACATTCTCCTGCTACCCGCGAACAAACTCGCCAGACTGTAGCTGAAGCTGGCCTCGAGCAGTTGCCGGAAGAGGAGTACCCCGACGTTCTTCTTGACATTCCTACTGTAAAGGTGGATGAGATAAAAATCGAAGTCGATGATCTTCAGGCACAAGTAGCAATCAGCGCTGATCTGGCTAACCTGCTCAAACTCCAGATCGGAGCATTCGTCAGTATAAAAAAAGTACTGATAGATATTTTGGGTGTCGAAGCTCAGGCGATCCTGAAGGTCAGGCTAAAAAGAGTATATGCTATACTGGCACGAACTCTCGATACCCTGGACCGTAATCCCGATATCCTCAATAATCTTCTGCAACCGGTAGGGAAAGCGGTCGGAGAGATCGGTGAAGGTGTGGGAAAAACAGTTGGTGATCTGGGACCTGGTCTGGGAAAAGCTACCGGAGAGCTGGGTAAAGGGTTAGGTAAAACTGTTGGCGACCTGGGACCGGGCTTGGGAAAGGCAACCGGAGAACTGGGCAAAGGATTAGGAACTGCTACGGGTGAAATCGGCAAAGGTGCTGGGAAAACACTCGGGGATCTGGGGCCGGGACTGGGTAAAGCTACCGGAAAACTGGGGGAAGGATTGGGAACTGCTACGGGTGAAATCGGTAAAGGGACTGGAAAAACACTCGGGGATCTGGGGCCGGGACTGGGAAAAGCTACCGGAGAACTGGGGGAAGGATTAGGAACTGCTACGGGTGAAATCGGTAAAGGGACTGGAAAAACAGTCGGTGACCTGGGACCGGGGCTTGGTAAAACTACCGGTGAACTGGGAAAAGGGTTGGGCAACGCTACAGGTGAATTGGCCAGAGAATCAGGCAACGGTAAAACCGGTAAAGGTGCGGGGGACAAATAATACCTGATCAGAAAAAATATCAAAACAATATCCAATCAGAAGTAATCTGATAACAATATCTAAACGAAGAATCGCAGGTATTATTTGTCCCTGAACAGTCTCAAAAAAGATCTGCAGCCGCGATTTTGTCTACAACAAATATGCCCTGCATGAGATCGAAAATTCTTCCTGAGTATGTTTGTATTCCTTTTTTTTGGGTTCAAACTGCTTATCAAACTCTATAGAATCCTCAGGGTTAAGATTGTAGATATCACTGTAGTAATATCTCCATTTATGTCCCTGCAGTACTCCTTTCTGCAGTTCAAGAACCAGAAGGCTATAGGGGAAGCGTCCATCGATATCACTTATCTGAAAATCCTTTGAGCTTTTAAATCCATGCTTGCAGTAGTTGTATGGATGTCCTTGAATTATTATAGCCTTTTTACCATTTTTGGCAGCAATCTCTGCAGAATATCGTATCAATTCTGAACCCACTCCTTTTCTCTGGAATTGAGGCAAAACTGATATGGGGCCAAATGTCAGGGTTTCAATCCTGTTATCGAATTCATCAAGAAGCCAGGATCTGGTGTACATTATGTTACCGATAATTTCATTCTCATAAACTGCGACCAGATCAAGCTCTCCGATAAAATCAGGATGATTTCGCATTACATGAGCTAAATAATGCTCATCACACCCGGGAACATGCAGATTCCAGAATGCTTCCCTGGTCAACTCTTCCACTCTTCTGAAATCCTTTTCCTGTTCGTTTCTAATGGTAATTTTCATTTTTTAATTCCTCAATGGTTGTAATTTGCAGATACGTTTCGGCTCCACGCGCTGAATATAGTGAAGTAGTCTTTGAGGCTTCGGATAAGCCTATACTGGTAATATTGTAATATCACTCTTCATACATTAATTTTATTATCGAAAAAATAGGAACTTTATAACAACAATATCTAATCAGAAGTAATTCCACCCCGCCCCGTCTCCCTTAATACATAAGTACGATGGGCAGGTGGAATAAATCTAAACGAAAGACCGGAAATAGAAAAACACTTTTTTTCTTCAGGGCTTATTTTTTGATATTTATTTTTCTAAATCTATCCCGATTCAGTCTGGTTGTTTTGACTCTGATTATTTCTGGTTCTATTCTTATTGTTTCTGATTTTTTTTTCAAGACATTTGTTTCAAGAGCCACAGTAGTAACTAATCTTTTATCTTTCAATAAAGTGTTTTGGTGTAAATACCGGAGAAAATTAACTTGAAAATTACCTGCGCAGGAGGTGCCAGCTCAATCGGAGCATCTTGTATTCTGTTTGAAACGGCTGCATCATCAGTGGTAGTCGATTGCGGCACAAGGCCTGGTGAGCACAAATCTCCTTTACCTGATTTATCAGTTCTTAATGGTAAAAGTCCATGTTGTATAGTTCTTACTCATGCACATACCGATCATTCCGGAGCTCTTCCAGTACTGGCAGAGTATTTTCCGCATGTTCCGATACTTGCAACCCCGCCCACGATAGAGCTTGCAGAAATTCTTTTTCGTGATTCACTGAAAATAATGAACGGTCCGGATCGTGAAGCTGATATACCTTTGTATAACGACACACAGGTCAGGCGGGTTATGAAAAACCTGGTTCCTGTACAGTTTAATGAATCCCGTGTGATAGATGATTTGACCATTACCTTTTATCAGGCTGGACACATTCTTGGTGCAGCAATGGTCCACATTGGGAGTCCGGAGGGTAATATTCTGTTAAGTGGTGATTACAGCATAGGATCGCAGCGTACAGTTGGAACCGCTCATAAGCCATCTTTTCCAGTTGACTTGTTCATCTCTGAATCGACCTATGGTGAACGGCTCCACGAAGAACGTTCTGTTGCAGAAACCCGCTTTATCGAACAGGTGAAAAATGTTATTGCAAGTGAAGGGATAATTCTGGTGCCAACATTTGCAATAGGACGCGCACAAGAGATTCTTCTTATTTTAAAGAAAGCAATGCGTGATGGGCGACTCGACCCGGTACCGGTTTACGTTGATGGAATGGTAAAAGCAGTCTGCAATATTTATTCTGGTTATGAAAAGTATGTAACTAAATCACTTGCCCACGAAATACGTTCGAACCGTCATCCATTCTGGGGTGACTTGATCACCCCTGTGGAGAACCAGTCCCAGCGTAGCGGGATTCTTCAAGGTGGTCCCTGCATAATAGTGGCTTCCAGTGGAATGCTCAATGGTGGCGCATCACTTTTTTATGCAGCTAATATTCTTAAAAACGAACACGATGCCGTTCTCTTAACAGGCTATCAGGATGAAGAATCTCCCGGACGGTTATTACTTAATCTTGCATCAGAAAAACCGGAAAACCGAAAAATTACTCTTTGTGGAGAAGAGATCTCTGTTAAAGCCTCGATACAGATTTTTGGCCTCTCTGCTCATGCTGACCGCATGGAGATGGCGGGATTTATTGACTCTCTGAGACCCCGTACAGTTTTATTGGTTCATGGTTCAGCAGAAGCTCGCGAGAACCTCAAAAACTCCTTACTTTGTAAAGATTGCATCAGTGGTTTTGATGGACTGGTGGTGGAAAGAATATTCAGAAAAAAACAATCTTCAGACTATAGCGACATAGTTAAATTACCAGAGCAAAAAGACCTTCAAAGAATCAGAGCCATTTTGGGTCCCTCATCATCTTTCCCTGTAAAGGGAAGCAAGATCGCCGATATGTGGTTTGGAGTAAGAGTAAAGGCTCAGGATATTGAAAAACTTGTCTGCAGTCTTGTTGACCTGGGGTTGGTCAGAAGAGATGATGAGAAGGGGAACCTTCTCTGGATATTGACACCTTCTGAATCCGGAATTTTGCAAGACGAAGCAGCTATTGCAGAGCAAATGAAAACTGAGAACCCCAAAGGTAAACTTCTGGAATATTGTATGAAACTCAACATTCCCTCTCCTGTCACTCAATGGGGAATTGAGGGAGGCTTTCACAGTGCAAAGATGGAATTGACAATTCATGGCACCCGATATGAAAACGTGCAAAAGGCTGCAGAACGATCTGTAGCAGAACAGTTGGCAGCACGAGAGATTCTTGCATTATGCATTGCCAGGGATTCTAAAGAAATTGGCGAAACAAAACAACTTTCTGAAGAGGACACCGCTATTTTTAAAAGAACCAATCCCAAGAGTGCTTTACTTGAATACTGCATGAAACAACATATAGATCCTCCTCGGTTTGAGTTTCGCGTTATAGGCACAGAATGGTGTTGCCGTGCGGTTTTGCAGAACAGTTCGTTACAGAAAGTTTCAAATTGGTATAGGTCAAAAGTTAAAACAACCGCTCAACAGGGTGCCGCTTCTGAGATTCTGACTGCATGCAACGAAAATAAAGAATGCATAGATATTACAACCGACAATGATTCTTCTCTCAAAAATAACACTCAAGATGCCAGGTCGATAGAAACAGATACCGACTCGAGGCTGACACTAAATATTTTGAAGAAACGAAGATATATACTTGATTTCGGTTTCTCGGAACCAGAGAATACTGGTCCTGTTCATGCACCTGTTTTCTGGACAAAGGCATGGGCAGCGCTTCCGGATGGAAGTAAAATTGAGTCATCTTTAAAATCCGGCAGGAGTAAAAAAGAGTCTGAACGTAATGCTGCCGGTGAAATTGTGGATATGATCGGGAATTTGTAGTCCCTGTGATAGGGCGGACATCAAGCATATCCGTAGAGCAATCCACTATGCGGACACTACGGTTAAATGCACCTGTACACATCGACCGAGTCAGGGATAATTCCAAATCACAAAACACTAAAATCCAAACAGGAATAAGAAGCTTAAGGCAACTACTAAGCCTATACTTTACATGAGACAGATAACTGCCGTGCAATGCGTGTAGTAAAGAACTCATATTTTTCGTTCTGAAGAAAAGGCAGACCTGAAATTACCTCTCAGCCCTCCTTAAGGCACACTTTTTGCATTCTTTGCCTGTGTTCCATTTCACCCCCCTTATCCTAAAAACAAATCCTAATGAACCACCAAAAACCTACAGCTTCCACTCATGACCAGGATGAAATGCCTGAGCACCATGGCAAACATTACGGCCATAATGTTGGGGATTTCAAAATTCGTTTCTATGTCTCTCTGATTGTCACGGTCCCGATTCTGATCCTCTCTCCTTTTATTCAAAATGTACTGGGGTTAAGAGAAGTCCTGCAGTTTCCTGGAGATCTGTATCTACTGTGGCTATTGTCCTCTTTTATCTACTTTTACGGTGGCAAACCCTTTCTTCAGGGGCTTTGGCGCGAACTGAAAGAGCGTACTCCTGGAATGATGACCCTTATCGGGCTGGCGATTTCGGTGGCATATTTTTACTCGAGTGCGGTTGTATTTGGTGTGGAAGGAGAGGTTTTCTTCTGGGAACTTGCTACCCTTATCGATGTCATGCTTTTAGGGCATTGGATCGAAATGAAAGCCACCTCCGAAGCATCAAATGCAGTTGAATCCCTGGTTAAGCTGCTTCCCTCGACTGCTCACCGCCTCTCTGGCGATTCCATCGAGGATGTTCCATTACATCTAATAAACAGAGGAGATAGGCTTCTGGTAAAGCCCGGAGAGAAGATACCCGCCGATGGACAAGTAGTTGACGGTGAGTCATCGGTTAATGAAGCCATGCTCACCGGTGAATCTGTTCCAATGTATAAGAAAAGTGGGGACCGGGTAATCGGAGGTTCGGTTAATGGTGAAGGATCTATTAGCATTATGGTGGAAAAAACCGGGGAACAATCTTTTCTCTCTCAGGTAATAAAGCTTGTTTCCGATGCACAAAAAACCCGCTCCATAACTCAGGATCTGGCAGACAGAGCCGCAGCCTGGCTTACCGGTATAGCCCTTGGAAGCGGCCTTTTGACCATGATAATCTGGTCAGTTTTTCTTAAACAGAATTTCGAGTTTGCACTTGAGAGGACAGTTACTGTCATGGTTATAGCCTGTCCGCATGCTCTGGGTCTGGCTATCCCACTGGTTATTGCAATTTCCACCACTATTTCAGCACAAAATGGCCTGCTGATTAAAAAAAGATCCGCATTCGAAAATGCCAGAAATATATCTGCAATACTGTTTGATAAGACTGGTACCATTACTATGGGTAAATTTGGAGTCTCCGATGTGATATCATTTAATCCTGACTGGGATAAAGAACGTATACTCAAGTATGCAGCCGCAGTGGAATCCCATTCGCAGCACCCTATCGCCCTTGCAATAGTGGAATCTTCTTCTGAAAAACTGAAGGTAAGAGATTTCCGATCAATAACCGGTAAAGGTGCACAAGGCGAGGTGGAAAATCGCATGGTCAAGCTTGTAAGTCCGGGATATCTTGAAGAAAACGGTATTAAGCAGCAACACGAAGTTATTTCGCCATTAATCCAAAAAGGGAAAACCGTTGTTTACGTGCTCATAGATGACAAAGCAGAAGGGGTGATCGCTCTCTCCGATATTATCCGACCAGAGTCAAAAGATGCAGTCCGCAAGCTAAAAGAAATGGGTGTCAACCCGATGATGATTACCGGTGATAACAGGAAAGTCGCCCAGTGGGTATCAGAACAAACCGGCCTCACCGAATACTTCCCAGAGGTACTTCCTCAGGATAAGGTAAGAAAAGTAAAAGAGGTTCAGGCCCGGGGAAGTATCACAGCCATGGTCGGCGATGGCATCAATGATGCCCCTGCATTGGCTCAGGCAGATGTTGGAATCGCTATTGGTGCTGGTACCGATATAGCTGCAGAAACCGCAGATATTATTCTTGTCAGAAGTAATCCGGCAGATGTGGTTACAGTTGTAGAATTAGCAAGAAAAACATACCGTAAAATGGTTCAGAATCTTTTGTGGGCAGTCGGTTACAACGTTGTCGCTATTCCTCTGGCATCAGGGGTCCTCTATGGTTGGGGCATTCTTTTAAGCCCTGCTCTGGGAGCGGCTCTTATGACTGCAAGTACAGTGATAGTAGCTGTTAATGCAAGAATGCTGAAGCCTGCCAGTGAAACATTCTATCGTTACTGATGGGTCCAAAAGCTTCATCATGCTTGATGTGGTTCCTGGTAGAGACTATGTTAACTTGAACACTAGTATCTCTTCAATATCAGAATCTAGCAGATCTGCATTGTCCACAAAACCTTCCGGAATTCAATCTTACTTTTGCAGGAAGCTACCCCAGCACTCCGGTAGCTTCCTCCCCCTATTACAACATTTTCCATTCACTTCCGATTCTTCGCAGCTTCCTCAGCTTCCAGTAACCTCTCCCGCAGTGCTGTTAGAATCTCATTACCCGGATTGTGTCCCAGCCCTTTGATTATCCACTGTCTGGCTTTGACAAACTCCTCCAGCTCGATATAAAGATTTACCAGATTAGCATAGGTTTCCGGAATATCATGCTTTTTTTCAACAGCTTTAAAGTAAGCTTTTTCCGCATTATCTATGTCACCCCTTGCACCATACAATGCTCCAAGATTATTCCAGGCCTGACTGTGATATTTCTCTTTTGCCACGATTTTAAGATAGATCTTCTCTGCAGCAGAATCTTTGCCTTCATTATGCAGATCCACTGCCATGTTATACCACATATCAACAGAATCCAGAACAGCTATGGAATCTCTGCTCTTTGAAGTTTTTGAATTATGCTTTGATTCAATATCTTTATTTTTAACAGAAGGGTCGATCTGTTGGGCTCTTTTATAGTGTTTCCAGGCATTTTCTATATCATTGAGGTTATAAAAGGCAACAGCCAGATTGTATTGTACAATTGCACTACTGGTCTCCATAGCTGATAATTGCATATACCATTGACGTGCAGAATCCCACCTTTTCAAGGCGAATGCAGCATTTCCGGCAAGACGACAACAATCAGCCCTGTCTTTACCCTTTGCACTGATAAGCAGTTTTTCTGCAATGCTCAAAGCTTCCCCATACTGACCGGCATTATAGGCCACCAGTGCAATATTGTATTTGGATGCAAAGCTGGTATCAAAGGAGGACTTTAAAAAGGTAAGTGCCTGCTGGTAGTTGCCCTTTCTGAATGCCAGCTCAGCCTGAATCGAATTGATTGTTTTTTCATAATTCTTTTCTTTAGGTATCTTGGCCAGATAAGCACTGGTCTTCTCACTATTTGCTTTAGCTGCATAGACAGAGGCAAGAAGAAGCCAGTCATCGGCATCCTGATCTTTCAGATTTTGAAATGTTGAAATCGCCCTGGCAGTATCACCGTTCCATAGATCCATCTCACCGTTTACCCTTTTTGTAAATGATGATTGTGCGAACTCCCGCTTAAGCAGCTTTGCCATCTGCTCTGCCCTTTGGCGGTCCTTTTTCTTACGGGCAATCAGAAAAATATTGTAAGCCGCCAGTTCCCTTTTTCCAGAAGACAGTGCCTGATTATAAGCATTGAGAGCATCAGTGTACTGTTCGAGCCCTGAATATGCATTACCGATATTAATCTGCAACTCCTTATCATCACTTTTAAGCATTGCAGCCTTTTTGTAGTGCTCCAGCGCTTCTTTGTAGTTGCCATCCTTTTCAAGTGACAATCCCATGTTTATCCATATAGTAGGATTGGAAGGATCGTTTTTAAGATTCTTTTCCCATAGTTTTCGGGCCTCCGAAACATTACCCTGACGGTTTAATACAAAGGCTAAAAGGCCCTGTGCTGCTACGTTTGATTTACTCTTAATACTAAGCTCAAAGCAATTTTTTGCCTTTTCGAGTTCGTTTAACTCAAGATATGAATACCCAATCTGATAATGCAACCGCCATGGATTCTGTTTCCATTTAGGAAGCAGGCCATTCAATGCTTCTGCTGCTTTGGTATAATAACCGGCCAACAAATACAGCTCAGCCAGTTCATACTCTGTATTAGGCTCCAGATAGAGTTTTTTTGATGCGGCCTCCAGAGCATGGATCGCCTTATCCAACTGATGATCTTCTTTGTAAAACAGGGCAAGATGCCGGAAAATTCGCTCATCCCTGTCTTCCTCTTTTATGGCACTTAGAGTCTGAATTGCTTTGTCAATTGCTTTCTGATGATAATAGATAAGGGAAAGCTGAAAGCTAAGCTCCATGCAAGAATCTTTCTCCTGACAGGAGGATAGTTTTTTTTGGGTCTCTTTAACAACTGCATCCAGATCCTCCCCCTTTTTGCTGCACAGTGCAATATTAAGCTGAGCACTGCGAAGTTCAGGATTGATCTTGAGAGCCTTTCTGAACTGTTCTTCAGCACTCTTATCATCATTTTTGTAATGAAAAATCACTCCCAGAAGATCATGAAACTCTGCACGGGAGTCCATCTCCATGGCCTGCTTAATGAGCTTTTCAGCCAGATCCAGTTGTTTTAGTTTTCTGGCATTTATCGCCCGCAGATATAAAAGAGAGGGATCCTGAATCGAATCATCAAGCCCATCCCAAGTCTTTTCAGCCATATCAAACTGCTTTGAATGAAAATAGATCTGCCCAAGATTGTATCTGATTATCGGGTCATCAGGATAGTATTTTGCCCCATCTTCGAAGTATTTCTGAGCCGCAGCCAAATCGCCGCTATTTTTAGCCGCGATTCCTGCAAGAAGCCAGGAATCGGCAGAATGAGGGATTTTTAAAGAAAAGTATCTGGAGAGAATTGAAAGTGCATCTCTGTCTTTACCATTATCTACCAGCACTGTAGCCAGATCCACCATCACAGAAGGATCTGCTCCCTTATTTACAGCCCTGGATAAATAATCGGCAGCTTTCTGATAATTTTTCCTTACCCCCTCTATCTTACCCAAAAAACTGAGTGCTTCATGCTTATCCAGCTTTTTTTTAAGGACATCAATAGCTGCAGAGGTGTCTCCGGTACTAATAAGTCCATGTGCCAGAAAAACCCAGGCATCATTATTTTCAGGATTGATCCTGTAGGCTTTCTTTAAACTTTCCACTCCCTTTTGTTTTGACCCAAGCTCCAGATAAATCATCCCCAGTCTGGCATGTGCCTCCACCAGCTTGTCATCGGCTCTTAAAGCCCTCTCCATGAGCCTGCGGGCAGGTTCTAACTGACGTTCATGAAGATAAACCAGCCCCAGATTATAAGAAGCGAGCGCATATTTTGAATCATTAGCCGCCAGACTCTCCCAAATACTCTGAGCTTCTGAGATGTTACCTTTTCTGAAATAAACCACTCCCCGGTTATTTATGGCATCGCTGTATTCGGGAAAAATGGACAAAGCCTGATCAAAAAACTTTAATGCCTTGTCGTATTCCTTTTTTTCAAGAGCCTTCAGTCCTTCCAGATTCATTTCATAAGCAGCGCTGGCTGCTTTATTGATTGCAGATGTAAGCGCATCCTCATCAGAAAGATCAAGTTCAAACTCCAGCTCTGTAGCTTCTGCACCGAAAAACAGTGAGACAAAAAAAACTAACCAGAATATTTTGTAATTCATGATTTCTCCTGAGCATAAAAAGAGATCATATAGGGTAATTGATTCCAGTCTTGAAATGAGATATCGGGAATAACCTTGCCTGATAAATCATGGACAAATGCTCCATCAATATCACCGGTAAAAAATGCAGTTTTCATGCCAGCCTCAACCGCAGGCTCGATGTCCAATAACAGATCATTGCCGATCAGAACCGTTTGCGATGGAAGTATCTGAAACTCGTAAAGGGCATCAAAAAGCCTCCTGAATAGAACCTGGTTTGGTTTCGCCACACCGTATTCGTAAGAGAAGAACGTAAGGTCAGGATCAAAAAGCTCATTAAAATCATCATATTTGCCATTACTCTGTTCACGGACAAGTAAAGTGAGATCTATCGGGGTGTAAAACTGAGCATTAGACAGAACACCAAGAACTATGTTGTTTTCCTTAAGCCTTGAGAGAGCATCCACTACTCCATCATAAAGATCTCTTCCAAGAGAATAAAAATTATAGCAAAACGCCAGGTATCTGGGCATATCTTTTTCAGAAGCATCAATAAATTCTTCAGGCTTATACCCCTTTCGTTTCAAAAGCATAATAATTATGTTCCAGATCTCCTCAATCTTAACCTCAGGGTATAATACTCCTTTTTGCGCCATCTTTTCATGCTTCAAGGCTAAAAGACCATGATAGAAATCACTCAAAGTCTTCTCCGGCAGCTCCGCTTCGTTCATAGAAACCAATGCTTCAGTCATGCCAAAACGTTCGGCAACCGTTTTAAATGCACTCAAAAGTGACTGGGAACGACTAAGCGCATTCTGAAACCCGGGTTTCCAGTAATTGAGCAAAGTTCCATAGACATCACAAACAACGGCTCTGATATCACCGATTTTTTCACATTTCGAAGGATATGAAATTGGGACAAGATCCCGTTTATACTTTTTTGCCTCTTTTACATGAAGATTCCGGGCAAATTCTGCAATATCGGACACTCAAAACTCCTTTTTTTTGTAACTGTTCCAAATCCAACTCTCTAAGTGAGCGCGAAGCTACTCTTGAAAGACATATTTATTCCAGGCTCTTTTCCGATGCTCAACAAACATAAATAATGCTGTTGCGAACTTCCTTTCAACCAAAAACTATTCCCATAACCTCCCAAAGCGCAGAAAAACATCGCAAATAGACTCTAAAGTTTTATAACTGCTGTCAAATCCACAATCCGATGTCTTAAGTCTCAATTTTTAAGCTCTCAAAAAGCTTGGTGACCAAACTTTTATAAAATACATTTGAATCAATGTACTATCTCATTTTCCCGCTATATGCTCGGAAACAAAATTGGTCTCCAGTGTTGAAAAATGCCTAAAATTCTTGAAAAACTTGTATAAAAATGATAATCTGAATTGTCCTGAGTTGAGAGAAACGTGGGTATAGAGTCCGGCATTTTGTGGCTCAAAAGGATTTTGCTGTTATGAAAAAAACAATCTTGATAGTAGATGACAGTAAGGAAATACGTGAAATAGTTAAAACGACTCTGGATGCTGATCTTTTTAAAGTGTATGAGGCTTCCAACGGACCCAGAGCAATCGAATCTGCAAAAAAATATAAACCGGAACTTATTATTATGGATGTAATCATGCCAGGGCAGATCGATGGTATCGATGCAATCACACAGATTAAAAATTCTGAAGACTTAAATAGTTGTCAAATAATTGTCCTTACCGGTTCCGAACAGGACCGTAAAGAGGAGGGGCTTGCCGCAGGAGCTGTAGATTTTGTTTATAAACCTTTCAGCCCACTGGATTTGCTGGAAAAAATTTACCAATGTCTAGGAATGGTTTAAATGGCCCCTAGCGATGCTGAATCAATTGAAGTAACTACTGATTTTTATCAACTGTATCTCAAGGAACAGCAGAAGACCATTCGTTTACAAAACGAACTTCAGATTGCATCATCGCAATCTCACACGTATGCCCGCGAACTGAGCAACATCTACCAACATTCAAAAAGAAAACGTAAACAACTGGCCGACACCAACAAACAACTGGTAAAATATGCTTCAGATCTCAGAATTACCTTTTCCAGTCTGAAAAAAGCACATAACGAACTGCAGGAAGCCTATCGGGACACCATTTTTCGTCTTGTACTGGCCTCCGAATATAAAGATAAAGATACAGGAAATCATATAGCAAGAATCAGCCGTTACTGCTCACTACTGGCCAGAAGGCTCAATCTCCCCGAAACCGAGAGCTGTAATATCTCTCTGGCCGCTCCCATGCACGATGTGGGAAAAATCGGGATCCCCGATCATATCATACTTAAAAAGGGTATATTAAACGAAGAAGAATTTTCAGTAATTAAAACACATACCACAATCGGTGCAGCAATCCTGGACAATTCCAAATCTGCTATTTTACAGATGGCTCACACCATTGCACTCTCCCATCATGAGCACTGGAACGGCAACGGTTACCCCCGCGGCCTACAGAAAGATCAAATCCCTCTTGTAGCACGCATTGTATCCCTGGCCGATACCTTTGATGCCCTCACCTCCAGCAGACCTTATAAATCTTCTTATCCATTAGATGTAACCTGCAAGATTATCAGCAGAGAACGGGAAAGACAGTTTGATCCATGCATCACCGACATTTTCCTGGAAAACATCAATGAATTTGTAGCTATTAAAAAAGAAGTTGATTGCAAAAGCAATGAAGATGATAACAGTGAGTTTTACCTTAGTGAACGGGACAAAGCCTCTTTTTAACGGACAATTATCATTTTACCTTTAATCAACACATTGCCCTGCAGATCATATATTACATAAAAATAAAGCCCTGATCCGACCAGCTCTCCAGCCTGGTTTCTTGTATCCCAGAGCCACTGCGGCTTTCCCTTTGTAACTTCAAAATGTATTACCTCTCCTGCCTTCTCTGAATCAAAAACCGGATGTGCATTCATCGAAAATATCCGTATTTTAACATCGGTATTTCCTCTTTTTAGCTCATGCAGATTTTTAAACCAGATTCCGCACGGCCCCTTCTCACTGCAGTGATTGCGGTTTTTTCCAGGTTTATAGGGGTTGGGAAAGGTATAAAATCCGATATTGCCAGTAAAGAAATACCATCTTTGTGTAGCAAATACATCACCGCCAGAAGGAACATTTGAAGTACTATAATAACGATAATCTTTGCTTAATCCGGCAAAGGAGCAATATATGCTATCATAGCTGAAAAACTTTACCTCTGGCTGAAAAGTAATACTTCTGTGATCAGGAGCTATCTCGATATTTTTAAAAGCAATTGCTTCATCACTGTACCTGGATTTAACATACATGCTTCTGTTATTTTCGCTGTTCATATCGAATACATCATCAGGAAGAGAATCCGAAAAAGTAATCTTAATGGCAGGAGAAGCATCCTTCACCTTTTCACCGCTGTCGGGAGTAACAGAAACGACCCACACTTTTTTTACCAAATATCCCCAGCTCAGATTATCCTCTGTTGAAGCAGTGTCAAAAAGTGAGGAAGATATTCCATCATCATTATTATCCGAAGGGAATCCCATCATATCCCGCACCGATCTGTCTCTGAAAGTGCACCACAGACTATCTCCATAAAAAAGTTTTCGTCCGATTCGAAAGGTCGCTTTGCAGCTATCAACCGAAACTGAATCAAATTCAAGAGGCGCATAACCGTTATACTTTGAACACACAACCAGAGAACTGTTGTTTTTACGCGCAGTATCCACAGATGCCGCATAAACAGGTGCATTAAAAAGAAGTGTTATTTCCGGTCGGGTTGAAATTGAGGTGTCATTTGGTGAAGGAGTGACTGAAAGAAGACTGAATGTGATACTGTCTACCTGCATACTCATCATAGTATCACCGGTCATGTCACGCCTGAAATCCTTGTTGTAATCAAGGTTGTTCGGCCCTGAGGGCGTGGATGCACGGTCGGTCAGCTCGGTTGATATTACTAGTGCTATCGAATCTGTTGGAATGAAAAGACCATCTGGAGGAAGAAGGTTAAATTTTGTACTTCTGACTTTATAAGATGGTCTGAGGTCCACCTTTGTATAGTTCTGGCTCCAGACATATCGCATATCAATCAGTTGTGCTTTCCCAGTAAGCATGGAATCAATAATACTATAGACTTTTATCCCTTTGTGAGCGGATACCGAATCCATCGGCTCAGAAAATGATACTGAAATTGAAGCATGTGGTGGAAACAAGTAAGGTTTGTAGACCCGCTGCTTGGCAAGACCTTTGTACGGAATATCAGAAGGAAACCAGGGATTAACATTTATTATTCTGGGTAAATCATTGTATTCCATCTGCACCGAAATCGTAATTTCGGGATGTGAGAAATCGCTAGTGTAAAGTACCACAGTATCCCTTATCAAACCATCTCCCTGCATCTGTGAATGAGAGAATAAAAATTCCAACCATAATGTGGAATCCGGCATTAAACTAACAGGCCTGAAACTGTGACTATTATCAGAGGTAAAAACATTATATCCGTTGTCCTGGGCAATGGATACGGAAAGCCATCTCCTGCTGTCATTTCTGAATTCCAGACCAGTGAAATACATCGAATCATTGCCGCTGTTTAATAGAGGCAGTTTCACAGTATCACCAACTCCATCACCGATAACCAGTGAAGGACCCGGAAAAAGCCTGTTAAGGGCATTCCTGTAATCATGGTTTACTGTAGTGTCATCCTCCAGCCAGGGGAACTTAACGTAAAAGAGTATGCTGTCGGCCTTGCCAAACTTATCCGTTACAACTATCTCCATACTGCTGTCTGAACGCTGGGCTACATAGGAATATTGAGTCTCGACAGATCTGGAATGCAGTATTTTGTGTTGATTTTCTGTCGTCAAACGAAAAGTAAGAGAATCCCAAAAAAAACAGTCGGTATCATTAACAACAATATTGATTTTGTTTTCTTTCTGCAGGATAACCCGCACAGTATCCCCATGATAAAAAGTATCAGCTTCAATTCTGAAATAACGGATTGACGGTGGATGATTGATAATTATTCTGGTATTCAACTGAACCGAAGTATCCATATCTATCCCAGTAATCCTGATAATCACAGTATCTACTGGTGTAATTTCTGCAGCCCTTAATCTGTAAGCTTTCCTGCTGCCTCCAGTGATCGAATCAAGCTTGATGTTGTTATTGTTGTCAATACGGCTGATAATCGCTTTGCATGAGAGTGGGTCGTTAGTATCTGAAGCCGAATAGAGAAAATCGATTGAATCATTTTGCTGAAGAACAAGTGTCTCCAATAATGGCAAAGGCAGTGTGTCAGGATTCCCTGCACTGTCTTTGGCAACGATCGCGGCATTCAACACTGGAGCGGAATTTCTGGTCTTTACCTTCAGATTAACAGTTGTTGCATGCCAGTTCTTTACATCATAAGCAGAATAGTTGCTTGTCACCACAGTGTCAGCCTTAAAGATAGGCAGTATTTTTAAGGAAGTCTTAAATACAGGTCCGCTCTGAACCGTCTTCAATGATGATTCCGCATGTCCGCCGCCCTGAATCCGTATAGTATCGGCCTGATCCGGATCATAAACGCTTAAAAACACATCCGCAGTATCTCTTCTTGACAACATTTGCAAAGTATCTCCAAAAGAGACTGTATTCAGAGTTCCAGTACGGGTTACAACAGAATCAATGCACTTGAATCTGGGTTTCACGTTCCACCCGACCACCGCCGAATCGATCAGCGGAGTCATAGTTGAATCACTACCGGTTTTACGGTTCAAGGCTATCCGTATCTGAAAGAATCGATTTGTGGTAAGCAGAGTGTCACTTGATAATGATCTCCATGGAGCACTGATGCACTGTTCAACAGTATTACCAAACCGGATAGAATCCTGCAGGTACCAGTTGTTCTGGTTCCAGTACCTTGTATAAACCTGCACTGGATAGATGCGAATCGAATCATTGGCCGAATCAGATAATGACTGAATGCGGGAGATCCAGTAACCCTGTTGATATTTTATCCCACGATTAACAAAAACAGCTCCCTGAACCATTGATGAATCTCTCCAGGTCACAGCTATGCTTCCCCGGTCATCTATGGCACAGTTAATTGCAGTGCTTTTCTGGTCTAGTATTTGAGCATCTCCTGAAGCAGTTTCTGAAAAACGTAACTTGACACCATTACTTAACGTTCCATCGCTAAAGTCAAATATTTCTCCTTCGATACCAGATCTGTTGTCACCATCGAGATCACCATTCACCACTATAGCCATGGTGTTGTTTTTAAGTGTGGCCGCACAATGTCTTAAGCCGCTTTTATTGTAAATCGGGCTGTAACTTTTCTGAACCTCACCACCGGTGTTTACAAGTTTGTACATACCCACTCCGGAGGAATCCCAGAACGTCACCACGAATTTACCCGGTGCATAAGAGTGTATAACCACATCATCGTAATGGTAGAAGGAATTATTGCAGATAGGGCTGTCAAGTGTTCCGGTTATACCGCTTACCATTGCCTTGTTGAAAAATTTGTAATCCATCTTCCTTGGAGCATTGGGAGGACCACGGCTCCAGACTACCAGTATCATATCATTGTTATCATAGCCAACAGCACAGTTAGTCAGATGTCTTCTGTTAGCAACGGTATCCTTCTCTACCACCACTTCCTGAACTACCGAAATTTCCTGATTATGTGAATATATTTTTCTCAGTATCAACTCAGAGGCGTCTATACTATTAGCAATTAAAAATGTATCCTCAACCATATTACATTGGGAAGAAGCTATATAATCATAAATAGTGGAACTGTCAATATCAGCACGAGTAAACCCGTTTTCAACTGTCAGGGTTGCCGCATGTATGCTGTTTTGAACATAAGAGATGGTTACTCCGCTGTTTCCTTTATTCGCATGCAGAAATGATGCTTTTGACTGCTCAGTGTTAAATATTTTTTGTGGGTTATTGTCATAATCAACACCGGTAGAAGTTATTCGGACCGAACTTTTAAATAATGCTTTACCGGAATTAGCGAAGTAGTAAAACTGGAAATTATCAGAACCTGATGAAACCACATCAGGGCAACTGGAGATGTAGGAGGAGTTTTTAATGGTGTCCCCGTAAACCTTAACCAGCTTATAATACTGATCGCTGAGAGAAAAAGAACCATCGGCTGTGATCGCGATATTGGAGCTGTCTGACAATTCCGAGAAATCATTGAAGACCAGCTTCGCACCATAAGCTTTGAGAAAGCTTATTAAAATCATCAGAGAAACAAAAAGGTTCTTACTGAGATTTATAGCTTTCAGATTTGGTTTTACGTATAAAGCCCTGCTGTGAAATATCATCGATTATCCCCTGCTCATTGAGCCGGTACTCTTTTTTCCATTGCTTTATCTGACGCTCCTTAATCAATTCGATAGCCCGGCGTTCTTTGGCTGCCTGAATCAACTGTTTGTGAATTTCAAAGGCCTCCGCATTCATATCATCTATCTTTTGACTGATCATTAACAGATCATTTTTGAGCTTGAACCGGTAGGCAACCGAGTATCGCAGCAAGGTGATGTTTTTTGCACCAGCCCGGTTTTGTTTCTCCGACTCCTGCAGATTCTGCAGCTCCCTGACTATACCTTCACGAGTCTTCTGAGTTTCCACTATCTGCGCTATTTTAGCTGCGTACTGCAGCTTTATCTGCTCCTCTTTTCTTTCCCGTAAAGAAAGTACCGGTTCAAGAGCGAAGCGGAACTTTTTCATCATTTGACTCCAACGATTTTTGCCAGTTCCATGAGTCCGGAAAAGCTTTCTGCAAATTCATTTTTCTCACTGCGATTCTGCCTTAGAAAGTTGTTTAGGGGTTCATGCAGCTTTATTGCCTTATCGATTTTCTCACTGCTTCCCGGAGCGTATGCTCCGATATTGATGAGTTCCTCATTCTCCCGGTAAGCAGCCATGTAGTCTTTGAGTGTGCCTGCGATTTTCAGATGTTCATCGTCAACCACATCAGCCATACACCTTGAGATGCTCTCCAGCACATCGATTGCCGGAAAATGGTTCTTATGAGCCAATTTACGTGAAAGCACCATGTGTCCATCAAGAATACTACGGGCAGCATCTGCAATGGGCTCATCCATGTCGTCGCCTTCTACCAGCACAGTAAATAAACCGGTAATCGAGCCTTTATCCGATGTTCCGGCACGTTCCAGAAACTGCGGAAGCATGGAAAAAACAGAAGGAGTAAATCCTCTGGTAGCGGGTGGTTCACCGATAGCCAGACCGATCTCTCTCTGGGCCAATGCAAGCCTGGTAACCGAATCAACCATAAATAGCACATCTTTTCCCTGATCACGAAAATATTCGGCAATCGAAGCTGCCACCATGGCACCTTTTAGCCTGATAAGTGCAGGTTGATCAGATGTTGCTACCACCACCACTGAACGTTTGAGTCCTTCCTCACCAAGATCCCGTTCAATAAATTCCCGTACTTCTCTTCCCCGCTCCCCTATCAGAGCAATCACCGATACATCTGACCTGCAGTTTCTGGCCATCATTCCCATCAGCACACTTTTCCCTACACCACTTCCGGCAAAGATACCCATTCTCTGCCCCTTGCCTATAGTGATAAGAGAATCTACAGTTCTGATACCAGTTTCAAGTGGTTCCGAAATTCTTTTACGAGTAAGAGGATTGGGAATAGTTGAAAAAATGGATCTCATAGTATGTACATTGAGTGTGCCTTTACCGTCGAGTGGATTACCTAAACCATCAAGCACCCGCCCCATCATAGAAGGACCAACTCCGACCATTAAAGGACGTTTTGTTCCTACTACAGAAAGGCCAGGATGAATTCCTTCTACCGGTCCCAACGGCATAAGGAGTGTACGATCCTTTTTAAATCCTACAACTTCTGCTTTACCGGCCACTACCCCGTTTTTCTCAATTATACAGACATCACCAACCGAAGCATAAGGGCCTGTAGACTCAATTGTTAATCCTATCAGTTCCGCAACCTTGCCATGGACCCTGATGGGTTCAGCACCTGATATGGCCTGCAAATATGTTTGAAGTCTTCCTGTCGATTCCATAGCTGCCTTGGTCTTCGGAAACTGCTGCAAATAATAATCAGTTCTGACTGTTGTCTTCTGCAAAATGGTTATCTGTCCACATTTTTTCGATCAGATCGGTTATTTCATCTATCTGAATTCCTAATCTGGCATCAACAGTTCCACTGTTGGACTCGATAATACAGCCACCCTTGTTTACACGCTCATCTGGCTCAATTGTAACATTCTTTAATTTCTCGGTAACCGGTTCCCAGAAATCTCTTTTTTCATTAAGAATCTCCAGATCGTCGGGAGCAATCCGAATTACCAGTTTTTCCCGTTCTGCCATATAAGAGAGAGCTTTTTTTGTCACATTGAGGATAACATCCTGGCGAGTAGCGACTTCTGAAGAAATAATCTTTCTGCTTATTTCCAGACACAGTTTCAGAATGATATGTTCACTGTGGCTGAAGATTTCCCGTTTAGAATCCTCAAACTTTTTTAAAAAGGAGGCAACACTT
Organism: Fibrobacterota bacterium; assembly: GCA_023412475.1. Taxonomy (GTDB): domain Bacteria; phylum Fibrobacterota; class Chitinivibrionia; order Chitinivibrionales; family Chitinispirillaceae; genus JAAYPC01. The sequence goes on along the minus strand of JAEYNR010000043.1, from coordinate 5,206 downwards.
TGCTGAATCTCCAGGATATTTTTATTGTAAACAGAAGCCGCATCGGAACTCCCTTTTTCTGCTCCAAGTCTTAGGCCCTCGGCTTTACCCTTCTGGTAAGCATCCTCAACAGCTCTTTTTTCATTTTCCTGCTGTTTTTTTAATCGCATGTCAAATTGTGTAATCTGCTTTTCCAGTTCAATAATTCTTTTTTCCTCTTCACTCAGAATCTTCTTTTTTCCATTTGGGCTGTCAAATTCTTGAAACTGAGCTTTCTTCAATGGAAAGTCATTTACATCTTCTATTTTTTTACGGATTATTCTTCTTAAGCCGACAGTAGCAGGGTCTTTGGCTTCCAGAAGCTTGTCGATAAGCGAAGCAGTATTTTCTGAAGGAGAAGATATGCTGCTCATATTACGGGTATTCCTCTCAGACGACAATGTCGTCTTCTCCACCACGTCCACTTATGATAATTTCGCCATCCTCTTCCAGGCGACGAACCACATCCACAATTCTCTGCTGAACTTCCTCCACGTCCTTCAGACGGATAGGTCCCAAATATTCCATATCCTCCCGTATCATCTCTGCAGCTCTGGATGACATATTGTGGAAAAATTTCTCCTGTAGCTCCTCTGAAGCTCCCTTGAGAGCAGTAGACAAATCCTTTGTGTCCACTTCCTTGAGCACCCGCTGCATCGAACGGTCGTCCAGAAGCAGAACATCCTCGAACACAAACATAAGATTCTTTATCTCGGTAGCCAATTCCGGATTCTCCCTTTCCAGATTACCCAGAATGTTCTTCTCAGCTCCACGATCCACACTGTTTAACATCTCTGCAACCGCTTTCACACCACCTATCTCAGAAACATCACCACCAAACAGTGATTTAATCTGACTTACCAGAACCTCTTCCACCTGATCCAGTGTCTCCGGAGATATGCTTTCCATAGTAGCAATGCGGGTGGTAACATCAACCTGAAGCTCCTGAGGTAAAGCAGATACTATAGGCGCAGCATTTTTTGGCTCCATGTGAGCCAGAAGTAAAGCAATTGTCTGGGGATGCTCCTTTTGAATGAAATTAACGATCTGCTTTGGATCCACATTCTCCAGAAGATTAAAGCCGGTAGTACGGATAGTCTGCTGGACCTTTTCCAATATCTCTTTGGCTTTACGAGGACCCAAAGCAGTCTCCAGTATCTCACGGGCATACTCAAGCCCTCCCTGGGTGACGTACTGATGCGCGATAGCCAGATTGTGAAACTCTTCAAGAACTGCTTCACGCACCTGAGAAGAAACATTTTGAAGACGGGCGATTTCGGTCGACAATCGTTCTACATCCGATTCATCCAGATTCTTGAATATCTGTGAAGAGGCGTCGGAACCAAGTGCCACCATCACTATGGCTGCTTTGGTTGGACCAGAAAGTGCGGAAGTATCTATTGTGCGTGGCTTTGATGCCTTGTCATAATCCTCCCGGTAAAATCCAGTCTTGTCTTTCTCTTTTCTTGTAGGAGTCGCCATATTTTTTTCCAGAACAAACCACCAGCAGATAAAAAGTTGTTGATAACTAATTAGAGCAATTGATTTGATATTTTAATATTTCAGGCACTTCATTTCAAGACACTTATTTTTTCTTTTTACCAGAAGATACTGATTCAGAGAGCCACTGCCTAATAATCGCTGCAATATTTACCGGCTCCTCCCTGGTCAGCATTTCCACTCTTTCAAGAATCTCAGAGCTTTTCTTCAGCTCTTCGGGAATCTCCTCCACTACCGGCTCTTCGAAACCTAATTTTTCCAATGCAGGTATGGGCGGATTCATAGCCTCTGCAACAGTTTTGGTCAGGTATCTCAGGAAAAGCAGAAAACCTGCTGCGATAAAGAAAGCAAGCACATATTTGGCAATCTGCATATATTTTTCCCACTGTTCGCTTTTGAGCATCTCTAACTGTTCCTCTCTTAACAGCTCATTGTCGAATTTAATTGAGGAAACAGCAATCTGATCTCCTCTGGTAAGATCATATCCTACAGCATTTTTCACTAAATCCTCTATATTTTGCAGCTCATCTGCAGTTCTGGCTATAAAGGTGGCTTTCTTATCACTTCCCATCTCATATCTTCCATCAACTGCAACAGAAATGGTGATCCGTTTTATGTTACCAACTTCCTGGACAATTTTCTGCACTGTTTTGTCTATTTCATAATTTGTCAGAGAACGTTCCTTCTGGTTATCACCATCAGGAGCATTCTTTACTGTTTCATCGATACGCTCCTCTGAACGAACCACCCTGCTTTCCGGATCATACATTTCCATGGTTTTTTCAACTTTATCGAAATCCAGATCACATGCGATTTTCACATAAGCCTTCGAAGGCCCCAGTATATTTGTAAGGATCTGGTTGGATTTATTTTCCAGATACTTTTCCACATTTTGCTGAAGCTCCATATTTCGCGAGCTGGCAAGAGCCAGATCGTCATCACCAAAGGGATTGCTGAGCAATTTACCTTTGAAATCGACCACAGAGATATTCTGTGGTTTTAACCCATCGACACTTGATGAAATCAGATTGGTAATACCGCGGATCTGCTCTTTGCCAAGTTGACGGCCAGAAGCGCATTTTATCACCACCGAAGCTTTAGCATCCTTCTGAGCGTCAAGAAATATGGTAGGCTCCGGAATTACAATATGGACACGGGCACTTTTAACCTCCTCCAGTCCTTCGATGGTCCTCTGAAGCTCACCTTCCAGAGCACGTCTGGCGTTTATCTTCTGTACATAATCGGTCATTCCCAAATTGGTTTTATCAAAAAGCTCATAACCCCAACCGGTACTTCCAGGCAATCCCTCCCTGGCAAGATTCATTCTGACTTCATAAAGCTGCTTTGCATCCACAAGTACTGTTCTGCCATTATTTTCCAGCTTGTATTTGTAATTAGCCTTTTGCAAGGCTTCGGTAACATCTGCCGCCTTTTCCACTTCCAGATCAGAAAAAAGGACCTTGAAACCTGCTTCTTTTTTTCCACCCGCCTGAGACCACATCAGAAGCCCGATCATCCCTAGTAATGTGAATGCTACCAGTGACACTGTGATAATTTTCTGCTGTAAAGACAACTTCTGCCAGATGGCAGACAACTGGGCAATCAACTGTTTAAAAAACTCTGACATGATACTCTCCTTAAGACTTATCGCAGTATTGGCAGGCTATCGGCTTAAAGTCTGATGCGCATGATCTCCTGATAAGCATCCATTACCTTGTTTCTTATCTCCATCATCATATTGAAAGCAACACCGGCCTCCTCTACACTGCTCATCACCTGGTGAACATCGGTTATCTCACCCGAAACCATCTTCTGAATAGACTGATCTGCCTTCTGCTGCATCTCATTGACATCGCTAAGAAAACTGTTCAACGTGTCTTTGAAAGATGGCCCGGATTTATCAGTCTTTATACCCTGACTCTTCTGAATCCTGCCATCACCCGAAACAGGACCGATTGAGTTTATTTCATTCATATCACCAGCTCCTTAAAAGCTTAAATACCTGTTGAGTAAAGCTTTCGCCCAAAGTGTATCACTCTTACGCATACGCGTCAAATTTTCCTCCCAAAATCACCCTCTTCACATCCGGTTTACCCTTATTATAAGAAACACCGTTTAATACCAGTGGCAAGGAGTTTGTCCTGGCTGATGCCTTCTTTGAGCCCGAAACAGAAGATGAAGAATTTGCCAAACCGCTATTGCGTACCCTTGCTTCCTGGGTTAGCTTGATAAACTGAGCCCATCCATCATCCCCGGATATCCCCTTTGTATTCACCTTATCTCACTCCTATAAAGAAAGAGCCTGCTGATACATACCCTTCATTGCATTGAAAGCTGTCACATTTGCCTCATAGGCCCTGGTGGCTGCAATCATATCAGTCATCTCTTCAATGATGCTTATATTAGGCATCGCAACATACCCCTTCTCATCTGCATCAGGGTGCGCAGGGTCATAAACCATTCTTGGCGGACGGCTGTCCTCACGAATCTCCGCAACATTTACCCCATTGCCAAAAAAACGCTCATCACGGGGAAAATTCTCCGGCGGAATTTTCAAATGGTCCTCCTGAGTGCTACTGCCGCCAAGAGCCACCTCTTTATTTAACAACCTGATATCCCTGCGGTCACTATCAGCAGTAAAAACCACAAATTTACGGCGATACGGTCCACCGGTATCAGTACGGGTAGTCTCAGCATTAGCCAGATTCGATGAAATGGCATTCTGTCTGATTCTCTGCGCACGCATTCCCGAAGCACTGATTTCAAAACCTGAAAGTACACCTGAAAGAGCCATTTTTCACCTCTCCTTGCTAGTAATTAGCCCTGTATCGACTTTCCCTGAATCGCGGCATTCAACTTTTTGAAAATACCCTGTCCAAAACGCACGGCATAATTGTAAGTCAGTTGGGTTTCTGCCAGTTTGGCCATCTCCATATCGATGTCCACATTGTTAACCCCACTGGGTAGAGTTGGATCATAGGGATGATATGCCGTTGCATTTACCTCGTTCAAGTTTTTGCGTCCGATATCAATATGTTTGTTGTCAGTAATTGTTCCCTGAAGCCTCGACTTGTCCAGAGCCTCACGAAGCTGTTTTTCGAATTTAACCTCTACCCTTCGGTAGCCGGGGGTATTAACATTGGCAATGTTGTTGGAGATGACTTTGGCTCGAAGCATCGATGCATCCATGGTGCGATTGACCACAGAAAGATTGGTTTTTTTAAACAGTGCATCACCTAGCATGCTTTTCCCCCCCACGTTTTCATCATTATCAGTCGCCAATTAACGGTTCCATTTATATGCAACCATCATGCCACAGCTTCTGATACTTATCATCGAGAAACGAAATATAGAATCTTTTCTATACCACGTTGTTTTTTAAGTAAGTTACGAAAAAGTGAAATTATTACCATATCAAATTATGGTTTTTTATGGATGATAGGACCGCCTGGATAAGTGGAGTTTTTTTCCTGCCAGGGGGTAATTTTTTCTATGTGGCTTTTTAGGGCTGGCAGGCACATTGTAGCTCGATAACATACTGTCGGATTTGGCAAAAATACCTCTTCCTGAATGCATGACCTGAGCCGCTTTTCAGATACTTTTCAAATTCACGAGCTTTATCTATTGCTTCAAAAGCGATATATATCGTTACTTTCCAGGGACGGTATACACTGGTGGATTTACATTT
>JAEYNR010000040.1 GCA_023412475.1 Fibrobacterota bacterium | reverse complement strand
GGCATAATCTTACTTTAAAGGGGAAGACAGCTTTTTACCGTACAGATTTGACTAACGTCGGAGTCTTTGTCTGCCGCGACTCATCGTCGGTAAATGATATCAAAGTAGATGGTCCTGTGACTCTTGGTGGCCGATTCAGCATCTCCAACAGTAATGTAGTTTTCAACGGCGATGTCACAGTTAGGGATACACTTCAAAACAGCGGAACACTTGGCTGGGTAACTCCTGTTTTTAACGGTAAATTCATAAACAACGGGATAGTCCGAAACAACCCTTCAAAAAATGAACTCTGGCCTTACACATACGGTGACATAGAAAACAACGGTACTTTTATATGCAACAGGCTTTACATCTATAACTTTGAGAAACCTGTGATTATTGACGGGACATTTGATGCGACGGCATATTTTGACGTTAAGGGCGGCAAAGAGCAAGCTGTTGCCAGGGCAGGAGCGCGCTTGAGATTCAATAACAATGTGGATTTGGCAACAGGCAAGATTCTGGAAGTACCCTCCTGGGGTGAGCTCTGCCTTGCGGGCGAAGTGTCCGGCAGTGGCACAATTATAAACCATGGCACAATCAGACAGGAGATTGCCGGGATTGCCAACGGTTCACAAAAGCTTTCCAAGGGGACCTGTGCCGCAATGAATATTGTTGACAAAGGAATGTGCGACAGTCTGAGTTTGACCGCGTATGCGACCGCCGCACATCCGAAAATGCACTCATCTGTTCGCAGATGGTGGCGCATTGAGAGTAAAAATGTCATTATGAAGTATTCACTTGTTCTCACCTATGCGGACAGTCTCCTTAACGGTAACAATGTCAATGAGCTTCAGGCGTACCTGTCAAAGGACAACGGAACTACGTGGACAAAAATCTCAAATCCTCTCAATACCAGACTGGATACTTTCGCTAAAACTGTCACCATCGGAAATGTAGACCAGCCGATAACCGAAGGTGCAGGCGATATCGTTCTCTCAAGCGGTGCGATAGTGCAGATGCCGTCGATTTCCACATCAATTATTGGCAATAAAGATATTCGCGTAGGTCCGCCAAACCTTTATACCGTGGCCTACTGGAACAACTCCTCTGTGCCCACGGGTTCGTTTTTCCTGACTTTTAACACAGAGGGTGGCATCAGAATCAAATCTGCATCTGTTAATAGACTCGACAGCGGCAAAGTAACATACCCGGCAGATTCCCTGATGCCGGGCACCGAATCAAACAGCGTGCTCTTTTTTGTCTCAGGTCTTGCACCAAACGAGATGCGCACTATCGATTTAGTTCTCACCTCTGACCTCAGCGGTCTTGGCAAGCGCAAGGCCACTATGGCTCTGCCCCTTATCTGGGTAGCGGCTGCATGGGTCGCAACTGCAGTGGCTGAGGAGTATGCCAGTAACTATCTGGTAAACTCCTGCTACGAGATGTGGCGTCCCTATGAACAGGGCACCGATTTAAAGGAGATGGTGAAGGATGCGGCATATCAGACATACAGAAAGACAAACGAGGAGTTCTATGTAAAGGAGTCGGTCGGAAAAAAGGTGGCTGAGGAAGTGGTTGAGAAGGTGGAGCGCTCAATCGGCCGCACCATCGCATCTCCGGCATTTCTGGTCAAGGATATCATGGATTGTATGGGTAATATGGTTGATGGAATGAAAGATTACGTAAACGGCGGCTTTGACAAAAACGAGCGATCACTTCGCAAGGTCACCTCCTGGGATCCAAATGCAAAGGCTGGCCCAGCCGGATACGGTGACAGCGGATATGTGGCTACAGCGGCCCCTGTAACCTACACCATATTCTTCGAAAATAAAAAGGAGGCAACAGCACCGGCTTACAAAATTGTTGTCATAGACACTCTTGACGAGGCAGTTTTTGACGCATCCACAGTTGTTTTCGGGAATATGAGTCACAATATTGGTGTTGCAAAGCGAAATAACAACGTGCTTACATGGGAGTTTGAGGGCATAGAGCTTGTACCAAACCAGAATCCGCCTGAGGGAGAGGGGTGGGTGCAGTTTACTGTCAGCCTTAAACCTGATCTTCCGACAGGCACAAGGCTGAGTAATACAGCATCCATTACATTTGATATCAACAAACCTTTAATCACAAACAAGGCCCTCAACATTCTTGATTTCGATCCACCTGTCACAAACTCTATTAAAGCCACATATGTCAAGGCTGATACTGTTGAAGTCACCTTTTCGGCTGCAGACAGCTGCAGCGGCGTTAAAGTCACAAATGTATTTATGTCAAGGGATGACGCGCCGTTCAGTTTTGCAGGCAGCACACACCTCAATAAATTCCGTGTTGCTGTTATTCCCGGCTCGACCTGCAGGTTTTATGTCCAGTCGGAGGATAATGTCGGCAACCTTGAAAAGAGCAGCCCTATTTTCGAGGCTACATCGGTTCTGCCGCGGGGCAGCAATCTGTTCAGAGCAGGAAATTTTCTGCTGGCTAACACTCGCCAGTTAAATGTAATCAGGATAAATTTTGGAATTAAAGAGGAGCAGTTTGTTAAAATAAAGCTCTTTAACCTTAATGGACAGACAGTGGCAACACTGGCCAACAGCCAACTGAATGCCGGCACCTACAGCATCAACTGGAACCACAGTCGTTTAGGGTCGGGAGCATACATAATAAAATTGAGTGGTGCGAAATATCAGAACAGCACAAAGATTTTTCTTATTAAGTAAGTTTTGCATAATTCGGACGATTATTTGACAATTGAAATATCCAGTCCTCCTTGAGAGGACTGGGATTTCCAAAGCGCGGGCATATCCAAAAGGTGATATGTCCAAGCATTCGAAAGTCACAGGATTTCAAGGCGGCGAAGCAGATCGCGTCAAGGAAAGCAGGGCGGCTCGGAATCGGCGCGCCACGGTTTTATTTCGGGGGGAGTTGAAACACCTGAAAAAAAGGTGAACCCCGCGAAAACGGGTTCACCTTTTTAATGAAACTTCTCTACTGCAGATACCAGTTGAAAGACAATTCGGCAAACTGGTTTCCCAGACTAAGCAGGCTTACATGGTCATTATAAGAATCCTCAGAGCCAAAAATTGCCCATGCATTTAAAAACCCTGCATATACTCCGAAATGATCGGTGAAGAAATGCTCCACACCAAATCCTGCCTTAACTTCAAGACTCCACAAAGAAGTTTTAAAATCATCATAATCATATTCCTCCTTAGCCATTGCTCGGGAATATCCGACACCAGCTCTTAGAAGGAAATTAGATCTGTCTTTGCGGATTATTTTGAAATCAGAGATATTGGATACCAAACATTAAACTTGGTCTCGATTTCAGTCTCAATTTCTTCATAACCATAGGGATCGTAATCTGTTATGCCTGTTTTAACTTGAGCTGATGAAATCCTACTGAAGGCTCCAAACTAAAGCCATTTGATACACCAATTTTCATATTAGAGAAGAGTAAAACCGGTGTACCCCAGATTTTTATTCCCATACCAAACTTACCTTTAGTATCGTAGGCAGAAACGGAAGAGACTAACATGGCAAGCGCAGCAACAGAAATAATAATTTTTCTAAAAGACACAAAAACCTCCTGCAAAGGGTTGAATTGGAATGAATTACGAACATTGAAACAGTTGTTTTCGAGTAAGCTTTTGATATAGGATAATATATTGTAAATGAAATGCAAGATAATTATTTTTAAGGAAATCATTTAAAAGTCAATTTTAAAAAGAGATAAACAATTGAATTTTAAAATTCCAAAAGTATATAACTATTGTCTGCTATAGATTATCTCAGAGACACTTCATTCATCTTCAAGAGATAAAATCAGATTCGCCAGATTTTACTTCAGTCAAGTCAAACAAAACAAACATGTAAGCTCTTTGCCAAAACCATTCTCAAGCCCAGGTATAAATTTCCGAATATGAAAATCTGCACTCCAATGAAAGATTCAACGATGTAGTCAAAAAAGGGGATAAAAAGAGATGTTTAAAGGATTCATCAAAAAAGGAGCATTCGTTTTTGATGGCATTTTTTTTGCAGACAATTAAACAACCGATCAAAAACTCACTTTGCTGAAAATCTGCTTTTAATATCTCGGTTTTTTTATCTACTTAAACATTTTCATTGAAAAACTTATATAGGAGGGTGATGTGAATTCAAAAGTAGGATTGCGTATCATGTATTGTAACTCTTTTCCATCAGGTGCCGGAAGTTTCTGCTTTAAGGGACATTATGAGGTAATAGTAAAAAATGTCGCTTATGAGAAAAGTGTCTCTATTTGGACAAATCATGCAGCCTGGGCCGCTATCCCGGCAGAGTTTGAAGAATCGCTTCCCGGGAAGCTGGAAAAATGGATCGCTCCGGCCAGTGAAGCTCAGCATGATTTTGCGGTCAAATATTTTGTGGATGGAAAAGAATTCTGGGACAACAACAATAGCCTCAATTACAAGGCTCCCCAGGTTATGGGTGGTTTCAGTGTAATCACCGGCAAAGAGTTCCCGATTGTGCATGGGGCTTCATCACTGATAAATTCCAAATTGAGGGTTCATGCAGCGGTGCAAAACCTTGGTGATCAAAAGGAGGTAGGGCTCATTTATTCAACAGACAAATGGGAAACATTTAAAACTCTTAAAGCGGATTATTCCTGGACGATGCAGTCCGGTATTGAGGTGTGGCTGGTAGAGCAAAGTTTAAGTACCGATTCAGATGTTGAGTTTGCACTCTTTTACAAGGTTAACGACCAGCAATACTGGGATAACAATTTTTCACATAACTATTGTTTGTCTGCTCAGTCAATCTCTGCAAAGAAGGCAGGATCTGCAAATGCCAAAAATGAAATGTGGGATGTACCCTCTGCAAAAGCCGCTTCTGTTAAAACAAAAAAGAAGATAGAACCTGAAGCAGAAAAAGCTGTAGTCGAATCAGAAGCATTATCTGCAAAATAAACTTCCCTCAATGTGGGGCTGTATTCTGCTGACAGCCCCTTTTTTGATAAATACTCGCTTAAGCATCCGTTCAATTATGTTACAATGCTTTAATTATAATGATGCCAGGAGTGCTTCCAAAACAAATGAAAAAAAAGAAAAAAATACAATAAAATAAGATGGTAACTACAAAAATATCAATGGATAATACGGATGAAGATGCTTCCGCAGTCTGGAAGCAAAAAATACAGACATGGCTTGTATCTGTTCGGTTATTTAAGATATCTTAATAAGAGATAGTAATTGCTGGTTTGTTCACATTTTGCTTTAGGGGAACTTATGGATTACAAAAAACTTTTATGCCTGGGCTGTGTTGTCATTTTAACAGGGTGCAATAACAATCCAGTTTCAGACAATAACAATAATGATGTTGATGCTCCTTTTGCGGTGAGAAAGTCAGACTTTGTTTCCAGAGTTTTTATACCCGAAAGTGATCCCAGAATATCCTCTCAGGCCAACAGTATCAATCAGTTTTCAGTAAAAATGTATTCAGAGCTTGCCAAAGTAGATGGTAACCTCTTTTTTTCTCCTTACAGCATAACCAGTGCATTGGGAATGACCACTGCAGGTGCTAAAGGTGAGACTGATCTGCAGATCCGTAAGGCGCTTCAGGTGGATTTGGATGGTGAAGATTTTCATGCTGGAATTAACGGTCTGGACCAGAGCCTCCAAACTCACTCCCAGGCAACAGAAAATCTTGAACTGAATATTGTAAACAGTATATGGTCTCAGAATGGAATGATGTTGCAGGTAAATTTTCTCGATCTCTTATCTAAGCATTACGATGCCGGGATTAATTTAGTTGATTTCATTAATAAGCCTGATTCATCCAGGTTGATTATTAATGATTGGGTAAGTAAGCAGACTCGTGACCGCATTAATGATCTTCTTCCAGAGGGATCTATAACTCCTGAGACCAGACTGGTTTTAACTAATGCAATTTATTTTCTTGCCGATTGGTTGATTAAATTTGAGGAAGCAAATACCAGCAATCAGACTTTTACCCGTTTAGATGGCAGTAATGCTACTGTTCCCATGATGAATCTAAGGGAGAAGCCGGTAAAGCTTCTATATTATGATTCAGGTAATTGCCGTATCGTTGAGCTTCCATACAAAGGAAACCGGCTGGCTATGGATCTGATACTACCCGATTCAGGTACTTATAATAAATTTGAACAAAGCATGTCAGCAGAGATCATTAGTCAACTTACCAGTGGTCTCGATTCAGTGGGACTGGTATCTGTACGTATTCCCAGATTTGAATTTACCACACCATCCATTTCTCTTAAACAGGCTTTTATAAACCTGGGGATGAATGTACCATTCGGTTTGTCGGCTGATTTTTCAGGCATCAGTAGTATCAGTCTTTTTATTGATGATATCTTACATAAAGCATTTGTCAAAGTTGATGAAAAAGGAACTGAAGCTGCTGCTGCCACAGCGGTGATCATGAGAACTACTTCAGTGGAGTCCCCACCCCCACCAGAGTTTGTGGCAAATCGTCCTTTTATCTTCCTGATACGGGATACTATGACTGGCGCGATTTTATTTATGGGACGGGTTCATGATCCACTGGTGCAGTCATGACCGGGCTATTTTGCAACTTCGGAAAAAAACACACCTGCCATTACCGTCAGGTGTGTTTCGTATTTATACTGTTTTTAGTAGCACATGCAGTGGCTGTTCCAGGAGTTGGAATCACAATGGCAAAGAAAGCGAATGACTGCAGCATCACTATTTATGGCGTTTCGGTCGGTACTTTCAAGGAAGGGAAAATAATCTGTGAGTATGGGTCATCTGTGGATATAGAGCAGGCTCTTATTGGTTCTCCGGTAGCTAACATTTCAATCGGCGCTTCAATTGACAAAGAAAAAAGGCAACTGACTATTTACATGTCAAATACCGGAAATGTGAACATCGATAGCGCTTCAATGGGAATACTTCAGTTTCCGTTAAATGAGGTTCCAGATAATTCCACATTTAAAATTATTAAAGCCACCTTTAAAAACAACCAGGGGGAAACTGTGGAAGCGGTGATTCTTCCTGCCACTTCTGTGGTAAACTGGCGTGTAAAAAACAAAAGCGAGATGAAAGTAAATCATATATATTTTATGTTAAATGGAAGAAGCATTGGGCTTGAGACCCTGAGCAGGTTGGAAAAAAGAGCTTACAGTAATTGTATTCCGATCAGAATATTGAAAAAATGAACACTATCTATTCCTATACCTGTTATCGGAAATTCATTCATGATTTTCTTTTTGAGAAGAAGAAAAAAAACAGTAATTATTCTTCACGCTGTGCAGCAATAAAATGTGGTGTTCAGTCAGGTACATTTACCCGGATTCTCAAAGGTACACGGGGTATCGGACCATCGGTTCTTCCTAAATTTATCGATTGGCTGGGTTTACGTCACCGCGAAGCGGAGTATTTTGTCCTCCTTGTTAAGTTCCAAAACTCAACGAATAATTTAGAAAAAGAAAACCTCTACAACGATCTGCTCTCTTTCAGACAGCAGATGAAACACTGTATTCCGGAAGACAAATTTCACCTCTTTGAGCAGTGGTACTATATAGCACTTTACGAACTGATAAAAATCATGCCAGAATTTTCTGTGCCCAAGAAACTGGGATCATTCCTAAAGCCTTCGGTAAACGAAACTAAAACACACCAGGCTCTGGAGGTACTGGAGAAAGCAGGGTTAATCAAGAGAACAGACGATGGGTACATATCAGTTGGAAGATTTCTTTCTACCGGAGATAGATGGGAAAGTGCTGCCATACATGCTTTCCAGGTTAAAATGAGTGAGCTTGGTACCGATGCGTTAACCCGCTTTTCTAAAGAAGAGCGGGACATTTCAACTTTATCGGTAAGCCTTTCCAGCGATAGTTTCAAGAAAGTTACTGAAATCATCAGGGAAGCCCGTGAAAAGATTAGAAAAATTGAAGCACTCGAAAGCATGCCCGAAAATGTGTATCAGATAAACTTTCAGGTCTTCCCGCTTACAAGAAGACCAGTGTGGGGTAAAGATGAGCAACAATAACCTTCTGTCAGTTGCTTTAATTTATGGTCTGATAGTGCTCTTTATCAATTGCGGAATGCAGACCTGCGGAGTGGAAACCACCAATGGTGCATCTGTGGTGGCATCTCAGGACAAAGTGGAGGGTACAGCACCGCCTTTGGCGAATATTTATCTTTTTACTTCTGATTATATTCCATATATCGATACCGGTCTGGGAATAGCCACTACATCTGGTTTAGACGGATACTATTTATTTAACAATGTACAGGTGGATACTTTTAATGTCACTGTAATAGATGGTGATAATTCAAGAGCTGCGGTTATTGCCGGTTACAAAGAGACTTCTTTACAAGCCAAACTGGAGAAACCCGGTTCACTGGAAGGATCTGTGGTCTGCTCTAAAGAGGGACAGGTTCTGGTTTTTCTTTACGGTACAGGGTATTATATCATACTTGACAGAGAAGGAGCCTTTTTGTTCAATTCTCTTCCAGCGGGACAATATAAAATTCAGGCAGCAAGGATTCAAAAACAACCTTATCCTTTAAAACCGTTGATAAATGCTCTTAGTGAGCTGCATCAGGTGACAGTAATGCCTGATAGAAAGATCACGGTGCCTGTACTCTTGTTAAATTGAGGTTGTTGTAATAGGTAATGGTAATTGTAGAGTATCTGAATACAGCTATTTGCCATGCCAGCAGGAGTTCCATCTGCAATTGCCCAAATGTCAGCTTCAAAACTATAAAAAACCGGTCTGGTATAAATATCTGTGTAAAAACTATTTTTAGGTTTTTGCAGGAAATACTAATAAGTGGGAGCTGGCAGATTTATGCAGATGAGCAAAATAATTATCGGGGCTATGCGTTTTAGAGATCGTTTTTCAGCCATTTCTACCATTCGAGCTGCTATCGATACAGGTTTTAATTATATCGATACATCACCGGCTTATTGTTATAAAGATGAAAACGAAAATTCTGAGTCCTGGATAGGAGAAGCAGTTAATTATAAGGATTATAGAAGCAGAGTCATGGTTTCGGCAAAATGTTCTCCTGGCAATGGTGGTCTGCAATTGGGGGAATTTAATTCAGATCAGGGATTTGGTGTACGTACAAAGAAACAATTTACTCAGGTATTCGATCAATCTTTGAAAAGACAAAAAATGACCGGTTTTGATTATTATCATCTCTGGACTACCCACACAATGGAGCAGTTTAACGAGGCTTTCAAACCTGATGGATGGTATGATGGCCTGGTAAGTATGAGTGGAAAGTGGAAGAATCTGGGAGTAACTACCCATGCAGAAACAGCCACAATAATAGAATTTTTAAAAAGTGGTAAATTTGGAACAGTGACTATTCCACTGAATGTTATAAACCGAACCAGACTGGGAGTGTTGGAATTTTGCAGAAAAAAGGGGATAACAGTAATTGCGATGAACCCCTTGGCAGGTGGATTTCTAGCCTCCAACGACAGATTGAAAGAGCTGTCGCTTCGCTATCTGATGTCTCTGCCTGATGTACATATCTTAATAGGTTTCAGGTCTGTTGAGGAAGTCAATTATGCCGGCTGGATTCAGAAGACAACACCTGTAGATGGGGAAAATACAGAGGAAATTTTGCAGGAGGTGGATTCCGTGATAGATACAAAAGAGCCGCGCTGTACTTCCTGCGGGTATTGTGCGCCTTGTCCTCAGGGAATAAATGTTGGTGCTAGTCTTTCTTATCTGAATGCTTATAAATACCTTAAAATAAAAGATGCCAGAAAGGCGTTTCAGCAAAAGCAGTGGGAGGATGGGTTACGATTGGATAAATGCATTTCCTGCGGAATCTGTGAGAGCCGCTGCCCTAATTCACTTCCTCTGGGTAGTATTATCGCAGAGGCGAAAAGAATGCTTTATCTTCAGGACTCATGATCTCGTTAATTAAAATATCAGGCTAAAATGATCATATAAGAAATCCGAAACAGGAACAAGAATTAAGAATGGGAATAGCAAGAGACGCTAGCAAATTCTACTCTGTTATTATGTTCGATTGCTGTATGATTCACCATTTGCTCCTGCAAGCATTCCTGAAAAGTAACCGGCAACCAGGTATAGATAGTCGTATTTGACAAAATCATTTCGTTTTACCATTTCTGTGACTGCGTTCCAGCTTGCCCAACAAACATCAAGGATATCACTGCACAGAATTACAGGAAAGAAATCTTCACGTGATCCACTTGCAGACCAGATATCGATAAATTCGTCCCTGCTTTTTATTTGTGCGATTTTTCGGAATTTTCCAGTATCGAGCAGTAATCCCATTTCATTTGCAATGTTTCGGGTTACTGTACTTAAACTGTCTTCATTATGAATTGTCGCTTCAGTAGCTATACTCCATAAACCATGGGCAGTTCTTTTTTGAATCAGAATATCTCCATTTTGATCAGAAATCCACACATGTACTGTCTGATGATATTCGCCTTGTTTTAGTTTGGCATTAACAGGGGCTGTATTGCCGGTTTTTTTTCCGTCTACATCCAGTATATCCCAAAATTGCATCATTATATCGAGTTCCTTTTGTTGAGCAGGATAGGAGATTTTTATTTGAATGGAACATGGGTTATTTTTGGCCTATTCTCCACTATGATACCAGCTTTGCATCCTAAAGTAAACCTATTTGTTTGTTAGTGTTGGTTTTTTAAAAGCATGATGCGTATGTCTGGATCATAACGGGCTTCTGCATTGGAGGGAAAAAACCGCTAATCCTGAAATGTTATCCTATTTTTGGCAATTATGGTATTATATTTTTTACTTACAACGACTTCCTTATTTGGCATGCTGCAGTTTATAATCAACGAAACGGTTATTTTTATTATTTAAAGCCTTATATTACATTTTAATATCTTGTGAATACTTTTTTAATTATAATTGGATTAAAACAGGCAGATTTGAAATGAATGTAACCACCTATTTAAAAATTGTATCCTTTTGTTCCTTGATAGCCCTTTTTTCGTTAAACGGTTGTATTAGCGATCCAACCCATAATATCTCTTTCAGCCCGGACAGAGACACATTGATTGGACCCGGTGATACGCTTTCTCTCTGCATAAACTATCCGGCACAGCCATGGGGAGGGTTTTTCTGTAATGTCGATAATGTGAAACATCACATTGTAAATGGCAACACTTTCTACCTGACCTGGCCTGTTAGTGATACCGGTGAGCATGTTGTGGTTCTGGGAGCAGAATCGGAAAAATATCATCCTGATACTATAATTGTTTCTGTACGCGCTGAAAAACCTCATGTGAAAATTGAAGGACCACTTCAGGCGGTAGTCAATGATACAGTAATATTTCATGTAACTGGAACAGATAATGATGGGTCGCTTGTTCGATATCTCTGGTCTATAGACAAAAAGGGAGAGTTCTGGTACTCTGGTATGATTGACTCCTTTAAAGTAACCTGGGGTATAGACGAACCCGGAAATCATGTTGTGCGGGTAAAAGGAATAGATGATGACGGGTTAATCTCAAATCCAGATTCTACTGTTATCAACATAATCACTCTTTCCCCAACCGTTTCATTACCATCTGACACCTCTGTTTTTAGTAATGATACCCTCATCGTGATAAGCTCTGGAGCAGATTCCAACGGTAAAGTCATTAGTTACAAGTGGAATATTGATGGCAGTATGGACTTATGCAGCTCAGATACTCTGAGTTTATGCTGGAACCTTAAATCGGCTGGAAAGCATGTGGTGACGGTGGTTGCGGTTGACAATGACTCTCTGGAATCTATACCAGATACCATGATAATCAATGTCAAGCCTGGCATTCCAATAGCAGACCCTATGAGGGACACAACAATTTTTATCAACGATACGCTGAAACTGAAAACTGTTGCTTATGATTCCAATGGAACCATTTCAAGGTATATGTGGACCATTGATGGAAAAATTTCAGAAAATAGCAGCGATTCCCTTCTTTTATGCTGGGATATAAATGCCACTGGAAAACATATAGTTTCCTTCAGTGTTTTTGATAATGATTCACTGCAATCAGAACCTGATACAGTATTAATCGAAGTGTTATCCGGCTTTCCGGTAATAACTCCGGTCGCTGATACAGTCGTAATGGCTGGTAATGCCCCTGTAACTGTGAACTGCATTGCATACGATATCAATGGAACCATTACCGCCTATGTTTGGGATTTTGATGGAAAAGGGTGGGATACATCTGCAAGCTATCAAAAAAAAATTCCCTTTACTGGAGAACGGTTTGTAAGAGTATTGATGGGAGTAATTGACGATGATGGCCTTTTAAGTGCAGATACATTTAACATTACTTATAACTGTCCACCGGAAATAAACGTTGTCAAACCAAGGTTGTCAGATACGTTAGTTTTCGGAGAACAGAAGTTTCCGGTTTTTTTCAGATTTGAAACTGTTATAACCGACCCAGATTCCGATTCGGTATCGGTGTCAATGTATCTGGGAGAAAATGAACACTCTTACCAGGAGGTCTATAGCGGTAAAGGTGATTCAATGGTTCTCAAAATCGATTCACCGGGTAAGATTTTCTGGAGAATTATAGCTAAGGATAATTTTGACAATAAGCAGCAAAAAGAAGGTGTACTTGTCATAATCCGTGAACACACTGTCTGCTTTACGGGACATTCGATCGTTGCTGGAGATGGTGGAGACAAAAGAGCAGGAGGATTCAGGGCTGGGGTACTAAAAGGATTGCGTGATTCAGTGGGGCCCTTTAAGAGAATAAAGGCTGTTGGTCAGTTTTGTACTTCAAATATGAAAGACTACCCATCCGATGATTCCAGTATGGCTATTTCAGGTACTGTTGCCAGAGATATGAAATTTGTGTTTAAATCTCTTCCTGAGTTTAAAGCCGATATCTGGCTTATAATGTTAGGTGCAAATGCAGAGTACAAATCTCCAGAGTTGGAGAATACTGTAGCTCTGATTGATGAAATGTTTTCCAGAAATCCTGATTCGAGAGTTTATGTGCTGAATTCTCCCCCTTTCCCTCCTGAAAAGACAAGTGTAAATTATGCATTGTCTACGTTTAACCGGCGACTTTCGGACGAGGTCTCAGCCAGAAAAGATGAAGGAAAAAAAATCGCATTGGTGGATATATTTACTTTGTTAACAAATGAGGGTGAATTTGATACCACGTTTTTCGTAGATCATGTACATCCAAATCAATATGGTTATGATATTATGGGTGAGGAGATTTTACAGATTATGTTCAGTCCAGAGGTACCGGCAATTTTATCAGACAAATAAAAAAGGGAGCCCGGACTGAAAAACCCTGGCTCCCTTTAGTTTAGTGAGTTATCTTCTCTGTTTAGGCAATTTTTTTATCTTTTTTCAAGGAAAAAACCGGTTGCGCCTGTTTAAGGACAACCTCACGGTTAATCATTACCTCACGCACATCATCCCTTGAAGGGATATCGAACATTACAGGAATAAGAGAAGATTCCAGAACTGTTCTCAGCCCCCTGGCCCCAGTCTTTTTCTGGTGGGCTATCTTCACTACTTCCCTGAGAGCATCTCGGGTGAAAGTGAGACGGACTCCCTCCATGGTAAAGAGTTTTTGATATTGCCTGGTTAATGCGTTTTTCGGTTCTGTCAAAATTTTCAAGAGTGCGTTTTCATCCAGTTCGTCAAGACCAAGGACCATGGGCAGTCTGCCCACAATTTCAGGGATAAGTCCAAACCGGATAAGATCGTCAGGTTCAACCTTGCGAAGAACATCTCCGATCTTGCAGAGATTTTTTCTTTTTACTTCAGCATTGAATCCCATTTTGCTCTCACCGACACGTGATTCGATAATCTTATCGATTCCTTCGAATGCACCTCCACAGATAAACAGAATGTCCCGAGTGTTGATCTGAATCAGATTCTGTTCCGGGTGTTTTCTTCCTCCTTTTGGAGGAATACTTGCTACAGTACCTTCCAGAATCTTAAGCATAGCCTGTTGGACACCTTCTCCGCTTACATCGCGGGTAATGGAGGGGTTTGCCGATTTACGGGATATTTTATCGAATTCATCGACATAGATAATCCCTTTTTCAGCTTTGGCTACATCGTAATTGGCAACCTGAAGCAGCCGCACCAGCATGTTTTCCACATCTTCACCAACATAGCCAGCTTCGGTAAAGATAGTGGCATCTACGATGGTGAAAGGGACTTTCAGCATTTTTGCAAGTGTTTGGGCAATAAGGGTTTTTCCGGTTCCTGTAGGTCCCAGCATAAGGATGTTTGATTTATCTATTTCAACGCCATCATTATTATTCTGAGATCTTGAAAGAATTCTTTTGAAATGATTGTAAGCTGCTACACTTACCCCCATTTTAACTTCATCCTGCCCGATCACAAACTGATCTATATAATCTTTAATTTCCCGAGGTGTTGGAAGGGTATCCAGGCTCAAATCACCTGGAATGGAAGCTTTTTCCTCCTTGAGAATCTCATTACACATATCTACACATTCATTGCAGATGTGCACTGAGGGGCCGGTAATCAGTTTTCCGACCTCATCAGGTCCTTTTCCGCAAAAAGAGCACTTAATTCCCGGATAGCGGGATCTATTTGACATACTTCTTTATTCCCTGGTGGTTAAGATATCATCGATAATACCATAAGCTTTAGCTTCTTTAGCAGACATGAAAAAGTTTCTATCGGTATCCCGGGCGATAACTTCGATGTCCTGCCCTGAGTGCTTCTGAATTATTGTGTTTAGGCTGTTTTTCACTCTGATAATCTCTTTGGCGTGAATGGCAATATCTGCAGCCTGACCTCCGGCTCCACCGATAGGCTGATGAAGCATCACACGGGCATGGGGCAGGGCGAATCGTTTGCCTTTTGTGCCTGCTGCCAGAAGAATCGCTCCCATACTGGCTGCCTGACCAATACAAATAGTGGATACATCCGGTTTTATATATTGAATGGTATCATAAATAGCCAGTCCGGATGAGACAACCCCACCGGGTGAATTTACGTATATTGTGATATCTTTTTCCGGATCCTCATATTCGAGGAAAATCAACTGGGCCATAACCAGATCTGCTGTAGTATCATCAATTTCTGAGCCAAGAAAAATAATCCGTTCTTTTAACAGACGGGAGTATATGTCGAAAGAACGTTCACCACGGCCTGTCTGCTCAATAACCATTGGTACGAGCGGCATATTTTTTCCTTTCTTTCAATAAATTGTACTTCTCTTATGGATGAAACAAAGTTTGCCAAAAAAGAGAAGTAATAAAGTTTGCTTAACTATGAAAAACGCCTGCTGAAAATTATCACGTTTTCATTTGTTTTGCGAAAAGAATAGGTCAGTCTTTCTTTTCAGGAGTATATTCACCAATAAGATAGTCCAGAGTTTTCTGCTCTCTGATATTGTCCCGGATTCTCAAAGTGGCTCCCTTTTTACGTAAATCCTGCTTAAATGTTTCGAATGGATGATTATACATTTCTGCCATACGCCTGATCTCATCATCTAGTTCTTCAGGAGTAGCCTTTATGTTTTCTTTATCAGCGATAAAATCGATTATTCTCTGCCGTTTTACTGCTCTGAGGGCAGTGTCTTTTAATTGCTCTTCAATTTCCTCTCTGGGAGGATGAGGAGTATTTGGCATCATGTATTGCTGAGTTTGATTGTATAAAAAGTCTATGGCCTGTTCAAGACGCGCTGGAGGCACATCAAAAGGATTATTTTCTATAATAATATCTATTGCCTGATCGTAGGCATCCTCTTTAGCATTCTTTAAAGCTCGATCCAGTAGATTGTTCCTGATCTTTTCCCGAAGGTCACTTTCGCTTTTAATGTCACCCATTTTTTGCAGGAACTCTTCATTAATTTCTGGAAGCGCTTTTTCATAAACAGATAGTAGTTTGATCTGAAACTCCGCTTCCTTGCCAGCGACCTGGCTGTCGGCATAATCGTCCGGGAACTTTATTTTCAGATCGATTGTCTCATCTGTGCTATGGCCGATAATTCCTTTATCAAAATCTTCAATGCGGTTTTCACCACCCAGCTCTACAGGATATTTGGGAAATGAGATGTCCGCTCTTTCCCGGCCATCGATAAGTACTTTAAGATATTCAAGTTTAACATAATCGCCCTTTTGAGCAGGCCGCTCAGCATCTTTAAATTCAGCGAATCTTTCCAGCAGACTTTTCAAACTCTCTTCGATATCGCCGTCTTTTATCTCTTTAGGTTGCGTTTTAATCTTTAAATTATTGTAACCATTTATCTCAATTTCAGGATCCACCTCAGTTTCGATGGAGAAGGAGAGTGCTTCTCCCTCATTAGCCTTCAGATTCTGAATTTTTGGTTGAGAGACAGGATCAATGTTGTTCTGAGTACAGGCATCTTTAAAAGAGTTCTGAACAAGCTCCTCAATAACCTCTTCTCGAATGGATAGTCC
The DNA here is from genome assembly GCA_023412475.1 of Fibrobacterota bacterium. GTDB lineage: Bacteria > Fibrobacterota > Chitinivibrionia > Chitinivibrionales > Chitinispirillaceae > JAAYPC01. Next base: position 35,775 of record JAEYNR010000040.1, on the reverse strand, counting down.
AAAACGTTGTTTAATCAGTGCCGGGGGGACTTTGCCGCTACGAAATCCCGGTAATTTGAGATTACGTTTCACCTCGTTGAGCTTTTTTTCAAAAGCGTTATTTATTTCCTGCTCTGGAACTTCAAAATCGATGATACGTTTCCAGGATTGTGGTTCAGAAACGGTTGCTTTCAAAGGTAAATCCTCCTGATTTCTTAGTATTAATATCTAAAAATAAGATTAAAATCGATGCGAAGAGGGGGACTCGAACCCCCACAGGTCACCCCACCAGATCCTAAGTCTGGCGCGTCTACCAGTTCCGCCATCCTCGCTAATTGTGGTAAATCTTTGCAAAATAACTAATTTTCAGACCAAATCCAACTCGTAATATCCTAATAAGGTAAATAATTTTTAGTTTTGAACAAATTCATGTAAAACAATTCGGTTAAAATTTAGATTATGGCAGATCCACTATTTTTCAGGAAAATAAATACTCATGAACCAAAGCACACCGAAAATACCTCTTCATGATCCCAGAGCACACGCCCGGACTAGTAAATTTCAGGCCTGTGAAAAGTGCTTCCGGCCGATAAATAATTGTATTTGTGAGAGGGTCATCTCCTTTCCCAACAGAGTAAAAATCATCATTCTGCAACATCCCCAGGAGCAATATAAACTACTTAATTCCGCCAGATTGGCCCATCTTGTTCTTAAAAACAGCAAAATCAGAATCGGACTCTCTTGGCCTAATTTTAAAGCAGTTGCAGGGCCTGATCAATTACCCTCTAATTGGGCAATCCTCTATCTGAATTCTTCTAAAAGCAGCAAACCATGCCAAATAATCGATCGTCACAAAAAAGAGCTCCAGAACAGCTCCTTTATTCAGGGCATTATTGCACTGGACGGATCGTGGAAACAGGCAAAAGCACTCTGGTGGAGAAATCCCTGGTTTCTCAGGCTCAACCGAATATCTCTTAACCCTGATCACCCTTCCTTGCGCGGTCAAACCAGAGCCGAAGCAATGTCTACGGTGGAGGCTATCGCTATGGCGCTTGATTGCTTAGGAGAGGAAAAGGAAATTTCAGAATCTTTACGCGCTCAGTACACCCAGCTTATTGTCGGTGAAGAAATAATCAGTTCAACACCGAAAAAGCGTGTTTAGCCTCACCAATGCTTATATTATTGCGTAGGATCGGATTTTTATTTCATTTTTATTTGAAGTAATCGTCTCTGACATAGCTATGAAATTATTTTTTTATTGGCAACTATCTCTGTTTTTATGAATATCTATTTTAAAGGCACTTCCGAAACTGGTTCTTTTGCCATAACCTTTGATGATGGACCACATCCTCATAATACCCCTAAACTATTGGAACTTTTAAGTAACTTCAATGCCAGAGCAACTTTCTTTTTGACCGGAAAAAATGCTTCAAAAAATAAGGCTCTGGTCAGAGAAGTCTCACAACAGGGTCACCTTATTGGTAATCATTCTTTAAATCATTTGAAAAAAATCTTTTTATCTCCTCAGGAACTCATTTTTGAAATCAAAACTGCAAAAGGAATTCTTGAGGATATCATCTCAAAACCGGTTACCCTCTATAGACCCCCTTATGGGTTCATCTCTCCTTTTCTGTTTTCTATATGCAAAAAATTAGACCTAAAGATTGTCCTGTGGAACCTGCAAACTCATGACTATCGCAGGGAAAATTATCCGATTATCATCAAAAGAACGATGAAAAAAATTAGAGCCGGTTCGATAATTCTCTTTCATGAAGGACATTTCAATTATACTTCTCTTGATTACTCAAATACCATCGATGCTGTCAAATTCATTCTTAAAAAGAGCTTATCATTGAAAATCAAACCTGCAACTGTTAATCAGGTTTTAGAATTTAAGGATTGATCGGATGGTAATTACAGCCTGCTTTCTTTTAGTAACCGGTGCCTTTTACTGCATCTCTGTTTTGTATCTCTTTATAGGTTTGTTCAAACTTATGCATCCTAAAAGCGACAAAGCCTGTTTCTGTTCTGTTATTGTTACAGTTCACAATGAAGAGCATAATCTTGAGAAGTGCCTTAATTCCCTTGTTAGTCAGAATTTTCCCCCAGAAAGTTTTGAAGTGATTATTGCTGATGACTGCTCTGTCGATTCTACACCCCAGATAATTAACAGGTATTGCCAGAAATATCACAATTTCAGATCTGTGACTGTGAATCCCGAGGAGGATACGATACCAAAAAAAACTGCACTTATCAGAGCTTTAGATACTGCCAGAGGAGAAATCGTTCTAAGTACCGATGGCGACTGTGAGCTGCCCAAGGGATGGATCAGGCAGATGAGTGCCTGTTTTACCGATGAGGTAGGGATGGTGATTGGGCATGTCGGGTACTTTAAACCGAAAAATATCTGGCAGGGAATAGATGCACTGGACTATCTAACCCACCGGGCTCTGGGAGCAGCTTTCATCGGTGTAAATTCTGTCTATACCTGTACTGCTGCAAACATGGCCTACCGCAAAGTGATATTTGATCAAAACAGAGATGGTTTTAAAAAACTGAAAATCCGACCTGCTGAAGACAATTTCATTCTTCATTGTGCAAAAAACTCAGGATACAAAATCGCAGTTGCTACGCATCCCGAATCGATTATTCTGACAAGTGGCGCCCTCAGTTTCTCACATTTCATGAATCAAAGGTTCCGATGGGCGGCTTACGGAGGAAACATAACAACTCTGGGAGTAAAACTGTTTTTCATTCCTGCACTTCTTTTTTATCTGTCTATATGGATTGCATCTTTCTCAACCTTCTTTTCCCCTGTTATGCTGCCGGTATTGCTCTGGGTGATTGCCGCAAAAATACTCTTTGATTTTCTGCTTATAGCTAAGTATACCTCACTTTATAAGATTCAGTATATGATCCGTTATTTTTTGCCCCTATCAATTATTCACCCGGTACTGAGTCTTGTGGTTGCGCTTAAAGGTAATCTGTTTTCCTTTACTTGGAAAAACCGGCGCTATACAAAAGAACATGAAATCAGGCGCAGTATTTCACTATGAAAAAAGCATGTTTTTTCTTTTATGTTTTCATTGTTGCTTTTAAATTGACCAGTGCTCAAAGCTACCAGTGGGATCAGTCTGTTTATTCAATTCTGAATCTGGTCATGAAACAGCAGTATGACAGTGCCTACAAAATCTGCAATCAGAGAATTGCGGCCGATTCAATGGACATAGACTGCCGCTATCTGAAACTGGTTACTTTGCAATCACAGTTGGCCGATTATGAATCATATTCTATTGATGGGCTCAGGTGTATTTCAATGGCTGAGAGCCTGATAACATTTATAGACAGTAAAAAAGAGATTTGGAAATTTCAACAGGAAACAGAGAAAGCTGTTTTTTTAAAAGGGAATATTTATGGTGTACTCAGCATTATTAAAGCTAAAAGGGGCAGCATCCTGTCTAGTATTAAAGATGCAAGACTCTCCTATGAGCTTTTCAAAAAGCTGAAAAGTTCCCCCTGCTTTTTGCCCGATGTTTTATATGGGCTGGGACTCTTTGATTATTATATCGGAGATAATCTGAAATGGATTCCAGGTATAGGCAAACGCGCCCGTAAGGGCCTGGATATGCTGTATACCGCATCAAAGTCCGATTCCCCTTTCCGCTACGGAGCTAAAAATTCTTTAGTCTGGATATTAATGGAAAGGGGGGAATTTTATGAGGCTGATTCGATCGCCTCTGAAGTCTTGCAAAAGTATCCTGAAAGTACACTTTTTTTACAGGTTAAATCCAGAGCCGCTTTTGGAACCAGGCAATACCAGCGTGCAATTGAACTGGGCGAACAACTTATCAGCTTATCCCTTAAAAGAGAAACAATAAACTGGAGTGATGTTTTATCTGGCTATCAACTGATCTCTTCCTGCCACATTAAACTGGGAAACAAAAAGAAAGCATCCGAAATTGCATCTTTAGGCCTCTCTTATAAAATCCCCGATGATACTCTTCGGATCGAATGGGTTCAGAAACACCGTAACTCTTTGACATCCATAAAATAGGCTGGCAAGGTCCGAATTTTACAGATCATTATTATTTGTTGGTACCACACTTGGAGATGGTACGATGCCAAAACAAAAACAATAAAGCGAAAGATAGTAAAGGACCAAAATGACTGGTAGCGATCCCTGTACGGGGTGAACAAATTTATCATAAGCAATCAGTGAATCACTGAGATTGAAGAAGACAGCTCCTGCATAAACCAGAGATCCTTTACTGCTAATATTAAAAGCGCTAACAAAGGTCATCGTAGAAATCATTATCAGATATAAGAGAACCGGAATAAAAAAATTATCTGAACCGGGAATTATTATAAAACTGATAAAAATGCAGAATACAACAATTGCGGATGCTTTTATCGTGCCGGATTTACTTTTTCTGGCATAAGGGATCATATAGATCAATAATAATATATTTGCGACCATAAAAGATGCCAGCGCAAACATGAAAAACCTTGTTCTGCTCAAACCTAAAAAAAGATCGCCGGAACCCATGAATGTAAATATTAAGATTGGGAGAAATTTCCTCTCAAATTTGCAATATAAAAAAGCCGTAACAATGGCAATTATTGCCGGACTGACTTTCAAAATGACAAATAGGGGATGAGGCAGAACAGAAAGAAAAATCAGGAAGAAAGCTGCTATAAATATAAAAACTAACTGCAAAAAACGATAAAATGTCTGGCTGTACATCTTTCATTTCCTTTTTCAAGCAGCGGAATGCTTGAGATGTTGGGTAAATATTTTTATTACAGGATGAAGTCGCAATTCTAAATATATATATTAGGTTTAGACTGGTGACAAGAAAAGGGGCATACTCAGCTATTTGTGCCAGTAGCCAATACAAAGTAATAATTATCTCTCAGGAGATAATTATTAAATGTAAGCACGAAATATGGAATACGAATTAGAAACAAGAAACAGGAAGTTGGGATAATGACCAACTGATAAACTGGTAGTTTCAAGAGCTGAGTAATAAGTTTCGTTTTTCATATATTCCGGAGGATTTTTTATACCTGGCTTCTGGATTAAGTGAACAGCCTTTGTGTTCATATCTCAGTTGATCCATAATCTGCACTTTATCATATACAATGAGGTCATCGTTGAAACATTTTCCAGAGTCCAGAAACTACCCGAAAGAGGACTCCAGTTCTGAGAGCAACGGACACAATATGCTTAAAGAACCACAGTGACAATCGTTCGATTTGGGTTAAAGTTTACTGGTACTATAATATTTAGAAAACCCCGCCAGGAGCGCCCTCATTCTTGAACCCTTTTTAAAACAGTGGTTGTTCCCTTGAGTAGTTCGTTAATCCGTTAGCTTTAAACGGCGCGCACTATCTATTCAAAGAAGAATTCCCATTGAAATGGTGTTAGTCAAGAAATTGGTATGCCCTGACGAGGCAAATTATTTTTACTTACTATTTCAAAGAAGTTATAATTAACGATAGTATCGTTCTTTTATTGAAATATACAATAAAAAAAATAAAAAATCTTAAAAAGACTTTAAAACAATCTGGAGCACTCATGGGCAGCTTTATAGTAGAAGGTAAAATTAAATTAAATGGCAGTATTCAGGTATCTGGCAATAAAAACGAGGCATTGCCCTTAATTGCAGCTTCATTATTATGTTCAGGGCCGGTACAATTCAGTAATATCCCGGAAATAGGTGATGTGAGTAACATGCTGGAGATAGCGTCCTTTTTGGGAGCGACGCTGTCTTCGTTAAAGGATGGAACAGTTAGCATCGATGGTACTAATCTTAAAAGTTCGATTCTTCCACTGGAGCTCTCCAATTCCATCCGTGCATCAATTCTTTTCGCCTCATCATTACTTGTTCGAACAGGCAGAGCTGTAATATGTCAGCCCGGTGGAGATCATATAGGCAGAAGACGTCTGGATACACATTTTCTGGTTTTTAAAGCATTGGGTGCAGAGCTTCAGGTCACCAGAAAAATTACTTCTGATGTCACTCAGGAAACCAATTACATACTAGATGCTCCACAGGGACTCAGAGGTGCAGATATTTATCTGGATGAGGCTTCAGTCACCGCCACCGAGAATGCAATTATCGCCGCAGCGGGAGCAAAAGGAACTACTGTAATAACAAATGCTGCCTCTGAACCACATGTACAAGGTCTTTGTCGTTTTATTGGAAAATTGGGGGTAACGATAGAAGGGATTGGGTCAAATGTTCTGACTATCCATGGCCAAGATAGCTTTTTAACCTCAAACCATGAGATAGGTGCCGATTACATTGAAGCAGGATCTTTTATAGGTCTTGCAGCAGCAACTGGTTCCAAACTTACCATTACTGGTGTGGATCCCTCTATTATGCGCATGATTATTTTTCAATTTGAAAGAATAGGGGTAATCGCTCAGTTAAATATAGAGCAAAGAAGTATCTATGTCGATGATCATCAACCACTTAAAATCTGTAAGGACCTTGGAGGGATTATTCCGGTAATCGATGACAGCCCCTGGCCGGGTTTCCCTACTGATCTTATGTCGATACTTCTGGTTACAGCTACTCAATCAGAAGGGACCTGCCTTATTCATGAAAAGATGTTTGAGTCCAGACTGTTTTTTGTTGATAAATTGATCAATATGGGTGCTCAGATCGTTCTTTGCGATCCACACCGGGCAGTTATCGTCGGTCCGTCACCTCTTTATGGCTCCTCAATCAGCTCTCCGGATATTCGTGCTGGGATGGCTCTTTTGATTGCTGCATGTGCAGCAGAAGGGAAAAGTATTATTAACAACATTGAGCAGATCGACAGGGGATATCAGAATATTGAGCAACGACTTACAGCATTAGGTGCCTCCATCAAACGTGTACAAGATTGCAGCAGATAAAGGTGTTCTGATGAAGTTTTCTCTATTGACAGTGTTTCTGGGGCTAACTCTTCTATCATGTTCTTTGCAACTGAAAAGATTTTATCCGGGCGATTATTACTCCGAAGACAACATATATCAGAACAAAATTTTAAAGTTCACTATTACATATGACAGCAACTGGCAGCTGTGGACAGACCCTGCTACCATGAATCGTGGTAGCAGAAAATTTGCCCGGCAACTTCAGAAATCCGGAATTGAACTGCTCTTTATTGGTTCATCTGCCGAAAAATATCTGGGTACGCGGGCAATCGCGGTTAACCTTAATGAACCTGCACTGGAATATGCAGAATATATTCGCAGGCTCAACCTCCCAGATGTGAAAAATGATCAGGGACTTCTTGAGATTACAAACGGCCGCATAGAAATGGTCAGGTGGATATATGAAAAACACGGTTTCAGCTTCATAGAGTATTTCTTTAACAGCGGAACCTTTGATGTACGCATAGCATTCTGGACCAGAAAGGAGTTTTTTAAAAATTTTCTGCCGGTATTCGAGTCTATCATGGGTTCGCTCATGCTGACTGATGTATATTAAAACAAGACTTGTTGTGTCATTATTGGAGAGAGAAAGTGGAAAGTAAGAAAAAAGTACAAATAGCCTATCCATGTGAATGGAGTTATAAAATTATTGGTGAAGACAGAACAAAGATGCTTCTGGCTGTCGATGCCATCATCAATTCTGATTCAATGCTGATCCGTGAGTCCCACTCCAGCAGAAATGGAAAGTATGTTAGTCTGGAGATAAGTGTCAGGGTTCAGAATGAATTAGAACGCAACAGTTATTTTAAAATGCTTGCCGATCATGCTGAAATTCGAATGGTCCTTTGATTACCTTCAGTTTGTTGCCAATCCTGCCCTAAATCATATCCCCATCTCAGATAAATCTTTAAGTCTCAAATCTCAAATACGAAATCCAAAGTACGAAATCTAATATCTCAAATCTCAAAATCTTATGTGGCTTTAAAAGGATTGGGTCTGTATAATTAGATAGGATGGCAAACTGTTTTTTAAACAGGTTTGTGGATACCTTAATGACCAAATTATCAAATGGTTAAAGGGTAAACTCAATATAGTGGGTAAAACGATTAAAGAGGATACTCATTGCAGTATAGCTTAACACAAAAGAGAAGAGGTGTTTTAATGTCTCACCAGTATTTAACAAGTGGACAGGTTGCCAAAAAACTAAAAATCTCAATTTCTACCTTAAAACGATGGCTTGAAACTATGGAGTTGAATATTTCTGAGGTACGAAATTGTAATGGATGGCGCTTGTTTACTTATGAAGATGTCGAGGTGATCCGGGAATATAAACGCAAAATGAAAAGAAATGGGAAGCGGTTTAATGATACCACACTGGTGCCGGTGATAATTTCTGCAGAAAGAAAATTTGGAGCAGAATGAGAAAGTGATGCAGATAAGAAAAGAGTACTGTTCAATGATGATGGTTTTTTTAGTGTTGATATTACCCTGCTATGCGCAGGATATCAGGCGGGGTAGAAATGAGGGGACCGTCAATATACCTGCATCCAATGTGGCTGGTAATGGAAATATTACACTGAGTGCCACGCTAAGGGGTGGTATTGGCAAACACAGTCCGATGCTAAAGTCAAAAATTGCCGGTAAAATTGGAATTGCTGATATACTGCAAGGATATATCAGTACATCGATAGTCAATTTCAGGAAAATTGGACTGACCGAAGTACATGGTCAGATTACATTACCCAATAATGATGGTTTACGTCTTTTCGGTATTGCACTCTGTGGAGATCTCTTTTTGTCTACTGCTATGGATACAATTTCTGGAGAAGCGATTTCTGGAAGACCCGATTTTCATTCCTACTTTAGACCATTATTGATTTGTGATCAGGATTGGATCGCAATTAACAAAAAGAGGAGTTTTAAAACGTATCAGTTGTTGGGTATGTCAGATGATGCTGATCTGCTTTTCCAATATGATCAGTTGTCGTTAAAGTTGGGGGCAGAGTGGAAAACATATCAGCATAGTTTCTTTGTGGATGCTTCTGTGGGGTTATATAAGGAGAAAAAGACCAGTGTTTTTTCAGGAGACAAGAGCTTCAAACAGCAGAAAGTATGGCTGGAACCCGGGCTGCGTTTACGATTACGAAACCGTTTCAGCCTTATGGCTTCCATGCGGTTTCTTCTGCTGCAAAGAGTGAAAACAGAACGGCCGCTACAGCATCAATATGTCAGCATGCAATTGTCTTTTGAAGCGCCAGTTTATTTTAAGGAAACAAATACTGAAGCAATCAGAACACTGCTTTTCATAGATAATGTAAAAGATAAAGAAAAAGACCGGATTGCAAGGAGTATTGAACAGGGCGAATCAATTAAGACTGATTTCGAGACAGGATTTAAGGACCTTGCACCTGAGAAATCCGATATTGATCAGCAAAAGGAGGCTTTGAGAAAAAAAGAAGAGATTCAGAGCAAGATGGAGGAGATTGAAAGATTACTGGAGGACCTGGAATGAAAAGGCTGTTATCCATTATTATAACATTTCTGTTTGCCGTCATATTTACAGCAGGTGCACAGGGAAACCAGAAACGTAACAGGGGAGAATCGTATTTAAATTTGCGTAATTCTAATACGGTAGGATATGGAAACATCTGGTTATTGTTGAGAGGTGTGGGTCATGTCTGGGATGATGACGCGGTTACCCTGGACACAACCACAAAAACCAATCGGAAATGGGTATCAAATGTAAGGGCTTTTCCAGAAATAAGGATTGAAGGCGGATTACTCAATTTTCTTTCGGTTTCTGCGGAATCAAGACTTTTATCCTATAGATTTAACCCCGGATATGTCTCCTGCGGCCTAAAGGTGACAACTCGGGATAATCTGGATCTTCGATTGAATGGTTTTGCCCTGGAGTTTACCTTTTTGCGTCAGTTTATGGAAGCTAATCCGTCTCTGGGAGGATATCAGGGTTTTATGCCAGAAGGATTCGTTGTCAAAGGAAATTCGATAGAGATGAAGTTTCTTTATGAACTCGATCTACTGGCCAGATTCAGCAGAATCCCGATCAGATTTCTGGTGAATCTTGGCAGCAGAATCCCGTTACGAAAAAGTCGGATGGACTGCTTTCAGATACTGGGCAATACCGGATTAATTTACAGCCGGTATGGGTTTGACTTTTATACACTCTTTTCAATTGAGGCATTCAACAATCTGTCTGGTCCACTGATAATAAAGGAACCATTTAACAAAAATATAGCTGTTTATTTCAGTGAAAATCTTATGTACATAACATTGGGTGGAAATATCCGCTATGAAAATGGTTGTGTACTGAATGTCTCTGTACCTTTGCTGGTAAGTAAAAACCGCGAATCCAGGATGAGAGTTGAGGATTTAGTGGAACTGCATAGAAACAATAGACCTGAGATTTTTATAGATGAGAAAAGAAGAGGCATAAAGGACCCCTTTGATCCATGGTTTGTAAAATGGAAGATCGCCGGTTCAGTAACTTTTCCACTTAGGTTCAAAATGACAAGTGCAGAACTGATGAGGAATTACCTGATATTAAAAAACAGAAAGGAACAGAGAAGAATAAATATTGATCAGAAAATCGGGGCTGAAGAAGAAAAACAGCTCCAAAAGATAAAAAAGAGAAAAGAAGAGATAATGAACTCGAAATAATGGTCATTCAAGCATGAAAAAACTCACAATTCATTCCCTTGTTATGGTTTTTATTCTAACAATCGGAGCGCCACCGATGATGAGAATGAATTGTACTTTTGCCAAGCCTAAAACTGAGTCGGTAGAATTTACAAAGATGAATCTGGTAAATAGTTTTATCGCTGAAACACAAGAGATCGACAGTGTAATGAAAAAAATGACCTGTTTTCAGGATATTATCTCTGAATTGCGCAATCTGGAGCTGTATCCCTCTGAGCTGATTAATATGGCGGGTAGTATTCTGGTTAAATATGACAAAGGCATAGAGTCTCTTGAGCAGGAGTGCAAAGCTGTCAATGGAAAAATTACTCTGCATAAATCATCACTTATAGATGCAATGGAAATACTCAGAGAAATGGTAAAATCAGAACCGGTTCTAAGTATGTTTACGGTTCTGCAAAAGGGGAATACAAAAAGGATAAATGAGCTGAGTAAAATAAATCAACGAGTCGCCAGGTTGTGGAGGTCAGCTGATTCTCTGATTGACTTTATAATGAACCAGGCCGTAGATGCTCAACAGAGAGAAATCAAAGTGAAGCAAACCCGTGAGAGGGATATCTGTTATGAAGAATACTACCAAAAAATTGACATAATAAAAGATGCGGTCAGGAAAAAAGCATCCTCATCGCAGCTAGAGGAACTTTTTAAGATAGAAAAACATCATCTTGGTAAATTGCTGGAAGCAGAGAAAAATGATCTTGCACGTAATAAAATCTTCAGTCTGAAAAATCGTTACGTAGATAAAAAGGAAGAATTGAATCTGCTGTTGGCAAAGGTTGAGTTTTCTTCGGGAAACTTGAGAGATGTGTTATCCACAATTTCAATTATTACTGAAGTAAGCCCGAACCGTGACCAGTTATTGCTGATGAAGATCCAGAGCCTATACTCTCTTAAGGAATATGAGGCTATATGGCAGGGTTATAGAAATTATGATTTGACCGGACTGGACAGCAGTGTGCGAAATCTTGTAATCTGGATTCTTATAGAGAGCGGATTCGCATTAAGAATAGAAAGTGATTATTCTCAGCTTGCATCTTTGATGGATAGTAAGGGCTCATATAAGCATCATGTGCTGCATGCATTCTCCCGCACATATCTTTTGTCGGGAGATAAGCAAACCGCTTTATCCATAATGGAAACCGCATTGAAGCACAAAGCCGTTAGTGAAAATGACCGTATCGCAGTCAGGGAAATCAGGCTGGCTCTGGCTCAGGTTTATTATGAAATGAATGAATATGAAAAATCTCTGACTCTTTTCTATGATATCCTGAATAATCACGAAGATTTTGAAAAGGCACTTTTTGGAATAATATGGTGCTATATAAAACTTAATAACGATAAAAAAACCGATATTGCATTAAGAAAGCTTATCAATCTCAAACCGGAGTCACCTTATGCGGCTGAAGCCATATATGTACTTGCTCGAAAGAATCTTTCTAAAGCAAATGATGAATGGAAAAAAATGGTATATCTGGACAAAGAGGAAAAGAGGCTTGAGGATAAGCTTAATTATATTGTCGAGAAAAGGAAGAAAAATATCAAAAAAGAAGATTCCCATAAATATGAATATGCATATAATGAGTTAAGGTCATTGCTTGGGAGGCTGAAAAATGAAAGCCGGATGAATTATGATTCTCTGAAAAGTGCGTATGAGAGAATTGAGAGGATCTGCAATATGATAAGCACTCATTATCATTCGGGTACATTTCAGGAATCAATATTCAATGCAAAAAGGGAAATGTCGCTTTTCCTGTTGGATTCAATACTTAATAAAATAGGGAGTGGTTCAGAAGAAAAGAAAATCAAACTTTTTTCAAATGCTATTCAGAACCGAATTAAGATCAAAGAAATTGTAAAAAAGACCCGGATTTTCGCTGTTACTGCTGAGATTGACCGTTTCAGATGGGAACGGGAATTTCTTGAGTGGAAAAAAGCCCAACACAGAAAAGAGGAAATAGCAATTGATTCAAGCATAGCTTTGACACAGGACACTGCACTGGTAAAACAATTGAGAAAAAAGAAAAATGTTATTGCTAGCACGATTGATTCACTGATTGGTTCTGAAGACCGGCTGATAAGTAGCAGTATAACTTCATTAAAATCAAAGATTGATACGCTATTAAAGATTGAAATAGATGATGCTGATGCTGCTTATCTGAATTATCAATACGGAGAGTTGGCTTATATTGAAGAAAACATGAAATTCTCTTTGCAGTACGAACGTTATGAAATAGAAATGAATGAGTATTTAAAACAGTTGGATGGCTTCAGAAATGGGGAGCAATTAAATCATCCGGTAAAGCCGCAAATGTTAGTGCTTGACCATAGTAATAGTATTGAAAAGTTTAAAAAAGTAATCAGTGATTATCCTTATTCTGAATACTGCGCCTCTGCGTATTACAGTCTTGCCTGGTGTTACAATGACATCTCTAAAAATGACAGTGCAATGTGTTTCATGGGAGAGATAGTCCGAAATTATCTGAGAAGCTCTTATGCTCCCCAGGCATGGATGTACAGTGGGGAATATTACTTTGATAAGGGTGATCTGGACAGTGCAATTATCTGTTATCAGTCTGTACTCATGTATCCGGAAAGTGAGTGGTTTGAGAAAGCTCTATATAAACTGGCCTGGAGTCAATACAGGCTTTCTAATCCAGAAAAAGCCATCAGCTCATTTCTTGCTCTGGTAGATCTGGGAGATGCAACACTGTCTGGAGCTTCTTTACTAGAGAAGGAATCAATGGACTATATAGCCATCAGTTTCAGTGAAGCAGATATTACTGGTGAAAAAGGATTGCAAAGAGCAATGCTTTTTGCAGAAAAATTAAACGATGATGAAAAGGCGTGTCGGATTTTGCTGCGTCTGGCCAGTGTTTTCAGAGAGCAGGGGAGATATGAAACGGCAAAAAAAACCTTTGAAAATATGCTGAGGTTGTATCCCGGATATCCAAAGAGTCCGATTGTAGAATCTGAGCTGGTAAAATTGCTTGAACGAGAGCCGGCATTAAATGATATAAACGGAATGAAAAAAAAGATCTATGAAAAATATAATCAAAATGGTGAATGGGCTAAGGGTCATGGTGAAGAAGTAAAGATGGTGGCTGACAGTATTGCACATAAGCAACTATATGAATCGGCAATAGGGTATCATCAGACAGCCTTGCAAAAAAATGATTCTTTGGCCTATCAGAATGCCATGAGTGCCTATCGAGAAATTATTACAGTATATCCTGAGTCAACGGTGGCAAATGAATGTCATTACAATCTCGCAGAAATACAATTTGCAATTGGCAATTATTATGAGGCGGCTGAGGAGTATATGGCTGTAACCAGACGGTATCCTGATAGCAAATACATGGAAACAGCCGCATGGAATGCCATTGTAGCTTCTCAGAATTTGTTGAGAATGGAAACCAGCATAGAAAACAGGTAATCAGTCATGAAAAGGAAAAAAACACATTTTTCGATAATCATGGAAATAATAGTGCTGATTATATTTGCAGGGTGTACAGCAAGGATGGAAATTAAAAAACAGGAACTAATTAAACCTGTTGTCCCCGATACAATAAAAGTAAAGGTTAAGGAAAAGAGAGAGAAAACAGATACTCTTGTAAAAAAGGATACTGGATTGACTGCTGCTGCACAACTGATGATTCGGGCTTGCGATAACTATTTGACCTTAAATGACAGCGGCCAGAAAGCTGCAGAGGTATTAAGCATTAAAGCGAATCTGTTATATAACAACCGGCTTTTTGACTGGAGCAGAACTGTTTATGATCAGATACTGGAAAGGTACGAAAATACTAATTTTTATTATGATGCAATGCGGATGATAGCACAGTCATATTATGAAGAAAAAAGATTTAACGAAGCACAGGAGTGGTATCGTAAACTAAGTTATGCTGCCCAGAGTGTCCCGGACCGGCAGGATGCTGTACAACGGATAGCAGAATCGATTTTTAGGATGGCTGAAGAATATGAGGACCAGAAAAAGTTTAAGGATGCAGCGGTTGAGTATGAAAGAATCTCCCTTGAATTTCCAGAATCAAAGATTGCAGATGTCGCTCTCTTTAACTCAGGAATAGCGTATGAGAAGTTGACCAATTGGACGCATGCGATACTTGTCTTTCAACGCTTAATTAATAAGTATAGCAAATCGCAGCTTCTGCCTAAAGCACAGTTCAGAATTGCAAAGAACCACGAAAAAATGTTCCAATGGGATTATGCTGCAGATGCTTATATCAAAGTTGCTCTGGAGTATACCGAATCGGAACTAGGCCCTCTGGCTTTATACAATGCAGGATTCTGTTTGGAAAATGCAGGGAAATTAAAAGAAGCTGCTGCTACTTTTGAAAAACTTTCTGTGGTGTATCCTCAATCACCGGATGCGCCGGATGTGCTTTTTAAGGCAGGTGAAATATATGGAAAAATTAAAGACTGGCAGAGTGTAACCAGGGTTAATCAGATTTTTGCAAGCAAATTCGGTTCAGATCAGGACAGAATTATTCAGGCATTATGCATGGGTGGTATTGCTTTGTATATGCAAAGCCGGGAGGAAGAGGCAATAAAACAGCTTGAGAGGGCTGCAATGACATTTGTAAGAATGAAAGAACCAAGCCATGTGAATGCTTACTATGCTGCAAAGGCAATCTATACCATAGGAGAAATTTATCATGAACAGATGTCCAGAATACGTTTATCAAGCCAGCGCAGTACCTATAGAAAACAACTGGACCAGAAATCCAGTCTTCTGGATAAGGCAATTGAATCGTATAGCAAAGTAATTAAATTCAGTATCTCAGAGTGGACAACCAGATCAGTATTTCAGATCGGACAGATATATGAAGACTTCGGAATCGGCATTTTTCAGCAACAGCGCGCATCATTTAAATCTTTGGATGAGAGGATGTCACTGGAGCTGGGAATTGCCAGGGCGGTGGAAAAGTATTTTGTGGAAAATGCTCTTTACTATCATGAATTAAATGTTAAGTTGGGCATAAAGGAGGAGATTGAGGATAAATATATCACTCAATCCAGACAGAAACTCACACTTCTGCCATATCTTGCAGGTGATAATTATCTGGCTCTGGTAAAAATTGCAACCAATTCTACGGCAATAAACCCCGAAGGGTTCTCATCGATTGCCATAACCTTGCAGACACTTCAGAAAGTTGCTCCATTTCAGGAAAAAGCAATTGACCTTTATTTAAAATGCCTGGAACTGGGATCAGCATATCAGGAAACCAATGAATTCTACAATAAGGCGGCTTCCAGCATTACCGAACAATCTCTTCTAGTAGGACAGACTTATGACAAATTAGTGACCATAGCACGTGAAGCTCCAATTCCGAAGAATTTCAGCGATTATGAGCGTTTTGTCTATAAGACAAAACTGCTTACCCAGATAGAGTCTTATGAAGACCAGGCTCTTACCCATTATCTTAAGACTTTAAAAATCGCAGAAGCATACAAAATCGTGGACCAGAGTGTCAAGGATGCACAGGTACATATTGCCAGATTACTGTTCAATAAAGGATGGTGTTATGATTTGCTGGCAACGAGCTTGGAATCAAGCCCTCCAATACCGCAGCAAATTAACGAAGAAGAAAGATCTGAATTCAAGGCGAGATTTCTGGAGATTGAGAAGAAGTTTCGCTCTCAGGCCATAGATTTATATAAAACCCTTATGGATTATTCCAATAGTAAATATGCTTACGGTCAATATGTCACCCATGCATATATGAGATTGTATCAGATTTCACCTGAAGAATATGGAGTAGAAGATATTCAGAATGTCAGAAAAAAAATATCTGCTGATTCATTATGGACCTGTTCAATTGATTCTGTGCAGAATTGGACTGAACTGAGTGTAAATGATTCCGGCTGGAAAAAACCAGTCCTGACAACAGAAATAGACACCTCCATCGAAGGAATAGTTGAGTCGAAAATAGGACTTTCTTGCAATTTGGCAAATGATATGAAAAAAGTCTATTTCAGAAGAAAATTCAAAACTCAATCTCCATGCAGTACCGAATTATTCATAGATGCAAAAGGGAGTAGTGTGGCAGTTTTTTTTAATGGAAATAAAAAATTACCTGATACAGTAGCAGAGGAAAGTGGAACTATTATTAGATGGGAAATTAAAGAAAAAATCAATAACGGAGAAAACCTGCTGGCTATAGAGGTAAATAAAAAATTATCTGATATAAAAATATATCCGGTATTGAATATTTGGGAGAAAAGAAAGTTGATGGTTCCCAGGCCGCCTGATGAAGAAAAAAACAGGACTTTTGAATCAGGGATAATTGGCGTTCACAAATTTCCATATCTGAAAAACTTCAGTATGGACAGTGCTGGAGTGCAGAGATGAAAAAATTGATGCTGCTATTATTGCTCTTATCATTGCCATTTTCTATGTGGGCTGAGCAGGAGTATAAAGATACTACAGATAATGAAAACCCGGACTCAACGATGCAGGGATATCGAATTGAGAAGCCCGGAACAATCACATTTACCGTTGGTGCCAGGATAAAGGGGAAGGTGGAGAAACCTCAGGTGATGATTTTTTTGCCCAAGGAAAGGATCCATTATCAGGAAATCACTCTTGAGAGATCCTTTAAACAGGATCTTTTGGAACCGCTGCCATTTGTGCCTCTGGTCAAATGATTTCTAAACAGGTGCATCTTATTGGCGTTCTGATAATTACAATAGTTCTAACAACTTGACCACTTAGCTGGAGAATGCTAAAATTAAGTGGTTTTATGTATACAAAATACGATAATTTTTATTCAAGGCAGAAAAATACCGCAAATACTGCTTTGAAGATAAAAGGGGGTATAAATGGAACAAATAAGCCGTTTCTTTCAGGAGGGGGGAGTATGGATGTACCCTCTGGTAGTGGTTTCTGTTTTTGCCTTTGCGGTATCGATAGAGAGGCTTTTTTATTACTATGTACATTGCAGAATCAATGCTAAGGCACTGTTAACTCAGATCACTCGTCATGTTCGTAATGGTGATGTTGAGAAGGCGCGTCAGATCTGCACCAGAACCAAAAGTCCTTTATCTGTAATTCTGGAATCCGCTCTCTGGCATTACCAGCAGCAGGAGCCTGACCAGGAGATTCAGAATGCTATTGATGAAGTTGCATTAAGAGAACTTCCCAGAATTCAGCGACGGACTCATTACCTGTCATTATTTGCCAATGTTGCCACACTGCTTGGGCTGTTGGGGACAATCTTTGGTCTTCAGGATGCATTTGGAGCACTCACCGCAGCGGACCCCTCGCAGAAAGCTTCGGTTTTGGCCAGAGGAATAGCTATCGCCATGAACACCACAGCTTTAGGGTTATTGGTGGCAATTCCCAGCATGATTGTTTTTTCGATTCTGGGTGCAAAAGCCAACACGATTATCGAGGAGATTGATGAGAGCTCGGTAAGGTTACTAAACTTTCTGTTCGCCCAAAGAAGGGTATAAAGAGAGATGTCACTATGCAAGAGAAAGAACAGAAAGAATTAAAAGGAGCATTTCCAGCCACAAAACGGGCTAAAAAACTCATAAGTAAAGAAATCGAGCCGATTGATCTTGATGTAACTCCGGTGATGAATCTTTTCATGGTTTTAATTCCTTTTATGGTTTCCATGGCAGTATTCACTCATCTGGCAGTAGTAGATTTTTCCCTTCCACCTTCAAATACCTCATCAGATGAAATACCTCAGACAAAAGAGCTGGATGTTTCGATAGTAATTACTACAGAGGGGTTTCGGGTAGTTGGGACTACAAAGAAACTGGATATGATTCCAAAGGCCCAGAACCAGTATCAGTTTGAACATCTACGAACATTACTCAAGGCCATTAAATTTGAATACCCGTCTCAAAAAAGTGTTGTTCTGGTGATAGAGGCAGATGTGATTTATGATGACATTATCAGATTTATGGATATTTGCCGGGAATCACAATTTTCAGATGTTGGTTTATCGGGAGATATAGGATGAATTTAAAAATCAATACCAGGAAGATAAAAGGGGTTACTGTTCTGGAGATGAAGGGTGAGATTACAAAGAAAAATCTGAGCAAGGTTACCAAAAAGCTGGAGACTATTAAAAAGAAAAATGTTCGTGCAGTGATTTTTGATATGTCCAGCACCAACTTTATCGATAGCTATGGGTTAGGGGTTTTTGTTCATTTCTGGCATGAGATGACAGAGCAAAAAAAGGAGCTAGTATTTTTCAGACCTCTGGGCTTTGTTAAACAGCTTTTGGCAGAAACCAGTCTGTCCAGAATTTTCAGGATTGTAGACTCCGAAGAGGAATTATGAGTTTTCCTGCATCTAGATCACCTTTGAAACAGCTTAGAAAGACCAGGGGAAAGAAGGAAATAAAAAGTTTCAAACCTCAGTTGACATCGTTAATAGATGTAATGACCATACTGCTTATATATTTGTTGAAAAGTTTTTCCTCCGAAGGCGAAATAGTAACTGTTCAAAATGATCTTCAACTCCCGGAATCATCTGCACAGAAAAGGCCAGAACTTAATGTTAATATCATTGTAAATACCAGCTTTATAATGGTCGAAAACAGAAAAGTAGCAGATGTGAAGCAGGTGCTTTCATCAGAGGAGCTACTTATTACTGAACTCAATGATTGGCTGCGTGCCAGACGTGAAAAAACTGAATTAATAAGCCAGTACTCCAATACCACCACGTTCAAGGGAGATGTTACTATTCAGGGTGATAAAAGGATCCGATTTCGTTTACTGAAAAAGATAATGTATACCTGCGGTCAACAGGGGTATAACAACTTTTCGCTGGCTGTTCGCAAGCGTGGAGAATAGCAGTGAATAATGAAAACAGAATCATTGTGGTATCCTCGGGTGCCCGATTGGCAATTGACCGCTCGATTCTAAGGAATGTAAGGGGAGGATTCGGTAATAAACTGGATTTACGTTTTTTTATGATTTTGCTGGTTTCAGTTTTTTTCCACGGGGTAATAGTATTTATGGCAATTAGAATTAAGTTACAACCGGCTGAAGATATTGTGATAGAAAAGGTCCCGGAACGATTTGTTAAATTAATTATTGATAAGCCTATGTCTAAGGAACTTGTCAAGGAAAAGCAAGCTTTAGTTGGAGACGAAAAAGTTGTAACGGACAGAAAAGTGGCTCCGGTTACCGGATCAGCGGTTGCGATTGCAAAAAGAGCTGAAGCAAAAAAACAGGTAGAGCAAAAAGTAGCAAAGGTAGAAAACAAGGTAAGAACAGTGGGGGTGTTGGGTATGCTCACCGGAGTGGGTTCTACAGCCAAGGGGCCTGCGGTAGTCGATGTATTGGGGACAATGAAGGATAAAGGTGATAAGTTCAAAGGGCTTGATGAGGTATTGTCCAATATGAGTGGACTGAAAAAAAATCAGCCGATAGAAATTCTTGATCGTAAATTAATTAAAAGTAAAGATGTTACGGTGTCTCATAAAGAGGAAATAGATGATTTGATTGCAGGTGTGGGAGAGGTAAAAACCTATGAGCTGGCCAAGAAAGGCGATTTTTTGATTCAACGGCCTGAAAGTATAGAAGGTGCTGCATCCAATGACTCCAAAAGAGATCACCAGGCGATAAATGAAGTAGTGACATCTCACCGGTCCAGTATTAAAATGAGTTATGAAAAATATCTGAAAAGAGACCCCTACCTGAAAGGAAAAATAACCCTGAGAATTACGATTTCTGCATCCGGGGCAGTGAGTTCGGTCATAATAGCAGTAAACTCAACCGGAAACAGGGAATTTGCGGATGAAGTAGTGCGAAAAGTGAAAATGTGGCAGTTTGAACAGGTTAC
This sequence comes from Fibrobacterota bacterium, assembly GCA_023412475.1. Taxonomy (GTDB): domain Bacteria; phylum Fibrobacterota; class Chitinivibrionia; order Chitinivibrionales; family Chitinispirillaceae; genus JAAYPC01. Next base: position 15,328 of record JAEYNR010000040.1, on the reverse strand, counting down.
TGATGGCGATGTTACGGTTTCTTATCCGTTTGTTTTTACACCTGCTGCTTAGGGGTCTTGAATAGCGGAAGGCGGCGGACAATATGAATAAAATCAACAGAATTGTAATGTGTCTGATGACTGTTTTTATGATTGTAAATGCAGGAATAATCAGAAACGGTAATGTTCTGGATATTCAGGTTATAGAGCATCCTGAATTATCAGGTAGATATGTAGTTAACGATGAAGGGCAAATTGATTACCCACTGATAGCAGATGATAAAATTGTCGGTATAAGCACCACTGAATTAACAAATGAACTGATGTTCAAGCTGGCCAGAAACATCGACAATCCTCTGGTGCTTATATCAATTGTAGAAAAACCTGAGATAGAAATTACAGTTTTGGGGGAAGTATTGAAACCAGGCATAGTGAAGATCATTCAGGGGGCTTCTGTTCAGGAAGCTATCATGAATGCAGGTGGACTGGTGGGTAAAAACGCCGATTTAACCAACATAAAAATCGTTCATAAACACAGTCCCGAAGTCCCGGAGATTTTTAATTTTCAGCAGTTTCTCCAGGATGGAGATATCGAAAAGATGCCGCAGTTGGTAGCCGATGATATTGTGATCGTAATGACAAAAAAGGAAAACAACAATGTAAAGGTGATCGGAGCTGTTCAGAAACCTGGAATTTTTGAATTAACAGACACATTAAATGTATTTGAATGCATTTATATGGCAGGAGGACCAGCCGAAAAAGCAGATTTTTCCCGTATCAGAAGGCTTTCAGCTAATTCCAGTGAAAGAGTCGATGAAGAGATAATTGATCTGCAGTCCTATATTGATCAGGGAAAAATGGATAAAATTCCTAAAGTTAACCCAGGCGATGTAATAATAGTCTATTCCAGATGGTTTGACTGGAAAACTATGCTGGCCGTACTAAATAATACTTTGTTAATAGTAGTGACAATTCAGGCATTTGCCGGAGTGTTCAAATGAGTCCCTCATTAATGCAAAATAGAACTGCAGAAAAAAGTATCAACGATTACCTGAGGGTTATTGTTCGCAGGAAATGGATCATCCTGCTTTTTTTGCTCAGCACACTGCTCTCCACCGCTTATTTCGTGGATAACATCGAGGATATCTATGAATCATATTCAACTATTGTGATTGAGGAGCCCACCAGCACTTATCTTAACCAGCCTATTATGACAAGTGCAAGACCACTGAGTTTTTATGAGGGAATTCTTAGCAGTCGTTCCTTTCTGGAATCGGTTCTTGACACAATCGGAATAAAAAGGTTCCAGGCTGCTTTTCCAAAAACAAACCAAGAAGCTGCCATTCAATATATTCATCAGAGTATTTCCTTACGAAAGACAATTTATACCTCATTTCTGAAGCTCAATGTCCGAATGAATTCAAGTGATCTGGCCTATATGACCGCTACCAGAGGAACTGAAATATTCAGAGATCGATGTCAGGAAGTAGCCAGTGAAGAATCACGCAGAGCATTGCTTGAGATTGATAAACAACTCAACCTGATCAGAAAAAATCTGGAACAGGCTGAGCAGGACTATCGTCATTTTAGCGAAAAGGCAGGACAGATCCATGAAGGGACTACAAAGGAGCTGAAAGCTTTACAGGATAGCTCCTCTGTGGTTCTGGCTCAACTGGGAGTCAAGGAGGCGGATCTTGATGCCGAGAGAAAACTACTGTTGCAGATGGAAAGTAAAATCACTCCTGCTAAAGAGCTGAAATCATCTGAGTATGTGGAACTGAGGACAAAACTTAATGAACTGGAAAAGGAAAAACTTCGTCTAGAGAGCCTTGGGATACGTCTTACTGGTATTTCAACTATAGACAGAGAAATTAAGGAAACAGAAAGACAGTTGCTCGAGCATAAAAAAAGCAGCAGTACAGGAATAGACCCTGCAACAATGCGACAATGGCAGGAGATAAGAAAATCTGTGATTGGCAAAGAGGGTGAACTTGAACTTTATAAACGCAGACTCGAAGCATACAACAGAGCTATTGCCGCTTATAAAAGCAGAAATCCTGATATCATGTCCCAGTCTCTTGAACTGATGCGGTTAAAAAGATCCAAAGAGGTCTATGAAAACATCTATTCTATACTTCTGGAAAAAGCCGAAGAACAGCGAATAATGAGTGCGTCGAATACTGCGGGTGTAAAAATTGTTGACATGCCGGTTATGCCAGGCGATCCAATCCCCAAAAATGAGATGAAATTTTATCTTCTTGGGGCAATCCTGGGATTGGCTCTGGGAATAGCACTGGCATTCTTTATCGAATTTAACGACACTACCATCAAATCAAACGAAGACATCGAAAGATTTTTAGTGCTGCCGGTAATGGGAACTATCCCACATATTACTCATGATAAGAAAGCAGAAGTCAAGATACGCAGGAAAAATGGAGATAAAGACAAAGGCACTTCTTTGCTTCAGTATCCAAGGCTGGTTTTTAACTTTGGAGGAGATGACTCGGTTATAACCGAATCATATAGGTCTCTCAGAACCAATCTGACATTTGTCAGTCCTGACAAGCCCCTTAAAACAATCGTGTTGACCTCTGCCGGTCCCTCAGAGGGTAAATCACTTACCATCTCCAACCTGGCTACCGCATATGCCCAGATGGGAAAAAAGACACTGTTGGTTGATGCTGATTTACGCCGACCGGTGATTCATCATATTTTTAATTGCAAAAGAGAACCGGGATTTACCGATTTGTTCGGGGAAAATCCCGATTACGATCAGATAATCCATCCCACTGATAAGGAAAACCTTTTTGTCATTCCTGCCGGAGTTTTTACTCCAAACCCGGCAGAGCTGATCGCCTCCAACAGGATGACTCAGATTATCGAAAAATTGAAAGCAACATTTGATATCATATTTTTCGACTCACCACCAATTGTAGCTGTAACTGATTCCACATTGTTGGGTACAAAGACCGACGGAATACTGGTAATAATCAAATCGAATCATACCGAAAGGGAGATGGCTTCAAGAGCAATTAACATATTAAAAAATGTGAACGTAAGGATTCTGGGAACTGTTCTCAATGATATAGATCTGACACACAGGTATTCAAGTTACGGATATTACAAATATTACTACCACTACTATAAAACAAAAAAGGTTAAAAATGAATGAAGATCTGCAGTATGCTGGCATTGATGTGGTCATAGCCACATATAATCGATCAGGTGCTGTGGATTTTGTGACAAAAGCTTTACTAAAGCAATGTCTTGCCAATGATTTGATATATATCGTATATCAAGGTGGAAGTCAAATAAAAAAATTTGACAATCCCAAGATAAAATCCCTTTTCTCATCACCTCCAAATTTGCCAAAAGCAAGAAATGCCGGAGTGAGGGCTGGAGTAAATCCCATAATACTCTTTGTAGATGATGATGTGATCCCGGATGAAAATCTTTTAAGTAATCATCGCTGTTGCTACAATAAGTCAATTGCAGCAGTAGCTGGTTATGTGGATGATCCTATGTTTGAAAAAGGAAATGACTACCCGTCTGTATTTGATCCTTCCACAGGAAAACTTATACAAAATTTCTCGGTCCCAAAGAGCCAGTATACCATCAGCGTTATGGGTGCCAATATGTCTTTCAGAAGAGAGGCACTGAAAGGAATCGGCGGTTTTGATCCTTGCTTCAAAAGAAATGCTCTATGGGAGGAGATCGATTGTGCCTTCAGATTGCTTAAGGAAAATCATAAAATATGGTATTGTGCAGATGCCAGGGTTACCCATTTAAGAAACAGTACTGGCGGATGCAGAGAGGATAAAAACTACAGGTATATTTATCACAGTTATGAAAACATGGCTTATTTTTATTGTAAATATATACCTGCAAAATATCTGAAGTCTTGGTTCACATACTGGAAATACCGTCTTGAGTATGAAACAAGGATTAAATCCGATGGAAAAAGTTCGATAATAAAGCATGATCTCTTTTGCATTATTGCTGCTGCCTGCGGAGTATTTTCCGGTATCTGGCGGCATCGTCTCTATGGAAAGCGTATTGGGTTACCATCGCAGATCTATTCAGGTTACAGGGCTTCAAAATGAAAGTATTATGGCTTTTCCAAGAAAACAAAAAGTGCGGAATATCTATCTATTCCCAAGATTACATAAGGGAACTGAAGAATAAGTGTGAAGTGATCACTAAGGATTTGTCGGCGGTCATGAATGATGGCGAGCCTTTATTAAAAAATAAGGATAGTGCTGATCTGGTACATATTCAATACGAAACTTCCTTTTTCTTGAAAAAAGGCAGAGATTATTATCTCAGGCTCTTATCAAAAATAAAAAAGCCGGTCATAGTTACTCTTCATGAAGTATATGAAGAATTTCCACAGACATTCCCCAGGAGTAAAATCAGCGGACGTGGACCTTTATTGGCGGTTAAAAAGATTGTTTACGACTATAAGCATCCGGTGCAGACAGCATATTCAAACCATTGCAGCAGAAGTTTTGGAGCCGATCTGATTCTGGTTCATCACAGATATCATAAAGATATACTTTTAAAAAAGGGGATAAAACCGGAGCATGTCGAAATACTTCAGTTTCCGATTAAGAAAAGTACAAATGAGGCGAAATTCAAATGGAAAATCGGGAAACCGATCCTTTTTGGTTCGACCGGCTTTATCAATCCGGGTTACGATTATCAACTACTGTTTTCTGTGCTGGAAAAAATGAAATCTGACTGGAAATTTATCTGGATAGGTGGATTAAGGAATAATGAACATGAAAAAATTCTGGAGAATCTTAAACAAATGATAATCGAGCGGAAATGGCAGAACCGCTTTATAATTACAGGGTGGGTTTCGGATGAAAAGCAGAGTGAGATGTTGGGAAAAATGGATATCTATTTGTCTCTTTTCAAATATCGAAGCTCTTCGAGTACTGTTTCCAGAGCTATTGGTGCTTTAAAACCTGTAATCGCTACTGAGATACCAATGATAAAAGAACTGAATGAATGTGGTCCGGTTCTGGCTGTGAAAAATGAACCTGAATCGGTTATAGGGGCTATTGGAAAAATAATGGAAGACAGCAGGTTCAGAGATGAGCTTCTTTGGAGAGCTGATGAATACTCAAAGAACCGCTTATTTTCCAATATGGCAGAAAAGCTTCTGTTAATTTACAGGAGAATTTGCAGGTGAACATTCTGTGGGATTTCAGATTATTCTCCCTTGGATACAGTGGAAGGGGAGTGGGTGCTTACACTCTTGCGGTAGCAAGGGTTTTTTCTGATATGGAAACATCATCAGAAATTTTCATATGGGGTGATAAAAATAGTGTGCCAGAGTTGATGGGACATAAAAAGGTACGATGGATCCAATACCAATGGAGCGACTGGAAGCAGGACCTTATTAGAATACCTCTGATTATCAGGCGCTATAAAATAGATATTTTCCACTATTGGATAGCGCTGGGACCATTACGACAAATCGGTATGGGAATGTTTCATCGGTGCAAAACCGTAGCCACAATCTATGATCTTGGTGTTGAAAACTGGGATGTCCCTTTCCTTAAATCAGTAAAGAGTAGTCGGTATTGGCAAATTCAGAAAAAACTGATCAGATCTATTGACAAAATAATCTGTATATCAGAGGCCACTGCCAGAGATGTAGAGAAGATGTTGCCATCACTTTCGCAAAAAATGGAAGTGATTTATAAACCGGTGCTTTCGCTTAATAAGGAAAGAAATGATAGTGAGCGGCAGCAATATTTCATAACTCTGGGTGGAAGTGTCCATAAAAACACATCAAGAGTAGTAAAGGCATTTGATCTTTTCAGAAGAAAAATGCCGGATTGTCAATTGAAAATACTTGGCCAAGTGGATAAGCAAGAGGAGGATCTTTGGCAGGTGCCGCAAAATGTTACTTTTGAGTCGATGGACAATTATAAAGAACATCTGGAAAACTGCTCAGGACTTATCTTCTGTTCTATCTATGAGGGTTTCGGAATACCTCCTGTTGAGGGAATGGAATGCGGATGTCCGCTTCTGCTCTCAGATATCGAATCTCTTCATGAGACTTGTCATGATGCAGCAGTTTTTGTGGACCCATTGGATGTGGAAAAGATCGCAGAAGGTATGATGAAGTTGATCATGAATAAAAGGTTATGGTCTTTGCGGTCATTTCAGGGGGCATCTGCTTATGAATCTAAAACAAGTAATACAGGCACCAGACTACTTGAAGTCTACAATAAGGTATGGGTAAAAAGGTGAAAATCAAGTATTCAATAGTCATTCCCACATTTAACCGGCCCGATTTTTTGAAACTGTGCTGTAAAGCAATCTGGGATCAGATCCAGAATAAAAAAGCGGTTGAAGTAATCGTGGTAGATGACGGCTCAGAAGAAAAGAGCGCATGCCGCAATCATGACATAGCCAGAATAAACAGATTTACCTACATTTATCAGAAAAACAGGGGCGTGGCATCTGCCAGAAACACTGGTATGGACAGAAGCAAAGGAGAGTGGATTATTTTTTTGGATGATGACGTTCTGATAGGAGATTGCTGGTTTAACAGAATGACAGCTTCATTAAATAGCCAGAGTGAATCGGTGGTGGGAGTAGAGGGAATGGTGGTAGGCTCCGGCGATGGTGTGTGGGATAGAGAGGTGCAGAATCTTAATGGTGGAGCATTTCTTACCTGCCATTTGGCTGTGAGAAGAAATATCCTGATTGAGTTATCCGGATTTGACACGTCGTTTGAAAAAAAAATGCCCTGTTGTGAAGATCATGAACTTGCCGCCAGGTTATTAGAAAAAGGGGAAATCAATTTTTCTCCAGATATTATGGTCACTCATCTTCCCAGGAAAGTTAATCTAGTGAAGTATGTTTTGCATGCTCCCAGAAGGATACGTTATTTATTAAAGGCTGAATTTTACTTTTATACCAAACATTCGGGTCATTACCGCTTATTTCGTTATGCAGACACCTTTTGGGGCACCTGTTTATCGGTACTATTCAGGAATGTTTTCAAAACTTTTAAGCGGCGGGATTTCAGAAGAATAACTTCTAATCCTTTGCAATCGATTGTACTTTTGACAGCTTCTTTGACAGAACAGCTCTACGCATGGGTTGTGGTGGTAGAACTTCTGTTAAATTACCGCAAGAGTAAAAAAGGATAAAATATGAAGATCTGGTTTGCGGCATCCATTGATCAATCCTCGCAGGGTGGTGTGCATCGATCAATGGTACAGTTCAGTCAAAATCTTAGGAATGCGGGAATGAAGGTAGAAACTATTTACGCTTCAAAAAAAGCTGACAATTACCTGAAATTTTCCCTCAGATTGGCATTAACATTCTTAACGCATTTGGGTGCACCTCCGGACTGGATCATTGCCCGTTCGTCGGACAGCGTTTTTTGTGCAGCACTGATAAGAATATTCTCTTTAAAAACAAGGATAGCACTCCATAATCATGGATGGGAGGGAAAAGTATACGAAACAGAGAAACGTCTTCCAGGGAGGATAATTACCAATCCGACTGGCTGGAAAGCTCATCTTGTGAGATTTCCTTTACTAAAAGCCAATCTGTTTCTTTCTGATATTTGCATTTGCGGCACAATTGAAGAAGCAAGATGGATAGCCACCAGGTACAAGTCATCAGTTGGAAAGCTAAGGATAATTCCTAACGGAATTGAGGTGCCGGAGAAACCATACTGGCCTCTGCAAAAAAAAGTTCCGTTTAATTTGTTGTCAATAGGGGGATTTACCTGGAAAAAAAACCTGGAATACACACTGCAATTATTCAGAAAAGTATTGGTAGAAAGCTCAGAAGCAAGAATGATTCTGGTAGGTACAGGAAAAATCGCAGAAGAGAAAAGACAATTGCTCAATTTTCCAGGTGATTCATTGACTGTAGTAGAAAAAGAATCACCGGAAAATATGATTCGATGGTATGAAACCTGTCCCTTTCTGATCTCTTCATCCCGTTACGAGGGTGGAAGGGCATTTGTCATACTTGAGGCAATGGCCAGGGGATGTGTGGTTTTTGGTACTGGTATTTCTTCAACAAAAGAGATGATAAGGGATAAAAAAAATGGGGTTCTGCTTAATGGAACCGATTCCGAATCGGATTGCTCTGCCATATTGAACTTGTATCATGATATTGAGCGGATAAAGATGATTGGAGTGTCTGCCTGGAATTATGCAAAAAGAAACAGAATAGAGCGTCAGGCCAAAAGATTGATAAGAGTGTTACAGGAATAGTCTGCTTGGGACCTATTGAAAAAAAATCTGGAATAGCTGGTTAATTATCAGTTCAGGAATATTTCTCCGGATAATAAAAGCCGGCTTCATTAATCATTAAAAAATATTGATGAGCACAACTTCATGATAAAGACGAAAGATAGGATTCGTTTCCACAGAGCACTATAAAGCCGCAAAAAAATGATAATCTCACTGAAGATGGTAACAAAGCAGAATCAGAATCAAGCTGTACAGGTAAACCTGTATTGAACTGATAAAAGTTTATTGACAATCTTATCAAATGACAGATTATTCAAAATATCTTGCTCCATTCCTGTTAAATTGAACATTATTCTTTTCCCAGGTAACTAAACATTTATATTCAGTCTAACAATTTAATAAGAATTTGATTTTATTATCCTTCAGGGAGAGGTGATATATGAATCTATTTTTAAAATGTAGTCTATTTGCTGCAATGACCATGGGCCTTATTTTCAAAATTCAAGCTCAGGAAGTCGACCTGAAGGGCAAGCTAATAGACCAGAAAGGTAAACCGATTAAAGAGGCAGAGTTGAAGTTATCAAAATTAAGTTTCTCCTGCTTATCTGATAACTCCGGAAATTTTCAACTTAGCAGCAACACCGCAATTATTCAAGACAACCTTAAAAAAACCAGAGGTTTTATAGGCATAAAGAATAAGGTGCTTGAACTGGGCAATCTCTCTAATGCTTCAATTACAGTTTTTTCTATTAATGGAACGCTTCTTAACAGAGTCGAGGTGGAAAAGCAGAACCGGCTCTATGTTGATGAACTGATTCCAAGATCGGTTAACTCGCAGACTGTGATCATTTCCATTATTTCGGGAGATGAAAGAATAAATCTGAAAGCGGTAAAATGTGGATCGAAGTGGTTATGGAATAATCAGGTCAAAAAGGGACCAAATTCCAACAGTCTTAAAAAGGTTGCGGCAACGACCTTGGATAGTCTGATCATTTCCAAACCGGGAAAAGTTACTGCCATAATACCCCTCAGTGAGCTGATAGCGGACTTACAAATCATAACTTTACTTGATGAAAACCCGGTTAATGGACCATCGGTTATGATGGGTGATGTGGATTTTACTGAACCAAGCAAAACATTTAGAGACAGTGTGTTAGTAAAAATGAGCACAAAAATTGCCGATGCTCAGATCAGGTACACAATCGATGGGCAGTTGCCTACAGCTTCATCAACTCTCTATGATGAGAAGGCAATTACTATCAATAAGACCACTCAACTACGAGCTGCAGCATTTGTGAATGGTTCCCTGTCCGGCAAGTATAGCACTGCAATTTATATAGCCCGCAATTTTGAATATACCTCAGAGATTCCTATCATTATTATGGATGGTTATGGCAAAGGAAAACCACAAGACAAGTACGAATTCATAGATCTGGCTTTTATGACCTTCGAACCGGTAAATGGGGTCGCATCGATCAGTAATCCTCCTACACTGGCAACTCGTGCCGGATACCATCTTCGTGGCCAATCGTCTATGATGCTGTTTGCTCAGAGACCATATCGGATCGAACTGTGGGATAACTTTGATGAAGATACAGATTTTCCTGTATTAGGCATGCCCAGAGGTTCTGATTGGGCTTTGATCTCCTTGTGCACCGATAATTCACTTATCCGCAATGTCTTAGCATTCGAAATAGGAAAGGCTGCCGGGCTTGCTACAGTTCAGTATGGCTGGGCAGAAGTTTTTATCAATCAGGAAAATGGAATTGTAGAAAAGGCTGATTACGAAGGGATCTATAACCTGATTCAACCTATAAAAAACCGCAAAGATGTTCTGGATTTGAAGCAGTTGAGGCCTGAGGATACAGATCCGGACAAGCTCTCAGGTGCTTATATCTTTAAATTTGATCAGATGGTAAACGACCAAGACATGATCAAACTGAAGTGCACAGGTGCAAGGGGAACCTGTTATGATGATCTTGAACTAATTGATCCTCCAAAACCTAATCAGCAGCAGATCGATTGGATCACCAACTACATTCAAGAGTTTCACGATGCATTGCACGCACAACCGGTTGGTGACTGGGAAAAATACGTGGACATGAACTCTTTTGTAAATAATAATGTGCTCAATGAAATAACCCGTAACGTAGATGCTTGGGTCAAAAGCCATTTCATGTATAAAGAAAGAGATATGCCCATAACCGCTGGGCCGGTATGGGACTATAATTTCGCTTTGGGTAATTTCACCAGTGATGGAAAAACCGGATGGCATATTCTGGATAATCGCAAAGGAAGCGGGGACTGGCACAATATGATGTGGAAACAACCAGAGTTTCAAAGCGCTTTCAAGAGCCGATACCTGGAGCTTCGTAAGGGTAATCTCAGCGATGCAGGAATCGAAAAAATCATAGATGATACTAAAAGACCGCTTAAAAATGTGGCGCACCGGAATTTTGAGGCCTATCCAATGGGTGATTGCTTTCTTGATAATTCAGGTGGTGGCGGTTGGGGTGGCGGCGGCTTTGGCGGGATGTTCGACCAGACAATAACAGATTCAACCTGGGAAGGGCAGGTTGACTCGCTGAAAGTCTGGATTAAGAAAAGAATAAAAACACTGGATTCTTTGACCAACACCCTCAATTAGAGTCTTAATTAATTAAAGTACCGGCCTTAGTCAGCATATCTCTTAAGGAGATGCTGGCTTTTTATGGTTTAATTTAAGCTCTTTCAACTGTGGAAGTCAATCTTAGTTTCAGGCCAAAGTTGACCGGGTAAAATAATACCGGATTTGATCTGATAATGTGAAATACCAGCTTTTTTTGGTCTAGTAATTTAACCTTGTTGGTATTCCAAGTGCTCATGGTATATTATTTAAAGTGAATAACTTTTTGTGTTCCAAGAAGTTTCACTATTATATTGAGTATTATCACTCTGATCTTAGGGAAATAGCTAAAGGTGGATTGGTTTTAGGGTAAGTGGGCTTTAAGCAGAAATTAACTGTTTGATAAAATATGAGATAGCCGTTTTTTCAAAACATTACATAGTCACTTGCTGGCATCACCGGGAGGGTTATGACAAAGCATTATTGCAAGTTATTAATGACCATTTTCATGATGGCTTTTACTGTGGTACCGATACAGGCTAAAAATTGTCATAGAAAAATTGATCCGATTGTATCAACTGAATGGCTGGCTGCTAATCTAAATAAGGGCATTAAGGTTCTTGATTTGAGAAATACCGACGCTTATGTAGCAGGACATATAGTTTCTTCTGTGAATTCTCCGGTTGATGGATGGTGGGTTACCAGGGATAATCTTTTACTGGAGCTTCCTGAGGAAGAGGATTTGCGGGCAAAGATCGGTGAGCTTGGAATCAACTCAGTTTCCAGAATCGTACTTGCTAATACTGCAGAAAATGATTTCGACAGAGCTCAGACAAATAGAGTAGCCTGGACTCTTATATATGCTGGTGTTGCCAATGTGGCTATTTTAGATGGCGGATATACAAAATGGCTGGCTGAGGGAAGGGAGTTTTCACAGGAAGCTGTTACTGCTCAGATAAATGTTTATAATGGTCGATTTAACAGATCGGTTCTGGCCAGTAAAAGTTTTGTAGCCAGTCATATGTTTTATAGCAGGATAATTGATGCCAGGATTCCAGAAGATTTCTTCGGTGTGACTAACCCACCCGAATTTTCTGAAAAAAGTGGCCATATCGCAGGTGCAGTTAATCTTCCTACACCATGGGTATTTACCAGTGAGGGGCTGTATAAAGATAGTGAAATTATAGCTACCATGGCGCGGGGAGTTGTAGGACTACCTAGTTACAGGAAAAATATTGTTTATTGTGGGGTAGGTGGTTTTGCGGCCACATGGTGGTATCTGTTATCAGAAGTACTTGAATATCCCCACACCAGTCTTTACGATGGATCGATTCAGGAGTGGACCCTTGACCCAAGAGCGCCGGTGCAGAAGTATACGTGGTAAATTTTATAAAAACGGAAGATTTCCAATAAAAATCGTCCATTTTCAGTTTACATTACTTGTTGAACATAAGGAACATCTCATCAGCAAAATCAAGATTTACCGCCTCTATAGTTAGTAATTTGCACTTATTTATGATCTCGGCTTTGCTCAAGCAGATCTCCTTATTGTAAAGACAACTGATCCCTGGTTATTCCAGTAGAACTCCCATGAATCATTAGCATTACACTAAAGGTAGCTAGGAAGGGAAATGTTTTTAGCTCACAATTATCACAGTTGGAAATAATTTTTTGAGGTGATTCATTTTTGGTCAGCATCCGGGCTGGTATCCCCAGAGGTGAAAATGCAGTGTGTCAAGAAGTTATCTCTGGGGCAAATCCTGATAGTCGTGGCTGCTGCAATCGAATCTGTCCAGATAAACACCGATAATAAGACTTATAATAATGGCTGGAACAAAGCCGAACAGGGCAAGTGTAGCTACAGATATCGCGGTACCAGGTTGCTCATAGACCCATATTGTCAGTGCAAAACCAGTCATTGTACTTCAAATCTGTGAAGTCGATTGACTAGCCCATAAGAGGTAAAATTCCCGACTGAGCCTGGGGAGGGAACTGATTTAATCATCTTAACCATTAAATGTTATGTTACTGATATGCTAATTTCAGTGCCAAGACACTAACTGGTTGTCCTGTCCCGATATATGTTTACAGCAAACCTAACGAAGATGTAAATGAAAATCAGGACAAGACGCTGTTTAAACCTTCACATTGTAACCAAGTGAAGAGAGATAGCTTTTGAGAACGGGAATCTTGATAGTACCAAAATGGAAAACTGAGGCAGCAAGTAGAATAGTTGCGCCCGCTTTGATAGCTTCCGGGAAGTGCTCCAGTTTCCCGGCACCTCCGGAGGCCACAATCTCTGCTTTTACCGCTTTTTTCAAGGCTTGGATAAGTGGCAGATCATAACCGCTTCGTGCTCCATCGCCGGCTTTGCTTGTTGGCAGAATGACCCGTATTCCATAGTCGTCAATTCGTCTGGCCCATTCGACTGCATCTGTGCCGGTTGCGGTTCTACCTCCATTGATATAGACTTCATATCCTGAGGGCATGGCCTCATTTTTATCAACATCGATAGCAACAGTCACCTTTTGGACACCAAATTCCCGGACCATTTCAGGTATTAGATCCGGGTTAAGGAAAGCGGCGCTACTGGTTGAGATTTTATCAGCGCCGGAATTAAGAACTGCTTCGGCAGATTTGACGCTACTGATTCCGCCACCAACGGTAAAAGGGATTGTGGTTTCATCTGCAACTCTTTTAATCACCTCAAGCATAGTTGCTCGATTCTCTACAGTGGCGGTTATATCGAGCATGGCAAGCTCATCGGCACCGGCTTCACAATAGGCTTTTGTGCACTGCACCGGATCGCCAGCATCACGGATGTCTAAAAAATGGATCCCCTTTACCACTCGGCCATTCTGCATGTCCAAGCAGGGCATAATGCGAATATTTTGATTCATGCTGAAAAACATCTCCTTTATGAGTGATTTATCTGTTCTTTGTGTTTCTTTTTATTTAAACTGTGAGTCAAAATGGATAACTCATTTTTTAAGCGTAATACTTTCCTGCCCTGTTTTTGTTTTACCATAAATCCAGATTCCGGATGAGTAATATTGATGAAGTTTTCCTGTAATCTTCACTCCATCAAGCCGGTAGTGTGAATGGGTGTGGGTTAATTGATTTGCCCCAGAGATGAAATGTTTACATGTCAAAAGATCACCTCTGGGGTTAGTTTTGTTACTGCTGATTTTTGAACGGGGTAACCAGTCGTTTTTGATGCTTACATTTTCACAGACTGGCCGCTCTCCAGTTGAAAGTATTGAAGTATGGGGATATCTAACGGTGTTACCAGAGCAATCAGTAAAAACAAAGTAATAACAGTGCATTTCCTCATCATTATTGGTTGAAAGGAGGTAGGTTCCTTTACTCGCGCTTCCAAGGTGCAGTGCCATGGGGTAAGATTTTTCATCGATAATGACTGAGGCGGTTTTTGGGGCAACACCAGATGCATCATAGTAATTTGCTGCATAGGACAAAGTGGATGCGTTGGGTTTGAAGTGGCATCCAGCTGGTATTTTGTAATAGTCCTTATCTGTTCCACCACCAAAGTCCTGAGTCCAGAAGTGATTGTGTTTTCTGGAATTACTATATGCGTATCCACAGCCAAGTTCGTAGTATTTGGGATTCATGATGTTTTTCCGGTGTCCATCGCCAGAGGACAGGTCTTCAGCTGGAACTCCTTGATTATTGTCATCTCTTAGCCACTGGATTACCGTCATAAAGCCTGTGGATCTGCCAGTTGCAACATTTTCAGCTATTGAGCTGCTTGTTTTATAATAATTTTTGATGCGGTTAGCGAAATTGGTTCCATCGCAGGAATGGTGGCTTAAGCCGCAATTTACGGCCATATCAACGGAATGAAACCTTGCAGCTATGTTTAGTTCATGGTTATACCAGAGTGGAGTTGTTGGGGGGTAATTTTCTGCTTTAAGAATATCTGCGCCTTTAATGTAGAGATCACGAAAGCCTTCAGGATCCATTCTTACTGCGTTGGTCATTACATGCACTTCTCGTTCACGAGCAGAAGGGATACTGTCGGAATAGTCGCCATATCCTGCTATGGAGTTTTTGCAGATAATGGAAAAAAGAATGTAAGGAAGAATAGGTGAGAGATGTTTATTCATATTTTGCTCTTGTTATTTCAGTATAATATAACTCGTCTGTACATTTCCAGTTTCCTCTTTTTTAGGCTAATGATGGTAAATGAGAGCGAGGGTTTTAACAACGGTCTGATAGTTTGGTTGAAATATGGCAGAGGCTTACATTTTTTTGGGATTTATTCTTTGATTCAGGGATGTCCCCTAGGTGATTACTAAATTCTTAATCTGTTAACTCTGGCTCATTTTCTGCTTTCCGGTTCCTATCACCCCAGAGAAGATATTGTGATCAGTAAACCCTTCATCTCTGGGGCACTTCCTTGGAATCAAAATTGCAGCTTTATCCCCTGCAATTCCACATACCCAATAAAGGAGAATCCACCCATGTGCACAAAACCCAGAATCGTCGC
>JAEYNR010000034.1 GCA_023412475.1 Fibrobacterota bacterium | reverse complement strand
GGGTAGCTTGCATGGTAGCTTGCATGGTAGCTTGCATGGTAGCTCCCTCGGTAACTGGGGGGGTAGCAGGTGTGGTTTTTAGGGCACTCCCGTTTTTTGATGAATTAGAAGGGGTAACTCCCTCGGTAACTGGAGGGGTAACTCCCTCGGTGACTGGGGGGGTAACTCCCTCGGTAACCGTAGATGTATCAGAGGGTGAATAGTACTGCTGCCTGGGGTCACTGGGATTTTCCGGACTTGTCAAATACAGCAGATTGTTTTCCAGAAGCGGTTTTATGATGAAGTTGCGAACGTAATCCCTGTTTTTGAGCTTTAAAAATGACTGAATCTCATCCCTGGTTCGTGCTTTCCGGCAATACTCAAGTAACGTACGCATCCTCTCATCCTGCTTGATGATCATGCGGGAAACCGCATCACCTCGTTGAGGTAAAACAGGAATGGAGATCTTGAAAATATCCTCTTCTATCAACTGAGGTTTTGATTGCGAATAAATCTTGACGAATTTTACCAGGTTCCTGACTCCGGAACCAAGCTCATCGGCCAGACCGATCTCTTTGAAAAAACGCGCGATAACCGGATTTTTGGGGTATGGAGTAAATTTGTCAGGGTTAATAGGGCCTGTACCATGAGGTTTATTGCTGTTTTCAGCATAAATTCTTGTCCTCTCAATGATAATTTTTGCCGGAAACGCATTCATGTACTCTCTGTGAATCAGAATGTTTGATGCGACCTCACGAATAATGGCATCGCGGATACTGATGCGCTGACTGCCTTCAAGGTAAAAAGGATCGGGCAGATGTTTTTGTGCAAATGCGGTTATTCTATCATAGCTATCAAGCAAATTAGTCCGCACATCATCACGGTCATCATAACGGTCCACATTTTCTCTTCGTACAATCAAATCGGTTCTGTGATGAGGTAAAGCGGAAAGAATGGTCTGATCCTTTCCAAACAGTAACATGGCAGCTAAAGTAAACCCCTCCCGGCCGCTCTGATAATCTTTTGTATAAACCTGGGCACTCTTGAGCATCTCAAAATCATCCATAGACTGCCACGGGTGATTATTTCTCAGCAAGACTGCCTGTCTTCTGGCCCGTGCCAGAAGCTCACTGTCAAGATCAGCAATATCGCAATAAGGATAAACCCTGTTTTCTGTGTAGAACGTCTGTTTGTTTATATAAAGACTGGTAACAAGCTGATGGTTATCGGTAATATCGAAGTCTCCATCAAGGTTTCTGTCATAGATTCTTCCTTTACACTTATGAACCTGCGAACTCTCAGGTATATAAATGTATAGCACAAGCCTTCCATCTATCTGGACCTGTTCAATCGACAGGTAGACCGAAGGAGAGATTTTTCCAGGATTATTTATGGTTGTAGTAAAGTCAGATTGAATCTTATCGATAGATTCTTTATCGATGCCGGTGATTTTACCCCTGTTATTTACTCCCAGCAGGATCTCCCCACCATGACGATTAAGGAATGCACATACTGTTTCATAGAGATTTTTAGGTATCGAATTTCTGCACTCCTTGAACTCAGTTCGCAGACCTTCGCCAGCCTCTATAATCTGGAGCATTTTTTCCTTAATCAAATGCAACACCTCTTTGGGTTTATAATTACCTGAATCAAAAAATTCTTCCCAGGATAAAGTGACATTATGTCATCAAGAATCTGGCGGCAAGGAATCTCCCAAAATCTCTCTGCCACCTAAATCCCCCGAAGGGGGACTTTAAGATCGCTTAATGTAACTGGAACTTGTTCCCAGGGTCTTTTTCCGTTCTCAAGTTTCCTTTGGGGGATTTAGGGGACTTCTTTTTCATCAATAGTTGAAAATAGATCTGGAATTTCCTGTAACAGTTCTTTTTTCCTTTTCACAGGTACAACTTTCTGTCTGATCTTAATGCCGGTGCCATCGGAAAGTGCACAATAGAGCGCCTTTCGCCACCCTCTCTCTTTCTGCTCGGCCAACCCGGCTTCGGAAGAGGTTTTCGAATAAAGCCACCATCGTTCTTCCGGGCGCAATACAATCCACTTCTGAGAGATAATTGCGCACTCTTCGAGTGTGGCATGTTCTGCAGCCCAGGCCAAAACACACAATTCGCGACCTAAAAAGCGGTCCAGTTTTACTTTACCAGTGTTCCAGGTTCCGGTACTCTGCTTTTTAGCTTTCAGACGTTTGTTAAAATCCCTCCGTGCATCATCCCTGATCCTTGTCCACAGTTCACGGGCAAGAATCACTCTTCTTTCTGTTGTTTCCCTTTTGGTATCATCACCATTAAACCCGAAATCTTCATAGATACTGATGGCAGCTTTGGGTTCTATCGGTATTTCAACAAAAAAGTGGTGCATACCAAACTCTTTAGATGCACCAAAATCCACTGTATCACTCATTCCTGTATTACCTCATCATTTTTTAACTCTATACCCATTGTTTTGGCGAACTGTTCCAGATCAAAACCAGTGTGTGTAAACACTTTTTTAAATGTCATTAAAACCGGAGCATCTACACTGATAATTGTTTGCAGATGAGTCAGTTCTCTTTCAATAAATTCAGCCTGTATTCTCAAATCGCCCATCGAAAGGAGAATGACCCTGGGAGTAGAACCGATCTGAAGCGAGACCTGCTCAAAGGTAATTCCCCTCTCTTTTGCCATTTTCAAACCCTCATAGGTCTTTGCAGAATTATCCAGCCTTTTGGGTGTTGTACAATACATTTGTGCAGGCTTTTCCTTGACGATATTGATTTCCCGATCTCCTTTTGCAGGAAACTGAAACGTACGTTTCTCTTCCAGTCCATCACATTCTGCGAAAACGTATACCGAAGAAGCAGTATCGGGAAGCTGTATCGCAGAAGTATACTCTTTTCCATTTCTGGCTTCTGAACCATCAAGAGTGTAACGGATTACCCCCCTTGGAGCAACCATTAGCTCTACAGTGCGGTTATTTTCGTTAAAATTAGTCCTTATGACCAGTCGGTTGGTCCAGGTAACAGGAGATCCTGTCTGGTTTTTCCCTGATGGATCAACAGCAAGAAACTGGACACGCAATGCCTTTGTTGTCAAAACAGCATCAGACAGAACCGGACTGTTTGCGTCAACTGCACCATCTTCCATGTAATGGATTCTGGGTGCATTCCCGGCATTGATGGTATCTATCTTCAATCTCAGGGCACCATTATCATCGGGCTTGCTGTCTTCGACAATAATCACCTGTGTAGTTTTCGGTTTTGGTTTTTTTGTGATGTATCCATTACCCATGTCTTCCCATGCTCCCCTTTGGCATGCTTCCATGATGAGTTCATCAAGACCTTTAGGTGGAAGCCAGGGCATCTGGGTTTTCTGCCGCATCTTGTCGATCAGATCGGTCTTTCGCACATCATCCTGATTCCCAAACAGAAGCTGTTCCGCACGTGCCCGTAAAGCATCAAAGTTTTCGGTGATTTGGGTATAAAGCTTGATTGGATCAGATGTCAAAGTTTTGATAACCTGCCGTTCTCCATTGTATTCTTCATTGGAGGGATAAGTACTGTCAAGCACTTTTGAACGCAACAGATCCTTGCCCTGAAAGCCGGGAAAAAGAAGTTTATCAAATACATTCAACACTGTAGCCTGGAAATCCTGCTCATATTGTGCCATTTTTTCATCGAGCTCTTTTCGTTGCGGATGAGTTGGAGGTATTTCATTATCCGCTTTTGCCGCAGCGTAAACATGGCGTGCAGCCCTTTCCAGACTTGCCATTGTGGATTTTTCACCGGTTAGGACAAGAAGGTTATTTTTATTGGTTAAATTTGCAAAAAATTGTTCAACAACAGCAGGAGGGACTTTTCCATCAGGACTTATAATCAACATGGCACGGGCAGACTTTAATACTGCAGATGCCTCATCCATTTCCGGAAGTGGAAGTACTTTTTCGTATGCTTCTTTTGTAGTCGGCTCATACATTTCTTTCAGCCGATCTCTTATCAACTCATCAACCCTGTTTTGAGGTGCCTTTTCCGCATATCCCTGTAGTTTTTTTGTCAAATTCTCCTGATGATCAAAATAGCTCCTGCCTTCCTGAGTCTGGTGAAGATACCATGCGGTCTTGTCAAGCTCCAGAAATGCCTTTTTAAAGCTGCCTGGCCCAGAAACAGGGTCGATTAAACATTCCAGAATTTCACTTTCTGTGAGGCCTTTAACAGAATTTACGGCTGTAGAAAGGCTGGCTGTCAAAATCAGGGTACCAACCTGTTTAGCGTAATTGTTTCCATTGGCTATATCAATAATCTGAGCATGCGCACTCTGTGTCGAATCCCAGAGATCTTTTGCGATCACATCACGCATTTCAGAGATATCAGCAAGTTTTTCCCGTACTTCGTGAATAGAAAGGTCAAAATGCTGTGCACCAATCAAATAGATATCCTCATCACTGTTCCATACTGATTTCAAAAGACGGGAAACCAGCTCCATCAGTCCCCTTGTCTGCCTGAATTTTTCGTTTTCCTTAAAAAGCGCTACTATACTTTTGAAGCTGGGATGAAATGGATAGGTCATCTCTATTTCATTAGTTAAGGCTTCAGCACTTCTGTCTACAGATTTTGCTTTTGCCGCCTCTGCCAATCGGCTTGCAAAAACAGAAGCGGTCTCAGCTATTTCGCTTTTATCCGGCAATGATACAAACAGTCGTTTTCGGATAATCTCATAAATCTCATTAGATTCAAGATTGACTGGAGTTATGCTGATTTCGGCCCGTCCCAGTTCCTGAGTTGCATCATCAAGAGCCCGCTGTATCAATTTTCCACCAGTATCATAGGCAGCTTCCAGATCAGATACGACAATACAAACGTTTTTCTTTTTGGAAGCAGCAGTCAGCATATTGGAAAATGCACGTGTAACCACATCTGCAACAGTTCCCATTCCCAGTACCTGAGTGCTGTAATAATGAAAATAAGGAGGCATTTCATCAAGAAGGATAAGTATCGGCTCATCACCATCAAATAATTTAATCCAGCTATTCTCATCAGGAGCTTTTGCACCGGATTCCCAATACTGCTTAAACAGGGTTTCTTTTCCAAGCTGCCGTGCTATTTCGCCCCAAAAATAGGTATGGGGGTTATTACGGCCATTAAAAGCAGCTATTTTTGCTGCTGAAAACCCGTTTTGATGAGCAATTTCACCAATTTTTTGATTTCTTAGAGCAGGATCTTTCGCAAGAAGCCCAAAACCAACCATAAGATGGGTTTTACCACCACCCATCGCCTGTTTTAGGTGAAAAACCGAATCATTGGATTTTGCGGCAAGCCTTGCCATACCTTTGGTAAGAAGCGCTCTCATACCATCGGTTATAAAAGTTTTTCCGAAATACTCGTTCCCATCGGTGTCCTGGATAATCTGGTCAAGTTTTTCGATCTGATCACCGACATTAATCTCCAGTGCATTTGGTTGCAGTTTGCAGGCATTGCGAACCGTTTTCATTTTCGCTCCTCAGTATCGTTAAAAAGTACCTTTTTTATTACCGAATATCGACCAGGTGTGTGTTTCTGAGACGATAGATTAAACCAGTTCAACTCATGGTTGTAAAATTTAACAGGATTAAATAACACTGAATGAAGATGAGCTCGTTTTGGGGGGATAGGTTGTGCGGAATCATGATTCCCGTGGAACCGCTGTATTTTGCTTGATGTCAGAATGTTCTGCTTTTCCAGTTCAATAGTAATTTGATCACGAAGCATTGGCAGCGGGCTTTGAGAGTGTGCTTAAATTTAATCAATCATAGTAGCTATTAATAGCGTTAGACTATTAAGATAATTACAAAGAAAGTGCAAGGCAACATGTTATTTGTTGATTTGGTGGGGCTTTTTTGTGATTAAGCAGTATTTCTGTATTGAATAATGTAAACAGAATCAAGATCACTTTATACGAACCAGCTCCAGATGCTCAAAAAAGATGCCAGGTTAACCGTGCATAGGATTGGTTAAAATCACTGATTATTTCTTTTACAGGTTTGGTGTAAATGTATCATCTCACGTTCTACCAATTGCATGATTGCTTTTGCGTTTTTTTATAAAACACGGAACGTGAACACGGAACGTGAATATGGAACGCGGGATATGGAAAACGGCCAGGTTCTGAGACCAGGGCGGTTGCAATAAGCAGATTGCAAAAACCGATTAAATAATATATTCTTCTTGTTTAAGGCTTCCCCTATCATTATTATTTAAACGCTACACAAGAGCCTTTGGTCATTGTCCCTATAAAGGAGATCTGAATGAATTTAACCATAAAATTTCTTACCGCTCTTCTGCCGGTTTCACTTCTGTTGTTTACCCACTGCGGACTTCTGGATGACTTGATCCTTACAGAAGAACCTACACAGAAAAGAATGCAGGGTATATGGATGGTCACCGAAGCTATCGGTGAATCAGATGAAGACATAATGGATAAGATCAATTTCCCGGCAACAATCTTTCAACTCGGCAATGACAATTCACTGAATTCCACAGCAGGTCCTATGGGCAACTATCTGATTTATGGAGGCAATAAATATGCTGAAGTAGCCTCAAAAATCGATCAGGTGTTGGATTACACCGAATTAGCCCCCGATGATGGCGAGTGGTTCATAGATAATGGGGTTGTATCTCGCTTTACTATGTACTTTAAGCTGATAACAGTCCCCGGCATTTCTTCACTTAGCGATTTGCTGGGGCTTTTTGGGGTTTACATACCTCTGCTCCGTCAGGTCATCTACCACAAATTCATCGATGTTAAAGTCACTTTTGAATCAGATGATATCATGATCTGGGAATTTGATGACCAGACAGTAACCGACTACTATACTGTTGATGGCAAAGGTGAAAGAGTTCCAATAAGTATTTCTACCGATAAATTTTCACGCGCCAGATTTGTCCTGACAAAACAGGTTAAGAACCTTCAGGATTTGATCACAGAAGCAGCTCAGAAGTGAAAAGATAACCAAGGAAATAAAGTCCAAAGTTTTTTCAGATTTCCCCATTTTCGGTTCGTCTCTACTAAAAAACAGTGAAACTGTCCGGCTGGTCTCACTGTTTTTTCCGTTTCAGAAGGCATAATATATCTTTATTCCCCCAATAAAGAACGCATATAAGAATCACCAGCTATTTCAAAATTAAACGGAAAAACAGTAAAAATGTTAAGAATCGAATACAGCACAATGTGCTTTAATCAATACAATTATCGGGAAAAAATCACCTCTGCAAGAGACTTTGTACATAAACAGGGTTTTGAGTTTGGCATTCAGCTCCATAACTCTATAGACAGAGAGCTTTTTGAAAAAGTGATGGAATTCAGGGATGAGCTGAGCATTTCGGTCCATTCTCCAATTTTCGCCAAACATTTTTTAAACCTGGCTTCTACCGATTTGCAGACCATAAAAGAGAGTTTCGATGACTGTACCCGTTATCTGATAGACCTGGGGACCGACATTCTTTTCTTTCATGGCTTCTTCATGACCGACAAACCGATAGTACATGATATGAAAAATTATCGCAGAACAATCAGAGACGCCATTGGTGATGCATATAGTCTTAATAATTCCTTTGTCATGGACCCGGGCATATTTGACACTGAAGTTTTTTTAAGATACAAAGAGTTGTTCAAGAATAATCTGCAAAAGGTAACCGCCATGTACCGCGATTTTTCCGTTGCTCTTGAGAATGATTTTCCCTTGATCGGAGGCGGACTCCAACGCCCCTCAGAAATCCATCAATTGATCGATAATCTCTGGTTCGATCTGGGCCATTTCTGGTGCGCATCACTGGTTCATGGATTTGACTTTCAGCAGGAGTCGGCTAGAATACTTGATGAGAAATCAATCGTGGGATATCACCTTAATCACAATCTCTCAGGCAGGGACACTCCTAAGGATAAAATCAAAGATTCTCATACTCATTTTTATCTGGAAAGTGAAATGAATCTTAAACCGATCGTACGCAGGATCTTCGAAAAAAACAGCGGAGTAATGGTACTTGAGATTCTCGATGGTGATGTTCACGATCTGGAAGTGCTTTTTGACTGGATAAGCTGAATATCAATAAGAAATACGAAATTCGAAACAGGAATGGGAGCGGGATACCTACACTCCTGTTCTTTTTTATATGGAATTATGGAATTTGAATTTGTTTAGGATTTGGTATTTGTGATCAGTAGTGTCCGGTTAATTTAACAAAGCCGATATCGGAGGTTATCCATTATCAATGAGGTTTAGTAACTATCCCCCTGTTTTATCTTGCAGCTTTCAACCTGTCCCTCCAAAGAGACATTACTCAAAAGCCGCTTCCGGCTTTTTTATGGGTACCCCCGATATATTGTATTCAAGCTAATCTGTATCGTAAACAAGGCTTTGAAATAAGCACCATGCTTTAAATTTACTTTGGTAATCTTAAAAACTACTTTGGTAATCTTAAAAATTACTTTGGCATCCTTAAAAACTACTTAGGTGCCTTTAAAAATTACTTTGGGGACCTTAAAAATTACTCTGGGGACCTTGAAAATTACTCCTGAGACCTTGAAAATTACTCCTGGGACCTTGAAAATTACTCCTGGGACCTTAAAAATTACTTTGGTAATCTTAAAAATTACTCCGACATTCTTAAAAATTACAGAAACACTCTCTCAAAATTACAAACGCAATAATAAAATTGTTGAATTATCCTCTGAAATTCCAGAACCACTCCCAAAAAATAGAATTACAAATAAAATAAAAGATCTGACAGGCGAGCAGAAAAGATATTGGTAGTTAAAGTATCCGGTTAACTAAATAATAGCTTCATAAAACGGCTATAGCATGCAAATAAATACCAAATCTCAAGCACCAAATCCTAAACAAATCCCAATGACCAAATCATTTAAATTCCATATAAGGAAATTACAGGAATGGAGGGCTCTATCCTGTTTCAGATTTTCATCCCTACTCCTGTTCCGGTTTGGAATTTAAGGCATTATAATTTGGAATTTTGGATTTGTGATGTGTGATATTATTTGAAATACAGTAATCTTTAGTAAAATTAACGGGACACTACTGAGTTGGGGTATTTATTCAGGATTTGGTGTATCTGATTTTGAATTTTCTGCAAATCATCCATACCGAACTGCAAAGGCCCATCACAAAGCATAACTTCACCAGCCAGTTTCCCCATCTGGAGTAGATTGTTTTCAGATTCACAGGATAGACCTCCTGGGTAACATGTGTTCTCTCATACAATCCGGTTCTTGCACCTATGCGACCGTAGGCATCCACAAACATGCTTATTCCGGAATTTGCCGATCTGGCAATGGGAATACCACATTCGATAGCCCGCAACCGTGCCATTTCGGCATGATGATAGGGGCCGGTAGATTTTCCAAACCAGCCATCATTGGTTATCATAACCAGAAGATTTGCACCTTTTTTTGCAAACTGCTGAACGAATTCAGGGAAAATTGCCTCATAGCAGATTAATGGCGCAGCTTTTATGGTACTGCCAACATTGAAGATCGTATGTTCCTTTCCCCTCTGAAAATCGGCCTCTCCCAGATTAACCCTGGACAGAATTGGAAACTGAACCTCAAAAGGAATCGCCTCACTGAAAGGTACCAGCTTTATCTTATGGTAAAACTGGAACTCTTTTTGTCCCGGCTGGGCAAGAAACGCAGTGTTATAAACCAGATATTCATAAGGTGAACCTGCAGGTCCATTATCCCAATGCAAAGATCCAAAAACCAGCGGTACACCTGCGGAATTCACGATATCTCTTAACATTTGACTGTGATCCGACCTGCGTGCCACAAAACTTAATATGGAACTTTCTGAACTGACTACCAGGTCCGGCTTCTCTTTGGAAACCTCTTGCATCTGTGACCCAAGAACTGCAAATGCCGTATCCAGTGAACTATTTCCCCAGTTAAACTGATCCAGATTACCCTGAAGTACCGATACTTTTACTGCTGATGTCACCGGGGTTTTGTTCATGCGTATTATTCCCCATATTGAGACTGCAATCAGAAAGAGAACAAACGCACCTGCATAAAGCCATTTTCTAACAGTTAACCTGTTCTTATGACAAGAGGAGATCAACTCCCAAAGAAGCATATTGCCAAGCAGAGTCAGATAGGTCAACCCCCATACTCCGGTAACTGATGCTAACTGGGAAAGAGGCAAAACCGGTGTGAGTGCATAACCAAGAAATGACCATGGAAATCCCAGATCACCCAGTGTACGCACATAATCGATAAGTACCCAAACGGCAGGAAACAGTACAATGTAGAGCTTTGGAAAATTTCTGTAAATTAACCTGAACAGAAGTGCGGCACCGAGAAAAATCAGCGCCATCACAGCAGATCCCAACAATAATCCCAGAATAATCAGGTGCCACAACCCTTCAACTTTATCAAAAATCAGCCAGTAATATTGACCTATTGATAAAGCAAAAGAATACAGATAACAGTGAAAAACTGCCCTTTTAAAGGGTTTCTGCAAAGAAAGACCCAACAAAGGAAGTAATATGCCAAAACTGAGAAAGGGAAAAGGGAAAAGGAGCCAGTGAGAATCTGCATTAAACGGCGGGTAACACAAAGAGAACAGCAAACCGCTGATTAGTGGAAACCACCAGCGGTTCTTTTGGTCAAAAAAGCTAACTATCTGTTTTATTGTTATTTGCAGCATCTGAACCCGACATAAAAATACTTCCCGCCACCCTGAAGTTGAAGTTTTGAGCCGCAAGTGCTTTCATTTTCACCACTCTGCCATGAACCTCCGTATACATAAGGCTCTCCCCCTTGTGATTCGGTCCATTCTGCAGCATTTCCACTCATATCAAAAACCCCGGCATCTCCACGACAATCATAGAAAAAACCGGACTCACTTACTTTGTTTTTCACCACTGGGTTACCTAACGTATTGCATCTTTCCTTTATATAATTCTTACCATAAGGATAACTGTTTTTCTCTTTCTCATTACGACACGCGCTCTCCCACTCATGAGGAGTGCAAAGTCGCTTACCTTGCTTTTGGCAACTCTCCCTGGCCTGGGTATAGGTAACATTCAATAACGGTGTCTCCCCTTTTTTATTCGGATATTCATAAGTATCGATACAGAACTTTTCACTTTCAATAGTCTGCATGTCATCAGGACATATTATAATTCTGATACTGTCGTATGAGATACTGCTGTCAGAATCCATAACCGAAAATACGGCGGTAGTATAGGATTTAAAGGTGGTTTCAACCATTCCGTTATCCGCAGAAGACCAGTCAATTTTCCCGTCATTGTCAAAGTCCCATCTGTACTCCACAATATTTCCATCCTTGTCCTTCCCAATACCATTGAGTTTTACTTTTTTTCCGCTTCTGGAAACGATATCCTCACCGGCATCGGCTACAGGAGCTTCATTAATGACCTCAACAAAAGTACTATCATAAAACTTCAGACTGTCATCGGTCATTACAGAGAAGAAAAGTTTTGTTTTACCTGATTTCTTAAAGACATGAGTGGTTTTGCCATTTTGTTCCGAGTTCCAGTCCGGGATTCTGTCACCATCAAAATCCCAGTAATATTTCACGATTTTGTTATCAGGATCTTTGGCAATCCCCTCCATTAAAACAGGTGCATTTACCCTGGCTTTATATGGCCCCCCGGCATTCACACTGCAACCACTGTTTACGATTATCACTGTCTTATGTTGTGTGGCAATTTGCCCTTTTTCATCGATAACACGACACTTGATATCGGTAACTCCATCCTTTTTGAAAACATGGTTGCAAACCGGTTTATCGGTTGAAATCTCAAAAGCGGTATCAGAATCGAGGTTCCATTCAAATGTCTTAACCGCAAATTCCGAAGGAGTGTATTTGCATTCGATTCTTATGGAGTCTCCGAGATGTATGGTGTCAGGACAGGTGATATAATCGATTTTTATGCCACGGCTGATGATGATTTCCGCTGAAGCTGTGTCGGCCAACCCTTGCTTGTCTATTACCTGCACAACGACTTTGTATTTGCCGGCTTTACTCCAACTGTATTTAGCGCGTTTTTCAGTGATAAATCCAGTGCTGAAAGGAATATCATACAGCCCGTCATTATCGATGTCAAACCGTACCATCAGCTCTTCTGTAGCATCACGGGTATCTCTGCTATCTGAAGCATCCAGCAGAAACTCAGTTTCAATTGTTCCAATTACCGGTGAAATTTTAAGCGATGCTTCAGGTTTTCTGTTCACTATTACTTTACGATTAGCAGAAGCAGTTCTGCCTTCAGAATCTTTCATCTCTACTTTCAATAAGTAGGTACCTTCCTGAGAAAACACGCATTTTTTTACAACCGCCCCCTTCCCGAATCCTGCTGACCCAGGATAATCAAAAACGCCGTCGCCATTGCAGTCAAACCGGTAAAGATACTTAGATGCCTGACTAGCAAGATTTTTTGGAAGTGAAGCTCTGATCATGAAAAATTCGCCTGGATTAACTATACGTGGAGCGTACAATACCACTGCAAGCTCAGAGGAGATGGTTATGTAATGATCCAGCACGGTTGACTGGGAGTCTGAATCGATTGCCTTTATAGTAATGTTTGCACTTCCGGAGCTAATCGGCGTAAACCGCAATTCCCCACTATTCTTATCTAGTGTCATTCCTTCCGGACCTGAAATCAACTGGTAAAATACCTCTCGGTTCTCCGGATCAACAGCCTGAATCGTATCGATCACCATTTGGCCTGCCATGTATACCTCATCGGGCAATCTGACCCACTCAGGAGCAAGATTTTTCACAACAGAGCTTTTCGCAACACATCCTGATTGCGACAATGCCGAAGAAATTGCTGAATTACCGACCCAGTTCTTCAGATTCGAAACATCTGATTGACTGATAGATTCAATTTCGCTTCTCTGAAGTTCCTTGATCTCAAGACGACTGCAGGATGCTATTAAACGTTCTTCAGTGTTAACAGAAGTAAGAAGAGTGGAACCCTGGAGTTGTACTATTGTTAATTGTTCCCTGTCAGATCTGATATTTACACTACCGGTATTTGCGGTTGTAGTTACGCCATGACCGACAAACACAAACGAATCCGGGTTTCTCCTCTGCTGATTCGAAGTGAAATACAATTCTCCCCCAAGAAGATACAGCTTGAGACGGTAACTGCCATTCTGCCTGACCATGGTACCTATTTTAAGTTTTGAGTTACTGTTCAGATAAATGACTCCATCACCAAATATCAACTTTACCTTAGCACCAGAAGAAACAATTACAGTATCATTCTCTTCCAGTATATATCCCTCTGTCACTTTCTGAATAAACCCATGCCTGCATTCCACCTGCTCACCCACAACCAGATCCGCCTTCAGCACTTTATCGTTTCTTATACATTGAAAAGTCATCCCAATCAGTACCGTAGAGAAAAAACATAACTTGAGCAATTTTGTCATTTATTTCAACTCCTGGGTAATTAGCGATTAAAGATTATGATTATACTGATATAGAAATGATAGGTCAAGATTTATCCAGAAATCAATCCTATGCGGATCTTGCAGACTACAGTGGTTTTTGAAGCGTTTATAAAGGGTAAGCGGGAATTATTTTCTACATGGAATTTATCGCTTTTGCCAATCCATGGCTTATATCCTCCAGAACAGGATCTGAGTCATAAAAGCCACTCTGGATCTTCTGGCGTATTTTTTGCAGGAGTTCTGCACGCTCAAGACCACTGCCACTCAACTCAACAGTGTCCCTCTCTTTGATCTGCAGCTTTCCATCTACCTTTTGCTGCCCTTTAGGGCCTCTAAGTTTTTTTTTAGTCTGAACGCAGCTTTGCAGTCCCAATCCCTGGACTATCATTTTTCAGATCCCTCTAAAGATTCTTGTACAACCTACCGATACACAAAAAGTAAGGATTTGCCGTTTCTTCTACCTTACGAAATCTCCTGGGACAAAAGCACGGTGCTTTTGTCCTTTTTTATACCTGGCCTTCTACAAAGAAACTTCCACCTTCTCCTGTTATTATATCGGCACAAATACAGGGATCTTTAGGAATTTTTTAATAGGGTCTGCCTTGGGATTTCAGGACACCGCTAAAGAGGGGTTTAGATCACAAAAAAGAGAGTTTCAGGCAAACAATAACTATGCATAACTTTTCTGATTCATAATTTTCAGATTCCTGCATTGAAATAAGATTTTACATTTCCTGAAAAGGTATTTATTTTGGATATGTTTTAATTCTTAATCGAATTCTATATGTATAATGATATTGTAACTTAAAGATGAATGAGGCGATCATGAAAGAAAAAGTTCAACAGGTAATAAATGAGATCCGTCCCAATCTACAGGCAGATGGTGGTGATATAGAGCTGGTAGATGTCACTGAAGATGGTGTGGTTAAGGTTCGTCTCAGAGGGGCTTGTGCAGGATGCCCAGGTGCAGCAATGACTCTGAAAATGGGTGTTGAACGGGTTTTAAAGAGTCGGATTCCACAGGTACAAAGAGTCGAGAATATAGCGTAATCTTTTTAAAAAAAAGGTTTAGATGAACAACTCAACTCTCAGCGTATCTGTCTCTGATGAAACCGCCTGGCGAGCAGCATGGACCAAATTCCCTTTTCTGATATTTTGCTGGTTAGGCCTGCTAATTGTTGCTGCTATTGAAGGTACTATCTATTACCTTATCCATCCCAGACTCTACGAGTTAAATCCCGGTGTGGATCTTCTGGTAGGGATATCCTTTCTTCTGTTTTTTGCCATATTGTTCTCTGGTCTTTTCCTCATTACTATTACATCTTTGGTGGGAATAGACCTTCTGTACCCTCACAATAAAAGATCTGTAACGGTAAAACTGCTGTTTCCCATTGCAATCTCTCTGGCTCAGTTATTTAAAATCGACAGGAACAAACTCAGAACATCCTTTGTTAAAGTCAACAATTCCCTGACCAAGGCACAATCCGGAAGAATCAAGGGAGATAAAATTCTGGTCCTGCTGCCACATTGTCTACAGATAGATATCTGTAATCGTAAAATCACCAATGATATAAACAATTGCGTGCGCTGCGGACGCTGTCCTGTCGGTGAGCTGGTTACTCTTGGAGAACAGCACGGTTTAAAAATCGAAGTTGTTAATGGGGGCACACTTGCCCGGCGCAAAGTTGCTGCAATGCATCCAGATGGCATAATAGCAGTTGCATGCGAAAGGGATCTTACTCTGGGGATCCAGGATGTTCACCCTATTCCGGTCTACGGAGTCATCAATGATCGACCTAACGGACCTTGCTTTAATACCTGTGTAGATATGAGTCTTGTTTTAAATGCAATCCGCTTTTTCAGAAAAAAACAATAGCCACCACAAGACTGACGAGTGATGTGTTTCCAAAATTTCCAGTCTGATAATAGTCACTCCCTTTCCCACCACAAACCACCCCAAAAGTAACTACAGAATCAGCATTTAATCACAAGAAATTCCGAATAACTTTATCGATTGAAGAATAGTGTTGTTGTATGTTTGAATCAGTTTAAGTATTTAAAGTGTCATGTGCAGATCGATAGTTTCTTATCAGCGGGTTCGTTTCGCTCCCCTCTGTTTCCAATTATCGACAGTATTACCTTATGAATATTTGCTATGACATCGGTTGCTGTAACAGAATATTCACTGAGGCTCTGGCTTGCCAGTGCTGCTGCGTTCTGCTGGATATAGCCTCCCAGAACAGCCGCCATGGTTGTATGTATTCCCATTGCTATCAGAGAAACCATTATCCCACTGAGAACATCTCCGGTCCCAGCTTTGGCAAGAGCGGAATTCCCGAATGGCAAAATGTAGACATCACCTTTGGGACTGGCTACTATGGTTGTGCTGCCTTTAAGCAGAATAGTGATCCTGTATAAACTGGCAATCGATTTTACCTGAGAGATAATTTCCAGTGGTTCGGAAGGGAGTTCCCCAAAAAGTCTCTGCCATTCGCCCCGATGAGGGGTGATAACCAGCTCACCATTATGCTTTTTAAGTTCACCAGGCATTTCTTTGTATGCATTCAAACCATCAGCGTCCAATACAGAAGGTAATTTAACACTGGATATTATCTCCCTGACCAGTTCACAAGCCTGGGTATCGTGGCCCAAACCCGGTCCGATACAGAGTGCATTTTTCCCTTTGACCAACTCTTTTATCTGATCTATTGAACTATAGGCAACTGTACCATTTTCGTTTTCATCTAATGAATGGAGCACAGTTTCAGTATTTTTTATTGACAATATCGGAATACAGGAGCAAGGCGCTGCAAGATGAGTCATGCCACAACCCACCCTTAACGCAGCCTCGGCTGCCAGTGTCGGTGCACCTGTATATCCTCTCGACCCAGAAATCAGTAAAGCCAGTCCGTGATCAAATTTGGAACCATCGGGATATCGGGGTGGGAAATTTTTACGGATAAAATTTGGCGATGGTAAATAGATTGCTCCCTTTTTCTGTGCCACTATTTCATCAGGATATCCCAGATCCTGGACAATCAATCTGCCGGCAAAAAGCTTTCCCGGGTAAAAGTAAAGTCCAACTTTTGGAAACCCCATGGTCACCGTTATATCAGCTCTGACACAGGGATCACCCGGAATGCCAGTATCATTGTTAAGTCCCGATGGGGTGTCAACAGAGAGCACTGCAACCCCTGAATTGTTTACCGTCTCGATTGCCTGAGCACATATCCCTCCGGGATCTCCTCGCAACCCGGTACCAAGCATTGCATCAATTATTAGAGAGCTGCCATTAATTGCAGCAAGATCTTCAATGTCATTGAGAATCAGAAAGTTGCCTTTTCTGGAGATATACTCATTAAAAGCGATTTTTGCTTCTCCCTTGAGCTCATCGGTATCGTATAAAGAGTAGCACATGACACTATGCCCTGCATCCATAAGCATTCTGGCAACAACATATCCATCACCGCCATTGTTTCCTTTGCCACAAATAATAGCGATTTCTCCGCCCGAGCTGGCTTCGATCATCTCAGATGCAGCATTAAATAGTCCCAACGCTGCCCTGATCATATAGGAATAGCCACTCACCTGGTTACCACCAATCGCTTTTTCATCAATTTCTCGCATCTGCCTAGCTGTAAGCACAGGAATCATGATTTAACCCTTCGATTCTAATACTTTTTAAGATTGGATCTAAAGCATTTTTGCCTTACATTGTTTGAATATGGTATTTTTTATAAGTAACAATTTAGTTATTTATGACGATAATTGCGAAATCACATAACTTATAAAACAAAAGAATAAGAAACCCTAAACAAGAACAGGGAAGAATAAGCACGAAATCTGAAATTTGAAACAAGAACTGGAAATGGGAAAAAGGACCCACTGATAAACTTTATTTACTTGAAACACTCTTATCCCTGTTTAGAAATTATAATTTTGTTATTTGGAATTCGTTTAGGATTTAAGATTTGTGATTTATAATTTCCTTCTTGTTACTATTAGTTCATGCTTTTTTCCAATTAGATACAATAATTGGTAAATACTCAGATAATCTAAGTAGCAAAAAAATACTATAATAATATTTAATCGAAAAAAATAGGAACTATATTATTTTTGATTTTTACAAGATATTTGTTTCAAGAGCTACAATAGGTTCCTATGATAGTTTCTTTTTTAATAAACTAAATACAAAAGGTCAGCAAAGGGTTATTATGCCACGGTTATTTGTAGCCATAGATTTGCCGGAACGCATCAAAGATGATATAACTTCAACTTATATGGCAATTCCAGGAACCAGATGGATCGAGGAAGCCCAGTTGCACATAACCCTTCGCTTTGTTGGTGAAGTCGACAATACTATTACAGAGAAAATTACGTACTCTTTGAAATCAGCCTTGATCCCACCCTTTAGTCTGGCCTTAAAAGGTGTGGGGCACTTCCCTTCCCGCAAAATCCCAAGAATCCTATGGGCAGGAATCCTCGACAATCCCGAGCTGATCAGATTACAAAGTAAAATTGAAAGATCGGTTATATCAACCGGAATTGAACCGTATAAAAGGAAGTTCCATCCACATATCACTATTGCACGACTCAACGGGGCTCCTGCAGAGAAACTCGCACTGTTTTTATCTGCCAACAGTCTCTTTGCCACAGAACCATTCGAGGTTTGCCAGTTTCATCTCTACTGCAGTCATCTTAAAAAAGAAGGTGCTCATCATGAAATACTCCACACTTACAGGCTGCAGTAAAACGGTAGTATTGATCAAAACTTTTTTCTTGCTCGTATAAACTGCAATGTGCTGGAAGCGTCTCGTGTTACAACCAGTTCCTCTGGAAAGCCCACACTCTTGAGAAGTGGAGCAACAGAGCTGTCCTGCCCCAGTTCGTGAATTGCATGCGTGTCACTGCATACTGCAACAAAGCATTTTTCCTGCCCACATATCTGCAGTAAAGCTATTGTATCTTCGACGCTACTTCTGGAATAAAGGATCCTTGAATTGTTCAATTCAAGGGCAATGCCCAAACTTGAAGCTTTGCGGGCAATAGACAGATAATCAAGGGGAAAGGCCGAATCATTTGGATGGGTGATTATGTCAACACAGCCGTTTTTCTCCATCGCTCGAATCAGCAGTGACGTATAATACTCCCTGGAACACCCTTTGGGTGTGTTATGATGAATCCCCAGGAGTACCACATCCAGAAATGGAACAAAGGCAGAAGGCAGATCAATTGTCCCTTTCTCATCAAGAACATTGCATTCAATACCTTTAAGAAACTCTATATCCTCATAAGGACAATGGAAACGGTTAAAGAACACATCATTTAACCTTCCTCCCATAGTAAGACCATGATCGGTAACCGCTAAACCTTTCATGCCAGTCACTCTTGCCTGATTGATCAATTCCAGTACGGTATGAAGCCCGCAATGGCTAAATAGTGAATGCACATGCAGATCTATTTGAAGCATCTAAGTATCTTGCCTTTTAGGAATCGAAAAGAGTAGAGACATCCGAATCGGACGTCTCTTACGTTTAAAACGGAGAATAACTAGCGGCGTTTCTTTTTGGTTATTTTTTTGACAGCCTTTTTAACCGGTGTTACTTTGCGTGCCACAACAGCTTTCTTTGCCTTTACAGGAGCTTTTTTCTTGGTTGTTGTCACTTTTTTCTTAGCTGTAGCCTTTTTAGCTGTAGCCTTTTTAGCCGGAGCTTTCTTAGCTGTAGCCTTTTTAGCCGGAGCCTTTTTCACAACAACTTTTTTCTTTACTGGAGCCGAAGGCCGGGCACTAACAACCCTTCTTTTTGCCGGCACTTTTCTTTGAAGTACGGCCTCCTCCTCCATTTTCTGTTCAACTGCAGCCTGTGCAGCAGCAAGCCGTGCAATCGGAACCCGAAAAGGCGAACAGGAAACATAGTTCATTTGAGCACGATGGCAGAATTTGACCGATTCAGGATCACCACCATGCTCACCGCAGATTCCTACCTTCAGATCAGGGCGAGTGCTGCGCCCCCGTTCGATTCCGATTTTTATCAATTCTCCCACCCCCTGCTGGTCCAATGTCTGAAAAGGATCGGATGGCAAAATCTTTTTATCGAGGTATGAAGGAAGGAAACTTCCGATGTCATCTCTTGAGAATCCAAAGAACATCTGTGTAAGATCATTGGTGCCAAAAGAGAAAAACTCTGCAGTTTCAGCCATTTTCTCTGCAGTCATCGCTGCACGCGGGATCTCAATCATAGTACCAAAAGTGAACGGGATTTTTCTAATTCCCAGATCTTTGCAAACCTGAGAATAGATGCTATCAACCAGCTCTTTTTGATTATCAAGTTCACTTACGGTACAGGTTACCGGAATCATGATCTCAGGATAGGCCTTTTTGCCCTCCATTATCAATTCTCCCGCTGCTTCCAGAACAGCACGAATCTGCATGGATGATATTTCCGGATAGGTAACACCCAGACGAACTCCCCGGTGGCCCAGCATTGGGTTATTCTCCCTGAGGCTCTCTCCCCTCTCCCTGACCTGATCTATATCGATATCAAGTTCTTCAGCTATTGCTGCGAGCTTATCCTCACTATGAGGAACAAATTCGTGAAGAGGAGGATCAAGTAATCGAATTGTAAATGGAAGTCCGTCAAGTTCTTCCATGGTCGCCTTGACATCTCTTTTTACAAACGTAGCAAGCTGATCCAGAGCCTCCTGACGCTCCTGAGTTCCGTTGCTCATGATCATTTTACGAAGAAGAAACAGGGGCTCATCACTGCCCTCTCCGTAAAACATGTGCTCTGTGCGAAATAACCCAATCCCTTCAGCACCGAAGTTTACAGCGCGCCTGACATCGGCAGGATTATCAGCATTGGTTCTGATTTTAAGAGTTCTGGACCTGTCACATAATTTCATAAGCGTACTGTAGTACTCGTTATTTTCCAGATCTATATCAACCAGCGGTAACTCTCCCTGATAAACCTTTCCTCCTGTACCATTCAGTGAGATCCAGTCACCTTCTCTAATAACCACACCGGATTTAGTAGTGAAAGAGTCACCATTGACAATGACATCAGAGCATCCAACAATACAGCACTTTCCCCAGCCCCTGGCCACCAGCGCAGCATGAGAAGTCATACCACCTTTGGAGGTAAGAATTGCTTGAGCTTTATGCATTCCATCAACATCCTCCGGCGAAGTCTCTTCCCGAACCAGAATAACCTTCTCCCCTCTGGATGCCCATTCGACCGCTTTTTCGCAATTAAAAACTGCTTTTCCTATCGCTCCACCAGGACCAGCCGGCAGACCTTTGGCGATAGGTGCAACAACAAGTTCGGCTTCAGGATCTAACATTGGCAGAAGAAGTTCTATAAGCTGGGTTGGTGCAACTCTCATAATTGCAGTTTCAGAATTGATCAATCTTTCTTTTACCATTTCTGTGGCCATGCGTACGGCAGCAACTCCATTTCGTTTGCCTACCCTGCACTGAAGCATGTAAAGAGTTCCATTTTCAATAGTAAATTCAATATCCTGCATGTCACGATAATGCTTTTCCAGTCGCCTCTGAATTCCAAAGAGTTGCTTGTAAGCTTGGGGCATTACTTGCTCAAGAGTATCCATCTGTTCTCCATGCTCATGACGGGAGTATTCATTGATAGGTGCGGGAGTGCGTATCCCGGCAACCACATCTTCTCCCTGAGCATTAATCAAATACTCGCCATAAAACTGATTTTCTCCTGTGCCTGGATTGCGGGTAAAAGCCACTCCAGTAGCGGAATTCTCTCCCATGTTTCCAAAAACCATGCTCTGAACGTTTACGGCAGTTCCCCATTCACCTGGGATTTTTTCAATACGCCGATATTCCACAGCCCTCTTACCATTCCAGCTCATAAAAACAGCGCCAATGGCTCCCCATAACTGATCCAGAGGATCTTCCGGAAACGGGTTGCCCAGAATTTCTAGCACCTTCTCTTTAAACTCCTGAACAAGTGATTTAAGATCATCGGCTGTCAGTTCAGTATCATTTAGAAAACCTTTTTCTCTTTTAAGCTGCTCCATACGTTCATCCAGAATCTTTCGTATGCCTTTTCCACCACGGGGCTCCAACCCCTCCGCTTTCTCCATCACCACATCGGCATACATCATGATTAGCCGTCTGTAAGCATCATAGGCAAATCTGGGATTCTGAGTTCTTTCGATGAGTCCTTCAATGGTCTGATCATTAAGACCAATATTGAGCACAGTATCCATCATGCCAGGCATAGACTTGCGCGCACCCGAACGCACCGATACCAGAAGCGGCTTCCTGGTGTCACCAAACTTACATCCCATAAGCTTCTCGACTTTAGAAAGTGCAGTCTGTACCTGCGCCTTAAGTTCCCTGGGATATTCGCGATTGTTCTGGAAATAATAGTTGCATACATCTGTGGTTATTGTAAAACCTGGAGGAACAGGCAGTCTTAGATCAGGATGGCCTGCCATTTCGGCAAGATTGGCTCCTTTGCCACCCAGAAGGTTTCTCATCGACTCGTTTCCGTCGGCTTTTCCACCACCAAATGAATAAACGTATTTGGGCATTTCTATCCTCCGATGCTCTTGTAGTGATATTGTATTTGAGGGAATTAAATTGCGATATATAAGAATCTAACTGAATTTCAACGAAAGCAATCGTCTAATATAAATAAACGGATTTGCTGCAGCAAGCGCCTGTATGCAAATAATAACCAAAAATTAATTCTACCATTGAAACGTTGATGGAAGAATTATAATTTGAATGATATGAAACGACATGCAATAGCTTTATTACTTCATCCCTGTAAAAATCGGCTTATGCCAAAAACGGCCCTTAAGGATGCAATAAACTCATTCACCACCAATTTACTTTCCATCGCAACAGAGTTTCCGCACCTTCGCTTTAATCTGGTTTTTCCCGGGTACTTTCTGGAATCCATAGATGTTCTTTTATTATCAAAATTGCGGGAATTATCTAAAAAAGGCAATCTGGAATGGGTCTTAACCGGCTATACAGAACCATTTCTCAGCCTTTCACCTCCTGATTTGACCACTCATAATATCAAGCATGGTATGCAGCTTTTTTCTGAACTAGCCGGCGAAACCCCTTGTGGCTTCTTCCCGCCCTGTTCCAACTGGGAACCATTTCTGATTGATATGCTCTCTAATGCAGGGCTCAATTACGCTATTCTCAATCAGGAACTTTTCCCTATTGATACCAGGTATTGCTGCGGTTACTGGATGGCGGAGCATACAGGTAAAGCACTGGCCCTGATAGCCACCAATGTCATTAACCCCATGACTGCCCCTGCCAATTTCATTGACTGGCTAAATCAGATATTTTCTCAGGATAAAAGAGAACAGGCAAACGAAAAATTCACAACCATCCACTATATGATACCGCTGAGTGCAAGCAACGATCCTTTCCGATGGCTGCGTTTTGCTGCCGGTGAAATTGACAAATATCTTCTCAATTTCCAATCGGTCCGCTTCAGCGAGTATATCATCTCCAACCCGGCTCTGGGATTACAGTATGTTCCTTCCAGTCTTCTTATTGAAGGCAACAAACGGACCGACCAGCACTTTCTTAATTACCTTTATTCATTCGATCAGATCGGCATCTTGCAGCGCAAGCTTCTAGATGTCAGCAACAAACTAAAAGCAGCCAAAGAATTTAAAACAGTTGCCCCTCTGATCCGTCAGTTGTGCATGGTGCAGGATATCCATCGGCTTCTTCCGGGAAAAGAATACGGGTTCGAAAACACTAACGACCGGCTGTGGTCCTATGCTAAACTCATTAACATTGAGCGAACCCTGTATCTGAAAAATAATACTATAGGTGGTCAAATCAGAATAACTGATTTTCTGAAAAATGGTGTCAAATCAATAATTCTTGCTAATAAATCTCTTAAAGCCTATATCGATAACACCAACGGAGGCCAGATCTTTGCCTTTGATTTCCGTGACCGCCACCTCAATCTCTGTGCAGCCTACTCCCCCCAGCAGCATCAGCCACCAAACATCCTGGTTGCCGGAAAATCGAGAACCTGGTTTATCGATCGCATTCTTCCTCAGGACTGCAAAAGTTCAGATCTGATTAACGGAACCGCAAAAGAGCTGGGCAATTTCCTAAATGGTCATTTTGAGTACAAAGCCCGCAAAACCAGTTCCGGAGTAAAAATCGTTCTTGAGCATCAGGGCTCTATTCTAAGAGCTGACCGTTTCAGCCCACTGAACATAGAAAAAGTTTACGGGCTCGAACAGGATTCTCCAGTTTTTAGTTTTGTCTATCAACTCTCTAATCTCTCGCTGATGGATTGTCATTTTAAATTTGCCACCCAGCTTTTCTTTAGCTTCCCAGGCCTTTGCAGTGGTGATGTAAAAATCCAGCACCGCTCTCAGATATTTGAAAAATCGGGAGTTGAGTTTTTTGAGTTCAAATCAGCTACAAAGTGGGTCATAGAAGATCGAGTTGGAGGATTGCGGCTCTATTTTCAAACTCAGAAGCCTTTTGACATCTGGTGTATCCCTGCATCATCTCCGGAGTACTCCTGCGAACCATCTCAGGGACTCGCCATCATTCTCTGTTGTAATGTAGATATGGAACCATCCTCTCAATGGAAAAACATTGGCAGGATCATCTTCAGAAAAATCAGAAGAAAAGGCGAAGACATAGATGCACTTTGAAACACTGGATATAATAATTGAAGGACGAAACGATACAGTGTTTTTGTTTTTGTCAGGAGCATTTCCAAAAGAGCTCATCCCTCAGATGAGGGAAAAATTCTCGGTTCTTCTCCACGATGGCAACCGGCGCTTTATGGTGAATATGGAAAATGTCACCTATATAGATGAGTCAGTTGTACAGATGTTCCTTCAAATACTCAATTCTGTAAAAGCAAAGGGAGGCGAGCTGGGCCTTATATTTAAAAACGAAACTCTCACCAGAGCCTTCGCCCCTTTCTTCAATCTTATTCCTGTTTATCCGGATGACTCCACAGCCGCACCAGCAGGACTTATAGCAACACTAAGACGCAGAGGTGTTTTTCTTTCCCGCAAAACCGGGGTGAGACTCTCTCGTCCAGTAGCCATCTTTGTGCTAATAGTCTTAAGCGGATGGTTTGCAACATTACTTTTTATTATACGACTTCAGAACAGTCACCTCAAAGAACAACAACAAGTACTCTACGAACTTACTACATACAAGCAACACGCGATTATTGAAATTAACAGAATGCAGGAAAGACTACGTCCGCTGGAACAGTTGGGAATCCTCAAAGATACTATTCAACAAAAGCCATGATTAAAACCAATAAATTTAAACGAATAGGAATTCTGCTCCATGGCAGCAAAATTTGGATTTCTGAACTTCTCAGCATAGTATTTATCGCACTGCTTCTAGTCTTTTTCACCACACTGAGCCTTGTGATTCTAAACAATGAACACCGCAGGCATAAATTCACCAATAACATCGCAGAACTAAAAAAAGATAACCTCCTGTTCGAGTACACCCTAAAGGAGACCCGCGAGAAGTCCAGAATTACCCAATTGCTTAATTCTTTCGCAGGAAGAAAAACCAAGCCAAATACGATTATGCAACTATCAGATCTGGTCTATTCCAGCAGCAAACAATTCGGCTACGATCCAGTCCTGCTTCTTGCAGTAATACACGTGGAAAGCGTCTTTGACCCTAATGCATTAGGCAGATACAGAAGCGGTAATCTTAGCGGTGCTATGGGATTAATGCAGGTAAAATTCGAGACTGCACAGGACATGGCAAAGTTGCTCAATATTGAACTTAAATCCGAGAATGATCTTCTAAATCCGGAAATCAATATCGCTGTAGGAGTAGCTTACCTTACCCATCTTATTAACCGCTTTCAAAGTTTCAAACTGGGCCTGCTGGCCTACAACCAAGGTCCCCATACTATTAAAATGAC
Organism: Fibrobacterota bacterium; assembly: GCA_023412475.1. Classification (GTDB taxonomy): domain Bacteria; phylum Fibrobacterota; class Chitinivibrionia; order Chitinivibrionales; family Chitinispirillaceae; genus JAAYPC01. The sequence goes on along the minus strand of JAEYNR010000034.1, from coordinate 50,066 downwards.
TCTATCTAAAAATGAACCACTTTCCATTAACTATTACAGAAAAGTCCTTAACTCTTATTATAAATTGAAGAGCATTGCGGATCGCAGCTCTGAGACCGAAGACCTTTCAGCAGTAACACAGAAAAAGCCATGAGAGACTATACCCATTTCCTTTTTTATTCCTGTCAAATCACAGAAAATTCCATAATACTTGACCGGGCAGAAACCACTCATGCTATCAGAGTTCTGCGGCTAAAGCAAAACCAAATGTTCAACGTTACTGATGGCTGCGGGCAGATTTTTACCTGTACTCTTAATGAGGTGCATGATAGTCAGGCTTACGGAAATATTGTACACAGAAAAACTTCGCAAAGAATAAATACCAAAATTCACCTGAATGTCGGTATCCCTGATCGTGATGCTCTGGAAACGGTTGCAACAGCATGTGCTGCAATGGGGGTCGAGCGGATTACACCAGTTATCTGCACCTGCTCTCAGGACCAGTGGTGGAATAAATTTTGGCCAAAACATTGCCAGAGACTGCAAAACAAGATGATCTCGGCAATGAAACAATCACTCTATCCCTTTATTCCTGAACTGGACAACCCCATAACCCTTGAAAATGCACTGGAAAACTGTTCAGGCAAAAAAATCACAGCCGATCCTGAAGGTGAAAGCTTTAGCACAATAATTAACACAGTTAATTTTCCTGTGTCCTGCTTTATCGGTCCACCCGGCGGTTACAGCGAAAAGGAGATCTCACTTTTAAAAACAGAGGGTTCAACCATGGTGAAAATAGCTCCCACCCGACTGCGTACCGAACTTGCGTCAATCGTACTCTGCGCTCAGCTTCTGTGCGTATGATAATACCAATACACCCGAAAATCATCTCAAGGGCCGGAAGCCCTTGTATACCAATACCATAAACTGAATACTGTGGGTAAAGATCGTTTCCTTATAATCGAGCCCCTTGTGAGGGAAAAGATCCTTCATGAATTTATAATAAACCGGTTTTCCATAACGCAGAGAGTATTGAACAGAAATCGCCCGGCTTTTTGATGTCATAGTCTCAAACCCCGCCCCCCCTGTAAAGCTGACAGAAGAGCAGTTTGCTGTATTCATGAAGTCATCACCTGTATTCTCGGTAAATCGAACTAAATGGAAACCGCTTCCAAGTGACAAATACAAGGCAGATTCTGAACTCAGTCTCAGAGGTAACTGCAGTACCGGTATCAAACCTAAGTGAAACAGGCTGCTCTTAGTCACCCCATCAAAAGATTCATCCGGTTCTTCTCTTACAGAACCGTAATCCAGATTTAAAGGGACATGCAGTCTTATTTTCCAGGGCAGGGCGAACCTCTTACCTGCGACAAGCCCCACAGATGGAATTTCAGAGCGGCCTATATCCTGCTCACTACCATCAGAAAAAGTAAGATGGCCAAGTCTGTCATGATATGAAATGCTGACCCCAGCAAAGAACATTCTGTCAATTACCTGAGATGCTGAGATCTTTGCCGATAACAGAAATATTAAAACCAGCGACTGTATGATTCTGATAAGCGATTTTTTTTTCATTTGTTTATCCGGTATGTCCCCTTCGGGAAATAATATTCATCTGATCTCGGTATCCTCTTTACCTGTTTCTAATAATCCATTAATTGCATAAAAAGCTTCCTGTGCGGAAATCTCGTTTACATCTTTTGACTTAGGGGCAACAAGCTCCCTTGCTTCTACACCATACGCTCTCCATCTTATCAGGTTTTCACCAGCAGTATGATAAAGGGCAACTACCGGAATTTTCAATGCTGATGCCAGATGAAGGAATGCAGTATCGGGGGTAAACAGCAATCCACAGAATCTGAGAATCTCAGCCGTGGTTAATATATCTGTTGCAGGAGCAATATAGAAATCGGTTTGCCTGCCAATCTTCTCTGCCCATTGTCTCTGTTTTCCATGTGAAAAAAGAATGGTCTTCACCGATTCACCGAAATGCTCCCTGATCATAAGTGAAAGTTTTAGATAATTATCATAGGCCCACTGACGTTCTGTTCTACCCGCAGATAAGTTGATCCCTATAATGAACTTATCTTTACCGACTCCTCTTATAAAATCGGTTGCTGCAACAACCTGCTTTTCTGTAGAGTGGATCAAAGGATAGAAGTCGTTAGTTTTAAACTGGTATTGCAATACAGTTTCCAGTAGCACCCTTTTACGATCTATAATGTGCATTCCCTGAGGTTCTATATTGAGATCAAAGAATCTGGAAAATTCCCCCTTGTTCATCCCGGCGGTCCTTATCCCTGTCTTACTCAACAAACAAGACAGCACTGTGGATGTTCTGGAAATACCCGGAGTAAGATCAACTACCAAATCCACCCGGTTTGTGCGAATCCATTTGAGTAAAGCTGATAAGGAAAATATTGAATGAAAGTTGACAACCTTAACATTGTCCACATCACGAGTATTTTTGATCATTATATGGTTGTATGGACTGCAGATAACAGTGATGGTTATCTGAGGTAACTCAGTTTTTAATGCGCGCAATAAAGGTGTGGTCACAAGCATATCACCAAGTTTTCCTGGTCGCAGAAAAACGACATGCCCCGGAGGACCACTGTAATCACGTGCAGTACGCCTGCGGAAAAAAAGAGTTATAAACAGGCCGGGTATTTTACTTCTAATGAGTTTCTCTGTCTGCTGTTTCATTTTTTAGATCACTTAAACTAACATTGTTTAGAACTCTTTCTCTGATTTACAAGAACTTCTGTTTGCTTTCCATATTTTTTTGTACACTCCTTACAAACAACTCATTCAGAGAATCAATCATTACTTCCATAGTAAAATCATTGTGTATACGTTTTAAACCTTCAGCTCCAAACTGCTTTCGCAGATTCTCATTTTCCAGCAATACCCTGGCTTTCTCCGCGATTTTTAAGCTATCCTTTATTGGAACAGTAAAACCATTAACTCCATCGCTAATTATCTCATCAGTTCCACCAGCCAAAGCTGCTACCACCGCAGTTCCAACACTCATCGCCTCCAGAACCACATTTGGCAGACCCTCATCGACTGAACTAAGAACAAAAACATCTGCTCCATACATCAGTTCCCTGACATCATCACGATGCCCGGTGAAATGAACATACCCGCCAAGCCCAAAGGACTCTGAAATATCCTGATAAGGTTTCGGATCGCCTCCACCTGTAATAACCAGATGAACCTTATTTCCCGATTGATGCAGTATTTTAAGGGCCTCAATCAGATACTGAAATCCCTTCTGAGGATGTAAACTTCCTGCCCCCAGAATCATCTTACTTTCAACAGGAACCCCGGCAACCCCCTTTAGCTTCTCTTTTGAAAAAGCACTGGTATCCGGGATTTCCACACCATTATGAATCACATGAATGTTATCTTGGTCAATCCAGGAGAACTCCTTAAAGTTCTTTTTTATGAAGTGTGCCGGAGTGATAATTCTGTCAACGATGTATTTGTAAGCCAGTTTATATCGAAGCTTTTGGTAAATAAGAGAGAGGCCTTTTCTCACAAAAATACAGGGTACTCCAGACAACCTGGCCGCAATTCCCCCAAGCCGTACATCTTTCTCAAAGTTGCAGCACAGAAGGTCAATCTGCTCTTTTTTAAACTTTTGATAAAGCCTGCCAATGATAAAGGGATCAAAATCAGCATGAATAGGAAGGTGGAGTACTTCTAAGCCACGACTGGCTGCCTTTTGAAGCCAGACCGCATCACTTCTTCCGATACAAGTAACCTGATGCCCTTTGCCAGCCAGACCACTAGCAGCATTTACCATCCATTTCTCGCCACCACGCCAGATATCACTCTGAATTGAGTTCATGAATACAATTTTCAATTAAGCACTTTACCCCTGTTATTGGCAGAAAAATTGCAAATGGGTAAAATATACATTTCGCCTCCCTTTTATCACCATCACAGCCACAAAGGCCACATCAGATATTGTCCTAATTAGTGAAAATGTTTTTTGAAACACTCTTTTTCCTGTTTAGGATTTGAGTATTTTGAAACTTGTTTAGAATTGTGATTTGAAAATTTTCTTCTGTTTGAATAATAGTATGATAGCAATTCATAGCTTTTCCGATTAGATAACTGAGCAATAGTCGGTTGGGAGTTATCTGGAAGCGACTCTTATAAACCAGCAAAACTACTATAGAATCTCTCCCTTTTACTATCCGCCACTCTTCGACCGTATATATAATGAATGCCTTCAAAAAGGAGCAGGTATGGCAGAAACGAAATATCAGAAAGCCACATTTGCCGGTGGGTGTTTCTGGTGTATGCAAGGCCCCTTTGATTTTCTTGATGGTGTTATTTCCACAATGGTTGGATATATAGGGGGCAATATCGAAAATCCCAGCTATGAAGAAGTATCAACCGGTATTACAGGACATTTCGAAGCAGTAGAGGTACTCTATGATCCACAAAAAATAAGCTACAAAGAACTTCTGGAGGTTTTCTGGAGGAATATCGATCCAACCACCAGAAATCAGCAATTCGCAGATAGAGGAAGCCAATATCGTACCGCCATTTTCTACCACAACGAAGAACAGAAAAAACTGGCAGAGCGATCTAAATCAAAATTGGAAAAATCTGGTAAATTTGATAAACCCATCGTCACTGAAATTGTAGAAGCAACCAGCTTTTATCCAGCCGAAGACTACCATCAGGATTACTATAAAAAGAACCCTTTTCGCTATGAAATGTATAAACACGGATCTGGAAGAACTAGATTTGTGGAACGTATGTGGAAAACAAAACAGTGACTTATAGGGAAAACAGATCGTCCGGGGAGACATCAATGGAACTACGAAAAAAACGCTGTATACTCTGTGAAGGTGGAGTGCCACCTCTTGACGAGGAAGAAGAAAATGATCTGATCAAAAGCCTGACCGGTTGGAAAATCGACCGCAAAAAACCTCATCGTCTGGTAAAGACGGTAAAGAGAGAAACATTCATGGACGCAATAGAGCTGATCAACAATATCGCCCAGATTGCAGAAGATGAGGGACATCACCCTGATATGCATCTGCATTTTAATAAACTTACCCTGGAGCTGCATACACAAAAAATCGGCGGTCTTTCGGAAAATGATTTCATATTGGCAGATAAAATTGATGAAATTATTGATCAGCTTTCATAAAAAGAAAAACAGTTTATGTAAGAAAAAAGTAAATGAACAAGCTGTCTCTTTTTCCCCATTTCAAACCCCTTGAGATAGGTGACCAGAATATTATCCATGATTTGCTATGGCAGTATCAGCCCGAAGCTTCTGAGTTGACATTCACTAATCTGTATATGTGGAGAAAAAAGTATAACTACCGCTGGTCCATATTTGAAAGCTGGCTTCTGGTGATCGCCACTGACCAAAAGGGGAAAATCTATGCTCTGGAACCAATCGGGCCACCATCCCGCAAAAAAGCCGTTCTACAACTATTAGACTGGCTCTCCAGGCAGTCTTCTGGTAAACCGGAAATCAACCGGGCAGACAAACGTATTGTAAGTGAACTGCAATCTGAAGATTTTTTTTTGACAGAACCAATCAGGGAGCATTTCGATTATCTTTATTACACCACCAATCTGGTCAATCTCTCTGGAAGAAAGTTTCACTCCAAAAGAAACCATCATAATCGTTTTCTTAGAAACTACCAATTCGACTATCAACCTCTCACATACTCCCACATATCCCAATGTATGGAATTCTCTGCCCGATGGTGCAGAATTTACCACTGCAAAGAGAACCCTTCACTGTGCGAAGAATTTGTGGCTATAAAAGAGGCACTTGCTCAGTTTAACAAACTGCATCTCAGGGGTGCCGCAATTTACATAGATGGAAGGATGGAGGCTTTCACCCTGGGTGAACTGCTCAATATTAACACGGCTGTCATACACGTTGAAAAAGCCTCTGCAGAGTTTCATGGAATTTATGCAGCGATAAATCAGATGTTCAGTGCTGATTCATTCAAAAACACCACATTCATTAATCGGGAGCAGGATCTGGGCAATCAAGGATTGCGAAAGGCAAAATTATCCTATCACCCGGTCAGGTTTGTAGAAAAATTCAGAATTAAATTGTAAAACGTTGCAGGGGATTGCAGGGAATTGCAGGGAATTGTGTAGGGGCAAGGCTAGTCCTTGCCCCTGCCCCTGCGAAGCAGCACCGCAGTTTCAAGGTGATATGTATTGGGGTACATATCAAAGAGAGCCATCTTTTCTACTGTGTATCCGCATTGTTTTGTCAAAAAGAAGATATCGCGTGCCTGTGTTGATGGATTACAAGACACGTAAAGGATCTTTTCTGCGCCGACTCTTCTGACCCCCTCACTGGCTTTTTTAGTCAATCCGTGTCTGGGAGGGTCAATAATTAAAAGATCTGGTCTAGCAGGTATTACCACTTGAATCTGTTCGGCAAAACAGTGCAGGGCAGTAAAAGAAGAGATACCGTTAGAAACATAGTTTTTACGGGCAGTCTCTACCTGCGTTTCCACAGATTCTATAAGCAAACCTCTGTGAAAATTATCGGAGAGCATAATTGAGAAAAATCCGGTTCCTCCGAAAAGATCGACACAGAAATCTCCCCCGACCACAGGCCTTGCCCAGTTGCCAAGCTTCTCAAGCAGAAAGCGGTTACTCTGAAAAAAGCTTCCCCCGCTTACTTCAAATGTTTTACCACCCACTTTCACCAAAGTCTCTCTTTTGGTAATTGATGGAAGCAGAGGATCGGAGGCCAAACCATTGTCACCCGAGAGTACCTTGAGATTTCCTCCAGGAATATGCTCTGGTTTACTGCTAATTGTTTTGAGAAGTTCATTGATTTGATCACACAACAGGGGGCAGTGCTCGATGGCCACAATATCATTGGTTTTTTTTCGGTAAAAACCGCAAACCCCGTTCTGATCAACCTTAATCTGGGCTCTGATCCGGTAATTAAATTCGGTTGAGGCATAGGTTTCCGGCTCTGGAAGGCTCTCCAGTTTACCTATTCTTTTGAGACAGTCGATAAAGATCTCTTTCTTGAACTGCAACTGTCCCTGATACTCAATGAAAAGCCAGTCACACCCTCCACACACACCGGCATGCCGGCATGTCGGCTCCCGCCTGAACTGCGAGTGTTCAATTATTTTTATAGTACGAGCTACATTACAATCGTGCTTTTTTGATTCCGGAACCACTTCAAGCACCTCTCCAGGCAGTCCATTTTCAACAAAAAGCACGCCTGAACTGGTGCGGGCAAGCCCCAAACCCCCAAACACCATTTTTTCGACTGTTACAGTTTGCATGATTTTTCTTTAATGATCGGAATCCAGATCGAGACTGTCTTCATGAATGACTTTAAAGCAGGCAGGAGTAGCCGTTTTCTGAAAAGAGAGAGATGGTGTAATTTTTATGTTTACTGTGTACATGGGTTCGACCAGATTAACAACAGCAGTTAATTTCTCAGATTCTGAAGAACCATTGATCTCCACATCGGGTGTCAATCCAATTTCATGGTATTCGCCTGTAGATTTACCCCTAAGATGCAGATAGGTTATCTGAAGTGGGCGTCTGTTATTACGCTGAAGAATCACCTGCCCTATCCCTTTACCACTGGAACGTGAACCCACAAGTATGGCAGAATCGCAATCTTTTAAAGCAACAGCCAGTATTTCCGAGGCACTAGCTGTATGCTCATCCATCCAGACTATCAGATTTTTAATACGTTCAAGCGAAGGGTGTTTTTCTCCCCCAGTGTACCAGAATTTTCTTATTGTTGCAGCTTCAGGACCGTATTTGAGATTACGTTCGGTGGCCATTATAAATGCAGTCCCCTTGCGAAGAAAAGCTTCGATAACTGAAACGGCTTCCGTAATATAGCCGCCTCCATTATTGCGAAGGTCAACAATCAAATTTTCACATGATGCCGGAATTTTAGTTATACAATTCAAAAACTGTTTGTATACATCACCACGGTGGAATGTAGTTATCTTCAGTATGCCAGTCTTTTCGGTCAACAAATCAAAGGATACGATATCTGTTCCGCTGTACCTCTCCAAAACCGCTTGATATGTCCCTATATCGTTATCTTCATAATAACAGGTATATAGTGTCCCGTTGAAGTAATCTGCTATACTATCAAACATCTCCTCTGGGCGTTTAAAGGTAAAAGGGTCCTCCGGTACTCTGTCCTGATATAAGCTGAATGCTTTGAGATATTGCCATACGCTCTCAATTTCTGCCTTATCATAAGGATAATAACCAGTAGGAAGCATGGGGTCTGTTTGACATGAAGCAAACAGAAGAGACAGGGCTAAACATAAAGGGCCCCAAAAGGCAGGTTTTCTAAAACTTAAGATGAGTCTGCGCTGCATTTCTAATTGCTCCTATGGGGATCTTATAATCGGTTGCACTGAAAATATAGCTTCCGGCAACAAAAACATTCGCCCCAGATTCAGCACACAAGGCGGCAGTCTTCTCGTTTATTCCTCCATCGACCTGCAGATCAATTAAATGATTCTGTCTGGAAATTTCATTAGAGACACTTTTAATTTTCTGAAGCATGGAAGGGATAAATTTCTGCCCACCAAATCCGGCAAATACTGTCATTATCAGCACCTGATCTATATTTTTAAGATATTCGATGAAAAAATCAACCGGAACATCAGGGTTAACCGTCACGCCGGCTTTGACCCCATGCTTTTTAATTTTCATCAATACCTCGGGTAATTCCAGGTTGGCCTCGGCATGGATGGTGAGCACATCAGAGCCGGCATTGCAGAACTGATCGATATATTTCTGTGGCTCTGAGATCATCAGATGTACATCTAGCGGAATCGAAACGCTTTTTTTAACAGCTTCGATTATAAGTGGACCAAAAGAGATGTTAGGCACGAAATGCCCATCCATGACATCGCAATGAATCCTGTCAGCACCACAATCCTGAGCGGTTTTGACCTCGCGCTCCAATTGACGAAAATCTGCTGAAAAGATCGAGGGCGCGATCTCAATTTTACTGGAATTCAAAATAGACTCCTGGGGAAAACTGCATATTCCAGGTGAAAAACAAAAAGCCTCCCTCGAAAAAGAGGCTCTGAAGATCGATTTTAAAACAGAGTAAGAGGCGTTAAAAAATGTTTTTCTAACGCCCCTTTAATTTCTCAGTCTTATGCACCTTTAATCAATTGCAGAGCAATTTCATTTCTCTGAATCTGATTTGTGCCTTCATAGATCTGAGTGATTTTTGCGTCTCTCATCCGTTTTTCCATTGGATATTCGCGCATGTATCCGTAGCCGCCCATCACCTGAAGCGCATTCACAGTGGTTCTCATTGCCACATCGGAGCAGAAAAGTTTTGTCATTGCAGACTCTTTGGCAAACCTTTTTTCACCTGCATCGATAGTTTTGGCAGTTGCGTAAAGTAATGCTCTGGCAGCTTCGACCTCTGTAGCCATATCAGCCAGCATGTGCTGAACAGCCTGGAAAGAGGAAACTGGAACACCGAACTGCACTCTCTGTTTTGAGTATGCAAGTGCATCATCGAGTGCGCCGGCAGCAATACCCAGAGCCTGCGAACCAACACCAGGTCTTGAATAGTTCAGAGTATTGATAGTGATAATGGCACCCATTCCTTCTTTACCAAGAAGATTCTCTTTGGGGATTTTACAATCCTGAAAGACCAGTTCAGTAGTGCTTGATGCACGTATTCCCATTTTATCTTCATGCTTACCGAAACTAAAACCTGGAGTTCCTTTTTCGACGATGAAAGCGCTCACTCCGCGGGCACCCCTTGCAGGATTGGTGATAGCCAGCACGGTATAGATTTCCGCATTTTCACCGTTAGTGATCCATTGTTTTGTGCCGTTAAGCACATAGTGATCACCTTCGAGTCTTGCAGTTGTTTTCATCATACCGATTGCATCGGAACCGGCATTGGCCTCTGTTAAACCGAAGGCGGCCAGTTTCTTACCTGTAGCAATAGGGGGTAGATATTTTTTCTTCTGTTCTTCATTGGCAAAAAGCAGGATTGGGAAAGTTCCCAGAGCAGTTGCAGCCATGGCCAGAGAGATACCACCACAGGCTTTAGAGAGCTCCTCAACAGCCAGACACAGCTCGAAAACTCCACCCCCGAAACCATCGTATTCCTGAGGGATATAGAGTCCACACAAATCGACCTCAGCCAGTGCATTAACAACATCCCAGGGGAAAATACCCTCATGATCATATTTTTCGCGCACCGGAACGATTTTTTTCTGGGCAATTTCTCTGGCAGTTTCCACTATCATCTGTTGTTCTTCAGTCAGAAAGTAATTCATCCTTATCTTCTCCTTTGACTCGAGACAAAATTTCTTCTTTACTATAATTTAAAGTTGCTATTTGCGCTGCATTCTGCTGGGCAATTTTTTTATTCGAACCACAACCCTCACCGCTGGGCACCCCTGCGATATCTATACGTACTCTGAACTCTTTGGCATGATCCGGCCCTGAAGAGGAGATGGTGGCATAGCGGGGTATTCCGAAGCCATCTTTTTGCGCCAGTTCCAGTATTTTGCTCTTATAGTTTATGTTACGTTCATCTTTAAGGAATTCTGCGATACGGGAGAAAAGATATTTTTGCAGAACCTCCCTTACCACCCCCAGTCCTCCATCCAGGTATAAAGCTCCAATGAGTGCCTCAAAAGCATTGGAAATAGTAGACTGACGGTTTTTACCCCCGGCTTTAACCTCCGAAATACCAAATATAAGATAAGATCCCAAATCCAAAGCAAGAGCTACCTGGCCCAGGATCTTTCTGCTGACAATCAGAGATTTGATTTTAGATAACTGTCCCTCACTTTTATCGGGGTTTGTAAGGTACAGATGTTCAGTTACCAGGCAATTAAGAACCGCATCGCCCAGAAACTCCAAACGCTCATTTGAGAGCAGCCCTTTGACATCCTCCGGAGCACTTGCGGATTTATGAGTAAGAGCCTGCCTGAGGAGTCCCGCAGAGGTGAATCGATACCCCAGCTTCTTTTGCAGAATATCGACAGAACCTTCGGACTTCTCCCTTCTTACAGATCTGAGAACTGACTTAAGAAGATCAGTTACCAGTTTCAGGGGTTTCATATTTGCCAAGAGCTAGACATGCGTTGTGCCCCCCGAAACCGAATGAATTGCTTAATGCATACCTGAGCGGTTTTTTCACTGCAGTATTAGGCGTATAATTAAGATCACATTCAGGATCAGGATCTTCGTAGTTAATAGTAGGCGGAATGATTCCATCCCTGAGAGCAAGAGTAGTAGCGATAAATTCAATAGCTCCTGATGCTCCCAGCAAATGGCCTGTCATGGATTTAGTGGAGCTAATGTTTAAATTGGAAGCGTGTTCACCAAAAACATTTTTTATAGCACAGGTTTCGTATTTATCATTAAGAGGTGTTGAAGTACCATGTGCATTGATATAATCGATATCAGAAGGCTTAAGTGATGCAGAACTCAGAGCCATTTTAATTGCGACCTGTGCCCCGGCACCTTCAGGAGCAGGAGCAGAGAGGTGATGAGCATCACCTGAAGCGCCATAACCTATCATCTCGCCATAGATTCTGGCTTTTCTGGCGATAGCGTGTTCCAGACTTTCAAGAACAATTATTCCGGAACCTTCACCCATAATAAAGCCGTCCCGTTTCATATCAAATGGAGAACTGGCTTTTTTGGGGGTATCATTTCTAGTTGACATTGCTTTCATGGAGCAGAAACCGGCAAAAGCCAGAGGAGTGACAACCGCTTCTGTCCCCCCTGCCATAATTACATCTGCAAGCCCTGATTTGATCATCATGAAAGCATCACCCAGCGAATGTGATGCCGATGCGCATGCACTGACAACAGCATAATTAGGTCCTCTGAACCCGCAAGCCATAGATATTCGACCTGCAGCCATATCGGGAATCATCATTGGGATAAGAAACGGAGAGACTCTTCCGGGGCCTCTCTCAATAAGTTTCGAATGTTCATTTTCAAGAGTGGCCATTCCACCGATACCTGAACCAACAATAACACCGCATCTCTCGGGGTTAATGCTGGAAAGATCGAGCCCGGAATCATCAATAGCTTTCTGTGCAGCCACCAAAGCCAAAAGAATAACCCGATCGGTCCTTTTAACTTCTTTAGCATCAACATACTGACTAAAATCAATATCCTTTACTTCTCCGGCGATTTTAGTTGGATAATCAGAAATATCAAAGCTGGAAACTTTATTAATACCACAAGTTCCGGAACAAAGGGATTTCCAGAAAGAATCGATATCATTACCTACCGGACTAGTCAACCCAATTCCGGTAACCACTACTCTTCTTGACATTATTAGCCCCGTTAAAAAAAATAGTATGAAAAATCAGGTATAATAAACCCCGCCCAGCCACTGCTTTTAGGCTGGGGGGAAAGGACAATTATACCTTTTTAGAAAGATAATCCAGAGCATCTTTAACACTTTTGAGTTTTTCAGCATCTTCATCGGGAATTTCGACGTCGAAAGCATCTTCAAAAGCCATAATCAACTCAACCTGGTCCAGAGAGTCAGCACCAAGATCATCAACAAATGCGGCCTGAGGATTAACTTTATCTTCACTTACACCAAGTTTTTCTGCAATAATTTGCTTTACTTTGTTCTCCATGTCGCTCACAATGCACTCCTTTCGAAAATTAATACAAGGTTTTCCAAATAAGATTAAATGTTTATAGTCATATCACATAACAAGTCCGCCATCAACTGTCAAAACTTGTCCGGTAATATAATCGGCTATTGAAGAGCTTAAAAAAAGCACGGCATTAGCTATATCCAGAGGTGTTCCCAGAACCTGAAAGGGAATCTGACTGGTCATTTTAAGTTTATCATTATCGGAGAGTTTATCAGTCATGGCAGTTTTAATGAAACCGGGAGCTACAGCATTTACATTTATTGAACGGCTGGCAAATTCCCTGGCCAGAGTTTTTGTTAAACCGATCAAACCAGCCTTTGATGCAGAGTAATTAGCCTGCCCAGCATTACCCATCAGACCTACAATAGATGCGATATTGACAATTTTACCGCTTCTGGCTTTCATCATCGGTTTTGCAGCCTCTTTGCAGCAAAGAAATGCGCTTTTGAGGTTGATATTCAAAACCAGATCCCAATCGCTCTCCTTCATACGGACCAGCAAGCCATCTCTGGTAATTCCAGCATTATTTACCAGAATATCGATCTTTTCAAAGGTATCCAGAAATGACTTGAACATTGCTTCTACATCGGCTGAATTGGATACATCAGCTTTAATGGCAATGGATTTACGCCCGAGTTTCTGGATTTCCGCTGCCGTTTCATTTGCAGTTTCCAGATCAAGGTCACTAATAGCGACATCACAACCAGATGCCGCAAGACGAAGCGCAATCTCTTTTCCTATACCCCGTCCGGCCCCGGTTACCAGAGCACATTTTGAAGAAAGGTCAATCACGTACATAGCTCCTTATTAATAAATTCAGGAATTAGTTTAGCAGAGAATATATGTTTGTAGCAGTGTCACTAGGAACAACATTCAATGAGTCACTGCATTTTTTGGCTAATCCTTTAAGCACATTTCCAGGCCCGGTTTCAATACAAATGCCATAATCCAAGCAGCTCAGGGCTTTCATAGACTCAACCCAACGCACCGGAGAAGTCAACTGCTTCACCAGCAGACCCTTAAGCACTTGAGGATCAGTTTCCGGCTTTGCGATTACATTAGTAATAACCGGGCATATCGGCGTAGAGAAGCTAAGGGAATCCAGAATTTCCTTAAATTCATCGGCCGCACTTTGCATAAGAGGTGAATGGAAAGCACCACTTACCGGAAGAAGCAGGGCTCTTTTGGCACCAGCTTCCTTGAGTTTCTCGCAAGCCTCTTTGACTGCTGGAATTTCTCCTGAAATGACAGTCTGTTCTGGAGTATTTTCATTTGCAGGCACCACAATACCAGAAGTGACGGTCCTGAGCACCTCAGAGATTTTTTCTTTACTAAGCCCGATTATCGCTGCCATGGTTCCAGGTTTGCTTTTGCCTGCAGCAGCCATCAATGCGCCCCTTTTTGCCACAGCATTTAAAGCATCTTCAAATGAGAGAGCCTTTGCTCCATAAAGAGCACTGTATTCCCCCAGAGAATGCCCTGCAGTAAAACCAGGAGCAATGCCTTTCTCACCAAGGATATCGGTGATTGCAGCTTCGACTGTAAATAGCGCAGGTTGGGTGTTCTGAGTTGCTGTCAACTCCTCCAGTGGTCCATTAAAAATCAGTGAACTCAAGTTGCGCCCAAGGATTTGGTCAGCCATATTGAAACGGTCTTTGGCGATTTGGAAAGAATCATAGAGATCTTTTCCCATGCCAACTGACTGAGATCCCTGTCCGGGATATAGAAACGTGTATTTCATAACTTACTCCGCCTATTGAAACGTTTTAAAAACGAATAATAGCACTACCAGCCACTAATCCACCACCCAGTGCAGTAATAAGGACCCTGGTTCCTTCGGTAATATTGCCCTGGTTCCACACCTCCTCCAGTGCAATAGGTATGGAGGCAGAAGAGGTATTGCCATATCGTTCGAGATTGGAAACAACTTTACTGGATGGAATATTGAGACTTTGTGCAACAGCCTGAATGATTCGGATATTTGCCTGATGCGGTATAAGAAAATCCACATCATCCAGTTTCAGACCTGCTGCATGTAAGGCTTTATTGGATGCTTCAGCCATATTTCGTACAGCATGTTTGAAAACTTCGTTTCCTTTCATTCGCATAGTGCGGTTTTCACCCCACGAAGGAAGTTCAAGTATATCGCCCTGAGTGCCATCGCTGACAAGGTAACTGGAAATTATCCCCTTTTCCTGCTGAGTTGTACCCTGCAATACTACAGCTCCGGCACCATCCCCAAACAAGATACAAGTTGAACGGTCTTTCCAATCAAGAGTTCTGGAGATTAACTCAGCACCTACCACCAGGATATTTTCCGCTTGTCCGGAAAGGATCATGCCATTAGCCACAGTCAAGGCATAAACAAATCCTGCACAAGCCGCGCTTATATCGAACGCAAAAGCATTTTTACATCCCAGTGAAGATTGCATCCTGCAGGCAGTGGAAGGGAAAAACGAATCCGGGGTAAAAGTGGCACATATTATACCGTGTATATCATCAGGACTCATTCCAGCTCTTTTCAGAGCCTGTCTGGCAGCTTTGGCACCTAACTCAGATGCACTTGTCTGCTGATCCATAGGTGCAATGTGTCTGCATTTAATGCCAGTTCTTTGATGTATCCATTCATCAGAAGTATCAACGATCTTTTCGAGATCTTTATTAGTAATAATGTTATCGGGAACAAAAGTACCGACAGAAATAATCTGCGCACGTTTGAATTTTGTCACAATCTTTATTCACCTTTCGGTCGCGCTACTTTTGACCATACAGCCTCAAGCTGAACTGCTTTGATTGTAGCAATTATCGCATGGGAAATAGCACGCGATGAAGAGCCGCCATGAGCTTTAAGCACTGTGCCCTTGATACCCAGAAACGGTGCAGCACCATAGTTTTCAGGGTCAAATGCAGCCATATGGTTCTTTATAATATCAGTTTTCTTACCTAACATTGATTTTACTAGTATATGAAAACTTTCACATGTTTTCAGCAGAACATTTCCTGTAAAACCATCGCAAACCACCACATCTGCTTCGCCAGCCAACAAATCGTTTCCTTCGACAAAACCGATATAATCGATGCATTTTTTTTTCAATATCTCCCCGGCATCACAAATTACCCGTGTGCCTTTAATCGGTTCTGTTCCAATATTGAGCAATGCAACAGCAGCAGATTCCTTCTGAAGATACCGTTTTACATAATCATGCCCTAAAAGGGCAAAAGACACCAGATGTTCTGTTCTGCAATTAAGATTGGCACCCACATCCAGTAACAATACCGGCTTTTGCTTCACAGTGGGTAAAAATGCAGCCAGAGCAGGACGTACTGCACCCTCAGATCGGCCCAGAATAAATAATGCCGCCCCCATTAAAACTGCTGTGTCGCCAGCACTAACAGAGGCATCGACAATACCCTCCTTCTGTAATGCAATACATCGTACTGCGGCAGAATCGGCCTTTTTCTTCCAAACACGTGCCCGTTGTTCCTGAGAAGATATTGTATCTGAACAATGAACAATCTCAAAGCGTCCTGCAGTATTCTTGCTGCTTGTCTGAGCAAGTATTTCTTCTATAGTATTTCGATCACCACACAACCAGGCTTTAAAAGGAGTCTTACAGAGTTTACGAGCTTCCAGTAAACCTGTAATGAGTACTTTTGAACCATAGTCACCACTTTCAACATCAACAGCCAGGCGGATTTCTTCCATACTATGAAAACTGTTTTATATTGCTTTATTATTCGGGCTGCCTAACCTCAACACCTGCATAATAACCACAATTGTTACAAACTCTGTGAGCAGTTTTTGGCTGCTTACAGTGCGAACAAATAGCTGGTTTTGATGGCTTAAGCGCCAAATGGCTTCGACGTTTGTCACGTCGTGCACTGGAATGATGTTTCTTTGGTACTGCCATATAACCTCCCTTAAAAATTAATTTTATTCTTTATTTTTTTTAACTTTTTCAATGCTTCCCATCGCGGATCAATGGTTTTATTCTCTTGAAGCATTTCTCCACTCCCAAAAGAAACACTAGTTAAACCATCGATGTCGATTCCTTCACAAGATTCAGAACATAGAGGTTTCAAGGGAATAGAAAGCATGATCTCATCAAAGAACACCGGACCGATATCGACCTGTTCATGGCGATTGTCATAGTAAAAATCCACACCATCAGAGCCGCTCTGCACACTGCAATTGCCAGTACTCTCTTTAATTATCAATCTAAATTCATCGTTAATCGAAAAAGGAAAACCATTCAAGCATCTTGAGCATTGCAGTTTAAAAGTTCCTTTAAAAGTAATATTGACATAGGCAGTAGGCCCCATCCGATCGATCTCTGCAGTATAAGAGACTTCTTCTAAAAAAGCAGGCAGATCAGCTTTGACAGATTCAAGATTGGTTGTACCAGTCAAAGTGGAATGGCCTTCGGAAAGAATTTGCATATTTATAATCATAGCAATCACCTCAGTAAAACAGGTTAAAACTTACGCAAAACTGATATAATTTCGAATAAGTTATCTTAGAATTACCTGTTTTTTCTTTATCTACATACTTTTTTTAGCTCTACAAAATAATTCCAATTTCAGACTATATCAAGAATGTCTTCCAACTAAGGAGTCAATAAAAACAAGTATTATAGAAATTAGCAGATTCAATTCTTCAAGGCAGAGATTAAATCGCTTGCAGTTTTAAATTTCTGGTAAGCCTGTCTTGCTTTGTTGCGCACTATCCGTTCTCTCGTTAATTCCTGATGAGTATCTTCAGCATTGTAGTAACTTCTGTACGTTAGCGCAGCCTCCCCCAGCAATTGAAGAGCAGAATCCACCTCCTGGCGGGCATTTGGTAGAAAAGAATTGGAAAATTGAATGTTCTGATATTCTTCCTTCAACTTTTCTACTTTCTTTCTACATTCAATAGCTCTGCCAATCAGAGCATCCACTTCCAGAGCTTCGTCTTGAAAATTTGCGTTAATCATGGAAGAGGCAAGTCCAGTTCCGGTTGCTATGACAGGATTAAATATCGCTACCATTCCGATCTCTTTCTCTTTATTCTTCAAAGATCTTTGCTGCTCCAGAATTTTTTCCTCCGCCAGACGATTTTCTGCCTCCATGCGCTTCATTTCCTGCATTCTATAATCATCTTGACCTATGTTAACATAATGAATGACTCCCCAGACATTGCCAGCCAGCATCAAAGTTGCCAAAAAGTACGAAAGGCTCAATCTGGTGGTACCATGTGCATTAATTGCAATCATGTATGCCAGTAAGGTCATGGAACAAGAAATACCTAAAAGCAAAATTTCAATACTCATTTTCATTCCTCTTCCGTATAAGAACTGATTCAATTCTAGTCGGATTAGCTAATATAATATAGAAATCCCAACCATCAATCATAAATCTATCTCCTGTTTTTGGAATTTTGCCTATATAGTTAGTAAGCAAACCATTCAAGGTCCTGGCTTCAATATCGGAATTTTGCAATTCTTCAGGTAACCAGCCCTGGATTTGTCCAATGTCCTGAGCCCCGGAAAACATCATGGTTTTGATGTCAGCAGTGCGCTGGGGTAATGCTGTCATCGGAAAAATACCTTCCAGAAACTTATTCATACCTGTTGAAAGAGCAAAAACACCACAGAAAGTACCGAATTCATCTAACACACAGGCTTTGTCATTGTCATTATTTATAAGAAGCCTCACCAGTTCAGCAATTTCAATACTTTCAGGAACCCATACTGGTGGTTCCATCACTTTGCCTACAGAAGCCTTTCTGTCTGCCTTTATCAATTTGGAAAGACTTACCATTCCAATCACCTGCTCGTGATATCTGGTATCTCTAACCGGCAAAATGGTCTGTTTCGCCTCAAACATCTTCTCTAAAGCTGAAGCTATGGTCGTATTCTCGGGAATTACCTGCAAAAGCGAGCGATGGGTCATCAGTTTTCTAACCGGCAGAACTCCTTTATTAAGAATTCCAAAAATTATCTTCTGTTCACCCGATGAGATTGCTCCATTTCTAGCAGATTCCGCAATTCCTGTCTTCAACTCTTCTAAAGTGATAAAAGGGCTTGGTTTTCGCAGGTGTTGTCTGAAACGACTTAGAAAGAACTGATTTGTGCTTTGGGTTATAGTAAGAACCGGGCTAAGAATATTTTTTAGATGAAACAGATATGGGGAAAAAAAGGGGGCTATCAGTTCATTTTTTTTTAAAGCTATATTTTTGGGCAGTAATTCACCAAATATAACAATTACCAAAGTCGCAATTACCAGAGTCAGCAGCGGTGATTGCACTCCCATAATCCTATTAACTAAAGAGTACATCAGACCAGTCAGTGTGATGTTTACAAAAGTATTACCCAGAAGTATCAGCAGCATCGTTCGCTGCCCATCATGTAATAACAGAAATACGTTATGAAAGGATTTTTTAGGATTTCCCTCAAAAAAGGATACGCGCTCTTTGGGAATAGAAAAAAGCGCAGTTTCGGATGCTGAAAAAAAGGCTGAAGCTCCTAAAAAAACGGTGGTGGCTAATATCAATAAAATTAAGATCATGAAATAACTGGTGTTTTCTCAATGCTTAAAAAAAACGATTAATAAAGGTATCCAGAATCGTCTGCAAAACCAGACAACAGATACCTTTACTTTCTCAGTGTTTAGAATGGAAGATCCTCATCCACCGCAGCACCGCCAATGCTCGGTTCTACCGGGGCCATGTCAAATCCAGGAATATTCTGATCCATTACAGATGGCTCCATATCATTAGCAGAGGAATTAGCACTGCCAAGAAACTGAACCTGGTTGGCCACTATCTCTGTACGATACTTTTTAACCCCATCACGATCATCCCATGATCGGGTAGTAATCCGCCCTTCAATATAGGCACTGCGTCCTTTCTTGAGATACTGGTTAACCAACTCTGCAAGCTTGCCCCAGACCACTATATTATGCCATTCCGTACGATCCTGTCGCTGCCCATTCTTATCATTCCATCTCTCGGTTGTAGCCAGAGAAAATGTAGCAACCGCCTGACCACCCGGTGTATATCGCAGCTCAGGATCCTTACCCAAATTTCCTATCAGGATAACTTTATTAACCCCCATAGCACCCTCCCTTTAAAAATAATTTAGTAGTATGAATATGATCTAGACCTCTAACAAAAGCAAGAAATAATATGGTCGAAACAAAGACTTCAAAAATTATTTTTTGGACACAAGAATAATTGTTGCGATTGCTGCTGCAATAAGAGTAGAAATTACCGGAATGATTAATACTGGCCTGATTTTTCTTTTATTAATCGAAGTATCAAGATACCTCCATAATTGCAAACAGATCGTTGAATCTGATGAACGAAATGCCTCATAGTGCAATCCATCCTTGATTGAGAAACGCACCTGCGCTCGTTTGCCTGTTAATGCCATGGATGATTCAATATTCCATACTTCAGGATCACTGATAAGATCGGTGCCAAGGATTGTCAAAGATGGTGAACTTATGGAAACATCATAAAAATCAATAATCAGTTTTTTGTTAGACCTGTCATAGTACAACCAGTGCTCCTGGGGCACAAATGATTTAAACACGATATCTATACTATATATTATGCGATTTTTTATGATCTGAGGCGGACTCACCCGTGGGATCGCCTCTAACACTATTTCCTGAAATGCATCTGCTTTTAACGAAAACAGTAAAAACAAAATGACCGGACCAATTTTAAAAAAATCCGATTTCATATTAGTCACTCAGGAGAAACCTAAACAAATGGAAAGTATATAAGAGATATCCAGAAAAAAGCCCAACCACTACTTCCTATTATACATTAAATTCCAAGTGCATCCAATTAAAAGCTGCGCCGATTAAACCACAAAAAAGTATTTTAAAATCATCGGAGCTCCTCTATCTAAAAAAAATTATACCCTATAAAGAAAGATTTAAGCATGTCCTTTAACACCGAACTTGCTATTGGCCTTGATACAGCCATCAAAGCAGGAAAAAAACAGCTCGAATTCCAGCACAAGTGTTTATCTATCGAGATCAAACAGGACCACTCACCTGTAACCGAAGTAGACAAATTGTGTGAAAATTTCATTCGGGAAAGACTGCTTAGAGCTTTCCCCGATGATGGATTTATGGGTGAAGAAAGCGGAAGCTATGAGGGAAACAGCAATCGGTGCTGGATTGTAGACCCTTTAGATGGAACAAGACCCTTTATACGCGGCATTCCAACCCACAGCGTGCTCATCTCACTCGAAGAAAACCATGACCCTGTAGTCGGAGTGATCCATCTGCCAGCCATGAATATCACTTGCTGGGGAGCAAAAAACTCAGGAGCATTTCTCAATGGAGAGAAAATCTCTGTCTCCAAAACTGATTCCCTGAATAACGCAATCGGAAGCGCACTTGGCTTTCTGGAAAAAGCAGATCAATTAGAAGGAGAACGGCTCTTAAGGCTTATGAAAGCCTGGAATTATAACTATGGCTTCATGGATGCCTATTCATATGTGGCCATCGCCAGCGGCAAACTCGATCTCTGTGTAAATCTGCTGGATAAAGCGTGGGACTGCACTGCGGCAGCTTGTATCATAAAAGAAGCTGGTGGGGAATTTTCAGACATCTCCGGAATACGATCCACTCATAATGGAAACATTGTCCTGTCTAACGGGATTCTGCATAAACAGATAATTTCAGCTCTGAATTCATGAACAGCTCAGGTAATAAAAAACCAGCTCTCACTGTAGTGCATGACATATTTTATCCGTTAAATTAGAAGACTTTAAATTGTATAGCCATTTTTTTTCTTAAGATGAAACAGACAATATTACAGTACCCTTTTTCGAATTTTATAGATATTTCTGTATAATATTAGCATATCACTATTACGGAGGACTTCCTTGTCAACATCATCGGCAAGACGATCAGAACAGGCAGGCATCTTTCATTTCCTCAGAGAAATGGGTTCTGCACTCATAATGGCCCTTATTGCCATTGTTTACGTAATTCAAGCATTCAAGATTCCAACCGGATCAATGGAAAACAGCCTTCTGGTGGGAGATTTCCTTCTGGGTCTAAAATTCATGTATGGAGCTCCAATCTTACCATTCTCACATGAACTGGGCATAAATCAGAGATTCCCGGCCGTTACCGACCCTAAAACCGGTGACGTAATTATTTTTAAATATCCAGGCTCAGACAAAAAAGACTACATAAAACGATGTGTAGCCGGCCCGGGCCAGACCATCGAAATCCAATCACAAAGATTAATTGTAGATGGCAAAGAGATTAAACTGCCTCCTCATGGCAAATACCAGGAAAACGGTGAACTAGAAGATAAAATGATCACTAACTTCAAACCATTGCGCATACCTGCCAAAGGCGATGTAATGCAGCCTTCAGAATTGGAATTGCGTGAATTTCTTTTCTTCAAGCACCTTGTTCGACAGGAAAACCCCAGGGCTAAAATCTCTGCCCAATACCAACTATATGTCAATGGTGAATTTGCCAATGATCGGCAGATCCCCTTTAACGGAATCAATGTTTCCCTCTCAGATCTGCATGAAAACAAAGTGGTCTATCAAAACCCCATCAATGGTGGTAAAGAATATTTTAACCTCAACCAAATTGACAACTGGGTTAGAATCAACTACTACCTGCAATATATAAAATCGGCATTCCCATCTGATACTGTAGAGTTTCGTTACGTTCTTTTCATGAATGAGAAACCGGTGACCGAATACAAAGTAAAATATGATAACTACTTCATGATGGGTGACAACAGAGATAATTCTCTGGATTCCAGGTACTGGGGCTATCTTAATCGCAACTTCATCAAAGCAAAGGCCTTTATTCTCTACTTCTCTCTGGATAAAGAAAAACCTTTCTGGCAGTTGCCTCTGAAGATAAGATGGGATCGCATAGGAAAATTGATCCGGGCCTGGGATGGCCTCAATATCATGCCCGCCAGAATGTGATCTTGTTTGTGATCAAGTCAGGAATTTTTTGAAATTCCTGACTCCTTGCATCACAGAAACATGCCTATTTCCTTTGTCTGCTTAACCAGTATAACCCTGCGTTAAATATTATATCATGCTTTCCTTCAAATATTTTCAACACTACAGTATTTGATTTACGTTCAAAAAGCAGTGGCAAACCGACATCCGAGAAAAAACTGTCCTGAAAAGATGCTTCAAGATTATCTGGAATTTTCCTGTACTTATCTATATATGCCATGTCGTATAAAGCAATGCGATCTTCTTTTTCTGCCAGATCATTAAAGGCCAGTATCGAATGTGATGGCATAACAAAATTATCTTTTATACCTGCAGCAATATAAACCGGAACATTTTTTCCATAAGCTTTTTTAAGGTAACTGCTCACACTTCTTTTCTGACACTCCTGAAAACTTTTTGAACCTTCCAGTGGTGGCCCTCCACAAGAGTTGCGTATATGAACAGCATAGTTATACCTGCTCTTTTTTAACTCCTGATACCACTTGGATAAATCATACACCGGCACCCAGGCCGCCGCTCCAGCCCAAAGCTGTGGATACTTGCCAACCATAATCAGAGTAAGCATAGCGCCACCCGAAAAACCGGTTATATATATCCTGTTTGAATCTATTTTGGCATGGTTGAGTGCATAATTCAAAGCATCCAGAATGTCCTGCAAAGCAAGCTCTGAAGCTGTAGCACTTTTATTTGTAAAAGCCCCCCGGTAATCCGGGTGAATAAGAACCCAGTCATTAATAAGAGCCCAAATTCCAAACGGTATGCTGTAATGATGCTGATAGTCGGCGCTCCAACTGTGTAGCGCAAGCAGTAAAGGCTTTTTTTTATCAGAACCGGAATTGTAAAATAACGCAGGCTGTAAAGATCCATCCATAGATGACCGGATTTTGACATGCTTAACCTGAGGCACTGCAGCTTTCCAGGCCGACTCCTTTGACATTTTCATAACCGGCGAACCAGCAAGCCGGTAAAATGTTTTATAGGATTGCTGAGTTATTAATTTTTCAGCATGCCCTTCCCCACTGAGAATTAAACTTAAAAAAGAGATCATTGCCAGAGTAACTGTGCCGGATTTGTACATAATTTATCTCACGTTAAAAAATCAAGCTATCTTGAACCTTCTTATTCCTGTTTCGAATTTAGGTTTTAGAATTTGGAATTTGTTTTAAGATTTACGAATTGTGATTTGGATATTATATTATTAGTATAGTAGTTCATAGTTTTCCCCCATTAGATATCAGAGTGATTATTAAGTGCCGAAATAATAGTTTTATGGCACCAGAGATTTTAAACCGGGCACCTGCCTGATCGCATATACTATACAGAATGAGACAATTAATACAGATGTGGCAAACAACGGGATCCCTATCCAGGGATTAAACACTTTATTGATTGCCATAAATTGCAGCACATTCCCTTTAAAAACAGAAATAACAATTGCGTGAACCAGATAAATCCCAGGGATGCAAAGAACCAGAGAATTTAATAATATCGCAGTTTTTCCATCACTTAAAATACCCGGCCACCTGATACTTTTAATTATCAGGAAAACCGGTATAGACATTAATAAAACATTTACGCTGTAATACTCATAAAGAGCTTCTGTAAAAACGCCGCCTTTTATCTTAGCAGTCAGATAATATGTGCCATATACCGTAAAAACAAAGGCTGATATAAACAAGAGAAGAAGAAAAATTAACGACCGTCTCTTTACATGTATGTTCTTCAAGAGATATCCAAGTATGAAATAACCGGTGTAATAGAAAATAGAGCTGGGAGTAGAAATTGATAAATATGTTTCAATGCTTAAAAGAGACTCAACAGTAGGCAAAAGAGAGCCGAAAACAAACCATGTTAAGAGAAAAAACCGGATATTTCCTTTAGAAGCATGTTTTAGATAAATACCTATGAAAGGGGAGAGAAAATAGAGACCTATAAGCGTATAAATAAACCACAGATGATAGTAAGCGGGCTCTTTGATAAATAAAGGCAGAATCTCATAGAAAGAGATCTGTTCTTTATTTACCGATACTCTCCATAAAAAATAGACTGCACTCCAGAGGAAAAAAGGTACAAGAATTCGTTTAAACCGCTTCAGAAGAAAATGTCTTACCGATTCTCTCTGAACCTGCTCCAGAATAAAAGTGCCACTTAACATGAAAAATATCGGAATGCACCAGCGGTAAAATGAATCATATAGATTACCTGCCCACCAGTCAGTTTTACTTTTAGCATATTCCACCAGATATGGTGCCGAGCAATGGATTATCATCACCCCATAAATGGCGAATATTTTAAGCAGGTCTGCCCAAATTACTCGTCTGACATGTGACATATAGTATTACCTGATATTGAATAAGAAATCAGAGATAACCGGATAGAATAAGAATTACAAATCAAATAGAATAAGAAACAATCAGGTAAAGCTGGAAAGATATCTAAAAAGATGAGCTTATAATAAAAGTAATTGCTAATCCCGATTCTTAGTTTTGATATTTCTTTCTTATTGCTTCCGATTTGATATTGTTTAATATTAGTTCTTATTTTTTCCGATTAAATATTTTCCACTACAGATAACTATGCAGTTACTTTTTTTAAAGTGGCTACCAGGTATTAAACGAAGCAATAATAATTCCGAATCTTTTTTTCAGAATAAAAGTATTCCCAGCACTGCAGAAATCACAATCGCAAAGATTGCAGAAAGTCTCAAACGGGTAACTCCCAAAAAAATCAGCAGAAAAATGATTAGTCCATTAGTATTGAGTTTAAAGCTCAATGGAGACTCTATCTTTTTAGCTAAAAGGAAACGCCCCAGGTTTTCTAGCCCTAAAGGCGAACTGAAAACCGAAACCTGAGCAAAAAACAAGACCGCTATAAGTACTAAACCAATAGAAGCCGGTCTGACACCAGAAAAGATGGTTTTAACTATCCGGTTTTCGCTGAATTTCTCAAAAAAAGCGGCTGTCATCATTATTAAGAGGAAAGAGGGAAGAAAAACTCCAAGAGTTGCACAAATCGAACCGGTAACTCCTGCAGTTCGAAAACCAACGAAGGTTGCCGCATTTATTCCAATCGGGCCGGGTGTCATCTGTGAAATCGAGACTATATCTGCAAACTCTTCCGCATAAAGCCATCCTGCATTTTGCATCTCCATCTGTATAAGAGGAATCATCGCATATCCTCCTCCAAATGAAAAAAGACCGATTTTAAAAAAGACCAGAAATAAGGAAACCAGAATCACCTCTTCCCCTCCCGCAATAAAATTAAACCAGTCAAAGCAGATAAAAGAAGCACAACAATCGGATGGATCTCAAAAAGAGCTATCAGCAGAAATGAAAATACAGTGATCAGCAAATCAATTCTATTTTTAACCACAGATCTGGATAGCCTGATAGCGGTAAAAAGAATTAACGCCGTTATTCCAGCCCTAACCCCGCTGAAAGCATCCTGGATAACTGGAATTGTTCTATACTGATCAAAGACAACAGCTATTATGAGTATAATAAAAAATGATGGCAGAATCATGCCTGCAGCAGCTATGCAAGCACCCCTGATTTTCCCAATTTTATAGCCCACAAACAAAGATGCATTGATAGCAATCACCCCTGGCAGAGACTGAGAGAGTGCAAGTACATTCACAATTTCATCTTTAGAAACCCACCCTCTACGACCCACAAACTCCTGCTCTATCAAAGGAAGCATCGCATAACCACCACCAATGGTAAAAGTGCCAATCTTTAAAAAACTGCAAAACATGCCAAAGAGCATTTTCCACTTCTCAGACACTTGATCTTTTCTCCCTCTGCATCCCAATCATTAGCAACTCAGCTATTAACCGAAATTAAAATATTTAATAGGAGAACTAATATCAAACCAATCACTGCCATCCCTTAGGAAATGACAACTAACGAATTTCGAAGTAAATACAGCAGAGGAATCATTTGATAGTCAAAAAACCTTTGGGAAAGGGAACTGGCACTGGGGTTAACATAATACAAAATCCTGTGTATCTGGCTTAATTTAACCATTTAAGCGGCTCTTTTTCCAGAGTTATCCAGAAAAGCTTTCTTTCCGGCGCTTCATACAACTTTCATGCCGCTTCCGACTTTTTTAAGGGTAGCCATGGCTACCTTTAAATATTTTTTACCCAACTTCTTCAGGTTAAAAGCTATAGTAGAAATTTTTTTGTATCTCCTTGTGATACGATTACTGAAATTAATAAAGGTCAAAATCATACAAATAGATCTCTTGCTTTTTACTGCCATCATAAGTGGTGCTTTGTTTATTTTGTTGTTACAGATGTTGAAAATATCCAGAGCAGGAAAATTAGAGATAATGAAAGTTGTAATTGCAGGAGGAGGAGCTGCCGGTTTTTTTGCTGCGATTAGCTGTAAGGAGCAAAACCCTCAGACAGAGGTTGTGATTCTTGAAAGCAGCAACCATCTTCTTGAGAAAGTATCACTCTCAGGTGGAAAAAGATGCAATCTATCCAACGCTCAATCCGACTTGCGTCAATTCTGCAGCAATTATCCACGCGGGACAAAAGAGCTCTTTTCGGTATTTCACCGGTTTAGCCCTGAGGACACCGTTAAATGGTTTAATTCAAAAGGTGTCCTTTTAAAAAAGGAGTCAGACGGCAGAGTGTTTCCGCAATCAAACCACTCTCACACAATTGTTGATTGTCTTTTGAACCATGCCCGCACATCAGGTGTTAAAATCTTACAAAATCATGGTCTGCTTAGAGCTGTTAAGCTTGAAGATACAACTGGATTTGAACTTACCTTAACAGATCAGAGCAAGATCAGATGCAATTGTCTTATAATCGCCACAGGCGGCACACCTGGCTCAAATGGAATAACTGCTGCCCAATCTTTAGGACATATGATAAACAAACAGATTTCCTCTCTTTTTTCATTTGTAATTAATGATCCCATAATCAATGGTCTGCCGGGAGTAACAATCCCAGATGCAATTGTATCGGTTGAAGCAACTAAACACCAACAGCGTGGAGCGGTTCTTATCACCCATAACGGTCTGAGCGGTCCAGCCATATTGCGGCTATCCTCATTTGCTGCCAGGGAGCTCTATAACCGGGCATATCATTTTTCCTGTACTATCAACTGGCTGCCCGGTTTTAAAGAAGATGAAATTTTCAAAAAGATAAATTCGATGAGAAAGAGTGCTGCTCCAAGAAAAGTTTGCCAGCTCTCCCCCTTTGCACTACCCTCACGATTGTGGCACTCATTAGCTGAAACTGTCGGGTGTGAGCAGTTTCTGCTCTGGGCAAATCTCTCAAAAAAGCAAGCTTTTAATTTGACAGAATTACTATATAGATGTAAACTTGATGTTAGCGGTAAAGATACAAACCGCAGCGAGTTTGTGACCTGTGGAGGTATAAAACTATCCGAAATAGATTTCCAGACGATGGAAAGCAGGGTCTGCCCGGGGTTGTTTTTTGCAGGTGAAGTGCTTGACATTGATGGTGTCACTGGCGGATTCAACCTTCAGGCCGCATGGAGTACCGGATATGTGGCTGGGACTTCTGCTGCTTCCCGGGTTTAAGATTTCCAATTTTTAAGTGTTTCAGAATTTATTTTACCGAAAAATCTAATGATTCAGACCTGACTACCTTTGACATAAACAGCTCTATTTTTTGTAAAACTAATCGCAAAAGGAGATTTGTCTCATGCAGAACGAAAAGCATACCCAGACACTGGTTCTAATCAAACCAGATGCACTGAAAAATTCAGCCACTGGTTATATATTTAGCATATTGTCCGAATTTAACACCGGGTTATATTTCGCAGGTATGAAAGTAGTAAAGGTCACAAAGATGCTTGCTGCAGAGCATTATGCAGAGCACAAGGAAAAAGCTTTTTACCCACCATTGCTTGAATATATTGCCGGTAAAAGCCATTTCCCTGGACAACCTCAAAAGCAAAAGGTAATCGCCATTGTTTATCAGGGTCCAAATGCAGTACAGAAAATTCGCGATCTGGCTGGTCCTACAAACCCAAACAATGCTAGGGAACAAAAACCCGGTTGCATTCGTTCGATAGGAGCAGTGGTGCCAGTAAAAAGTGCTGAAGGAGCAGTGATTGATCAGAGGATAGACAATCTGATTCATGCCTCAGCTACAGATTGCGAAGCTGAACGGGAGATAAAGCTGTGGTTTAAACCAAATGAGATTCCTGCCGCCCTCATATCATTTCAAACTCAGATTGCAGAGCGATTCTTTTATTTAAAAGATGGAAAGCTGATTACAGAGTACGCATCTGGCTGCACCTCAATAATAGCCAAAGGAGATATCGTCTGGAAATCCGATCTGGACATTCTTAATCAATTAATCGTTGGACAAACCACTTCCGGCACACTGGAATTGGTGGTTGCTAAATATCTGTTAAACCGCGAGTAGTAGAATCGATCTGATTCGGACGATTCACAAAAATCCTGAGAAGACTGGGGGTTCGGAAAACTACCCCCAGAACTCGCACCAAAGGAAAGCGGTATTACTTTAAACATTCCTACCACGGCACAGTCCTCTTCAGATATGTTGCAGGTACAATAACAGCCACGTTGCACCTGCAACAATCAGCTCTTTTAGAAGCTCCATTTTATCACTACAGTCCACTTACTATTTTTGGTATGATATTCGCATACTTGAGGCAAAAAAAGACTATCTCTATATTAAAGGGAGTGCTAAATGAGCAAAAAATATCCAAGCCAGTACATAATTATTGCAGTTATTTTCACATTTCTGCTTTTCTCTGTAACTTCCTGTAGCAAAAAAGGAGCATCCAATTCACAGAATAATACCTCATCAGTTAGAACCATCTCCTCTATCAATGAACTGAACCAGCTCATAAATGAGAATGAATCTAAAATGCTGGTGTTTGATCTATATGCTGACTGGTGTATGCCTTGTAAAGTTCTTTCTCCAATTTTCAACTCACTCTCAGAAGCTCACAAAGATCAGGCTGTTTTTTTAAAAATAGATATAGACAAAAACCCTGACATAGCATCAGTTTTCGGAGTACGAGCAGTCCCGTATGTTGTTTTTGTCAAAAACAAAAAAGCAATATACGCACTTTCAGGAGTTAATCCCAAAGAGAGTTATGAGAAAGTGCTTAACAGTTGCGGTGCCGCTGAATCAGCCGATGCATGTGCCCGGCTTCTGGAACCAAATCTGTCAGATGGCTAAAAGCATAACAAGAAGGTAGCTGCAAAAGCTATGTCCAATACCAGCACCAGCCAGGTATTGGACATCTTCCATTATGCCCCATTATCAGGGTATTGGCACATCTTGCATATTCCGTTCATATCAATTATCTTACAGCTAAACAGGACAACTTTCACAGTCTTTCTTTAATGCTAAAAAGAGCCGTCGGAATTAGGTTACAGAAAAATAAGTAGTAAATTCAGATTACATTTTTAAATCAGATGACTTGTCAAAGCTTCGATGCGGATAAATTGTATATCTGCATTTCCTGCCTGGAGAGCCATAATCCATGTCTACTGTATCCAAAAACAACTTCACTTCAAATCCGCATATAACTGAATCAATCGTTTATAATGATCAGCCTCATTTTCAAAATCAGACATTTGACAGTCTGGGAAGATCATCACATTATCTGTTCTGGCAATCGGACCACGAAGGCAAGTTCTCCAGCCTTAACCCTGCATGGGAAAAGACACTGGGTTATCCAATAGAGCAGATTTTAGGTAAATCACTTGCAGATTTTCAGTCCAAAGAAGTTGCTAATCGGGATAAAATTCTTTTTTCATCGCTTCTGGGTGGAGAAACATTTAATGGCTATGAAACAGAATGTATAAGCAGATCAGGCACCACTGTTTATCTAATAATAGATGCATCCCCCATAATCAGCACTGCCGATGGAAAATGTGTTGGAACTCAAGGCATAGCCTTTAACTTAACTGAGCGAAAGAATATTGAAAAATCAGTTAAAAGAAGCGAAGCGCTTCTGTTACAGTCTCAACAGGTTGCCTCTGTGGGGTACTACATCTTTGACATTTGGACTAGCAACTGGACCAATTCCCCAATGATTGACATTGTTTTTGGAACTGACGAAACTCACAGTAAAACAATAGATTCATGGATCGATCTTATTCATCCTGAAGACAGGAAAGAAGTATCAGACCATCTTTATAACCATGTAATAAACAAACACAATCCATTTAACAAAGAATACCGGATAATCAGGAAAAAGGATGGGTCGCTGCGATGGGTACATACTTTGGGAGAGCTGGAATTCAGCGGCAATGGTTCACCAATAAAGATGTTTGGTACTATACAGGATATCACAGAAAGAAAATTGACTGAAATCGCACTCACAGAACGTGAAGCACGGCTAAAAAGTATATTCAGGGCTGCTCCGGTTGGCATCGGCCTGATTATCGATAACCAGATCATAGAAGTGAACGAGCGTTTCTGTGAGATGACCGGATATGATCACTGCGATATCCTGGGAGGCAACACACAGCTTTTCTATCAAAGTGTTCTGGAATATAAACGGGTTGAGAAAAACAGCAAAAAGCAGATTTCTAAAACCGGTATCGGTACAGTAGAAACTCAATGGTTGAAAAAAAACGGCATCATGATGAATGTCCTTTTGTCTTCATCACCGCTGGATGAGTCTGACCTCTCAAGGGGAATTTCTTTTACCGTACTAGACATTTCGGAGAATAAGAGAGCCGATGATGCATTAGCCAGAGAAAAAGAGCGGCACTCAGTTACTCTCAGAAGTATAGCTGATGGTGTGATTGCAACCGATACGGAAGGAAAGGTCGTTTTAATTAATCATGCTGCAGAGCAACTGACCGGATGGAAGCAGAGTGAATGTGTTGGCAAACCTCTCAATTCCGTCTTTAATATTATTGATGTAGCTTCCCGTAAACCTTGTCAGAATCCTGTTCAGAAAGTATTGCAGAACAGAAAGACTGAAGAATTGACAACCCAAACCATTCTTGTCTCCAGAGATGGCCAGGAAAGACTCATCGCAGATAGTGGTGCCCCGATCAGAGACAAAGATGGATCGATAATCGGAATCGTCCTGGTATTTCGTGATATAACTGAAAAAGAAAGGCTTCTGGAAGCTATCCAGAATAATCAAAGGCTTGAATCGCTGGGTATTCTTGCTGGAGGTATTGCTCATGATTTCAATAACATAATGAGTGGTATCTTTGGATACATCGAACTTGCACGTGATGAATCCAACAATCATTTGGTAACCCAATATCTCAAAGAAGCATTAAAAGCAATCGGGCGTGTAAAGGGGCTCACTCAACAATTACTCACATTTGCCAAAGGTGGAGAACCAGTACGCAAAACAAGCACACTCTTTCCATTTGTTGCAGAAACTGCCAGATTCGCATTGAGCGGATCCAATGTTTCAAGTGTAACCGAATTACCACAACAGATCTGGGCCTGTGATTATGATGCCAATCAACTCGGTCAGGTAATCGACAATATTGTTATTAATGCTCAGCAAGCGATGCCTTTGGGAGGAACCATCTTTATTTCTGCAAAGAATGTTACTCTCGGAAACAGTCACCCCATTCTCAGCAAAGGAAGCTATGTACAAGTTTCTTTCAAAGACAGCGGCATAGGTATTCCCAAAGAGATCCTTCCCAAAATCTTTGATCCCTTTTTCACCACAAAGCAAAAGGGCAGCGGTCTGGGACTGGCAACTTCATACTCCATCATTCATCGCCATGGAGGAACTATCGAAGTGCAATCTGAACCAGGCAAGGGCAGTACATTTAACATTTTTTTGCCAGCATGCCAAAATACACTCTTCATCAGCAGTTCTACCGATGCGGTCTCTCATCAGGGAAACGGTCGAATACTACTGGTGGATGATGAGGATATCATATTAAAAACTGTAAAAGCAATGCTGGAGTTAATGAAATATAGCGTAGTTTGCGAAAGTGATGGAAGTACTGCACTGAAACTATACAAAAATGAATTGAGCAACAATCCCTTCTCGGCCATTATTGTCGATTTGACCATCCCCGCAGGTATGGGAGGTAAAGAGCTAGTTAAAGAGATCAGAAAAACAGATGCAGAGATTCCGGTTTTTGTTTCCAGCGGTTATGCCGAAGATCCGATTATGGCAGATCCAGGAAAGTACGGGTTTACCGGAAGCTTGAGCAAACCATTCAGAAAATCGGATTTAATGGAGTTGCTCAATAAACACCTTCCTGAAAAATAGCACGCACAGTTAAAGAGTTTTTTTCCATTTTCTTTGGGATATCACCTTCCTGCTCCAAGTTGTCCCTTCGAATGCAAAATGCACTGATTTATTGGCAGCTGTGCGTTTTCATCTTCAAAGAAACAAGGCCGATTTAGGTTGTATTTTTTTAATCCTAATTATAAGCTATTTACCATGATAAGCATTATTACCTGCTCGCGTAAAGAATTGTCCTGGGATATTCATCAACGGAATGTTCAGAGAACAGCCGGTACCGAAACCGAATACATCAGAATTGACAATAGAAGTAACCGGTACAATCTCTGTAGCGCCTACAATGAGGGTGTAAAAAGAGCTGGAGGTGAAATACTGGTATTTATGCATGAAGATGTTTTTTTTGTTGAAGGCAGGTGGGCTCAGAAGTTGACAGAGAAATTCAGTGAAAATTCTTTGGGTTTGGTAGGAGTTGCCGGGACTCAATATCTTTTTGCAGACAATCCTGCCTGGGTTGCCGCTGGCAGACCCTTTATCAAGGGTCAGGTCATACATGAATTAGATCAGGGATCCAGCTTTTTTCTCACAGTATTTGACTGGCAGAGCGAGGACACCCCAGTGGTGGCTGTAGATGGGCTTTTCTTTGCAATCAGGAAAAGCCTCTTCAAACAGATCCGCTTTGATGATATTACTTTTGATGGTTTTCATTTTTATGATATGGATATTTGTATGCAAATCGCAAAGACTCACCATCTCAAAGTCACCACTGATATCCTGGTGAAACATCTCTCGGGGGGCTCGTTCGACCAGACCTGGAAAATGTATGCTTCACGATTCATAAAAAAATACTGCTCCGTTCTACCTGCCTGCTGTAGATCGGATACTCCGGATCTTTCCAGAAGAGTTTCCTTTGAGAACTTTGACCTCAAAGGTAAAGCACCTCAAGTCACCATCTGCTAATTAATTTAAAAAATAGCTGCTTTTTGGTTCCTGCATAGCCCCGCTAACAATACCTATATCATCGTGCTCGAAAAACGGAGCAGCATTTAGTTTAGTATGTTTCGAAAGTATGTTTGAAAACGGAATGTCTGTTTCAAAATCAAACAATTGTTTTGGAACTATTGGATCAATTGAACATTATTTGCCTCACAATGCTCCCCCGGAACATTAGGCATGCCTTTTGCTTTGAGCTGAGACCATCAATTTTGATTGTTATAACATTTTTTCAACCACAAATTCAATAGGGAGGTTTTTATGAATGTAAAACCACTTGAAGATCGGATAATTCTCAAACCCATGGAAGCAGAAGAGAAGACTGCCGGTGGAATCATTATCCCCGATAATGCAAAGGAAAAGCCACAAAAAGCTGAGGTGATCGCAGTGGGGCCTGGTAAGGTCACTGATAAGGGGCAAAAAATTGAAGTCTCTCTGAAAAAAGGCGACAAAGTTCTTTACGGAAAATATTCCGGTACAGAAGTTACCATTGATGGAGAAGATTACCTTATTGTTCGTGAAAGTGACATTCTGGCAATCATATAATTTTCAGTAAACTCAGAAATTAACTCGCAACAAAAATTAGAAAAGGAGATCTGCTTTATGGCAGCTAAAATGCTTGCTTTTGATACTTCTGCCCGTGAAAAACTCCTCAAAGGGGTTGATACTCTTGCCAATGCAGTCAAGGTAACTTTAGGCCCCCGTGGTCGCAATGTGGTTATTGAAAAGAGCTGGGGCTCTCCGGTTGTTACAAAAGATGGTGTAACCGTCGCCAAAGAGGTTGAGCTTGATGACAAGTTTGAAAACATGGGCGCAAAAATGGTCAAAGAGGTTGCCTCAAAAACTTCCGATGATGCCGGAGATGGGACAACAACCGCTACGGTTCTGGCGCAGATAATTTCTCATCTGGGAATTAAAAACGTTACTTCTGGTGCTGACCCTATGGCTATTAAAAGAGGAATGGATAAGGCGGTAAAGGCAATTATTGATCAACTGAAAAAAAATTCCAGTCCTGTATCGGGCAAAAAAGAGATTGCTCAGGTCGGAGCGATTTCTGCCAATAATGATTTCGCAATAGGTGATCTGCTTGCAGATGCAATGGAAAAGGTTGGCAAGGATGGAGTGATCACAGTTGAAGAGGCCAAAAGCATGGACACTACTCTTGATGTAGTGGAAGGAATGCAGTTTGACCGTGGATATCTCTCTCCATACTTTGTCACCAATCCCGACAATATGGAATGTGTTCTTGAAGAGCCATTGATTCTAATTCATGATAAAAAAATCAGCGCCATGAAAGATTTACTACCATTACTTGAAAAAGTAGTTCAGATGGGCAAAAGCTTCCTTATCATTGCAGAGGATGTCGATGGTGAGGCACTTGCGACACTGGTTGTAAATAAGCTTCGTGGCACTCTCAAAATCGCTGCTATTAAAGCACCCGGGTTTGGTGATAGAAGAAAAGCAATGCTTGAGGATATTGCAACTCTTACTGGCGGAATTGTCATTTCAGAAGAAGCCGGTTTTAAGCTCGAAAACACTACAGTCGATTCACTCGGTAAAGCCAAACGGATCATTATCGATAAAGAAAACAGCACTATCATCGAGGGAGCTGGAAACGCTCAAGACATCAAGGCTCGCATCAATCAGATTCGCAAACAGATTGAAGAAACC
The DNA here is from genome assembly GCA_023412475.1 of Fibrobacterota bacterium. Taxonomy (GTDB): domain Bacteria; phylum Fibrobacterota; class Chitinivibrionia; order Chitinivibrionales; family Chitinispirillaceae; genus JAAYPC01. Next base: position 14,537 of record JAEYNR010000034.1, on the reverse strand, counting down.
ACCTCCGATTATGATCGGGAAAAGCTTCAGGAACGTTTGGCTAAATTGGCTGGTGGAGTCGCTGTTTTGAAGATTGGTGCTGCAACTGAGACTGAAATGAAAGAGAAGAAAGCCAGAGTTGAAGATGCGCTGCATGCTACCAGGGCTGCTGTAGAGGAGGGTGTTGTTCCAGGAGGTGGCGTTGCTTTGATTCGTGCATCTTCAGTTCTTGATTCTTTGAAAATTGAAGATGACGAGAAGATCGGTATTGATATAATTCGCCGGGCTTGTGAGGAGCCATTACGGTTGATTGCTTCCAATGCCGGCAAGGAATCATCTGTAATAGCCAATGAAGTCAAGAAAAACAAGGGCGCTTATGGTTATAATGCATATAGAGATACCTTTGAAGATCTGCTCAACAGTGGAGTTATAGATCCAACAAAGGTAACACGCACTGCTCTTGAGAATGCCGCAAGTATTGCAAGCCTTATCCTTACCACCGAATGTATCGTTTCGGAAAAACCAGAAAGCAAAGATAAATCTGCTGGTGCCGGGGCTGGTATGCCAGGTGGTATGGGCGATTATTAATTCTGAACTTTTTTTAGTTCTTATTTCCATGGCAGCTCCTCTTAGCGGAGCTGCTTTTTTTTCAATAGTTTTCTGGCATTATCAAATCAAGTCAAGCTACCGGATGAAACCAAATGCTAAGATGTTGTTTTGCAGGGCAGGTTTTTTCCCCTTTAAACAAGGTGCATTGAGCCTTATTCGTTATACAAATTTAAAGAATCGTGTCAATTTTGGATGTATAGTTACAACGGTTTAATTTGCCATCTCCTCCGTTAATTTCCATCATCAATAATATTTTCTTTCTTTCCATTACGGCATCAAATATCTTACAGAGAATTGTATATTTGATACTTTCCTATAAAGTATCTCATAAGTTTTACTTTTAAAAAGAGGTTGTGCAGTATGCCCACAGGAGTTGTGAAGTGGTTCAATGAGGCCAAAGGATTTGGATTCATCTCACCTGATGATGGATCTCGTGATGTTTTTGTTCATTTTTCTGCAATCCAGACTAATGGATTCCGGAAACTTGAAGAAGGTCAGAAAGTGCAGTTTGAAGTTGTTGATGGTGCAAAGGGTCCCAATGCTCAGAATGTAATTCCATCGTAGTTCTTCGAACATATATGCAAGTGAGAGGTCCGGGTTTACCCGGGCCTTTTTTTTAGCCGGAGTTTCAGCTTCGCTCAGTTCTTGACCAGGCTGCAGATTTAATTCCACAAATGAATCGCAAAAATCCCAGAATCAGCGCAATATTCATCATCAAAAAATAATAGATATGGCGGGTAATTCTGAGTGCAATGATCTTATGAAGAAGGCCGGTGACCAGAAATATTGAACCGGCAGCAAACAACATACGATATACAGCCTCCTGTCCAGATAGTGACAGAATAAAACATGTCACTGCCGCTGTAACAAAGAAGAATGGAGAAAACCATCTGCTGACCTTGTGAGAAAGGAAACAGAAAAAAGGCCATCCCTTGAAAGGATTTAGAAAATCGATCAGCCAGGAAAATGCCTGAAAATTTCCGGCACCGATTCGAATTCTTCTATGAAACTCGGAGCTAACACTACCTGTATTATCTTCAACCGATTTGGCTAAAGGTTCGTATATGACTCTGAATTTTTGACGAATTATGCTCATCGGTATCAATACATCATCATTGGAATAAGAATTGGGTGGAATGGGTTTAAATAAGGATTTACGAATAGCATAAAATCCCCCGAAAGCCGAGATAGTACTGTGTAGCATTCCTTCCATATATTTCTGCTTTGATTCAAATTTACGGTACATACTCTCACCAAACTGATCATCTTGATCAGAATCCTGAACATGCTCGATGTGTCCAGCAACTGCCCCTACAGATGGATCGGCCAAGTTACAGGCGATTGCTCTCAGGCAGTCTTTTTGATGCATAGTATTAGCATCTGTAAAAAGTATGATTTCTGCATCAATTTGTGGTACAAGATTGTTTAAGATCCCGGTTTTTCCGGCACGGGCCGGAGATCGCCACAGATGAATTCTGGGATCATTGTATTCTTTGACAAACTCCTCTGTACGGTCAGTGCTAAGATCGGATCCTACCCAGATACTGAGCTTGTCTTTCGGATAGTTCAGGGATAATATATTATCGATTTTTTTCCTGATAACCGCCTCTTCATTGTGAACAGGTATCAGAACACCCACTGTAGGGGTAAACGAGCTGTCCTTTATTACAGGTCTGCCAAACAAACGATAAAATATAACCAGCAAAAAAGGATAGAGGCTGTAGGAATAGATTATTGAGAATACCGAGAGCCAGAACAACCATTTTAGCAAATCAAGCATTTCAGATTTCTCAAACCTTCCTATAGCGTGGATTCACCTGATAGCCAATAAAGGTCCACCCTGCCTTGATTATCCTTTTAGCTTCTGAAGGGGTGGTGAAAATCTGACTCAGTTTGGTTAAAATGTAACTAGGACGAAAGTAAAATTCTTTACGCGCCCGGTCACAAAAGCATACCAGTTGTTCATAGGTAAGCTCAGGATTTGACACAACAGATGAGTGCAAACCATCCGGGGTAACCCACTTGCGATAATCATTGGTAACTATCCAGCCCTTTTCTTTGAAATACTCATAATCGCTTGTACCAGGATATACCATAATTGGAAAAAACTGGGCAGTATCAGGATTGATTTCCTTGGCAAAGGCAAGAGTCTTTTCCAGCGTCTCCCTGGTTTCTCCTCTATTGCCCACCATAAAGCAGCCATGTATAAGAATGCCTGCACGCTTGGCATCTTTTAAAAATTGCCTGATTCGGTCAAGAGTTATCGATTTTTGAATATTATCAAGAATCTGCTGATCCCCGCTCTCAAAGCCTACACAAAAAAGCCTGCATCCAGCCTTTTTCATCAGCCGCATGGTTTGGTAATCTACTTCTGCCCGGGAGTTAGCAGACCATGGAATTTTAGTAGCGCCGGCTGCAATGAGAGCCTCTGCCAGTTCACGGCAGCGCTTCTTATCTGCAGTCAAAGTATCATCCTCTATCATTATTTCCCTTACTTCAGGAAAATGACTGGCTATGTACAAAAATTCTTCAACTATAGAGCTAACAGAACGTTTTCGGTATTGATGTCCCTGTAATGTCTGGGGGATAACACAATATGTACAGTGATAAGGGCACCCTCTCCCTGTGACTGTTACAATCAGAGGATGGCGGCTGTGACCATAAAAATAGGGCTTGATATCCAGATGCTTTTTATATACCGAAGAAACAAATGGTATACTATCAAGATCTTTAATATAAGTCCGGGCTCTGTTTTTTATAATCTCACCTGTACTGCTTCGAAAAGCTATTCCTTTTATACTGCTCAGTACAGTGTCGTCCGGGCGTCCTTCTTCCGTAAGACATTTAACCAGTTCCACAACTGTCTGATCATACTCTCCAAAAGCAACAGCATCGATTATAGAATTCAGTTCAAGAGATTGCTCTGGCAAAGCAGAGACATGAACCCCTACCAGTATGCAGAAAAGTGACGGAATAGCTTTCTTTAGTGCAATTCCAGCTTCGATATCACTATATATACTGGGAGTTGATGTATCCAGAATGGCAACTGCTGGATTAAAATCAATCGTTTTCTGGATTATCTGCTCTAAAGACAAATTTGCCGCCGGTGCATCAATGAGAAGTACTTCGTTTCCAGCCTTCTCAAGATTACCTGTTGCATATGCTAACCACATCGGATAATAAAGTGTACCACTTCTGGCAACAGCCGGAGAGCGGGATTCTCTGGAAAATTTAGGCAGAAACGGAGGATTTAATGTCAATACTTTCATTATGTACCTTTTCAGGCAAAAGCCCTGTCAATTTTTACTTTTAATGGAGCTTTCGCCAAAAGCCCTGTATGCTGTTCTACAATTTTGCCATTATTAAAAAAAAGCATTGTAGGAATACTGTTTACGCCGTAACCAGAGGCAGTCTTCGGGCAATTATCTATGTTAATCTTCACAAATTTAACCTTCCCCTGATATTCAGAAGCCAGCTCTGTAAATATCGGAGTTAACATTTTGCAGGGACCACACCATTCAGCCCAGAAGTCCACAATTACAGGTATTTCGCTTGAAAGCACTTCCTTAGAAAATTCTTCATCTGAAATCTCAAAAACATTCTCAGCCATTTTTACCTCTATAATAATATTAAGAAATATTGTTTACAATACTATCTAACTTTTTTATCAATATCCTTATTCTCCTCCACCTTCTTTTTATCTTTTTCAGCTCCAGTCAACTCTGCTTTGATAGAAGTGTAGATCTCTTTAAACTCTTTCGGATTTTCTCGAAAGCTATTAATAAACTCAATTACCTCAGAACCGCTAATCCCGGTTATTTGCTGCAACTGCTTATATTCAAGAGCTTTTTGTTCTGAGCTAAAATTCCTGCTCTCTTCTATCAGAAGTATTCCAGCCAGAAATGAAGCAAATTTTTCAGTTGAAGAAGCCTCTACGGTATTTGTTGCTGCTAAAAAAAACATCACCAGAAAATTAAAGATAAATACCGGTTTCATTATAATTTCCTAAAGAGTCCATAAAAATGTGGGGTGGCCAGTTGTATTAATGCGGGAAACTCGACCTGGCTGCTGCTTCATACCTTCACTAAATAACACATGCTCCAACGTTCTAGATGTAATTTGTATTCCATATGAATACAGTTTATCTGATATCACATTTGCCTTGCTTTAAGAAATATCGTAGATTATTATGAAGACGTACTACACCCACGAAAAAGGGGATTTCAATGACTAACATTCTAAAGCAGTTAATAGTACTCATTTCGATCTTCCCGACAGTTTCCCAATCAAAGATTATCTGCGTTCCTAAAGATGTGCAGAGTATTCAAGCCGCCGTCGATAGAGCAGATCCAAGCGACACAGTCTTCCTGCTCAATGGATTTTACCGGGAAACGGTTACACTTAAAGATAATATTTCTCTTATAGGCGAATCCATTTCAAAAACAAAAATTCATGGAAATGGCAAAGAAGCAGTAATAAAAGCTGCCGATAAGACTTTGATTAAAAAGTGCACTATAGAGAACGGATCTATCGGAATAAAATGTGAAAACACCGCCAATATTATCCAAGAGGTTATCGTCAAAGATAATAAAGAGACCGGCATCCATTGCCTGATTACTCTTCCCTATATTCGAAACTGTATAATTTACCGCAATGCCTGGACTGGTATTTTCTGCGAATCTACCCGAAGCATAAATACTTCAATCGAACATAATATTATCTCCGAGAACGGATATTGCGGAATAAAGCTCTCTGGAAGAAGCGAAGTCCTTATCATGAACAATGTCTTTCTAAATAATAAAGAATACGGTATCTGGACTAGCCTGGAATCAGAAAGGTCACGAGTTATATACAATGATTTTTATGGTAATCGCCTGCCATGTAATTTATATACCCGTGCAGACAGATCCAATTTGCATGAAGACCCAGGATACACCATGCTCAATGATGGTGTGGAATATTTTGAAAATCAGCCACTTGTGTTAAAAGGAAAAGGAAAAGACGGGGCGACTGTCGGGATAATTAATGAAATGGATCTCAAAAACAAACTGACCGATCCCGATAGCGACAAGATTTATGGCGACGATGATGCCTGCCCATCAATGCCAGAGGATATTGATGGGTTCGAAGATGATGATGGATGTCCTGATTTTGATAATGATAACGATGGGATCTATGACACTCAGGACCGATGCCCTGATCTGGCTGAAGATTTTGATGGATTTAGAGATGATGATGGCTGCGATGATTTTGATAATGATCTGGACAATATCCCGGACTCAAAAGATGTCTGCCCTAATGACCCAGAAGTTTACAATGATTACAAAGATGATGATGGATGTCCTGATGAGGTACCAGGGAAATAATTTCTATTTCACGGGTCCAACCTTACCCTGAGGAAATCTTGCTGCTTATTTTTTAAGTCACAAGATTTCCTCAGTTTTTCCCTTTCCCAAACTGCATCCTGAGATTAAATCATTTTACTGATACAGGAAGATTACGGCTCTGGTATGCTCTTCTTTTCGAACCGCAATATATAGCAGATAACGGGTAATCTATTGCGGCAATAAGTTATGGCAGGTTAAAACATAAGGTTTTTCTTTTTCTTTTCTGTAGAACTCTTTTTCTTAGGCTGAGGTCCGCTGAACAGTTTTATCATGTTTTCATCCCGTTTTCTGGATGGGCCATGAATATCGCAGGAATCTATCACTGTTTCAGAAAAGAAAAATTCATTTTCGGTTTTGGGACAACTGGGCAACGCTTTTAGATGTGATCCTTTACAAACAGATTCGGTTTTTATACCCTCTGGTCGAGGAAAATCTTTAGTCGGAAGCCCCTTATGAAGAGGAATCATGGTTTTAACCCACGTTGGAACCGCAGCCAGGGTTCCAGTGACCCCTCTTCCCAAAGAACGCCTTTCATCTACTCCAGCCCACACCCCACAGGCGATCTGTGGAGTAAATCCAACAAACCAGGCATCGGAGTAATCATTTGTTGTGCCAGTCTTTCCTCCGGCAGGACGGTTAAAACCCAGTCCCGGTATTGAAGCACCGGTTCCGCAGCAAACCACTGATCGTAAAAGTGAAGACATTAGAAAGGCTGTCCGGGCAGAGAGTACTTCCCGCTCTTCTGGTGCATGCGATTCGAGGACGCGTCCGTTTTTGTCTACGATTTTTTCTATTGAATAGGGTTTTTTCCAGATTCCTCCATTGGCAAATATTGCATAAGCCGAAGTCAGCTCGACAGGGGTTGCTTCACAAGCACCAATTGCCAGAGAAGGCACCGGATTCAGCGTGTGCTTTAATCCCATTCTCCTGGCATAGTCAATAACTACATTTATCCCAACTTTATTAAGAACCTGGATAGCTACCAGGTTTACCGATTTGGCAAGAGCTGGCCTTAGCGCAATAGGTCCGTAAAAAGACTTATCATAATTTTCCGGCCTCCACTCTCCTTCAGGAGTCATAAGAGTTATGGGCTGATCCAGTACTACTGTTGCAGGGGTAAAGCCATTCTCCAAAGCAGCAGTATACACAAATGGCTTAAATGCAGAACCGGGTTGCCTGCGTGCAAAAAGAGCTCTGTTAAATTTACTTTCAGTAAAATCCCTGCCACCAATCATCACCCGAATTGCTCCGCTGTGAACATCCAGAGCCAAAACCGACATCTGGGCCTTTCTCAGCTTGACAGAATCCGGATATTTTGAGAACGTCTCCTCATGAAGAGCATAGATGGAGTCGAAATTCTCAAGAAAACGCTCACGGCTTATTTTTATTGTTTCATGTGCACTAGTACTATCCAGAAAGATTCGGTTGAGCCTTTTCTGCAAACTAATTATTTGTTGCTGCATTGCTTGTTCTGCAGAGTCCTGAGCTACTGGGTCAAGGGTCGTGTGAATGGTTAAGCCACCATTGTATAGCAGATCATCCCCATATTTATCAGCGACATATTTTCTAACCACCTCGGTGAAATAGGATCCCACCGATGCAACAGCTTTTTTAGGATTTACCGAGAGTGGGTCATCCATAAGCTCTTGTGCGGTAACTGCATCCATGAATTTCATAACCTTCATGGCTTTAATCACCTCATTGCGACGTTTAGTCATACGATTTAGGTTAGCTTTCCTATCGGGTCTGTACCTTTCAGGAGTTTGGATAAGTCCGGCAAGCATGGTGCATTCATTTAGATTCAACTCAGATACATGTTTGCTGAAATACCGTTCACTGGCAGCCTCAACTCCATATACTCCGGCACCAAGGTAAACCTGATTCAGGTACAATTCAAGAATTTCCCGTTTTGTGTAACAGGATTCCAATTGTATAGCAGTCAGTGCTTCTCTGAGTTTTCTTATCATGGAAGCATCTGCAGTAAGATAGACATTGCGAGCCAGTTGTTGAGTGATGGTTGAAGCTCCCTGAGCATAACCCCCTCTTAGCACATTTACCAGAACCGCGCCGATTATTCTCTTAGTATCTATACCCCAATGTTTATAAAAACGACGGTCCTCAATAGCAATAAGTGCATTTTGAAGATCCAGAGGGATCTTATCAATGGAGACCCAAAATCTTCGCTCAATACTGAATTCATGAATTAGTGTACTATCTTTCCCCAACACCTTAGATACCAGTTTCTGCTCAATATTTTGCATCTGGCTCAGGGTTGGGAGAGACTGATAAAGCCTGTATAAGAACCAGCTCCCCGAAGCTGCAGTCAAAACGGTACAAAAAAGTAAAAAGCAGATAAGAGCAATCCAGATTTTACCCTGTACTCTGTTCGGTTTAGTTTTTCCGGAATCTTCGGAACTTTCGGCCAACAATGATGATAATTTCTTTTCCATGATGGTAAAAATATAGCCCGTGGAGTTATAAGTCAACCCGCAAGGAGATGTTTTTGCTTAAGTTCCTTTTTATGCAGCATATTCTGCAATATTCCTTAAAGTCAGGTACAGATCTATTAGAGACCCTGTTTGGATTCAGATGCAAATTCTAATGCTATTCTGTTAGCTCTTTGTTCCTAATTCTATTATATAGTTCTTGTTTATAGTTCTTGTTTCGAATTTCGTGATTCGGATTTTGTGCTTATTCTTGTTTAAATCCTAAACAGGGAATGAGAGTGTTTTTCCGATTAGATATTTTTTCCTAATTTGATTTGTTAGACCAATTTTTACAACTAGCTACCTTATTGAAAGCCCCCTTAGTATATTTTCTGGTTCATAATTCTTAGTTTTAAATGGAGAATGTATGCAAAAGAAAGCTTTAATCACAGGAATTACCGGTCAGGACGGATCTTATCTGGCTGAACTGCTTTTAGAAAAAAACTACCAGGTGCATGGAATGATCAGAAGAGCCAGCTATTTTAATCGCCGCCGCATAGACCATTTATATAAAGATCCCCACGGAAAGAACACAAATCTCTTTCTTCATTACGGTGATATGACCGATAGCAGCAACATGAATAGGATGCTTGAGCGGGTTCAACCTGATGAGATCTATAATCTTGCGGCTCAATCCCATGTGAAAGTCTCTTTTGAAGTTCCTGAATATACAGCAGATGTCGATGCAACAGGCACCTTGCGGCTACTTGATTGTATCAGAGAATCAGGAATCAAGACCCGGTTTTACCAGGCATCTACATCAGAACTGTATGGAAAAGTGCAGCAGGTGCCCCAATCAGAAAAAACTCCATTTTATCCTAGATCTCCTTATGCTGTGGCCAAACTTTATTCCTACTGGATCGTGGTAAATTATCGTGAGGCCTACAATCTTCACGCTTCCAATGGGATCCTGTTTAATCACGAATCCCCGCGTCGGGGTGAAAATTTTGTCACCAGAAAAATCACCATTGGAGCCGGTGCAATTAAGGCTGGTAAAAAAGAGTGCCTCTATATGGGCAATATCGATTCAAAACGGGACTGGGGCTATGCTCCTGACTATGTGAAGGCCATGTGGATGATTTTACAGCACGAAAATCCTTCCGATTACGTAATAGCCACTGGGGAGATGCACACAGTGCGTGAATTTATCGAAAAATCTTTCCAGATACTGGGAATGCCTATACAGTGGGAGGGCAACGGTGCCGATGAGGTGGGAATCGATAAAAACAGTAATAAAGTAATCGTAAGAATCGACCCCCGCTATTACCGGCCCACCGAAGTAGAGCAACTCCTGGGTGATGCCACCAAGGCACAAGAAACCCTGGGATGGAAACCCACAGTTACCTTTGAACAACTGGTGGAGATTATGGTTAAAGCTGACTATGATGCAATAATGCAGAATAAACTTTAGAAACTAATTGTTATGTTGAGTAAACTAAGGCCTTGTCACAACAAGCAGGCTGCCTGTTGTGAAACTTTATTAAATAATTGTCACCATCTATTATCATGCGAATTAAAAATTTTAAATTAAATAAGCATTTCCTTTTCTCTATTATCCTTATGCTGGTTTTGGCTGGTACTATAACAGGAGCAAGAAGAGGTGAAAAGGATATACGCTGGCAGGAAACATCTCTGGAGTTAGACAGTCTGCCATTTAACCAATACTTCATCGACTCTTTGAAAGCAGCATATCAGATTACTCCACATATTGAATCTATGCGTTCGCTCTCTAAAGTGATACCATGTGTGGCTGAAACGCTGGTTTACGAAGTCAACTGGGGACCATTTCGGGCTGGTTATCTGATCTTGACTGTCGAGCCAGTTCAACACAATAAAACTATAAAGCTTGGAGGGAAAGCATTATCCAGCAATTTTATAAGTGCATTCTACAGAATGAGAGATTATTTAATTTCTACGGTTGATAGTGAAGGCCTGTATCCGCTTTTCTTTGAGCAACACATCCGCGAGGGGAAAAAATATAAATCAGATCGCTGGATTCTTTATGATCATACTGTTAAAAAAGCAGTCATAAAGGAAAGAGATCTGAAAACTGTCGATTCCCCCCAGTTTCTTCACGACTATTTGTCATTACTTTATCAGGTCCGTTCGATGAAAACTGAACCAGGCGACACATTCTGCTTTAATATCTATATGCATAAAAAAGTCCATCCGCTATGGTTTCAATGTAAGGAAAGCAAAGATATAAAAGTTGATTGCGGCACATTTAAGTGCATCTTAATAGAACCTAAACTGGTAGGAGATAGTGGCACATTTAACCGAAAAGATCGACTTGAAGTCTGGATCTCTAACGATGAAAGAAGAATGCCGATTCAGATAAAATCAAAAATTAAATTTGGTGCCATCTCTGCAAGACTGATCTATTTTTCAAAAAATTAATAAACCCAGGAACCTGAAATGGTTGAATACCTGTTTTCAATTGATAAGTTTATCTTTCTTCTGATAAACGATTTTTGTTCAAATACTGCTTTCAATATTTTTTTTATGACTATTACAGAAGCAAAGTTCTGGATTATCCCGGCCATTGCAGGAGCGACTCTATTTATAAAATATGAAAAAAGAAAAGCACTTATTATTCTTGGCCTGGCAATAGTTACAGTGGCAATATCAGACCCTGTCTCTTCTCAGATTCTTAAACCATTCTTTGGGCGGCATCGTCCCTGCCATCCGGAATTTTTCATTCAGGGTGGTAATTTTTTGGCCGGGATGAAGACCTCTTTATCGTTTCCCTCTTCACATGCCATGAACATGTTTGCACAGGCAGCTCTGTTTTCCTGTTTTTACCCGTCAAAGACACCGATTTTCTATGGTTTTGCCTTTTTGATCGGAATCTCCAGAATATATGTGGGTGTTCACTATCCCAGCGATATAGTGGGTGGAGCTTTTTTTGGAATAATAACTGCTTATTCGGTTTATCTGGTTTTCTTTTTTGTTAATCGTAAAATAGGGAACAAGAACCTGATTGAAGAGTCTGCCTGCAGGAGCGCTCAGTGATTATTCAATTCCTATGCTCTTTAAGATAAAGTTTAAATCCTTAGAGGAAACCGGTTTTTCAAAATAGAAGTCAGCCCCGCTTGCAAGCGCAAACGCTTCAGTGCCATTGACTCCGAATGCAGTAATAAGTGCAGCCTTAGCCTTAGGAGTCTTTTTTTTCAGGTAAGATAGGATCTGGAATCCCTCCTGTCCCAACGAACCGGAAAGCCGCAGATCAGCAATAGCAGCATCATAAGAAAAATGATCGATATTGTAGATTGCTTCCTCTATACTCTCACACGTGTCCACATGAACAAGTGGCCTTTGGAGAAGCTTTTTAAATGCGAGAAGAATTGACACCTCATCATCTACAACCAATATTCGCTTCTTCTCCATCTCCCCCCTCACCTTTATTGGAATAGTATATCATTAGTTTATATCTTTTTTTACGGACAACAAGATCCCTTTGAATGATAAAAATATCATTCATTTTTTTCAACTATTTAAAATGCGATGGTGAGGAAAGCCAAAATAATTTCTGATTATCATGATTGCAAAAATTCCTTCCTCTTTGCTTTCGCTTTAATGGTACATTTATTGCTTTTTACTTTATTCTATTATGCCAGGAGCGCCTATGAAAAGAATTCTTTTAGTTGATGATGAAGAAAGTCTGCTTTTAGCATGTCAGAAGCTACTTCATGCGCCTGGAATTGCCATAGATTCTATCCAAAGCGTGGCCGGGGCAAAGAAACTGCTGGAAAAAGACTTCTATGATGCGCTCATCGTAGACTTGAGATTAACAGGAACTGTGGAGATGGATGGTCTCCAAATCATATCTGATGCAAAAAACCGCTACCCTCAAAGCAAAATAATCGCCTTAACCGCATATTGTGATAATCAGATAAAGCAAAAAGTTATTAAAGCAGGAGCATCCTATCTTTTTGAGAAACCGGTTTCCGTACTGCTAATAAAAGAATTACTTAAAAAACTGGGTATCTATTCAGAAACACCCCTACTCTCTACAAGTAATTAGAAACATTTGTTTCAAATACCACAGTCTTACAGCTCTTTTATTGTGATACTTAAGATTATTTATTGGCAATATTCGATATCTATTCCCCGATTTAGTTATACATGACATAAAGAAACGGTATAGAAATATCGAATGATGGAAATTGAAATGCATAACATGGCTCAGCAACTACCACATCGCCCACCACTTCAGATGATCTGGAATATTGGAGTTATGGTAAATCCATCAATATTAAAATAGTTTGCCAGTTAATCATCATTATTGTACTTTGATATCAGAAGTAAAAACCATATAAACAACAAAATGAGGTGTACATTTATGAATAAAACACTGATTCTGATGGCAGCATCGTTACTTTTATTTTGCGGAAGCGAAGATGAATCCGACAAATACAAGGACCGGGGATCATGCAATAACTGTTTCAAAATATACGACTCACAGGGAAATTATATCAATGGTGGTCCAATTACCGAAAATGGCCGTGCGCAATGGGATCGTAAGGATTGTAATGGAGATTCTGTTCCCTGCGGTAAATATCAAGCAAAGTATGTTATTAATGGGCGGTCAACTGCAGAGAATCTTATTGTTTCAGGGCCTGGAGCTATCCTGAAAGATAGCAAGTCGGAATGTAATTCATTGAAAGAAGAGTGTAGAGGATTTTTTTATGAAGAGGAAACGATAATAGGGTATAGTTGCATTTGTTGTGAATGAGTCGTTTCTTAAGTGCTGAAAACGGCACCAATGATCTACAAAGAGCGCAGGTCAGGTGCCCGAAGGAGAAACAGCGATGTATCAAACCAACGGATTCAAGATAAGCAAGGGAACCAATATCAGCCATTGGCTGTCCCAGTGTTTAGACACAATGCCTCCAAGGCGAAGTTTTTTCTCAGAACTGGATGTTATCTTTATCCGGTCGCTAGGGATGGACCACTTCCGTCTCCCCCTCGATGAGAAAGAGCTCTGGACAGAGGAGCTTGAGAAGATTCCGGAAACGTGGGATTGTCTCAAAAATGCTTTGCCCTGGGCCAGAAAACATGAGCTACGGGTGATTGTGGATCTTCATGTGGTGCGTTGGCATTATTTTAATGCAGTAAATGAGGGTGGAACTAACTCACTGTGGATGATCCCAAGGCACAGGAAAGATTCCTTGACCTTTGGCGGCAACTTTCGGCTGAGCTTGCACAAACCGATGTGGATTGGGTCGCATACGAGATTTTAAATGAAGCGATAGCAGAGGATCCCGAATATTGGAAGCGTCTGATCGCAAAAACACATGCCGTGACCCGTGAACGTGAACCGTGCCGCACCATCGTCATCGGCACTAACTGGTGGCAGATTCCCTCGACCTTCCCCTCCCTTAAGATTCCTGAAGACACCCCCAACATTCTACTGAGTTTCCATTTTTATGCACCACTTCTATTCACCCATTACCGAGCACCCTGGGTTGCCACCTACCCATTTGATGGACCTGTAAACTATCCGGGCATGGTCATTGAAGATGAAGACTTAGAGAAAAGCAACTGCACTCCTGCAATAAAGGAAAAGATTCGTTCTTTGAATGGCTTGTGTGATATCAACGTACTTGAGAAAGAAATGCAACCTGCTATCGAATACGCAAAGAAGAAGGGGTTACCTTTATACTGCGGAGAGTGGGGATGTTTTCATACTGTCCAAAGAGACCAACGCCTTCAATGGTACAAAGATGTATCCACTATATTAAATCGTAATGGAATCGCCAACGCCACATGTGATTACAAAGGAGAGTTTGGCATGGTGGACACCAGAACACTTGTGTTGATTGGAATTTGGTGGATGCACAGCTTGCTGGGTAGCAAAATGACCGCCCATAAAGGACGGCACATTTTTTTGACCAAACGCCGCAGAGCGAGTTGATCTTTGCACGAAAATCAGAGAGCTCATTTAATTAGTTTCTGTTCAAAATATGCCGGTTTTTAAAAAACATGTTTACATGAAATATAAATCTTACCACACACTAGTTTAAATACCGCTTATGTGCCATGTTCTCGACAAAAAAACGGGCTGAAAATGCAC
>JAEYNR010000027.1 GCA_023412475.1 Fibrobacterota bacterium | reverse complement strand
GAGAATGTCCTGGAAAAGATAAAAAAAGCTATAATTACAGGAGAGAATAAGATGTCTTCAATTAAGGAATACTTTAAAGAGGAAGGTCGTAAGGAAGGGATTGAGAAAGGGCATAAGCAGGGGATTAAGCAGGGGATTGAGCGAGGAAAAGAACAGGAAAAGGATCAAGTTGCTCTCAATATGCTTAAAAATGGCGAATCTGAAGAAAAAGTCGCCCTCTATACGGGCTTATCTTTAGAAAAGATAGAATTGCTGCAAAAAAGAGATGATAAATGAGGCGGATGTCGGAGAGTATGTTGATGAGCTATCACTTTAAATCGACTCTGTAGCTCCTATCGCTGTTGCTAGAGTAGGTCCTGAAAAAGATTCCAAAATACGTATCGGTTGTTGGCCAACAGTACAGCCCGCAATCCGAAGCGTCTTCGCGAAGGATTGCTTAGGAAAAAGTTAAAGAAAAACCAATAAGTGTTGGATTTCCTTTTTCTACCAGAGAAAATCTTTTCTTTTAAGGTATTCATAGATTTCGAATAATAGTACCAGGATGTACAATTGATTGTGAATAGATATTCCGAAGAAGAATAAAGATTGCAATAATGAAAACCCTTTGAATTTTACTTTTCAAAACTATATTGTTACTTTCCATCTCACCTCTCCACGCCAGTTGTATCTTTTTCTTTATTTGCCAAAAATGTTGTTATTAAATTGTAATTTTTCGCCGCCTTCCCCATATCCAATCAACAAAAAACTGCAAATACCAATTTTTAAGTTGTTGAACAAGGTAAACACTATTATTTTAAGAAACATAAAGACTACCCATTGTTTATTTAGCTGCCGAATCTAAACCGGCAATCATTTATTAAGTTTCTTTTTTCTGTCCTGTACTATTAAGTTTTCTGTTCTTGTTTCTATTACAGGTTCTTTACACGGACCTTTTTTCCCAAAAAACTATTCTCGATAAAAAAATCCGGCAAGCCAGGGTGGTTTGCTTTTTCCTTTCACTTTTTTCCAGGAGGAACTTCAATGCCTAAAAACAGAATCAGTGCGAAACTCACCCAGGAGGCTTACGCAAGAATAGTTGCCGCTTTTGATCAGATAGCAACTGATCTGCCTTTCCTGCTCGATTTGACTAAAGAAGAGAAAAAAGCATTACCGAAATTTGGCGATAAAAGCGTAGCTTTCGTTAATAAAACTTTAGAATTTGCCAAAGAACACCCAGATGTAATACCAGCCAGGCTGCCAATGGAAGAGTTTGCCATAGATGTCGATCTTTACAATCTGCTGTTCATGATCAATCAGAAAGCGAAAAAGCTCTCCGATCAGGTAAATGACACCTACCTTCAGGTGGGTGCAGAAGCCTTCTCCACCGCTCTTGTCGTATATGCAAATTTAAAGACAAATAAAGATCTTTTCGAGGGCTCGGAACAGGTTCTGGATGAACTAAGTAAAAGATTCATACAGAAATCAAAAAAAGAAACCATAACCGCAGAGAAAATCTAAAAGCCAGCTCAACTGGTCATTGAAACTTATTTTTCAATGACCAGCTATCCCCCTTTTTCCCATTCTTCTGACTAAACCACTATAACGAAACCCTATTGCTGTAACAGGTGCGCCTATGAAATTAAGGTCTGAACTATACTCATTATTGAGATTACCTGTTCAATAAACGATGTTTTTTTTCGGACAAGCGAAATTCATTATTCAATAAACCCCAACGTTTGCCTATCAAACAAAATTCATTATTCACCAAACTTCAACCTTTGTCCATCAAACAAAATTCTATCCTCAACAAACAACCCACGTTTATTGAACAAACAAATTTCATTATTCAATAAGCAACGGCCTTTTTTAAACAAACAAAATCCATCATCAAACAAAGAAAATTCTATTTTCAACAAAACATCAACCTTTGTTCAACAAACGATTTTTTCCCTTTTTAAAGCAATATCCCTTGTTGTTACAGATATTTCTTTAGTGTATTATCGGATATCGCTCCTTTTTCAAAGGATCACCTTTTGTTTGTTAAGGGATTTTTTTTGATCCGAAAGGAAATTTTCATTATTTGAAAAGAATTTCTTTTTTTTACTTTCGAAAAGCAAGAAATAGAAATGGTTCGATCCTTTTTCACACAGGGATTTTCCTTTTTTATAGAGCAAACCTTTTATTAATAATGAATTTTGCCCCACAAACCTCTATAAAGCCATATCCCGATTCGGAAAAAGCCCCCACAGGAGCGACATCATTTATAACCGAGGGCAAGCAAAAGCATTTCCGCCCACTGACTTGCTACCACCGGCAAACCCACAGATCAAAAAGAATACTCAATAGCGGGTACATAATAAACCAGGAAGTTCCCCCTAAACCAATCAGGTACTTTGATTGCTCATCTATTCTTTTAGAAAAGAGGCGGCCCTATTTTGCTTTGGATGGAATTAATCATAATCCTGATTCTTATCTTTTTAAATGGCTTTTTTTCCATGTCTGAAATTGCCATTATCTCCTCACGCAAACCGATTCTCAATCAAAGGGCGAAAAATGGAAACAAGGGAGCCAAAACAGCAATCGAACTTTCTGACTCCCCTAATCGTTTCCTTTCCAGTATCCAGGTAGGAATCACCACAATCGGAATCCTTATGGGTGCATTCTCAGGAGCCACAATCGCCAATGCTCTGAAAATACCGATACAAAAAGTCGATTCTCTGGCCCCTTATGCAGAAACCATCTCCTTGACTTGCACTGTCATCTTTATCAGCTACCTTACTCTTATCTTAGGAGAACTTGTACCAAAACGGCTTGCTTTAGGCGATCCCGAAACCATCTCCACATTGATCTCCCGCCCCATGAATCTGCTCTCTATAATCGCTACCCCTTTTATAAAAGCGCTTGGTTTCTCCACCGATGCAGTACTCTTTATCCTGGGGAAAAAAATTCCCAAAGCCCCAACAATCACTGAAGAAGAAATTTCGCATGCTATTGAATTAGGCACCAAAGCCGGACTTGTGGAACCCGATGAACAGCGTATGATTACAAGAATATTTGAGTTCGGGGATCGTCAGGCCCACTCAATCATGACACCCAGAACCGATTGTGTCTGGCTTGATGCCTCTGAAAGTTTCGATGAAAACTTGAAAACAGTCCTGGATTGCCCCTACTCCCGGTATCCGGTAATCGATGAAGATCCGGACAATTTAATAGGTATAGCCAATGCCAGAGATATCCTGTACACAAAAACAATCGCAGAAAAAGATCTCTCTCTCAAAAATCATATCCAAATCGCTCTTTTTGTAGCAGAGCACATGAGCGTTTTAAAAGTTTTGGAAGCTTTCCGACACCATACTCCACATTTTGCCATTGTCATCGATGAATACGGGGGATTCTCAGGTATCATCACCCCCTATGACATCCTTCAGGCGGTAGTGGGCGAACTGCCGATGAAATCCGAAATCAGTGTTCCGTCAATCCACAAAGGTATTGATGGTTACTGGAATATTGACGGCGCTTTACCGGTGCAGGAGTTTAAAGTCTATTTTAATATTGATGAAATGCCCGATGAACAGCGTTATGGAACCATTTCCGGTTTTGTCATGCTTATGCTGAGCCATGTTCCAAAAACCGGAGATTTTTTTGCATGGAATAATTTTGAATTCAAAGTCATGGAGATGAAAAATCACCGGGTTAACCGGCTTCAGTTGCACTTAAAAGAGAGCTCCGTCTGATGTTTACTTTTTTTGAGTGATTCAAAGCCGTATCCCAATTTAAATTCAACTATTTATGTGTTTCGCTTTCTATTCGGGTCGGCTAACCAGCTAAAATTCCTACCGCAGACGCGCGCTTTCCAGCAGGGATTTCGCCTCTCAAAGCCTGCTGGGTAATTTTGAGTTTATTAAAAATGAAAAATATCGTAGAAGAATGGGACACCACTGCAACAAGAGTTCTGATTATTTTTGAAGATAAAGAAAGCTCAGGAGTAAATAATAAAAAGCGACAGACAGCCACCTCTCTACTCCTTCGCCTCTTCAAGGCTTTCTATAATTTCGCTCTGCAACACGGGTTCTCCTGCCGGGGCATCTTCTAAAATCGGAGGTTCGTGCGAGTCTTTGGCATCTACTACCGGAACTTTTATTCTGGTGCCTCTTCTGGGAGAAGAAAAATCGATCTCCTTATTAGCCTTTTTTAACAGCCAAAGTGGAATCTTGTTCCTGGAGCTGATTTTCCAGAAAGAATCACCCCTTTTTAGAGTATAACTGAACTGATCAATAACCTCATATCTGGAATAAAAATCCTCTTCAATGGCCATAAGATATTCAAGACGATTCGTTTCAAATTTTTTCAGGTCGCTATTAGAATAAACCGGAATACTTATCTTTTTCCCCAGTTTCAAACGGTAATTTTTCATATCATTGAGCCTTATAATAGAGGAAACCGAGACATTCATCCATTCTGCATATCGGATAACCGATTCTCCAATGTTTACCTTTATCGAAGCACTGGCCCCACCGGGAACCAGTTTAAGCCCCAAATCATATACAGTAGCATCGAATTGGCTGGAAGAATTATCCACGCTGTCTTCTTTTCCGGTTTCGCTTAAAGAAACTGCCGGTGAAGAGAGTAAGGTGTTGCTTATTATATGTGTAGAACTGTTTTTAGCAGAATCGATATTGATACTGGTAATTGTACTCTCCGGCTCCATAATCTCACTGAGTACTTCCATGATTTTTGAACTGTCCTTTAAATTTACTGTCCTTGATATGGAATCTGCAGCTTTTTTAGCTGTCGAATCCGAAGTGGCTGTAACCACCGATATTTCGGCTTTATCGGGAATCCTCAGAACCTGCCCCTCAAAAATCCTGTTTATCTTTACGATAGAGTTGATAGACGCCAGCTCTGTTGGTGAAATGCCATACTTACCAGCGATACCGATTAGATTATCACCTCTACGCACCGTATAATAGGCTCCCTTTTCCGATAATCCCTGAAGCGATTCCGGTTTCAGAGTGGAGAGTGCCACCTGAAGCTTTTCTATGGATACGGTGTCCGGAAGCGATACGGAATATCCCGACGGAATCCTCTTTTGCTGTGAGTAAACACTGGGTCTTATGGACGGATTATACTGTTTGAAAAGATCCAGTGTGATTCCTGTTATCTGGCAAAGCTGAAAAGGGGTAATCTTGGTATCTATGATCAAGGATTTACGGGCAATGGCCTTCTGAGGAACCAGATCCGGAAAATAATGAGAAGCGCTGTCTGCCAGTCTCATTGCTGCAATAAATGAGGCATAGAAATTTTTGGAGGCAAACTTAAATGAGGGGCTCTCATGCTTAAGCAGAATTTCACCGATATCGTTGGTTTTTAAAGTATTAACCGCCTTTTTCATTCCGGCAAGACCATGATTATAGGCAGTTATCGCCAGTGGCCACGATTGCAACTGCTCGAAATTAAGGCTGAGGAGTCTGGCCGCAGCATCAGAAGCTATTATCGGATCCAGCCTTTGATCAATGTCGTAATTTATTGTCATAAAAAGCTTTCCTGTACTGCGCATGAACTGCCACATTCCCGCAGCGCCCACCCGGGAGTAGGCTTGCGGATCAAATGAAGATTCCACATGGGGCAGATACTTTAACTGATCAGGAAGACCATACTTTTTAAGTATTGAACTGATTGTATCCAGGTACATGAAAGAGCGCTCCAGCCCCGCCTTGAATCTCTGCTTCTGACCCAACTGAAACCGCATACGATCACCTGCTCCCTTTAAAGCCTCCAGATTGGTGTGGGTTTTAAATAGTTCCAGTAACCTTTTCTGCTCTTCATCTAACCTGGATTTTTCTGAAACTCCTTTAAGCACAGTTATATAATTTTTTTTCCTGAATTCAATGTGTTCTGATCTTTTCTTTTCGGGAATCGAACTCAGATCGATTTTCTCATAAATAACCAGCGGATAATCACGGTCATGAAGTAACCCTTCCTCTAATAAGACTTCAGAGTAGATTTTTTTCCAGAATTGAACATTTCCTTTAATAATATCGGGTTCAGGAAAAAGCTGAGCTGCAGCAGAAATGGAGAATGAAGCAAATAGCAGGAGGAGCTGCTTTTTTGAAAACAGATTCATGGCGTTTATTCCACTCTTGTTGTGATGATGAATAGGCTCTCTTTTTGAAACTTCATAAATATAGCATCGGTTGCTTGTTGGGGGTAAGACTGCAAATAACATACCAGAGTAGAGCGGTTAATCTGGCACATGTTTTGAAACTTTTCGATACTTGCCCCTTTATCTTTAAAGGCGATTTCTATGATAAAGAATGCACTCAAAAAAGTTGCCCTGATCCTGGTTTGGACTGTAGCAGTACTGATCGGACTCTACTTTTCACTTCTACTGATAGTACAGCTTCCCCCTGTACAAAGATATCTGCTGAATTTAGCCGAAAAGCAGGTGAATAAGTCCATAAGGGGAACTCTCTCAATAATCTCCTACTCTACCAACCTTTTGACCTCCATCGACCTCTATTCAGTCAAAATAAAAACATCAGCCCCATATCATGATTCAGTTTCTATTAACAGACTTCAGATAAATTTTGCCCTTCTACCTCTTTTAAAGCACAGAATTTCCCTGCCAAGTATCAGAGCAACGGGTGGAAACTTGTATGCGATAAAAGATAAATCCGGTACCTTTAAAATTCCTGGTCTCCCGCAGCCCTCTAAAAAGTCTCCGAAAAAGAATAAACCGGAATGGCAACTGGAAATCGGTATTGTCTGTATACACAATGTTAATCTGAAATATTTTGACATCAAGCTTGGATTAGTTACAGTAGAGAATATTAAAGGCTGCACCAGGTTTGATTCTCTGCAGGCGAAATTTACATCAGAGCGTCTCGAAATTCTTTCACCCCACCTGAATATGAATTTTAATAAATTATACTTTAATGCAAAGCTATTGGATTCTCTTTTACATGTAGCTGATTTTACTATGGAAGGGAACCAATTGAATCTGTCAGTATATGGACAGGCACCCTTAAATTTCAACCATTTTTTCGATCTTCACGGAAAGTTGACTGCAAATTTAACTCCCTTGACCTATAATTTAATCCCTGCAAATCACCGGATCGGAGGTACTGTTAACGCTCAATTTGAATTAACAGGCACTCTTTCCTCTCCCGATATAAAAACAACCCTGAATTCATCATCTCTTTTATACCGCGATATCAATATTGATACTTTCTATATGCATGCACATCTGAATCAGAATGATACTCTGAGAATGGATTCTTATTTGCACAACCAGTTTGCCTCTGTAAGTATAGAAGCATCTGTCATATTAAAAGATATTTTCAGCAGTCCTCAATTCAGAGGGTACAACCTTGAAGCTCTGGGTGAAAAGATCAATATGGGATTAATTGCCGAATATTTAAATTTGAAATATCCCGCAATTACAGGTCTGGCCACCACTTATCTGAAAGGATCTGGCAACAATCTGGATGAATTTCCAAAAGACGCCTTTCTAACAGTTGCAGCTTCAGAGAGAGGACCTCTGAATATTGACACACTGTGGACTTCATTGAGTGTTAATAACAACAACTGGTCTTTACAATCTCTTATTGGTAATGGTAACCGCTTTTACGGCCAGGGAAAAGTCGTGCCATTTGATGAAATGGAAGGAAGCATAAAGGGAAGAATCAGAAAACCGGCATCACTGAGTTCCTACTTCTTGAAACATCCCATAAAGGGTGATCTTCTCCTCGATGCATCATTTTGTAACCTGTTTAAAAATCCCCGATTGACTCTCAACATTTTGTCAGATTCATTATTCTGGAGAGGGTTTCGCCTTTCAGATCTAATATCCTCTTTAACTTATGCCGAAGAATGGTTTATAGACAGCTTGCTTACAATTATTACAGCCGATATGCAGAAGGTAATCATACCAGGAGTTAAAAA
The DNA here is from genome assembly GCA_023412475.1 of Fibrobacterota bacterium. Taxonomy (GTDB): domain Bacteria; phylum Fibrobacterota; class Chitinivibrionia; order Chitinivibrionales; family Chitinispirillaceae; genus JAAYPC01. The sequence goes on along the minus strand of JAEYNR010000027.1, from coordinate 4,357 downwards.
TTTACATGGTAACTTGAATGCCACTCTTCAAGCAAAGGGAAACCTTCTTGAGCCGGAGCTCAGCTCAAGTATACAGATAATTGAACCGGGTTATCAGGACTGGGGGGCGGACAGCTTTTCGGCCTCACTGCATTATGGTAATAACCGTGTAAGCATAGACACGTTGTCGGTAATTAAGGATACTCTCTCACTGAAAACTGCCGGAACATTTGATATTATAAAAGCAGGGTATTCTCTTAAGTTATTATCGAAAGTAAGCTCTGGCAAATCTGCTGCACTTCAGTTGCGCTCAATATCACAATATATCAATGATTCTGTCTTTATCACCAATGTAATCGATTATGCCAGAATCGGTTTGCTGTTTCCTCAAATGCCTCTTTCGCCCTGTATAGAAGGAGTCGTGCAGGTAGATGCACTCTTAGATAAGCAATACTGTTTGCGCACCGGAAGCTTGATTTTAGATTTAAGAGAGCAAGCCCTGATCCTGCCAAATCCTTATCTATTTCTGGGTGCTTTTACCTTAGATCCTCAAGAGCTTAATGGCAATCTTAGGGTGATTGGAAAAAAAGACAGTGTATCGGTTCTGCTTACCTCACTGCAGGCTCCTTTTCAGAAGCTTTGTTTGCAGCAGATCAGGCCGCTGCAGGATGGAACCGTGATCCGATTCATTGCTCGTGATTTTGAATTCGGAGAATTGGTGGAAACATTTTTCCCGGGGTTATTTGTTCGTGGAAAGATTCAGGGTGATGCAGAAGCAGAGATTAAAAAGGGATTATGGTATTTAAATGGTAAATTGATGGCTATAGCAGATACCCTTAATTGGCAATCACAAACTATGAAAGTATCTGGGTTAAAAGCAGGTGCGGTGCTCAATGGCACACTCAGGGATCCGGTAGTTGACTTCTCGCTTCTTTCTAAGTCAATCGAACTGAATGAAAACAGATCATTTGACACGCGAGTATATGGAAATCTTTACGGGAAAAGCCTGCGAATCGATTCACTCTCCAGCAAATTTGAAAATGAAGGCTCTTTGTATCTTGATGGCCTGATTCCATTTGCCCTAAAAGAAAAAAATAATCCTTATATAAATTTCCGTTTAAAGAGAGTCCCTGTTACAATGGTCAATAACCTGATTCCCGCTGCATATATAGAACAGGGTGTCGCCTCAGGAAAAGGAAGGCTTTCGAGGTTTGATTCAGAAGGTAGCCTGAAGGTCGATGATCTGCGTTTTTATTTGAATAATTGCAATGGAGTTGCCGGTCCCTTCGATGCATCTATAAACCTTGAAAACAACCGGATCATTCTGGATACCATTGATGGAAAATGGGCTGACGGGCACTTGAGTGGAAATGCAGAAGTTTTGCTGAGTACAAATGCAATAGAGGATTTCAATTCCAGTTTTACCATAAAGGACCTGAGCATCAATTGTCTGGATGCCGTTCAAATTGGAATTAAGGATGCACTAACCCGCATCTATAAAAGCGGAAACAGTTATCTGCTGGATGCCAGGATTAAACTGAATGACTCAAGGGTAGAAAAAGTTTTCACAGTCTCAGAACTTCTTGATGCCTTCACAGAGGGTAGAGGAGGTCCATCAATGCCTCCTGCTGTATTGCAAAAAATAAGACTTGATACTCAAATTGACCTGAACAGTAACTTTCTGATCGATTCAAACCTGGGAAGATTTCTTCTGGATGGTAAAATGTCAATATCTGGATCGGCAACAAGGCCCCACTTTAACGGTGTGTTGAATATCGAAGAGGGCAGGGTCCGGTATCTGGACCGTGATTTCGAAATACAGGAGGGCACACTGCGACAATTCAGCGCAACAGAAATCAACCCCACACTCGAAATTACTGCCAGTTCAGAAGCCCAGGACTTTACAACCGTGATTCAGCCCGATTATAATGTCAATGTCCAGGTCAGAGGAACAATGAAAAATCCAAATATCACCCTAACTTCCAATCCCCCACTTGAGCAACAGGAGATAATTAACCTGCTGACTTTTGGAGGAACCCAGGGTGGGCCCGGTTTTCAGACCCGTGGCGGCCAAATCTTAAGCTCATATTTAACTGGTCTGGGTTCACAATATATCGAACAGGTCACCGGTCTTGGAAATGTAAGTATTTCCGGTAATATTTTTGAACAAAATGGCGGCTTGTCATTGACTGTCAGTCAGAACCTCACATCCAGGATTTCCGTCTCTTATCAGACCGATGTCACCGATATAGGCCAGTATGCAGTTCAGGTGATGTATCGGGTGTTTCCACAGTTGCGGTTAATCGGAAGAACTGATTCCAGAGGTAATTCTGATGCCGGAGTGAGGTTTATCTACAGGAGATAAAATGCGTTTCTATGGAGAATGGATAATTCTATTCTCTTTTTTTACCGTTTTTGCACAGAATGAGAAATGGACTGTTGCCAATATTCAATTTGCCGGCAATAGTGAGATTACCAGTCAGAAACTCCTTGAACAGATGAAACTTCAGCCCCCAGGACTTTTCAAAAGATCAGACTATTCCTTTACTACCTTGGCCAATGATCTTGATGCTGTCGAAAAATTTTATCATCAGAACGGATATCTGAGTGCAACCGCAAAAATCGAACGGATAAGCCGCAACAGAAAAAATCTGAAAGTAGGAATCCTTATAAACATCAAAGAAGGAAGACAGACTCTGATTGACTCCATAACTTTTAACAGTAATAAGGTGTTTGAAAGTTCCACTCTCTATAAATGGATTCCCTTAAAAGATGGTGATCCTTTCGATTCTGCATCGGTCGAAAAGGGAATTTACATCATTAGTGACAGTCTTGTGTCTCACGGCTATCTTTTTTCTGAAGTGAAATATCAGATAAGAATGGACTCCATAAGCTCCAGAGCAGATCTGATCTATCGGGTTTTTGAAGGACCTCTGGTGAAAACTGGTCCGCTTAAGATTGTTGGCAACAGAAAAGTTCACAAAGAGGTGATTCTTAAGGAAGTGGATTTAAAGACAGACCAGGTGCTCTCTTCAACAAAAATCTCCCGGAATATCGGTGGATTGTACAACACCGGCCTCTTTGACTATGTACGTATAGAGCCTATGGACAGCTTACAGAGCACCGATGCAGAGACGGTGACTGTTCCGGTTTCAGTCAGAGTCTCCGAAGCGCAAATGTTTGAGCTATTAGCCGGTGGTGGCTACAGCACTTCGGATGGAATCTATGGCGACTTGAGTGCTGCTTATCGAAACCTTTTTGGGCTGGGTCATAGAATCGCCTTAACCACCAGAGCTTCATTTGATATTCTTTCTGCAAGATTGAGCTATTCTTATCCCAGAATATTCAGCAGAAATTTTGATGCAGATATCACCGGATATTTGCAGAGACTGGAAGTACCTACTTTTTCGGGTGCTTTTGGCGGAGGGATCCTGAGTCTTACCCGAAAAGCTGGCAGGTTCAATCGGTTTAGACTCTTTACACAAGCGGAAAGGACCTCCTGGATAGATGAACCCCTGGAGATCGACACTTTAATTACAAGTCAACCTGAGAACATTTTTCTTCTGGGAGCAGGTCTGAGCCGTGATACCCGCAGATCGGTTTTTACTCCTGGAAGAGCAATTTTTGCATACTTAGAGGCAGAGATTGCAGGATTGGGTTTTATCCCCTGGAGCAGTGATTTTTACCGGATTAATGGCGATATCAGGCTTTATTTTCCGTTTTTTAATTCCTTGTCAGCTTCAACTGCAATCTATGGTGGATATATACGTGGGTATGCCGGAGACCAGGTTCCGGTGCAGAAACAGTTCTATTTTGGTCCGGAAGGGATAAGGGTGATCAGAGGATATGCTGAGAGAGAGTTAGCACTTATTAGTGAAAGCGGCGAAGTACTGGGGGGTAATTTCGCGATGGTAATAACTCCTATGGAACTTTCATTTCCTGTAGCTGGCATACTTCGGGGGGTTATTTTTGTTGAGGGTGGAGGGATTTGGACTGTTCCCCGCCAATTTGACCTTGCCTCTTTTCACTGGTCAATAGGACCGGGCTTGCGAATAGGAACTCCGGTTGGTCCGATTCGGCTCGATTATGGATTCCAGCTCAATAGAGAGTTTCCCTTTGAAGGAGGATTTTCTTTCGGGATAGGACTTGCTTTTTAAATTTGATTTTTCTTTTTCCTCTTCACTCTGAACAGTACAATAAAGCACAATAACCAACTCAGAATCTATAATGTAGAAATAAGGAACAATCACCTCTGAGAAGTGGTGTGAGCTTGTTTACTGTGTGGGGATATTGTCAACAAACTAAATTTCGTTCTGCTCTGAAGCGTTTGCTTGAGATTTTTTAAGTATAAAAAAGTGGCAAAGATGCTTTTAGTTAA
>JAEYNR010000026.1 GCA_023412475.1 Fibrobacterota bacterium | reverse complement strand
TTCAAATTTAATGTCTTGAGTAAGAGAACCAATCCGGTCCTGGGTAGTATAGGCATCGGCGGAGATAACTGCGCTTATAATAGGTGATTTATAGGTGACATTTCCTGAAATGACTCCGAAGAGGTTATAGTCTTTAAACTGCTCATATCCTAAGATGGCGGCCAGATTTATCCCCAGGGATTGCTCTTTGGTGAGAATTTCAAGGTAATTTACTCCAGTTATTTTTCCAGAATTCTCTATTCCAACAAGAACCGCACCGCCGATGTTATTTGCGAAAGCACAAAGTGATTCAATTACTTCTTTGCCAAAGGTTGATTTTATTTCAACTGTTTCTGATTCACCCTGGCTGATAAGTTGAATGATGGATTGATTCATTTTTTTTTGTTTTTTGAAATTTGTACTTCACAGCTTCTGTATTTTGCGGTTATTTCTAATTTGCCGCTTCCGGCTTTTTTGCTATGAAGGCAGCCGATATATTCCTGCACAACTCTTTTGCCGATACGTCGCTGCAGATAAAGATACTCTTTATTACCAATCTGCTTAATTGTCGCTGATCAGTGATCCTCTAGCTTCTGCAGCAATGGCTTTTTTATAAATGTTTTCTGCCTCTATAATTCATCTTTTTACCCATATAAGTCATCTTTTTACCCATATGAGTCATCTTTTTACCCATATGAGTCATCTTTTATCCGAAAATATGCTCATTCTAAGTCGCCCGAAGTCTAGATTGAGTTGCCCGAAACATAATTGACCTGCCCGATGGCAATTCTGGGTTGCCCGACATCATTTCAGGTTGCCCGACGTCAAAATGAGCTGCCCGATGATCAATCTGACCTGCCCGACAATATATTCACCATTAAAGCTTAAAAACACAATGATAAACATGACCAAATCTATTATTTCGTTATCTTAGTAAGCTGTAGAGTCCTTTTTATTTCTCTTATACTTTCATCCTCTTTAAAAAGGCAATCATATTATTTAATACTTCGGAAAATGTTTCTTCGACCAGGATCATCTTTAAAAACAGAACGACAAAAACCGCTGACTTCTATTATCAGTTCATATAGTTGGAAATAGAGCGAGTCGCGTGTGGCCATTTCTTCATGTTTTATAGATGAACGTTGCAATTCCAACTCTACATTATTATCAAATAACTCCCTGGAAAAACGAGCTGCCTTTTGAACCAGAGAGAAATCGAAATTTACCATCTCAAATTCTTTTCTTTTGTTTTTGCAGACCTTTACCAGATCCAGTAAATCCTGAGCTATTTCCGGATACGCCATATTCTTATAAAGACCGGGCAGTATTGTGCCTGGCCTGATAATCTTGAATGTCCTGTTAATTTTTTCCCGAAGATCGCATCTCAGTGTTCTGCATTCTTTTACAAATCCCTGATGCTTTTCTGTAGCTGATTGGATTTCCTCTTTTTTTAATTGATAGTAGGTGTCTGCCTCACTGCATGCACGGGAAAGTATCACCAGTTTCTGTACAGAATCCCATTGCAGTCCTTCTTTCTGAAGTTCTGGCTTAAACATTCTGCATGCTACAGCAATATCGTTTGCATGCTGTACTATCTTTGCAATACTTATCTTGGGTCGTTTGCTTTTTCCCATAATGTTTTTTCCTTGTCAGTCATTTGGATCAATAGTTTGCTTTTTTCCATATTTTTTTATTAAATCAAAATATTAATTTGACACTCGTTTGGCTTGTATATATTTTTTTTTCGTGTTCGCTTCTGTTCTTTATTGTTTAATATTGTTTCCTGTATTTTTTCGTTTCTGATATTGTTTTCCCGGTTAGACAGCTGAGTGTTCTACGAAGGTCTTTTGTTATAGTTTTTATCGATCGATAATCGGATTTTATCGTTCTTTTCATAAAAAACTATTTCCATTCACCAGGCAGAAGGAGCTTTTCCAATGAGTACCTACGAAGAAGATCTTGCCGCAGTAAGTTCAGAAATCGATTCATATGATGAAAGTAAAATTTTTGTGATAGGGATGCCTTACATCCACTATCTGCAGCAGGCACAACTCTTATGCAGTCGCATACTGAAGTTTGAGGATAAATTTTCAAAAAACAAAGTGAGTCTGGAGCTAGTAGACAAGCTGAAAAAAATGATTGGAGCCTGCAGGGAGCTTCTTTCAGAAACATCAATGACCGTCTTTTCCACTTCAGAAACTCAGAAAGCCTGGGATTCTAAAAAAGAGGAAGCCGATTTTCTGTTATACGATATAAAGGAAGCAGGAGTTTATGCCTGCAGAGACCATGAAGAGCTGTTGAAACTGGTTTACTCCATATACAATGAAGGCGCCTCTAATACTGATATGATCCAGGACCTCAATGATTATGCAGTTTTCGGCAGAAAACACAGGGAATTGTTTGACGCAATCAATTATGATTTTTCCAATTTCGAACGGGCAGCACAACTCTCACGCGAGATGAATGAGCTTCTGGCATTGGCATCGCTTGACAAGACCAACTCTCGTGAGCGTATCCGCCGTAATAAAGCATTCTGCCTGGCCAAACAGACAATAGATGAACTTATAGCTAAATCCCGCTATGTTTTCCGTGATGACAAAAAAAAGGCATCAGAATTTATTATCAAACCACCCCGCAGAAAACGCAGCAAAATAACCGAAGTAACAGAGCAAAAACCAGAATTAACTCCATGAAGGATATGTGTGAAAAGTCTCTGAAAGTGCCTTTGCGGCCTTTCAGAGACTTTTATTATTATCATTCATTCCATGAGAAAACTAATACCTGATAATTGTCCAAACCGCTGCCGTTTTCCTTAAATCCAGCAATTAAGCACTGTCTTCTTGACCAAATCAGAGTTTCACTCTGGGGCACCTGTTATTAATTAAATTAACCAACTCCCCAAAAATCCCCAAATCAAACAATAATTCCCGGGACAAACACCTGTCTTTCTTTCAGCTTCCGATTCCCCGGAATTCCCACCTGCAAATAACTATACACTCCATTTGTAAGCTTCCCTTCCTCCCACACCGGTTCATAATAAAAATTCAGATTTATCCAGGGGAAGGGGGAGTATTCCGCAGGATAGCAGAAACAATACTTTTACTGTTTTGGGGCCAATAAGGTGCATGATCCAGATCCGGTTTTCCATCAGCGTACCAGTCATCTTCGATTCTGCCGTTCCCTTTGATCCAGTAATTAAGCTCGGTTCTTCCCCTTATTGCAAGGAAGATCGAAGCCTGGGTGGAAAGTAAAAAGGGCTATATCACACTGCATGGGTCATTAGTCAGCTATCGACAGCACCCCAGAGGTAACTTTTTGCCCTGTAAACTCTTCATCTCTGGGGCACCTGCTTTGGCTTCACCCATCCCTTTTCCTATTACTTCGTTATCCGTAATACCGTTATTCCCTTATCCCTTATCCGGCATTCGACATTCGATATTCGATATTCGACATTCAATATTCTTTCTTCATCCTTCCATTCTCCCTATTCCCTCACCTCAACCTTCCGATTTCCCGGAATTCCCACCTGCAAATAACTATACACTCCGTTTGTAAGTTTTCCCTCTTCCCACACCGGTTCATAATAAAAATTCAGATTTATCCAGGGGAAAGGGAATATTCTGCGGCTACATTGATGGAAAATTGAGACCAGCACCTTTTAAGGCAATATTAATTCTTTTCTGCCATGGTAAAGGAAACTCATTATAGATTTCGCACAAGCGTTTTTTGTGCTCCTCTTTGGTTTCGAAATATTCAAAAAAACCTCTAGCAGTTTCAATATCTTTAAAGGCCTTAACTGGATTGTCTCGTCGTCCGCTTACAATTAACTTATGTAGTGCAAATGCTTCGGGTTCTGGAAGTCGGATTTCGATATCCCGAAAGGGTTGTACATAATTATAGGATAGAGGAATGGACATAAAACGCAGTTCCTGAGCATTAAGATTCAGGTTTTTAAAAGAATGGATTGATTCAGCCGATTTGGCACCTGCATCAGTAATGAATTCAATTTTAAAATCTTCATGCATAAAAACCATTAGACCAGTCATTAAATCAAAGTCTTTAACAAACCCATTAGCCTCCATTATTGAAGCGACATCGATAAATTGTTTACGCTTTATTTTCCTGGGGATAAGAAGATCAGCATCTGTTGTGGTAACAGCCGGGATCTGATAGGGATTACCGAAACGTTCACGGTATAAATCTTGACACCAGCTACCAATTAAGACAAATTCATCGAGTAGACCTCCTTCATAAAAGTTCTTTAAAACAGAGTACAGTAAATCAAATTTTACCACGAAGCACCTTTTTAATTTCGTTCATGTCATTAAGAACTCTTTTTAATGATTCCTCATTTTTTTTACGTTTATTGATCGAATCCAATACTGAAGCGGCCTTTTTGCTATGAAGGCAGCCGATATATTCCTGGACAACTCTTTTACCGATACGTCGCTGCAGATAAAGATACTCGTTATTACCAATCTGTTTAACTTTTGGTGATCCTCTAACTTCTGCAGCAATGGCTTTTTTATAAATGTTTTCTGCCTGGATAAGCCTATCGTATTCCTCTTTCAAAATATGGAAAACGATACTCATAAATTACCTCTTTAGCTGAATATATTAACCTACACTGTATATAATATACGGCTATGTAGGGTAAAAATCTCGTTAATTTTTGAATAAAAGCAGATTCATTGATTTTATTTTTAAAAAATCCAGCTTTAAAATTGTAATGGGAAATTGAGGCCAACCAAATGTAATTTAAGATATAAGATTTGTGGTTTTTGATTTAGGAAAAGATAAGAAATAGGATTTGAGATATCTCTGGGGTACCTGCTATGACTTAACCAACTCCCAAAAATCCCCAAATCAAAAAATAATTCCAGGACAAAGCCCTATCTCACTTGCAGCTTTCGATTCCCCGGAATTCCCACCTGCAAATAACTATACACCCCATTTGTAAGCTTCCCTTCTTCCCACACCGGTTCATAATAGAAATTCAGGTTTATCCAGGGAAAAGGAGAGTATTCTGCGGCCAGGATAGCAGACACAATTCTTTTGCTGTTTTGGGGCCAATAAGGTGCATGATCCAGATCCGGCTTTCCATCAGCGTACCAGTCATCTTCGATTCTGCCGTTTCCTTTGATCCAGTAATTAAGCTCGGTTCTGCCCCTTATATTATAGGGAAGATTAAAAGCTGCATGGATAGTAAAAAGGTCCATGTCATTACCCCAGGGCCATCCCATCGATTCGCCCCAGTGGGAGTGACGGCTTAGAACACGGGAGTGGGAATAAACATATCGGGCCAGATGAGTGTATTCGAATCCAGTCTGGATTAGAGGACCTTTGCCATAATAGGCAGTGCCCAGTTGAAATGCATATTTGTTGGGATTTCCAGCATCTTCAAATACGGTTATGTCATCATTGAGGAATTCACCATAAAAACGGAACCGATTTACAAGAACGTTAAAATCCATCCCTCCCAAAAGATTGGAATTGTTGGTACCGCTGGACTCGTTAGAGAGATAGTAGACCTGCAAGGGGTTAGCGAAACGGATCAGTTCGTTGCTTCCGAAGAAATCTACCAGTTCATAGAAACCTATCTGAACATGTTTCCCTATTCTCAGATCCAGACGTTGCCCTGCCCCGTAGCGCGGCAAATTGGTTCTCAAATCGAGTTTTGTTTCTTTAACCACAGTTACATCTTTAAAGGACAGTTCTTTTCTATAAAAAGTCTCATCATCATAACCGCACAAGAAGGCTGTAGCCCCAATGATAGAGCCAAAATTGAGATTTATGTTGTAGAAATAGAATGGTGAGTAGGCAGTTCCGGAGAGACCGAGAGTGCCCTTGTAGCCTGGCCCCCATCGAAGTTTCATTTTACCTGAAGAGATTGTAAGGAATTTGATTTGCGACTGAAGGTAGGCTTCTGGAAGATTGAAGCGGAAATCCAACGCCCCTTCGATTGGCTTTTGAGCATCTTTCTTTATAAATCGCTCAAATTTAATGTCTTGGGCCGGAAAACCTATCCGATCCTGGGTAGTATAGGCATCGGCGGAAATAACTGCGCTTATTATCGGAGAGTTATAGGTGACATTTCCTGAAATGACTCCGAAGAGGTTATAGTCTTTAAACTGCTCGTATCCTAAGATGGCGGCCAGATTTATCCCCAGGGATTGCTCTTTGGTGAAGAGCTCGAGGTTAAAGCGATCTGATGAAGGAGTTTTGAAATTAGAATACCAGAAGAC
>JAEYNR010000016.1 GCA_023412475.1 Fibrobacterota bacterium | reverse complement strand
CACAATTACCTCTGCCTTCATTTTCCAGGGTTATTCTTGAACAAAAAAATATTAAAGCTGCATCACCATTTATTGAAATTAATGTTGGAAACAGCGCTGTAATACGAATTCCGGAACATGTTTCACCAGATATTTTACGCATAATACTTGAGTACTGTATAGTCCGGGGTTAGTTGCAATGATATCATTTTCCTTTCCGGCAGAGATCTACATTGCTAACAAACCGACAGATTTTCGCAAATGTTTTGACGGGCTCTGTGGAGAAATACAATCATATCTGCAATCTGATCCGCTTAGCGGGGCACTGTTCGTCTTTTACAACAAACGCCGTGACAGGCTGAAAATGATTGTATGGGATAATGACGGGTTCTGGATGTTTTACAAACGACTTGAGCAGGGTACTTTTGAAATTCCTTCCGGCAATAGCGATATATCACGCATAGCCATTAATGCTGAACAATTGCATTTAATGCTTTGCGGTATAGAGTTGTCATCTGTAAGAAAGCGTAAACGGTTTGAATTTCAACAAATGTGTCAAGCAATAAAGGTGCCGGAAATGTGTTGTGCCTGAAAAGAATTATATTGATTTCTAATCGATAATGAATGTATTTTATTATTATTATGAGTCCAGAAGAACTTTTTATTAAATATACCGATGCGACTAAAGAGATAAAGGTATTGCGAGATGAGAATCAGCACCTAAGGGACCGCATTGCCTGGTTCGAAAAACAGATCTTCGGACAGAAAACAGAACGTTATGTCTCCAATGATCAACAGACAGAACTGCCTCTTGGTGTTCCAATACAGGATGAAAAAGTTACTCAGGAAACAGTCTCCTATACACGTGATAAGACAAAAAAGCATACCTCGCATGGAAGAAATGAGATTCCCGCTCATCTCCCTCGCTTTAACAAAAACATTGATCCTGATTTTGATACCAGCGGATATGTAAAAATAGCTGAAAAAGTTACAGAAGAACTTCATTATAAACCAGCTGAATTTTATGTTCTGCGACTTATACGCCCTGTATTTAAAAGAATCGCTGATAATGGTGAGACTGTCATTTCCACTCCAGAACTTCCGCCGCGATGTATTGACAAGGGAATAGCCGGTTCCAGCCTTGTGGCTCAGTTGCTTGTTACAAAATGTGTCGATCATAATCCGTTGTATCGTTTTCAGGAGCAGATCAGACGGTATTGCGATTACGATATTCCATATTCGACTATCAGTGGATGGTTCTCTAAGGGAGCGTTCTGGTTAAGCAGCCTTGTTCCTGCACTGCAGAGCAGAATTTTAAATAGTGGTTATTTCCAGATCGACGAATCAACCATAAAGGTTATGATCGAGCCCACAAAAGGAAAAAGCCACCTTGGATATATGGTTCAGATGCTTGCTCCCGAGCTTAATATCGTGACGTTTCATTACATGAAAACACGCAATCAGAAAAATATCAAAGATCTGATACCAGGTTCCTATTCTGGACGGGTTCAAACTGATGGCTTAAACCTGTATGATTTCCTTGACTTCAAAGAGTTGATTACACATGTTAACTGTCATGGACATGCCCGCAGAGGGTTTAAAGATGCCCTGGGAAACGATGAAAAGCGTGCACACTGGATGCTTGACATGTACAAGAAGCTGTTTGCTGTTGAGGCTTCTGCGGCTGAAAATAACTTTTCTGCAGAAAATCGCCTGCAATTACGACTGGAGAAGTCAAAACCAATAATCGATGAAATGAAACTGTGGCTCGATAAGACTGTCCTGGAGGTACCGCCAAAAAACCTTATCGGAAAAGCCATAGGATACATGTTAGGCCGTTGGAATGCTTTAACAGTGTTTCTCAAAGACGGGCGGGTTGAACTGAGTAACAACCTTGTTGAGAACCGGTTCCGCAAACTTGCGTTGGGACGCAGAAACTGGTTGTTTACCAAATCCGAAGATGGTGCCAGAAACCTTGCTGCCATATATTCAGTTTTAGGAACTTGTGAACTCAATGGTATCAACCCCTACGTTTATCTCTGTGATCTTCTTGAAAAACTTCCCGCAAGAAATTCTAACGATATCGATGATCTGCTTCCGATAAACTGGAAACCTTCCGAATTAAAATAGTTTTACCTCAAGCCCGAGCAAATACGCTGTTCACCGTTAGGATACTTAAGATTAAAGCTACTATCACTTTTTACACATTCATTTAATAATGCATTAATCAATTGAAAAGTATAAATATTTGCATAGAATGTACAACTTTCACTAAAATCGACTCGGAGTGTGTCATAAAATTCATACTCCTTTAAAGCAAATTTATAAAAATCTTCTGATGTTTTTGCAATTTTCTTATAATTTCGTAAAGGCTTTTTTAAGCATTTTCTCATTTGCGAAATTGATCCACATCCATTCAGGGTTTTGTAGCATTCATTTTCACTACAAAAAACCATCGAGATAAAAAAAATCACAATAAGAATTGTATTAGGATAATTCATTTTCATATATAATTATAACCCATGAATAGTTCCGATTAATTGTCTACTCATACAATAGAACGCATCTAAAAGGAAGCGGTACATCTCTCTCTTTTCCCGATTCAACAGGAAAATACTCAAAATTCATGGCCTGGCCAATGGGTGTGTACCCGGAACCTGTGAAATCTTTATAAAACTTGGGATGGTTTCGCATCTGGAACAATGGGGCCAATATAATGAATATTGGCTCGTATTTATTATATAATTATATTATCATTATGAATGGGATTCATTTTGAATGGGATAACAGGAAAGCATTAACTAATAATCATAAGCACAAAGTCACATTTGATGAAGCAGCAACTGTGTTCCTGGACCAAAACGCAACAATCTATTATGATCCTGATCACTCAAAAAAAGAAGACAGATACATCATTCATGGCTTCAGCAGAAATCTCAGAGTATTAATTGTATGCTATTGCTATCGTAAAAGAGATGAAATTATCAGGATAATATCTGCCAGAAAAGCAGATCAAAGAGAAACTCAATACTATTTCAGAAAGGGTAAGGCATGAAAGAGCATTATGATTTTTCAAAAATGAAAGGTAAAAAAAATCCTTTTGCTAAACGGCTAAAAAAGCAGATTAGTATCAGGATAGGAGTGGATACTCTGGACTACTTCAAAAAATTAGCTGAAGAAACAGGAGTACCTTATCAGAATCTTATAGATTCATATTTGACAGATTGTGCAAATAAGCATAGAAAACTCCAGATGAAATGGGGATGATAAATTGATCTATCTATCCCATTTCCTGATTGTCTTTACCCCTTGTTGTAGAAGTTCTGATGTTACTATACTCAATCTCCCCTTTTTCAGAACTCCGCATTTCCCGGAAATCTGGGAAAAGGAATCACATCACGGATATTCTGCATTCCGGTAGCCAGAAGAAGCAGCCGTTCAAAACCCAGACCAAAACCCGCATGTGGTGTACTTCCATATTTGCGAAGTTCCAGATACCACCAGTAATCCTCTTCATTGAGGCCCTGAGTTTTTATTTTGTCAAGAAGTACATCGTAGCGTTCTTCCCGTTCACTTCCACCAATCAGCTCCCCTATTCTTGGCACCAGCACATCCATCGCCCTGACCGTTTTATTGTCATCATTTAGCCGCATGTAAAATGCCTTGATCTCTTTGGGATAATCAAACACTATTGCAGGTTTTTTAAAAACGGTTTCTGTCAGATAACGCTCATGTTCTGATTGTAAATCACAGCCCCAGTGAACTCTGTATTCAAAATCACTGTTCTGTTTTTCAAGGATCTTTATTGCTTCTGTATAGGTAAGTCTGACAAAAGGCTCCTTTGCGATATTCTCCAGTCGGGCTATAACCTGGTTATCGATTCTGTCGTTAAAGAATCTGATATCTTCACTGCATTTATTTAGTGAGTAGCTGGCCAGGTATCTGACAAAATCTTCAGCCAGATCCATATCGTCCTGAAGCCTGAAAAAAGCCACTTCCGGCTCCACCATCCAGAACTCAGCCAGATGTCTTGGAGTGTTGGAATTTTCTGCTCTGAAAGTAGGTCCAAAGGTATAGATTCTTCCTAAAGCCAGAGCGTAAATCTCTCCTTCCAACTGACCGCTCACAGTAAGACTTGCAGGTTTACCAAAGAAGTCTTTGGAATAATCGATCTGTTTATTCTCTGTACGCGGCAGACTTTCCGGATCAAGAGTAGATACTCTGAACATAGCACCAGCACCTTCACAATCACTGGTTGTGATAATGGGTGTGTGCACATACGAGAAGCCATGCTCCTGAAAATATGAGTGAATTGCATAGCTCAAAGAGCTTCGCAGCCTGGAAACAGCTCCTATAGAATTGGTTCTTGGCCTGAGATGAGCTATCTCTCTGAGATATTCGAAGCTATGCCTTTTTTTCTGAAGAGGAAAGCCAGACGGAGCAGCTCCGAGTACAATAATAGACTCGGCTTCCACTTCAAAGCGCTGTTTTGTTCCTGGAGAGTCTTTGAGGACACCTTCGACAGTCACGCTTGCACCAGTATTGATTTTCAGCACATCCTCATAACCGCTCATACTCTGAGGGGCAATTATCTGAATATTGGCCAGACATGATCCATCGTTTAATTCCAGGAAAGAGAAGCCTTTGGCATCGCGACGGGTCCTGACCCATCCGTTAACAGTAACCTTCAGGCCTGCCTCAGGCAGAAGCAATATTTCTTTAATTGATTTTTGTAACATACTTATTCATTATGATAATCTATAAGTGTTTTAGGATTGTACTTGCCAATTTTTTCATGGAATTTTAGAAACGGAAGTCCAATAATGGAGAATATTCCTGCGACACTGGCTCCCACTTTCTCGATCATGCTGGCTACAGCCTGAAGCGTTCCTCCGGTAGCAATCAGATCATCGATTATCAACCAGCGTTTCCCCGGAACAAGATCTGCTTCATGAATCTCCAGTATTGCAGAACCGTATTCAAGGAAATAGCTTTGTGAGATGGTTTTTCCTGGAAGCTTGCCTTTTTTTCTGGCCAGCACCAGAGGTAATCCTTTATTATAAGCAAAACAAGCACCTAACAAAAACCCTCTGCTTTCAATCGATATAATTCCATCGATCTGAACATCTTTGTAGCATCGAATCATCTCATCAATCACAAACTTAAATGCTTCCGGATTGAGAAAGATGCTGGTAACATCATAAAAAAGAATTCCAGGTTTTGGAAAATCGGGTACTTTTCTGATTGCATCGTCCAGATTCATAATGGCTCCTCAGGAAAATTTGACGTTTTTGTTTCCGACCATAGAGAGGGTAAAATAAGTTTTTTCAAGCAATTACCAAAGAAACTTTCCTGAACGCCATTATTTATAGTACTTTTATACTTTCTACCTGAATCAGGCGAATCAGATTCAACTTATCTTAAACACCGGGCTGCTTTTTTTAGTACGATTATGTGTCTGAAAAACTTTATTTTTTTTGCGTTTATGATGTTTTTTCTGCAAAGCTGTTCCGTTTCACGACTTGCAGTTAAAAAGGCTGGTGAGACACTTTCCAATCAAACAAGCACAGTTTTTACCGGTGAAGATGATCCTGAGCTGGTCAGAGATGCTCTTCCATTTACCATGAAATTCTATGAAACTATTCTGGAGAAGGATAGCACGAATGCAGAGCTTTATCTGGCAACAGGTAAGCTTTTCTGTCTTTATGCACAGGCTTTTATCCTCTTTCCTTCCGATACACTGCCTGACTCTATGGCAGCCCAGAAGAAAGCGATGGGAAAACGAGCCAAAAAACTTCTTCTCAGAGGTCGGGATTACTGCTTGCGTGGGATAGAGCTTCGCCACCCCGGGTTCAGCGCACTTTTTAAAGGTAAATCTGCGGATTCTGCACTTGCCATGACAGTTCAGGCTGACACATCATTTCTTTACTGGTGTTCAGCCTCATGGATGGCGGCGATTATTTCTGACCGATCTGATCTTGCTCTCAGCATGACCATAAAAAAAGCCGCCTCTCTCATGTTGAGAGTTGCAGAATTAAATGATCAATATGATTATGGGGCAGCTCATGAGATTTTGTGCGCTTACAAGGCATCTATTCCCAAATCCATTGGCGGTTCCGATAAAATCGCCAAAGAGCATTTTGAGAAGGCGGTCCAATTTTCTTCAGGAGAAAAGATCTCCCCCTATATAACCTGCGCCACATCACTGAGTGTAAAAAGTAAAAACCGTGATGAGTTCATTGAGATGCTTAATAAAGCCTTATCGATAAATATTCAAAAAAAACCATCCATGAGACTGCAAAATACAATCTACCAGCAGCGTGCCAGATGGCTGCTGGCCAATGTAGGCCGCTATTTCCCTGTAATTGACAGTACAGAATATTCAAAGAAAGAGAACTTAAGTGAAGAGAGTCAGTAGTTAATCTTTAGCTTTGAGGGTATCTTCTTAAATACCAAATTTCGTGTTATATACAAAAGAACAGGAAAAAATATCGAATATCGAATATCGTATGTTAAATGTCGAAGGGAAAAACAAAAAGGATTATAAGATTTAAGAATTGAAAAGATAGAGTAACTGTTAGAACTCAAAATCTGCATCCAGAACTCTCTGGAATTCTCCCCTATCCAAAAAACGGATGGTTCTGGCTTCTTGTGGAAGACTGTCTCTGAAAAGAGATCCCCATTCGATAAGACAAACCCCATCACCGTATATGTATTCATCGAAGCCCAGCTCTTCGAGTTCAGATGCCTCACTCAGACGATAAAAATCAAAATGATAAATATCAATACTGCCAGTTTGGTAAATGTTAAGAATAGAAAAGCTTGGACTTCTGACAACAGCATTGCCGCCTAATGATTCTGTAAAGCCGCGTACAAATTCTGTTTTCCCGGTTCCCAAGTCTCCATCAAGAATAAAAACGTCACCCGCTTTGGCTATTCTGGCCAATCTGGCACCAGCCTGGCGGGTCTGTGTTACTGAACAGGTATGCAACTGCAAATCAATCTTCTTTCGGTTGAAAGATTCCTAGGGGCATAATCATTTCTTCAAGAGAGATACCACCTTTTTGGAAACTTGCCCTGTACTCTTTTTGAGAAAATTCAAATTTTTCGGGATGCGAGAAATAGTAGTTTTCTTTTGCAATGATACAGTTCATCTTCTCTCCCTTGGAAGGCAGCCCGAAATGGGATGGTTCGGAGATAAAGACAACTCTGCGTTCATCTGCAGAAATCTCCACCCCAAATTTATATCTGCGATTTTTTAACAGCTCTTCTGTATTGTACACTTCAGTTGCTCTGTTGCAAAAAACGGAACCATGATCGGATGTAATAGCCAGAGTGATATCCAAGGAGGCTAAATTTTGTATTACCTTGAAAAGCTCAGACTTTTGAAACCAGATATCAGTAAGCAATCTTCTAACGGTTTCATCTCTTTGAAAATCTACCTTCTCCTGAGATGAGAAATCTGAACAATTGACATGTTCTTCAAGGTCAAGCACCATCGTAATAAGTCGGGATTTTTGACATGACTGAATTTTAGATAAAATGGAATAGACATCATCAGAATGTTCTATAACTGAATAATAAGGTTCTTGATCAGAAATTATCTCTCCATTATTTGAAAATTTCTGGAAAAGAAGCTCACTTTCCATTCGATTAGGGGCCATCTCATCATCTTCATGTGGTTCCTTTAAAAGTCCCTGGTTTTTAATATCAATTTGAACAGGGAGTTCACCAGCAAAGAAAGAGTTGCGTGAAAATTCCTCTGAAGACGGCAGAGTAGAGAGAAAATATTGTCGTTTAACATTAAATAATTTTTTCAGCGCCCTTTCAAAAATCAGGTACTGGTCAAAACGCATTCCACTTATAACCATGAGCAAACATTTTTTACCTTCAGTTAATAGCGGCATGATTCTTTTTTCTATGACCCTATATCCTAACAAAGGAGCCTCTGATTGAGAATTTATCCAAGGACCATAATTTTGTATGATGAAATTGGAAAAAGAAGCATCGACATCCGATCTGAGTCCTGCCAGGGCTTGGCGCAAACCTTCATCACCTGAATTCTCAATTTCCAGATCCCAAAACACCAGTTTTTCGTATATCCTAAAGTATTCTTTCAGGGTGACACTTCGTACTAATATTGTTTTTATATCGGAATAGCTGCGTACAAAAGCCTCTTTCAACTGTTTTGAAGCTGAATCTGAGGAATTCAGGAGTTTTTTACATATTGCTAAAAACTGACTGATAGAAAAAGGCCTTGTGATAACAGCATCGATTCTGGCTGCAGGATCGTTTTTACTTATGCTCTCAGAATCATTCAGAGATATCAAAACTATTGGCAGATTTGAATCAGTTTTTCTTATATCAGTAACAATTGAGATACTGTCGGTGCCATCAGCTTTGGCATCAATCAGAATAAGGTCGCCAATTTTTGCATTTTGCTCAATCTTCTCCAGCAGTTCACTGCAGTTTAAGATAGGGATGACACTGTATCCCCGTGTTTCCAGAAACGTAATCTGAGAACGAAAAAAATCCAAATCATCACTGACCCATAGTATCTTTTTGCACCCAATAGACACTTTATTCTTACCTTTCAGCAGTTCAAAAACATTAAACCTAAATCGTACGATTCACGCCAAACAATCGCCCGAATTAGGTCACTTAGTGCCGATCAATTCCAGCCCATTCATATAGGGTTTTAGGACTTCGGGAACTCTCACCAGTCCCTCTTTTGTCTGGTAAGTTTCAAGTATTGCCACCAGGATCCTGGCCGTGGCTAATCCGCTTCCATTTATGGTGTGCACCAGACGTGGTTTCTGGCCTTCAGGACGATATCTTATATTCATTCTTCTGGCCTGAAAATCCTCGAAATTGCTGCAGGAAGAAACTTCCAGAAACTTTCCCTCTCCCGGAGCCCAAGCTTCCAGATCATAGCATTTAGCGGCTGCAAAGGAAAGATCTGCATCGCACAATGCCAGGGTTCTGTAGTGAAGTCCCAGAGCCTGCAATATCCCTTCTGCATCTTTTCTGAGCAACTCAAGCTCATCGTATGATTTCTCAGGTTCGGTTATCTTTACCAGTTCAACTTTGTTGAACTGATGAACCCGCAAATAGCCTTTGGTATCTTTACCATAAGAACCGGCTTCACGTCTGAAACAAGCACTATAGGCACAATATTTTACAGGAAGATTTTTGCTTTCAAGCATTTCATCGCGGTGAAGATTAGTTACCGGGACTTCTGCTGTGGGGATACAGAATAGATCATCTTCATTTACATGATACATCTGATCCTCGCTTTTAGGAAGCTGCCCGGTTCCAAATGCACTGGCCCGGTTAACCAGGAAAGGAGGAAAAATCTCAGTATAACCGTTTTTTCGGGTATGAGTATCAAGGAAAAAACTAATCAATGCACGTTCAAGAAGAGCTCCCTGTCCTTTTAAAACCGGAAAGCCAGCTCCACTGACCTTTGCCCCTCTTGGAAAATCGATAATATCCAGCGCGGTTCCAATCTCAATATGATCCTTTGGTTTAAAATCAAATTGTGGAGCCTCTCCCCATTCAAACACTACCACATTGTCTTTTTCGCTTTCTCCATGTGGAACACTGCTATGAGCAATATTGGGGATGCGAATCATTATTTCATCCATCTTTTGACTTACACTGTCAAGCTCCAGATCCAGGCTTTTAATTGAATCAGAAACCTCTTTCATCTTTACTAATAAGCCTGTGGCATCCTTTTTCTCCTTTTTAAGAACAGCGATCTGTTGAGAGGAGGTATTTCTTAGATTTTTAAGCGCTTCCACCTCTTTAATTATCTCTCGTCGCCTGGAGTCATAACTCATCAACTCTTTAATGTCTATCTTGCATCTTTTATTATTAACAGCATCCTGTACCAGCTCCGGATTGTCCCTGATCTTCTGCATATCAAGCATCTTAACTCACTCCTGGGGAGAATTAAAAGAAAAAGAAACAAAACCTGTGTCACTAAGTTGAGTGTTTCAACCGTTGAAATCAGGTTAAAAAGAGAATAAATATAAATGATGTGAGTCAAATTTTAAAGTGCAGAGAGAAAGTCAGAGGTTAACCAGAAATGTTCCAGGAAAGAACTTAAACAATTCTCCAATGCTTATTTGATTATCAAGCTGCAGAGATTCACCAGTGATCACATTATACCACCTATGTTCGATAGCTGCTAAATCTGCAGGTAATTGAATGAATGTATCAGCCCATATTTCTTTAAAAAACGGGATCTGATCTTCCTTGATAACCCCGGTTAGAAAACGGGGTACAGCCACCACAGCCCATTGAGTATCCAATTTGCGGGCAAATGCTACGATATTATCTTTAAACTTCCCCCCACAGGTAATTGGAATATAGGCCCCATCTTTGAAAAGCTCCGGCCGGTCATTTCTAGCCTTATTGCATCGATAGATTAAAAACAGCTTTATTCGCCCATCCTGCCATTTTGATAATAAAATCCGGATGAAATCGGGAAATTCTGAAATGGGCACATGTTTTAATTCATTTAAGATTTTCTTTCGTTTATCGAAATCTATTTGTTTCCGATTATCAGGATCGACCAGATTCAAATCCCATAACTCTGTTCCCTGGTAGAAGTCGGGTACTCCGGGAGAGGTGATTTTTATCAATGTCTGAGATAAGCTGTTATAGAGCCCATATTTTGCTATTCTGTTCTGAAATGGAACAAATTCATTCAAAAACTCCAACGATTCCTTTCGGTCCAGCACTCTCTGGATAAAGGAGCGCAACCCTTCTTCGTATATGGTGTTATAAGCGATCCAGTCTGTATGTACTTTAGCCTCTCTGATCGCTTTAAGCATAAATTCTGATATTCTGTTTTTGTATTGCTCCTGGTCTTCATCGGGTTGATATGATCCCAGAAGAGTCTGATAGAATAGGTACTCATCGTTGGCATCTGGAATAGATCCATTTTCATCAGTTTCTTTAAGATGTTTATTTATTCGGGACCAGTTTTTAATCTGCTTTTCCCACTCTTCCGGAATCTCAGAAAGAAAATTTATTCTGGCACGGATATCCTCTCCCCTTTTAGAATCGTGAGTGGAGGTTGTATTCATTGAATTAGGCCAGAAACGCATTCTATTGGCATTAAAATGATGAAATGTTTCTGTATGAATTCCAAAGATCTGTGGAAAGCTGCCCACTTCATTGAGGGATATAAGCCGGTTATAGTTATAAAGAAGCGTATCTTCGAATCCTTTTGCCATAAGGGGTCCGGTAAACTGCTGAAACCTCATTACCACATCGGTCCAATTCTTCTTTTCCTCATCTGTGGCATAAGGATCAAACTTCAAGAAGAGAAATCTTTCAATGAAAGCAAACTCACGTATCAGACCTGGATGTGCCTTTCTGGCATTGTAGATTGCCATCTGAAGATGCATACGATCTTCACTGCTGAAAATCTGTCCATTAATATATGACCTATACACTGGGAAATAGATCATCAACTCAATAAGGGCTTTTCTTAGCCCATAAAGGGTTATATCAGTGCCTCTGCGATCCTTACCGCTGATATTTTTTATCAGAATAGCGAGATTATCGATGTCTCCAGCCAAATGAGTATCGATAATTTTCTTCTTGCACTCAACCAGAAGCGATTCATAACGAATAAGATCTCCGACAAAATGGTGATAAATCTGTTCGAAGAGTCTCTGGTTTCCTTTTTTACAGAAGAGTGCATTCACATAATTGCAGAAATCATATCCGGTTGTACCCTGAATGGGCCACACCGTAGGAAGCATTTCATCGAAACCTAAAATTTTTTCTACTACTATATAAACCTCTGAAGCGCTGCGACGTAAACGTTCGAGGTAAGTGTGAGGATCATAGAGCCCATCGATGTGATCTATCCTCAAACCATTTATTTTCCCCTGATTTATCAGCTCGAAAACCAACTGGTGAGTATTTCTGAACACCTGTTCATCTTCCACCCTAAGAGAAATAAGATCGTTGACTGTAAAAAACCTTCGGTAATTGAGCTCTTCAGTGGCAACTTTCCAGAATGAGAGTTTAAATAGCTGCTCGGAATGAATGGAGTCCAGAAGTGAGAAGGTTTCTGGGCGGCCTGGAACACCGTTTATTTCTGCAATAGTAGAATCTATAAACTCTCTTATGGCTTTATCGGTGGTGTATAATTCCCACAGAATCGATTTGGTAAAGGATGACTGCAGTTTTCGCTCATCCACTTCATGTATCCCGGGAAGATTTTTAATGGAGAATAATACCCCCAGAAGCTTTATAAGCCCTGAGTGGTTTGAACCCAGTTCATTTTTAAGTTTTACCAGTCCCTGCTCCATCACCGATGCATAAGTCTCAATGCGCAACGGAAAGCGGTGTTCATAGTATCGAAGACTAAACCCCTTCTGATCATATACCAGTTTGATTTCACCTTTTTCCAGGCAATCTCCATAGACATTACCCAGAATCGGCGTCAGAAGTCTTCCTCGGATGATTTTATACTGATGATTCCACTCGATATCGAAATATTGGCATGGAAGTACCTCTCGTCCATGTTCAAAAAGCTCCATGAGCAGTTTGTTCTGATAATCTATAGCCATGTGGTTAGGAACGATATCCTGAATCCATCCCATACGGTACTCATTTACTTTGGCAATAAGATTCTCAAAATCATTATAGCTTCCTAACTCATCATTTAGCTTGTTGTGATCAGCTATGTCATATCCATGAAGGCTTCCCTTTTTTGCTTTAAAGACAGGGGAGGCATAAATATGGGAAATACCCAGCTCTGCAAGATAAGGGATGATCTGTTGGGCATCCTTGAAGGTAAAATACTGATTAAACTGGATACGGTAAGTAGCTATAGGAACATCCATATTTGTTAGACCGTTTCCTGATTGTATACTATTGTCAGATGTTACAAAAAACCAGCCTTATCCATAGATAATCAAAAACTTTGCCACGGAATAATATTAGAGGTCTGATTTTTAAATATTGGATTTTCAAGAGCACCTATGCAGGATTTCAAAAAAGCACAGGCTGGTCTGGCTTATAATTTTAAACCTTATCCCATTATATTCCGGACTTTCTGTTTTGAGTCCGGGATGCCATCCGAAAAGATGAATTCACTGGGAGATTTTGAATCAAATCCTGGGTTACCGGGTTGGTATGGGAATTTTAAGAAATACTTTCATAGCTTTTAGACGAATTTAGGTTAGAAGAATTTAATCTTGTTCTGGCTATTTATTGCAGATTTAAAGCTCTTCTTATATTTTTAAGTTTTAATCTCTTCGCCTGTGTCTGTTATGGATAATCGATAATTACTCTAAACTTGGGGTTTATTGATTTTTTGAAAGGATCATAGTTTCATGCGCATTTCTCTTTTCTTATCTCTTTTTTTAGCAGCAAGTTCCCTCCTCTCAACTGTTTCAGCGGCAGAAGCTCTCCAAATTATGTTTTTTGGTTCCAGCACCTGTGGAGAGTGTTTGAAAATAAAAGAGGAACTTTTATATCCTCTTCAAAAAAAGCATAAAGATGCACTGGAAATAATCACCTTAGATACAGATAATGATTCGGCACTCTCAATACTGCTAAAAATGGAAGACGAGTATAAGGTGAAATCTACAGCTTCGCAGGAGCTCTTTTTCCCAGATACCTTCCTTACTGGCTATGATGACATCATGAAACATGGGAAAACGATGATTGAATCACGCATTGGGAAGAATCTGGGCAAATTTAAACAACTTGCTGTGGATACTTCGGAACTTACCGATTTCCTTAAAAACAAAGCCATGGATTGGGGTTTTCTGGTTGGTACTATTGTTACCGGTTTGGCAGATGGCATCAACCCCTGTGCTATTGCCACCATGATTTTTCTTATTTCCTTCCTGGCTACCCAAAAAAGAACCCGCAAACAGATACTTCTTATCGGGATGACCTATACCGCTACAGTTTTTATTACTTATCTATCAATGGGTTTAGGACTCAAAGGAGTCGTGGACCAGATTAAGGGCAGATACATTTTTTATATGATAATCAGATGGGGAGCATTCCTGGCAGCAGTTACGGTGGCTTTTCTTAGCTTTAAAGATGCATTTGCTTACAAAAAGAGCAAAAAGACTGAAAACATCAGTTTGCAATTGCCAAAGTCGGTTAAACTTCGAATCCATAAGGTAATATCGGGTAATCTCAGCGGAACCAGCCTTATTATCGGCTCTATCACCACTGGATTTCTGGTTACGATTTTAGAGGCAATCTGCACCGGCCAGATGTATGTGCCCTATATTGTTGCTATGACCCAGCGTGAAACGCTTCGTCTCAAAGGACTTCTTTTTCTGGTCCTCTATAACTTTCTTTTTGTCCTGCCACTTCTGATAGTGATGATATTAGCGTATTTTGGATTAAAATGGAATGATCTGGCTAAAAAGACCCAGAAAAATATGGTATTGCTGAAAATAACTTTAGGTTTAGTGATGAGCGGATTGGCTTTTTACCTGGTAATCGATCTTATTTAAAAGGCTAGATCCATTATACAGAACCCCCTTTTTTCTGGCTTGTTTTTTGCAACTTTTTCTATTTCAGCATAAGCGGTAAGAACCTTTTTTTGTAGGTTTTAGCTTCAACCAATCATTATAGATGCTCTGGTGTATCTTCTCAATGTTTTATTGATAAATTTAAAAATTGCTTTAACGGTTTCTGCTCTTTTTCCTTTCTGCACTTCTCAAAATAAGTGGTAAAGCGACAGAATTATCGCAAAGCGGTCATTTTAATTTAGTCATGGCTGTCTGGTACAAGGTGTTACACACTGGATAGGTCCTCCAAAAAAAACAGGATAGTATATGAATAGCATCAATTTAACCGATATTAAATCCCGTGTACGTTCTGTAGTTGCCTCAGCATTAAAGGTGGATGTGAATCTGCTATTTCCGGAAAACCGTCTTTTTGAAGACCTGGGAGTTGATTCTCTGGATAAAATCACTCTGCTTATAATGCTTGAAAATGAGTTTGGAAGAGCAATTCCTGATGAGGATGCATTGAATTTTACAAGCATTGGAGCAGTTGAGCAATACATCGAGAACCGCGACGTGCTTGACGAGCATTTGTTTCAAGAGCCCAAATCTTAAACCCAAAAACCTCAAATCCCAAATCTCCCCTTTTGTGGTATGATTCTTGCCCCTAATATCTACTATCGGAATCCTTTTACAGGAGATGCTATGTTAACTTTGGCGTTGGTTTTTCTGGTACTGGCTATAATAGCTGCGGTGTTGGGATTTAGTGGATTTGCGGCAACATCGGCTTTGTTATTCCAGATTCTTTTCTATGTATTACTGGGAATCTTTGTGATCACTTTTATCTATGGTCTGGCCAGTAAACCACCCAAAGTTTAGCACCTGGTCTTAATCAAACACAAGGAGAAAAATGTGGGTGCAGTTAAGAAGATAACCATCATCTCTATTATAAGTGCAGCAGTTCTGGGAGTTTTTAAAAAGTTTCCAATGGAAAAGAGATGTTTTGGAATAAAGGTAAAGCGAAAGCATTTCTGGAAAACGAAGAAAAAATCGATAGGTTTGTTTTTTGAATATTTGTTGAAGCTTTTTAAAGCAAAAAGGGAAACCAGGTGCAGATGGAAAAAAATGTTACAGTCGGCCTGGTAATCGCGTCAGGTCTTCACCAAAACAGCCTAATATGTTCTGGTGTAGACTTATCTCTCAAGGGAGTCTCATTATGAAAAATACCTGGATATTATTGGCAATTTGTGCTCTATTATCTTACTCTTCAATTGAAGCACAAGGATTAAAGCTAAGCCTGATAGGTGCAGTATCTAAAGAAGTCGGTCCTGAGCACGAAAATTTTAACTGGGGGTTTTCTGTAGGAGGGAATTTTTTCTTTTATGTAGACGACAATATACTACTGGGATTGCGAGCTACATATTCCCGTTTCACCCCGGATGAAACAGAGTTTGTTGAAAGTGTGGAAGGTTTGTTGGAGGGCAATGTCAGCGGAGATGCATTTGTGGTGGAGATCATTCCTTCTTTGCGCCTTACAACCCGCTATCCTATGAGCATGATAAATCTTTTCGCTCAGATCGGCGCAGGGATATTCATACTTAATAACGAGGTCACTGTCACCGGTGAAACTGATGAGAGCTCAGTAGTACAGGAGGTTTTCGGGGAAGGAACTCAGGGGCGTTTTGGCTTTAATGCAGGTGCAGGTATAACATTTGGAAACCAGGAGTTTATCACTGTTGACCTCTATCCCATGTTTAATATGGTGTTTTTAGGGGATGGTGATACATTCAGATATTTCACATTCAATCTTGCTCTGGGAATCGGAATATGATCTTTTTTCAGGCGAAAAAGAGACTTCTCTTTTCCGCCTGATAATACTGGTATTTAAATGGGTTTCGATATGGTTGTGACGGTAATTCTTAAAAAGAGAATGTCTTATGAGACATTACACTAAACTACCCAAGTTTCTTTTATAATTTGTTCAATTATCTCTTTGCCTAGACGGTAATTTCCTCGATTGATTGTAGACTTATCCCTTTTTTTATCATCCTATGAACCATTTGATGCACCACACCTTCTTTCTGTTCAAATTTTGAATCTTTCTGCTTTAGCTCAGTGTCTTTCTGCTCAATCACAGTATCTTTCTGCTCAATCACAGCATCTTTCTGCTCAATCACAGCATCTTTCTGCTCAAGCTCAGTATCCTTCTGTTTAATTTCCTTTCGCAATGAAGTGACTTCTCTCTCAACTTTCTCTCTTTTCAACCGTTCTTCCTGGCGAAATGCATCAGCTATAGTTTCCATATATACCTCACCACCCTTATGTTCTTTTGCTACTATTCTCCACAACTCATCTATTAAATTTCTGCTAATCACCGAAGCCAGATAGGTTAATACCACCTTCAAATAATCATATTTATCAGAGCCAACATAAACCTTCTCTGATATCTTTATGATCTGTGGCAGCACCTTTAAAATATCCGGATGTCTGCTATACTTGAGAGCCAATAGAAGCATCTTTAGCTTGCCCAGTCCTTCGCAGTAGTCTGCTGCGGAGGGGGCTTCAAGCTGCTCTGGCTTAAAAAACCATAAATCAAGCATATAAAACCTGAAATCCGGAATAACCTCTTCGGATCCCTTTATAATTGCGATCATCGCGGTTATACTATTGTTGAATTTACAAGGTCTGTTACTGTGGCATATTACAATTGGAAGGACAAGTGACCAAAGCTCACACAGCCCGTTTTGTTTCTCATGCTGATCCCAGATCTCAATGATATAGCGTAAGAGTTGTCTATGGATTTTTTTATCCGGTGCACTCTTATGCTCAAAGAGAAGATACACCCATTGATCATTTCTCAATATTTTTGCACGATAGAGAATATCAGAGCAATGTTCTTTCAGTTTTTCATCAATCCAGATATCTTTTACAATCTCTAAGGTTTCCCAATCAATACTGCTTTGAACTTTTGATGGCAGTGATAAAAAGGCAAGTTGCCTTGCAATTTCAATATCTTGCATCGACTCACGAAACAGGTGATCGTGAGCGTTGTTAATGAAGAGCTCGGAGGAAAAATCCTGACTGTTTTTTTGTGGAGCCATATAGTAGCACGACCTGTGCCAAAAATTAGCAGTACCTATGTACGATATATTTCCTGGTACATTAAAACGCTCGCCGCAAATGAGCAATTTTTGAGCCCCGAAACCCCTCTGACACCTGAGTCTGCACTCTGCAATTCCTGACTCCCCAAGCCCCCACAGAGGCGACATCATGCTAACCGTGGGCAAATAAAGCGCAGCCCATGGACTGATCGCAAATAAAACAGGAAATATCGAATAGATGCAAAACTCTTTGAAATCTAAATCTCAAAATGGCTGACCCAAATCAAAATGCAACTCATATAGGCCCTCTCCAGGTTTGCGATTCAATTTAAACCCGACATCAAAACGCACCACTGCAATCGGCGTGTTTAAACGGATGCCCGGCCCTGCAGCCCAGCGAAGATCCTTAAATATGTTATCGTAATCAACATTCTTCCATACATTGCCAGCATCGATAAATGCAGCCCCCTGAAACCACCAGAACAGTGGAAACCTGATATCAAGCAGATTAGCTGTTAAAAATACGTTAGCATCCTGAAGCACCCCGGGAAGATCAACTTTGAGATAATTTTCCGAAAAACCTCTTAGCGATCTTGCTCCCCCCACATAAAAACGCTCCTGAGGAGGAATCGCTATGCTCTGTCCGTATTTTTTGATCCACCCAGCCTTAAGCCCGTTTCCAACTATTACAGATCCCAAGCTCCAGTAAAAACGTAAATCATCGGTTATTTTCATAAACTGGTTGGAATTTCCAGTCAATCCAGAAACTTCAGTTTCAAAGGAATTTAATATCCCTTTAGATGGATTTATCAGATTATTTCTGGAATCATAGGAAACGCGTACTCCGATACTTTTTGTTGGAAGCTCAGGCAGGTGGCTATCGTTTTTAGCTCTTAAACTGTTGATCTCTTCCCAGTTAAACAGAAACTGGTAAGCCAGATTAAAATTTGTTGTGCGACCAACAGAGAACCGAACACCGTGGAAAACACCATAGTATGTATCTTTATAATCATCATGACGCTCCAGATACACAGTGTTATTAAACTGAAGCGGAAGACCTAAAAACCAGGGAACCCCATACAGAACTTCAGCATTCTGCAGCTTAAGTGAGTATTTGCCATTAAATGTCAGACTGTGCCCAATCTGAAAAACATTGGCGTAAGAGGTGCGCAGCGATGCTCTTGGCCCATCAGCAGTCCCATATCCTACCCCTCCTTCAATGCGGAAAAAATCTGCCTGCTGCACCATTACTTTTACCGGAAAACTGCTCTGAGAGATGGAGCTATCCCTGGAAGAATCTTTTTCTACAACCGGCTCAATCTGTGCAAATCTAAACAGATTGGTGCTGTAGATTTTCTGCTCCGATGAGCGGATTTTTTTTATGGTAAGAGTGTCGCCTTTACAAAAACCTAATTCCCTGTAAAGCACTCTGGCGTGAACGTGTTTGTTTCCAGACAAGATAATCGTATCAACGCTTATCAAAGGACCTTCTTTAACAATGAAAGTAACTTTTGCATTACTCCTTGATGAATCCACTTCCAGTTGCGGCTTCACCTCTGCCTTTAAAAATCCCCTGTTTGCCAATTCAGACTTTAATAAATCGGCATCCGAATCAAGCTCAGCCATAAGCAGTGCACATTGGGGCTGACTTTTAAGCTTTGAAAGGATAGATCTCTCCAGTATTGAGTCGTTTTGCGATAATCCGACTGCACTGATCCTGGTTCTTTCACCTTCTTCAATAAATAATTCAACAGAAACCCTGTATTTTGTTGAATCTCTCGTTATCGTGCGATGAACATCAACTGCATAAAAACCCTGAGATCTGTAAAAACGGATCAGTGATGATATATCAGAACGCAACTTTGATGAAGAAAACCCCGGTGATCTCAATAGCCACTTTTTTTTCAGTCCCATCAAGGTCTTAAGCTCACTGGTCCTGAATGTCTTGTTTCCGGAAATGGTTATCTTTTTTAATCTCCAGTCATCAACTTTAGCCCAAACTTCTGAGAAGATTCCAACCAGAATCAGAATAACGATCCATTTATTAATAGCTGTTTTTTTCATTTTCCTCATCGGCTGTATTTGAACAGCAAATCCAGTCCATGATTATTAAGACTTGTCTGTCCTTCGACAAAGAAGTGCTTAGTCAGACGGAACATCGCACTAACCTTGGGTTTTGTAAGATCCCCCAGAGCCGTTTCGTATGAAAGGAGAAATCTGGGGGAAAATCGTTTTGTCAAACTCAATGTTGGACTGTGTTCAGAATCAAAGTCAAACAGATCACCTTTGAAATCAATTTTTTCGATTCCCAGAATTTGTTCCAGTTTTCTGGTCCCGAAACCTATTATACTCTGCTGAGCAAAGACTTTCAGCCGCTCTCCCAGATCCTCTCCTATAGCCCCTAGCGGCTGGCCCAGAGTAAGTATACTTATAATATTTCCCTCATCCATCGGCATATTCTTAGCCCACAAACGCACATCCGGCTCACTGATCCTGCCCTGGATAGTCAAGTATATAGTGTCCGATTCAATCGTCTGAAGCTGCCCCTTTGCAGTTGGTGAAATCATGTCTATTTCGGTTACCGCTTCCAAATCTAAAAGAGGATCCAGCTTGTAAGGGTCATAGTTATAGAGATTCCCTCTGGTGATCTCAAATTTTCGGTCAAAATAATTAACGTACCCTTCATTTACTTTGATCTCTCCGGTGTAGAAAGGTTCTGCTGCACTCCCTGTTATAGAAACCTCACCGCCCATTTTCAAATCGCCCAGATTCATATCCACAGTCAGATTATCAAGCAGCCTGACCTCTACCATAATTGACACCTTTTGCAGAAACGGATCCTTCTGAACACTGATATTATTTCTCTGCAACTGCTCCAGCAGATCAGCAATTCTTAGATTCCGTACAAATCTGGTATCCCCCAGATCTACAATTCCTTTGACCAGAACCCCGCCATCATTATAATTGGAAAACTGAAGATTGCCATTCTGAATGCGTAGTGCGGCCAGCCCCCTGAAGTCAAGCAGCACATCTTTACCCGTTACATCTATTTTCATCTTTTCCAGTCCGGAACCACTCCAGACGATAAACCCGTCTCCCCTGATTTTGCCTTTACCACATTTCCCGCTCAGTTGATTCACTATAACCGAA
Source organism: Fibrobacterota bacterium (assembly GCA_023412475.1). Lineage (GTDB taxonomy): Bacteria > Fibrobacterota > Chitinivibrionia > Chitinivibrionales > Chitinispirillaceae > JAAYPC01. The sequence goes on along the minus strand of JAEYNR010000016.1, from coordinate 12,301 downwards.
TCACCCCTCATCACAAGCTCAACATCAATAGGACCAACAACCGGACTTATCTCCTCAAAGGCAAACTTTCCATTTTCCATTCCAATATTACCAGAAAGTACTGGCCTTCCTCCTGTGATCTTGATCATTCCTTTACCATTGAGCATACCGCTTCTGATCGTATTCTCCATTAAAAACGGTGAAGCAAGAGCCAGAGGAATTCTGTCAATAGTGAAATCAATTTCAAAGCCGGGATGAACCAACAGTGAATCTGTATTTTGAAGCGGAACCCTGGCACTTACAGCCACTGTTCCATTTTGTGGAAACCAGATCTTGCTTTCGGTTACCTTCAGAGTATCAAATGTGGTATAACCATTGAAATGCAGACTGTCTACTCTACTACGCATTACCCTGACTGGACCACTGAAAACATCATACTGCAGCATTGGATTTGAAACTGTTCCAGATAACGATGCTGCCAAATTTAATCTATTGATGGAAATCCTCTGCTTTCTGTTACGGTAAGATCCATCTTCTATCTGAACCATTCCACCAAGAACCCAGGTTCCTTGATCATTATACATAATAACATTTACTTCACCAGTTCCGCTTGCAACAGAGCTGCTGTCTAAAATGAATGCAATACCATCAACGTTAATGCTTTTACCTTTAAGATCCACCCTGGCAGTTTCTGTACCACTCAAGTCAACATTCCAACCCTTAGATGGCAAAAGCGGTAAAGAGGCATTCAAATGAAGAAGCGATGAGGAATCTTTGAGAAATATTTCTGATTTCACAGTTAACAATGAATCAGCCAGTCCCAGCATGCAATCAATAGAGGCTAACCGGTGTACTTTAAAGCCCGGCTGATCCAGTCTGGCTCCAACTTTTCCCTGAAGATCGTTCCAGCTACCCTTGAAATCTCCCTGAGCATTTAATGCACCCTTAATATTTTTATCAAAAGCAAACCATGGGGTGATCGCAGAAATATCCAGCTTTGAAATATTAAAACCCGACCTTACCGAATCTCTTCCAAACAATCCGTTAAAACTAATCTCACCAGCCCTCTTTTTTTCTCCTGAGCCCCGGGTTAGTAACGAAAGTGATACATCTGCCAGCATACTGGAGAGGCTGAACTCCCCCTGAGTCTTTACCTCTGTCCCTTCCAGCCTCAGATAACCGTGTTTCCAGCTTATCCTCTCATTACCGCTCACACTCAAAGCACCACTCAGAGAATCAGCCCTATATCCTTTATAGTTAACTGCTTTTGCTGAAACCGAAGTTGAAAGATCCAGCGATGAAAGCGGACCCGATGCACTAACCACTGCAACCATCGACCCACCGATTCCATCAATCTTGAAATAATCTGCCAGAGTATCCAGATTGGCAGAAATCCCCGCCTGAAGACTTCTTATATTTAACTCATCCCCATCAAACTGAATCACTGAATTAAATGTATTTGACCTGACCGAACGCCACTTCAGGTTCCTGCTGTTTATTTTACAACTTATAAACGGTTGTTCTATCAACCCATCAATGGATGATTCAAATTTCACAGACCCGTCAATTCGTTCCTTTAGAAAGTATTGACTCAGAAAAGCTGCATCACTGATCTCTCCAGCAAGCTTCCCGTGAATCGCCAGACCAGGTTGTATACGGCCACTTCCTTCGATGAAGTCCCGCCCAAGTTCTCCATCTATAACCCACTGTTTATTAACAAGTTCTGCAAGAAGCTTTAAAGTATCGCTGCCAAAGAGTTCATCTTCAGCCTCTACCCTTAACTGCGCATAAGTGGGTAATTTTTCAAAACTGGCACCTCTGATCTTTCCCTTGACGCTAGCCCTCTCCCCCGGTATGTTCTTCTCACATAAATCCAGCTTCTCTTTTATTAAAGCCAGCCTGGCCTGATCAATAGAAAAGGTTACCTCATATTTACCAAAAGAAGGTCTGCTCATGAGCCGCGGAATCTGAATCCCCGCATCCAGTGAAATTTTACCAAGTCGAGAATAAACCTCCCCTTTTGTGCCAGCCACAAAATCGCTAACGTATCCTCCCATAAGGGAAAAAGAGTCGATATCAACAGAATAATAATTGAGCCCTGAGCCTGTGACTCTGTATTTTAGAATCGGGTTATCCATTGTGCCTTGCCATGATGCTTCTGTCCAGATATGTCCCTGAGGCTTAAAAGCAGGAACATAACCATGTACTGCCAGAACCGGTGCCATCTCTGTGCTGACAGTGGCATGAAGATCCCAGCTCTCTTTCATATCAAATGGAATTGTTCCCCATCCGGAAACCTCTGTTCCTGATCCTTTCACATACGACTCAAGCAGTGTCAACTGATTAAACCTCAGAATCCCACTTCCACCTATAGTGTCCAGAGTCCCTTCCCACCAATTGCTGCTAAACTCCGCCTTAGAAACCTGCAACTCAAGCTTAATAGAATCAATTTGAGGAAACCTGGCCCTTACCCTTGCTCCTGCCACAGATCCCATAAAGTCCAAACAACTATCTTTGTACACTGCATTGACATTATTTAGCCTGACATGCCCAATCACTACTCTCCATGGCGATGCTCTATTGGGGGAAATAGTGTCACCCCCACGCTCTTCTGTCCGTTTCTTCATTAGCGAATCAACCAACGCAGAATCCGGGTAGACCGGTATCTTATACTCGCCGCCGTTAGTAACTGAAATAGATGCATTGAGCCCTTTTCCAAACACAGAAACCACATGTACTGTCCGGTTTAAAAGAGCTAAAATGTTATAGCGAACCCGGATATAATCAATCGAAACGGAATCATCACGCCCGCTTTTATCGACAATCTTTAAATCGTAAATGTAGAGCCTGGAAAGCAGATTTGATTTGATCTTTCCGATCTCAACATCTCCCTCAAGAAGTGAATCCAGCTCTTTCTCAACAATGTCACAGGCGTAATTTTGCACAGGAGGCAATAGAAGCACACCGTAGGTGGTAGCACAAATAAATGCAAATAGCAGGGCTATAATGGCTGAAATTGCTCCCAGCCGTATAAAAAATCTCCATTTTCTCATGGCATGCCGGATTTATTGAATAGTGTTTTCTGGAACCTGATGAAATGCACCTGAATATGTAAAAAGAAATCCGGGGCCATCCCAACCCGCGCTAAAGAACAAAATAATTTTTAGCACTATCAATACTGAGCTAATACTCAGATTGCCAAAAATAATTCCGGATCACCATAAAAATGAATATCCTGGTTTGTCAGAAACAGAAAGTCTTTCTAACTTTCTAAACCAATTGCCCTTCTGATCTTGAAATAGCAGAAATACTGGTTTGAAACATATCGCTCAAGCTATTTTCCATTCTATGTTATCTTCATTTTACGACTTACCTGTTCTGTTACTGTATGCAGAAACTCATTTTCGGTTCTTTCCCCATTTCCCCAGCCTTCTTTATCGAAAGGAACCAGAGATCACATTTGATCTTCCCAGACGAATCGATCCAGGTTGTGATCTTCCTGTTGCTTTACTGCTTAATGATATTCACCGTTTCCCAGTCTCAGTAAATGAAGTAGCACTCGCAGTTTCCTCCGGTAACGTTCCACCACAGCTATTCAAGTTTAAAAGTTTATCAGATCACCAGATAAATCATTCACTTAATGACCAGCTTCAGGCATTTATCTTTGAAATACCACGATCAAAACTGCCCGAGGGACAGATCCATGTAAATGCGACAGCCTCTATCACCAGAAAACACCGGAGCTGGACAGTACTTAACGATAACCTTTTCTCTTCATCCAAATCCCCTTTCAAATGCAGAGTCTGCAGCGAAACTCTCCCGGGAAATGAGTTTTGTACCTATGGTGATCTTCACAACCACTCAATCTACTCCCAAAGCCATGTGGAATTTGGACCGCCCATTAAAGTTTATGACAAAATGGCCTCAGCTTCTGGCCTTGATTTTCTTGGAATAACCGATCACTCCTATGATCTGGCCTGTAAGAGAGAGAACTATCTCCAACAGGATAAAGCTCTTACGAAATGGAAATTTTTCCTGCAAGATTTTCTGGTTGATAATAAAACTATCATGATTCCGGGGGAAGAGATCTCCTGCCTCAACAAAGATGGCAAAGTGATCCATCTATGCGGATTAGGACTCAAAGATTATGTCTGTGGCACTCTTGATGGTGCACGGAAAAACACCGTTTTTTCTCAGCAACTCACTATAAATCAGGCGATTAGTGAAATACATAAACAGGGTGGAATTGCTTTCGCAGCTCACCCGGGCTCCCAGGCTGGTCTTCTACAAAGCCTATTACTTCACCGCGGAATCTGGTCAGAAGAGGATTGCTCTGATGAACTTGATGGGTTTCAGGCACTAAACAGCGGTTATCACAAATCATGGCATCGTTCTAAATCCATGTGGATTAATCTTTTAAAGAAAGGCCAGCGCATACCGCTACTGGGAGGCAATGATGCGCATGGTGATTTTAATCGCTACAGAGCAACAAGTACCCCTTTTATAAGCATTTATGAAGGTTTTGAACGATATATGGGATTTGGAAAAAGTGGTATTTATGGTAAAAAACATTCCACTAATGAAATCCTTGAAAGTATCGGTGATGGTGCCACCTTTATCACCAACGGCCCCTTCATCTCCATCAACCGCTCAATCTCCCCTTTTGAACCGGTGATATCCAACAGATCGATCGATTCCTCCGATCTCTCCAGGCTCATAGTTTTTGCTAAAAGCACCGCTGAATTTGGAAGATTACTGAAACTGAGTGTCTATCTGGGAGGACCTTCCATGAATGAACGATTATTGATGATAAAACATTATAAAGAAAGAATCTATGAAGCCGCAGAGCCTGTCCCCTCAACCGAACTGCCCCAAAATTGCTACCTGCGGGCGGAGGTGGTGAGTGTATTGGATGACAATACTACCTTTGAAGGATATTGCAGCCCCTGTTATCTGGGAGAGTTTTAGATAAGAAATATCGAATATAGAACATCGAATAATGAATGTAGAAGGGAAAGAGCGGGATATCACACGTTTAAATACATAATTGAAAAAAAAGTGAATAAGCACGAAATTCGAAATCCCAAACAAGAAATGGCAACAATGTCAAATAAAAAAACTTTAGTTACTTGAAACTCTTATCCCTGTTTAGAGATTAGAATTTTAATATTTGTATAGGATTTAAGATTTGTGATTTGGAATTTGTTCTTTCTAAATTATTGAATATTAGTTCATAGTTTTTAAAATTAGATAAATGAGTAATAGTTTAATTATATCAAAATAAAGAATCCTGACCGGTCACTCTTCATGAGATTGACCGGCCAGGACACAAGATCACAGCTCGCCATCAAGGGCAGGTACATCCCAATCATAATACTGTTCAGGATTTGGCTTGTTGCCAAGATCGGTACTGACAGCCCCGGTACTGGCAGAATTATCTCCTTTAAGGAATTTGTTAACCATGGCGTTCAAGGAAGCTGAATACTGGTCCCGCCATGAACAATGGCTTCCCGAGGCTCCCACACAAGAGAAGTTATCACCCACTCCAAGTGCTTCGAAGATCTTTTTGCCAACATTTGCTGTTACCCATGCTGAGCGTGCATCTAATCCACGATATGTCCCACTGGGATTGTCCACGATATAAAGTCCCCGCGGTGCGATTAAGGCCATTGCTGAATGCATGTCCACAGGCAATCGATCTGTGTTATCACCGCTGGCGTTATTGCCTGAAGTGAACTTTCCAAGGGCAACTTCCGAAAACCAGCGCACATAACTTATCGCGTGGTATGGCCACTCACCACCACTCGCATCGAGCTGCTCGACAAGTCGCAAGGCCACTGTTCCGCCTATTCCCGACTCCACCGGAATAGTCAAAGCGACACGGTTATCGAGTACACCTGCAACAAAAGCTCCTTTACCGAAACGGGAGCAACCAGTTACAGCAATTCTGCCGGGATCAATTATACCCGGATTCTGTTCCAGAACATCGATTATACGACTGACCTGCCAGGCCCACGCTACAAGGTAGCCTGCTTCATGATTACCACCATAAAAATCATAGAATGCTCCAGATTTGGAACCACTACCGCCAGAAACCTCTTTGGGAGAAAAGGAGATCTGGGCTACACCGCCTGGAGCTGAAGCACCTGAAGCGTATTGGAGGAAAGCAGGTGCCGGCTTTGATGCCCCGTTCATCTTTACAGTAACACTAAATTTACAACTCCTTTGCCCATCATTCACATTAACACTGATTTCGGTCTCGCTTACTGTCCCTGAAACAGCGTCTTTTGGAAGAGTTGGCTTTGCTCCATAGATATATTTCAGCAACTGTTGATAGATCAATTCCCGCTGGCAGGCCCATTCGCTTTTACTGGTAATGCGGGTACCATCAAGTTTCTTAAATGGATCAGGCAGCTTTGAACTCGCCTTAAGCTCGCTATATCCAGCCAGTGAATCGATTGTGCAGTGATCTGTAGGATTTTCCTTGCGCCCCCAGGCAATTTCAGTCTCCTCAACAACACTGTCCATTTCAATGGTAACATCGTTGATATTATAGGAATCGATCGAAGTTACAGACTCTTTGAAATTTTCTTTTGTGGCAACAAGTGTATCAACAGCTTCTGAATCCATCGTCTTGCCCAGAGTAAAATTTTCATCAGATCTGGAAACTGCACTTTGGCTGGTTAAATGAAGCTTGTTTCCTAAACGCATAAGCTGGCAGGTATATACATTATTATTTACTACCAAACGAATGATGTTGAGACCGGATGCAAGCTGAGGAAGTTTAATCTGCTCAGTCATCGGGTTCAGATTTGAAAAATTTATTGATCCGACTCTTCTCCCATTTCCTGAAAAGATCGAAACATTACCGCTTAAGTGACGTTCAATTGGCGAAAATCTTACAGCGTTTCCATGAAGTTTAAATGACAAAGTCTGCCTCTGTTCTGCCTTCATCCGAATTGAAACTGGCGAAGCAATTTCAAAGGTCCCATCCTCCCCGGTGACCGCAGAAACGTCTTTGCCCTTCAATAAGACGGTTACTCCTTCAAGCGACCCTCCACCTTTTTTCGTTACTGTTCCGGCAATCCGGTATTCATCGACAGCTTCAGCCAAAGAGAAACCGGTCCAAAAAAACAGTATTAATAGATGCAGAATTTTCACAATTCCTCCTTAATAACTTGTAAAACATATACAAACAAAAAAAACGTATGAAATAAAGTTGTTTTAATAAGATCAAAATACGATAAATAAAAGTTAAATTCATTCGATTATAACACATTATATAACTTTCCGTATACAAAATGTATACATCTTAGCCCCCCATTTTCGCAGGACAGGAAAGCCTGCGCACGCTAAAATATCTGCTCTGCTTCTTTATCACATAACCTATTTTCTTAACCCTATGAACTACATACAAATAATAAATAAGCTCTCCAGATGGTTTGATGACTACACCGGCTCCTTCAAAAGTGGAAACCAGGAACTTAGTGAAGCTGTGATGTTAAAACATGAACACACCAGACGCGTGTGTTCCGATATGGATTTACTCTGCAGAAGCATCTTCCTGGAAAATCCCCTTCTCTTTGCAGCCCAGATAGTAGCACTGTTTCACGATGTGGGACGATTTCAGCAGTATAAAGAACACCGCACCTTCCAGGACCGCAAATCGGTAAATCACTCTGAGCTTGGATTAAAAGTCATCGATGAGAATCACCTTTTCGATGATCTGCCGCAGGATTTATCTCAGAAAATCAGGACCGCAATTCTATATCACAGTGCTAAAGTCATCCCGGATAATCTTACCAAAGACCAGGATCTTCTATGCAGACTCATCCGTGATGCCGACAAACTGGATATCTATTCTATTATAGCATCACACTACAGCAACCCTTCCCAGGCCAGAAAAGAGATCATCGAAACCGGGCTTCCAGACCTGCCCACAGTTTCCCCCCAAGTCTGCTCGGCTGTTGCAAGCGGCTCGATAGTGGATTTCTCGATGATCAGATGCATCAATGACTTTAAACTGATTCAGGTTGGCTGGGTTTATGACCTTAATTTCCCACGCAGCTTTCAACTGATTAAAGAAAGAGGGCATTTCGAACAAATTGTAGCACAATTGCCCAATATTCCAGAGGTGGTTCATGCAATTGAACTGGCAAGAAAATATCTGGATGAAAACGCTTCTGAAGTAAACGTTGCTGTTATGCGGGCCGGAAAACCTGAAGTACATTTTAAGTTGTAATTCATTATCATTTAATAGGAAATATCGGATATCGACAACAGGTATGGACTACGGGCAACGATAACGGGCAACGATAACGACAACGGATAACAACATCAGTTTAGCAACATGAATTTAACGGGTGTTACGCATTAATCCTCTGAAAAAATACCCCACCACCAGCAAAGTCCACCCATTAAGCAATATTTCTATTCCCAGCATAACTCCCAGAAAATCAAAACTCTGCACCGGCCATTGACTTAATATGAAATAACCTAAAATTATCGATAACCCACCTCCAAACACAACCCATCCCCAATTCAAAGGGCGATCGGTTATGGCCCCGAAAATCTTGTTAATGCCCCCCATGATAAAAAGGATGACTAAAACCAGCGATATTGCATCCACAGCCATACCGGGAAGAATAAAAAACAGCACACCACCACCTATCGCCAATACTCCTGAAGAAAAACGCCACCAGAACAAATCAAAGTTCTTTTTAAGGAAAAACTGCGCTAAATCGATAACTCCCCACACCACCAAAGATCCCCCCAGTCCCCACAGGGTCAACCAGGTGGTAAATGCGGCAACAACGATCACCAGTATTCCAAGTGCAATCTGTATGTTCCCTATTACACTGTTAATAGCAGGAATAAAGGAGAAAGGCGGCTCAGTATGATTACTTTTTTCCATATCCAGATTATTATGCAAAAAATGATCCGTTTTCGCGTAATCTTTAATAAGGGGTCTATCCCGCAAAAGAGCGGTTTTCAAAGAGGAGTTATTTATGAATGATGTGGGAAATGTGACCGGGAAAACAGGTCTGGAAAGGTATAAAACCTGGAGCATTGCAATGGGAGCAGGATTAATAATCCTTGGTCTTTTAACCATTGCAGTAGCAGGCTTTACCACATTCGTTTCAGTGGTATTCTTAGGCCTTGTACTTTCGGTCAGAGGAATCGTAGATGTAATTCATGCGGTTGGAAGCCGACATGAAAAAGGGTTCTGGTGGAGAATGTTTGGAGGTACTCTCTCCCTTGTAATTGGGGTACTTCTAATATCCAGACCAGTAATTGGAATACTCTCTTTAACCTTTTTAATAGCAGTGTTTCTTATAACATCGGGACTCTACAGAACAATAGCAGCTCCAATTGAACAGGGAAGTCAGTGGGGATGGCTGATGTTTGGTGGACTGGTCTCTCTGATTCTGGGGTTTATCGTTCTCTCAGGATGGCCTGTTTCTGCAATCTGGTTTATCGGATTATTGATAGGAATAGAGATTATGATTCAGGGGATTGTCATGGTATCGTTGCCATACTCTGTAAGTTATAAACCCACAGGAAAAGAGATTCCAGCACACTGAAAAAATGCAGTATCGGGATGTCGAGCAAATGATTCACATCTATGGGGGGACAAAACCCTGCCCCCCTTTTTTGCAGTTCTTTCAGGCAACACCATTATCAATATGCAAACAGAATAAAATTCCAAATCACAATTCTTAAATCCTAAACAAATTCCAAAATTCCAATTTCTAAACGGAGATAAGAGCATTTCAAGTAACTAAAGTTCAGGGAATGAGGGTTTTTCCCCATTTCCTGTTTTTGTTTGGAATTGCGGAACGAACCCCATCCTGGTCACCATATCGTGTTGTCACAGTACTATCCCAATCCAGAATGTAACAGTCAGGAAGACTATTGTACAGATATTGACTGGCAGTATACATCAGTACCCGGCCTTTTTCAGGATCAACTCTTTCAAACAAACGCCTCACGGTATCATCTCCTGGAATGCGTTTTTGTACTCCGAATGCCTCACCAATGACAGGATCATTCGGATTGATTGCTAAGCCATTAAGGTGTTGAAAGCTTTATCATTTTGTCGATAAAACTTTCAACACCTCAAGCCTTATAAATTGAATATGTTTAGCGACAGCTTCCACCCAAACAGCTGAAAACCAGGATGATTTTTTATTGTTTTCATTGAGAGGGGAGCCCGATGAACAGGTGGTTTGAGTTATGCACTGGTATATCATTTATGCGTATAGCTCTGCCGGTTATTATTCTTTTCACCACAGGTCTGCAGGCACTTAGCATTACTGACGCGGACTGGAGCGCACTGAACGATTATGGATATTCCGGTGCGAATTAATACCGTTTATGCAACTGCTTATGGTAACGGTCATCTTTACATAGGAGGCAGATTTAATATTGTCGCAAATACCTGGGCAAGAAAGATCGCACAATGGGATGGCGTGAAATGGTCAATCTACTTCAGATTTTCAAATGACCGTGAGCTGTAATCCTGTGGAAAACGATGATTTATAATGGAGGCGACTGATTCCGGGAGAAACACAACAAAAGGTTTGACTACAATGAAGTTGTGCTAATGAAGTGGAATATTGTATGCATCATGTATTACCGATGAAATCCCCGCGGATTGTACCGGTGCTACCAATGTAGGCGTACCATAACAAGAAGAAGCTGATGCCTGTCAGGATTTTTAAACTTATCCCCTTACAGATATATATAGTCTTAACACTTCCAACTATTTTCATATCAATATGTTATGCTATTTAACCCACCTACGGCTGCGACTTAAAGATTTAATTTTTTTATAACCAAATGGTAAGATTATTTTCACAATTTTCAGTACAATTTATATATTTAATAGTTATATGTTTTTAACAGAAAACTCGCATATTATTAAGTTCTTATTTAATAAAGAAATTATTTACTGGTTTTTCTGTTAACCTTAAAATCATCCATAAGGAGCTTACATGGAAATTATAATTGCTGATGATTATGATGAGATGAGCAGGATATCTGCTGAATTTATTGCCGCAGAAATAAGAAAAAAACATAACCTGACTTTAGGACTGGCAACAGGCGATACACCTATTGGAACATATCGTGAGCTTGTAAATTTACATGTAAATGAAGGTCTTGATTTTTCAAAAATAACTTCATTTAATCTCGATGAATATATAGGTCTACACCCACTTCATAAAAACAGTTACAATTATTTTATGAAAGAGAATCTCTTCAACAAGGTTAATATAAATTATTCGAGAGTCTTTGTTCCTCAAGGCGATACAAATGACCCCGAGATATTCTGCGAGTGGTACGAACAAAGAATTAGCGAAGCTGGTGGTATTGATTTACAAATTCTTGGAATCGGGAGAAATGGACATATTGCATTTAATGAGCCCGGCTCCTCATTTGCAAGCAGAACCAGAGTTAAAGCTCTTTTATAAAGAGACAATAGAGGATAACTCAAGATTTTTTAACAGTCCCGATGATGTACCACGATTTGCGATATCGCTTGGTATTGGGACTATTCTGGAAGCTAAAAAAATATTACTTATTGCTAATGGCATCAAAAAAGCCGACGTGTGTGCTAAATTTGTTGAAGGCCCGGTAACCTCAATGATCACCGCCTCTGCGTTGCAGCTCCATAGCAATGTTACCATTGTTCTGGATAAAGAAGCAGCATCAATGCTTACCCGTACAGAATATTATGACTGGATTCGTAACAATAAACACCTTGTACAAAAAATGATCGGAAGCTGATTAAAGTCAGGCTTTAGCATTCAGTATATCTACTTACTATTGTCAAAAATACTCTTCTGCATGCCACTTCCGTAAAATCAGGTACTTCTACGGAAGTACATTCCTGTTTTCTTTTTTTCCATAGAAGAAAATGTTATGCAGATGTTTAGTATTTCTCAATTATTCTGCAGTGGAACTTCTGCACTCCGTTCTTAACCATATGGTATTCCAGTGGCTTCGCCACTGTTTCAATTGTGTCTTTTGTGGTTTTAAGATATGCTGCGTTACTTCAGCCAAAAACTATGGTGGTATACTCACCTACTCCAACAAAAAAAGGGGCATGCGTGAAAACAAAACCCCAGCGCAACCTTCCGATTCAGGCATGCCGGAACCGGTCACCCGTATCGCCTAAAATGCCGAGTCAAGGTAATCGCTTGAGCAACACATACAGATTACAGTCCCGCAGGACTTATACTTCAATAAGTATAAATAAACGGGAGTATTATTTCTGTGTTATCAGCGAACAGATGGATAAAGTGGTTTCTTTTCAGGA
>JAEYNR010000070.1 GCA_023412475.1 Fibrobacterota bacterium | reverse complement strand
GATAGCGATGTAACAGATGGTTTTGGCTTGTTAACGTAATCAACTTTCAAACGAAAAACCTGTAGAAAAGTATTTTTGGATCGTCAGATCCAATTTTATAAAAGAATCGTACGTTTTAGGTATTATTGTTGTTGCCATTATCTGAAACAGGGTTATTATTGCACCCGGCAAAAATGACAGCACAACTCAGGCATAGTAATTTTTTAAAACTCATAAGCCCTCCTAAATTGATTGTAAACAAACCAGCAATTACTATCTCTAATTAATATATCTTAAAAACCGAACAGATGAAAGTCATGTTCATATTTTTTGCTTCCAGCTTCTGGAAGCATTTTTCTTATGCTATTTCATTGTTATTATTACAGTTAAGATTTTTTTATCATTATTTTTGAAATAATTAATTTATTCATTTTGGAAGCACCATAGAATAATTGCAGTATTTAAACATGGTCGGATAATGATAAACAGATATTTGTACTCAGCAGAGTCAGCTATATTTTAACAAAGAACATTGTATAGTGCAAAATTCTTTACAGAGTCCCTGATTACAGCAGATGATTCAATTTACCGAGAGTGAAGGCACAATGGTCTTTCTTTCTGGTTCTATTATCAGTTGATGTACCTCGCTCAGTGCAGTTATCAACGGTTTTTGTGGATAAGGTCGCTTTTGAATTCTTGCTGCCTGAACTTTGTATTTTCCAGCCGGGATAGAATTCAACAAAAATGGTCCTTCACTGTCAAGGATAGTGTAGTACCCTGTACCGTATAGAAAAACCAGGATCGGTCCACCTTTTAAGGAAACCACAGTTCCTTCCATTGAACCGGGTTTCTCTAGCTTTTTTTGTAAAGAGACAGACTTGTGACCAGAAATAACTGCGGCTCTTGAATTATCACAGTCAATAACTGTGACATTAAAAGTATCCATCTGTACATTGTTAAATGAATAATATCCATCCAAACCGGAAGTAGTGGCTACTCCCAAACCGGTATCGATATATGGAATATAATCGGAAGTAAAAAGAAAAATATTAGCCAGAGGCGGTGCGGTACCCTCCACCTTATCCTGAGATGCTGTCACAGTAGCTCCATTGGTGGTTTCCACTCCGCAGGTCTGTATTCCGCAATTGATATAGAGTATTATCAGCCCTAAAATAAAAGTCCCTGAGAGAAACTTATTGCTGCTCATCTTTACTCCTTTCTGGTCTCCTTGTAAGGGGGAAGACCTGAAAGTTTATCTGGTACACATTTTCGGGTTTGCTTTCCTGTGCTTCAATTTCTCTTATCTTTTCACGCGCATCCCTGATGATTTCGGTAACTTTCTGGAAATTTTCTCTGGAAAGGGTAACAGATAAAGTTGAAATGTCCCGTTCATTTTTAGAAAAGCGGTTTAATGCGCTGGTACCAAGCTCACCCATTTTAACCTGGAATGCATGTATGGCAACACTTTCCCACTTATCACCAGTGGATAAAAATTTGCCAACTGATGTATATCCATTTTCGGTTCGCTTTACTAAACCAGCCTTTTCCAGGATCGCCAGAGCCTGGAGTGTCTTGGTTTCATTTACAGGCGGCTCAAGAAATGCCCCCAGCTTCTGGGGCAGAGAATATTCGGGCATGATCTTTATTAACTCATAAAGTGCTATATAGTACCATTGCTCAAAGAGGTGAAACTTGTCTTCAGGAATACAGTGCTTCATCTGCTGTCTGATAGAAAGAATCTCTTTATATAAGTTTTCTTTATCAGTTTCAGTGGAAGCGTTATGGAATTTCACAAGAAGCTGAAAATATTCAGCCTCGCGATGACGTAGCCCCAGCCAATCGATAAATTTAGGAAGAACCGAGGGCCCAATTCCCCTGGCACCATTGAGAATCCGGGTAAAAGTACCTGATTGAACTCCGCACTTTTTTGCTGCACAGCGTGAAGAATAGCTGCTGTTTTTTTTCTTTTTCTCGCAAAGAAAATCACGGATAAATTCACGATAGCAGGTATACGAGTAGATAGTATTCATCTTTTCACTATTCTTAACGGGATACAGTGACCATGAGCTTTTCTTTCCAGTCTGTTTATGGTCTGAAGCTTGATGTATCTCCCATTTAACATAATATGATCAAGAGATCCTTTACTTTGACTTTTATGATTTGCATATTTTTTTGAAACAGAAGTGGCAGGCAGAATTGCTGCATTAAAAGTTTCACCCTGACTGTCCTTAAAGGTGGCTTCAAGGAGTATAAAGGTGGAATTATCCGGAACACCGTCAAAAGGAAACTGGATTATTCCCATTGAAGCACTATCAATGCTTACATGTCCGGTAGCTGATATGTAAATAGTCAGTTGTTTCTTACTCTTGTCAACTGAGGCACCAATTGAGATTTTGGATACCGGAGATCCTACAAGAGACTTACCAATTTCCACAGATGATCCGTACTCACAGGTTATTTTGGCTTCCTTGAATGTCCCGATCGAAACCCCATAAATAGTTATCTGGCAGTCCTTCCCCTTTTTTTTCATCTTTATTCCAACTCCGGGAACAGCAAGGGCATTCACTGTTAAAAACAATATATAAATGAAAAAAACCTGCCAGTAATGGCAGGAGTGAATTTTTTTGAATCTGCAAAATGAGTACATCATGATTTAACCAGCGGATCAAGAATTCGTCCCATGAACAGAATTGCTCCGGTCATGGTATCCCGTATAAAAAAGATGAAGGGACGATTTGCCACAAATTGCTCTGGTGGTGAAACCGAATCTGTTCTTCCTACCACGATTACTGATGTGGCAGCAGCAGCTTCAGTTCCCTTTTCATCGACTTTGACAAATGCCTTATGAAGAATATCAGCTATAAAAAGCCTCTCATTACTGATACCTGAGAAGTCAGCCGATGGACTGAATGGTAATGTCATTCCCAGGTTATTAAAAGCCTCTTTCAGAGAAATGGATTCTGTGGTAAATTCAAACCTGGGAATGCGTGCACATACCAGCTCCACCGAATCGAGGCCATTGATAAGTTCACTAATGATCTCCGCTGACAAGTTTTGTTCAAAATTATTATAAGTACCAGAATCAGGAAGTATAAGATCCATAGCCAGCCGGTTTCCTTTATATGGGAGCTCGAGAATACGGCAATTATCTGCCTCATCATAAAGAAGTTTCACCGGTTTATCCCTGAGGTTCATCATTGGAACAGTAACCTGACTGCCATCCAGGCGGGTAAAGCTTTGATTATCAGTCAGTGTATCAGGGAATTTTATCAACCAATCAGCCAGGAAATAAATTGCATTAGTTAAAACCAGTCTGGTTTCAACAGCTATAGATCCCGGTGGAAGAAGATCTATAATGCGGTCATGAGTCTGCTCACTTACCCATTCATTAATAATCAACCTACTTGCGTCAGGCTCCCCAGCAAAATTTACTAAATTTATGCCGGCATCGTAATGTCTGGATAAGAGATCAAGAAAATTCACTTGAAGCATCATGCCCTTCTGTGACCAGATACTGTTTACAATATTCAATTCAATGTTTTCTGTGGCTTGAGCGTGAGATTTGAGACTCTGATCCAACCCGTTAATTCCAGCATGGAAATCTTCACCCTCAAGATTTACCTGAAGAGCCTTACGGATTTGAAGATCCGTCTCACCTATGGCCCCGGCATCGGTCATTCCCAATGCTGTGGTTATGCTGTAGGGGGAGAAAAAGAGGTTCCCATCTACTTCTTTGGTCAACTCTGAGAACATTTTTACTGAGAACTGATTGATACTGTTGGCCTGAGTGGAAATTCTGGAATCATTTTCAGCTATTACAGATCTGGCAACGAAGTCGTGTTTTATCACAGCAAAAGGAGCAGTAGCATCGTCTGCATTATCACTATTATCTGAAACTGGATTATTGTTGCATCCGCTTAGGATAACAGCACAGCCCAGACATAACAGTTTTTTATAATTCATAAGTCCCCCTAAAGCTTAACGTGAACAAACCAGCAAATACCATCCTTAATTAATATATCTTAAAAAGCGAACAAACGAAAGCCACGAATACATTTTTTGCTTCCATAAACCGGAAGCATCATAGTAATGATATTCCATTGATATTATTATTTATACCGATCTTTTTCCATTTTACTTTCCTTAAAATATACTCATTTCGGAAGCACTCTTGGCAAAGTTCAGGAATCATTTGTTATAATTGAACAATACTAAAATGATTATTCATGGAAAAAGGGGCTGTCACAGATGCAGCCCCCTATTGAGGTAAGTTTATTTTGCAGACAGTGCTTCTGATTCTACGGCAATTTTTTCTGCTTCGTGCTCTATCTTCTCTTTAGCCTTAGCAGAAGTGGGTTTTGCAGATGAAAGGGCATCCCACATTTCATTTTTAGCATTTGCAGATCCTGCTTTTTTTGTAGAGATCGACTGTGAAGGCAAATAATAGTTACGGGAAAAATTGTTATCCCAGTATTGCTGGCCATTTACCTTGTAAAAGAGCGCAAATTCGATATCTGAATTCGAACTTAGATTATGCTCGATCAGCCAATATCTTTGATTTCAAAGTGATACGCAAAGACAAATCCAATTTCCTTCTTAGAGCAGGTGTCGGATACTGGCGAGCGATGGAAAAAACGGAAGACGATTCGGATGATTATAAAACTTCTATTTGGAATTTACAAATTAAGGCAGGATTTGGGATCGAGCATTTCTTTACCGACCATTTCGGAGTATATGCAGGGTTTTTAAACGCATGGGGGATTTTTGGCTCCAAAGATTCCGAATATGACAATGTGAACGCGCTTAGCTTGGGAAACCAGTTCGCAGAGCTGTCTTTTAACTGGTATCTGCAATAATTAGTTTCTGTTCAAAATACAAAAACTTGAAAAAAACTTGACAAAAAGGGGTGCCACAAACTAGGTTAGTAAATAGTTACAAAAAATAAACTTAGAAAGGACACCCCTGATGAGATTGCGAT
>JAEYNR010000098.1 GCA_023412475.1 Fibrobacterota bacterium | reverse complement strand
ACCATCTCCCTGAGTTCTTAGTTCCTCAACAGTATTAATAACTCTAATTTTGTATGCGACTGTTAACCGTCTTCTTTTGGCATACGCTTTAACCTCAGGGTCTGGAGAAATGTTGCGCGCAACAGGGATTTCAGTCGCCCTACGGGCTCCTTCCATCCCTGTTGCTTCATCCTTTAATGCTGCCTTTAGTGATATCATGTATCTCTCTTTCCTGCCCTATTAACCTAGTTATAATTTAATACATGATTCTGTCTCATTAATATAGTCAGAGAGGGAATAGAGCACAATAATCAATGCTACACATTAAGTGAAACGCCTCAACTCAGTAAAGAAGATCTTCTTATGAGTGACTCTTTTGTCCGCACCCAGCAAATTCTTCCACCCAAATTTGACAGTATAGCAGAGCGGCTTATGGACCAAGTCCACACCACCCAAAAACAAGACCTTTCCGATCATCAACTATTATTCCTTGCGCACTCCAGAAACAGTTCTACATTACAAGAAAGGAAACCATCCTGTAATCAGGAAATTTTCCAGCAACTCAAAGAGCTTTCCGATCTGCTTAAAAGCATTTTATCCGAGTACACTCTGACTGGTAATTACAGCAGCTCCTTTCTCAGAGAGATCATACATAATATTTGTCTGGATCTTAATGTCTTACTTCAGAATCTGGATAACCAGGTGAGCACAGAATCAGGCTACGAAGTTGCAGCTAATCTTGATGAAAAGAAATTGATTAGTGAGAGGAATAGAAGCTGATTTTCAGGAAGGGCATTTAAATCGCAAATTTTCAAAAACAAAAAAGCCTCTTACATTTTTGCAAGAAGCTTTATAAATGGGGTGACTGAGGGGACTCGAACCCCCAACAACTGGAACCACAATCCAGTGCTCTAACCATTGAACTACAGCCACCATGATTTAATCTTTTTAAGTTGGTATAAAATATAACACTATACCACAAAAAGCAATCTAAAAAATGACTACTTCTGCAGGAAAATATCTCCCCAGGTCCCCGGAATGTATAACTGTGCATTCTGCGGAATCGCGGCTTTCACCTTACCATCCTGCTGAGCAAACACACCCATTCCTACCACTCTTTCCTCAAAAGGAATCACTCCAATATCTGCCCAGGGCATGCTTATTACTACCTTTTCGCCTACAGTCTCTTTTTTTACCTCGCAGAGCCAGAGTTTGTCTGTGTATTTGAGCGTGTCCCCTTTAATTTCCCGGTTATAATGGTTAGTACTCAGAGAATCCCTTGCAGGTATATAGGAGATAATGCGGTCCGGATATGAAAGAAATGCGTTTTTACCGTTTTTGCCATCGAATGCAAAGCTAATCTTGCTACTGTCCTGTACTTTTTTTATAACTATAAAAAGAGCACCCTTATTCCATGCTGTCCCAAATTCTACTGAACCTAGCTTCTTGAACTGTTCCGCTTTAATTATATCTGCAACAGACTTCGCTTCTGCTCCATCCTCAACCCGCAAAGCCTTAATAGTGTCACTTTTTTGCACTTTTTTCAGATCAAGAATTCCAACGGGCTCAATAACCCCTTTTTCAGCACCACTATCAGCTAATGCCCACTCCAGACGGAGAAATTCCTTCCCTCCAACCAGATCCTTCCCCACTTTGGCAAACATCAATTCCATAACATTGTCGGTTATCTTCAGGTTCTTTTTCGCTATTACCTTCTTTCTACCCTCGTTAACCTGCAAAAGTGAGACAGAAACTGCTTTCTTTTTTATTAAAGCGGTATCCAGTTGTGCCCTTATAAATACAGTATCATTTCTTTGAGTAATCCAGGATGCCGGACTGCTGAAAGAAACCGCTTGTGCCAAAATGGCTGACACTGTAGTGACACAAACCAAAGCAGCCTTAATAATAATAGATCGATTCATTCAATCTCTCCTTTCACCGACGAAATTGAGCCCGAAAATAAAAATGAATTTAGTCTAAAAATATACCTAACGATGCAATAAAATTCAAACTCTACTCTAAGATTCCACCTTGCAGAGTCCACAGCGTGTCTGAATCCCCGATTAAATCAACCATTACTGTGCCTTTTTTTATATACCAACGAAAACTAAACTGAGCCCTGTCATATCCTTCAGGTATCGTGAATTTTGACAAATATTTTTCCATAGGAACATATTTGAGGCATTTATTGAGTTTAAATGTTCTACCGTAAGCTTCCTGCTTTTTAGCCTGCTCTCTTACCTTGTATATATCATCCCTTATTGAATATTCTGAAACTACCTGTGACTCCCATAAAGAGCAGGTATGAACCGGTCCGCTAATAAACCATTGCCTGAATACATAACCAAAAATTAAAATACCGACTATAAGTGATATTTTGCGAAAGACTTTGTTTCTGGAACGGTTTATGCTCCAAAAAAGCTCAGAAAAAATTAGGGTCACAGACAGAAATAGCGCTATATTAAGTCTGTAATTGCTAAATTTCAATGAGTTCAGATCAACTAAAAACGCTATAAATAAAATAATCCCATACAAAACGTATCTCTGAAGTCTCATCTTTTTGACTCGTGAAAGAAAGAGTCCTGCAAATACTGCAAAAAACGGAGTCAACCATAGCACCAAATCTACCATTAGATTCATAAAGGTCCAGCTTCGAAAATGTACATTAAATTTGTGGTTTAGTTATTCTCCAGAGGTAAGAGAGAATCCATCGAAGAGTGTCAAGCTCAGAGAGCCAGGTTTTGCGGCCCAAAAAAAATAAAATTCAAACTGAGAGAGATCTTTGATTCCCCCAGCTAAATATGAAGAGATTGCGTGACCCAGTTCTACTGCATCTTTTGCTATCATTTTTTTAATCCAGAATTTCTGGCCAGCCTCTATACATGCTATACTTCTGTTGGTTTGCAGAAAAATACTATAAGGCCACCCAACAGCCGTATAATTTACAATATGCGCAACACGGGTCACAGAAAGTTTCTTCTTTGGAAAAAAAGAACCCTCAATTGATCAGCGCTGCAGTCTAGTAGCCCGTAAGCGCGGTGTTAGAGAATAATTTAATCCTTGTGAGATTATTATTTGTTGATTACGCATTATCCCTTTGATTTTCAAGCTTTTAGAAATCAATTTTTAATGCTTCTCAGCATTTTTCTTCTCTTTTTCACGCGAAATTCGCCTCTTTTTAGATCCAGTCACAGTATTATTTTCTTTAAGCCTGTGCCTATATTTGTTTTGTAAACGGAAAGGTTGTAATGCCAGATTTTACCCATGGACTCAATGATAGTCAAAAAAAAGCAGTATTACATAATGAAAACCCCATATTGGTACTTGCTGGAGCAGGAAGTGGAAAAACACGTGTACTGACCACCCGCATTGCGCGACTGGTATATGAAAAAAGATGTAAGCCAGAGCAGATCCTGGCTGTTACTTTCACCAACAAAGCTGCACGGGAGATGAAAGAGCGCGTAGCAGCACAAACATCATCCAAAATTGCAGATGCCATGACTTTGTCCACGTTCCATTCCTTGGGAGTGAAGATTCTTCGCGAGGAAGGCGAAAAAATTGGTTTTACCAAATCATTCAGTATCATTGATGAACATGAGAAGATTTCCACACTTAAAAGCATTATGAGAGCAACAGGGGTGCGCGGTTTAAAAGATCAGGACCCACAGGAGTTTGCATATAGAATCAGTATGGCTAAAAACAGCACACTCGATCCTGAACAGTTGAAAAAAGAAAAACCCGACGAGAGAAAACTCAGCAGAGTTTATACCTCCTACAGTGCCATTCTCCAGAAAAGACAGACTGTCGATTTTGACGATCTGCTGCTTCTGCCGCTTCAAATATTTATAAAACACCCCGAGATTCTCACTAAATATCAGAACCGTTACCGCTACATTTCAATAGATGAATTCCAGGACACCAACGCAGTACAGATGAAATTAGCAAAACTCCTGGCTCATCCAATCAACAACATCATGGTTGTAGGCGATGATGACCAGGGGATCTACTCATGGAGAGGGGCGGAAATTGAAAACATACTCTCATTTTCCTCCGAATTCCGTAACTGCACCACCGTCATACTCGACAAAAACTACAGATCAACACACCAGATCCTTGCAGGAGCACATGCAGTTGTATCCAATAACCGGATTCGTAAACACAAACAGATAACAGCGGTTTCCGGTGATGGTGATCCGATCATGCATTACAAAGGTGATGACGAAGAGGATGAGGCTGTCTGGATTGCTGAAAAAATAGCAGAGCATAATGAACATACCTCCTTTGGCTATGTTGATCATGCTATACTTTTACGAACCAATGCCATGATGCGCCGCTATGAGGAACAGTTGCGAAAAAAAGCAGTCCCATACACAGTCAGCGGTGCAACCAGTTTCTATGAACGAAAAG
This sequence comes from Fibrobacterota bacterium, assembly GCA_023412475.1. Taxonomy (GTDB): domain Bacteria; phylum Fibrobacterota; class Chitinivibrionia; order Chitinivibrionales; family Chitinispirillaceae; genus JAAYPC01. The sequence continues at coordinate 13,880 of JAEYNR010000098.1, read as the reverse complement.
AGATAAAGGATATTATCTCCTATCTGCGTTTCTTTGCCAATTCCCACGATGAACTCAGCATGATGCGAGTGCTTAAAGTTCCCAATAAAGGGATCACTCCATCCACCCTCGAACAACTTGATGACCTCGCTGCATTCCGCAAGATGAGCCTCTGGGATGCCATGAACAGACACAGCACCCTCGATAAAATCAGTGAAGACCAACATCTAAAAATTGACAGTTTTATTGCATTTTTCAATAAATTCAACGAGCAGTTCTCTAACAGCTCACTCACCCTGACCGTCAAAAGCATTCTCCAGGAAACCGGGTACCTCGAACATCTCAAACGTGCCTACAAAGAAGACGATGACTATAAACGCCGCCTGGAAAATATCGAGGAAATGATCCACGGTATCGAACTTTACGAAAACAAATTCAGAAGAAAGAAACCCACCCTTGCAGGTTATCTTCAGGAAATAGCTTTAATAACCTCAGAAACCGATGAAGAAACAGAAAACAAACCCCGTAAAGGGGTTGTCCTGATGACTTTTCACAAATCAAAGGGTCTGGAATTCCCGGTGGTTTTTCTGGCAGGTCTTGACAGCACCTATATCCCTTCTCCGCGTGCTCTGGAAGAGGGAAAAATCGATGAAGAAAGACGGCTCTTTTATGTGGGGATGACCAGAGCACAGAAACGGCTTTTTCTCACTTATCCGGGCACAAAGGTTTACCGTGGAAAAATCCGTTCGGTTACCCCCTGCCCTTTTCTCAGAGAAATCCCTGAAGAGTTTCTTGATGGTAAAATCGGTGAAAAGCAGGATCAGGAAAAGATGGAGTTCATAGAGGATTTCTTTAAACAGATGAAGCAGAAATTTGCAGATAAAGCAGAGAACAGTGTTGATTGTGAGATTTCTCAGAACTGAAAGAGAAAAAATAATCCGAGTCTCATTTGTCAAATCATCTTCCAATATACTTTGTTCAATGATCTTAATTCTGTAGATGGCTTATTCCACTTTTCTGCATGAGCCAGATATGGCCATACCAAATTTTTACCCACCACATAATTTACAAGCCGTTCCATCATTTGGACCACAGGGCCGGCCACCGGATGTTTTATAATATCTGCAGGAAGAATTATGCCTTTTGTTCGACTTTGTACACCAATACCCTGTTTCATTGCTTTGGGTTGATGGCGTTTGAGAAGTAGAAGAAGTATCATTAGGCAAAGTATTATTAAAAGATGCAAATGGCGGTGCTGCTAACAATTTATTAAGCTGTTCGACTTCAGACTTTAGGTTGTTTAGATCTGTATTCAAATTGGATATTTCACTTTTCAATTGTTCTATTTCTGTCTGTTGCTGTTGCTGATGATCTTTCTCTGACGAGTCTTGTGAAAAAGCACAGGATGAAAACAGTAAATAAGATAATAAAGTAACTCTCAGCAGAGCCCTCATCTCCTCCTCCTCTTCCACCTAGAAAAATATGGGAAAAACAACATTAGTTTGTTTGTCAATTAATCAGTAAACATTTAAACAAAGAACAGAAATTAATAGCAAGAAAAGACTGGCACATTCTCTCAGATTCACTTTAATTGTTTTTCGAGGATATTTGTTTTAAAGCTCCAGCAGCTACGAAGTAATATATTTCATGTTACAGACTAAAAAGCTCTACGTTAGGAATGCTTTGTTTGATAAGTTCATGGGCCTGGCCAATAGGAGACAAAACTGGAATCTGAAGATTAATTGCAGCAAGTTCGTTAAAAAATTGAAGGATATCCCTTAAAAAAATGCCTCAAATAACCAACAATAGTGTATTTTTTCTATCGAAATAAAAAGAATACAAATTACAGAAAGTTTTTGCGGTCTCTCAAATCACCATGGATAAGTCTAAGCTTAAAGAACAATCTCAAGTAATTCGTCAGGCATTCGGGTATATCGATCGTTTTAAAAATGAGCTTTTCGTGATTAAAATTGATGATACCCTCATCTCCAACCCCCTGTTTCCAATTTTTATAAAAGATCTGGTGCTTTTACATAATTTGGGAATCCGAATAATTCTGGTCCCAGGTGCCAGAACCAGAATCGATGAGGTCCTGAAAACCTATAATGTCAGTTGCTCCACTGTAAATGGTATCCGGATTTCACCTCCCGAATCGATTCCTTTTATTAAGATGGCTGCATTTGATGTTTCAAACAATATAATGACCATGCTGGCTGAATCTGAGGCACATGCAGTGATCGGAAACTGGGTCAGGGCAAGAAGCATCGGGGTGCGAAATGGAATAAATTACCAAAGCTCCGGTACCGTCGAACGGTTGCAGATCGATATTCTCAATAATGTTCTGGAAGACGGTTTGATACCTATCTTTCCCAATATCGGATGGAGCGGCAAAGGTAAACCCTACAACCTCTCATCAAACGAATTGGCACTGACCCTGAGTATTGAGCTTAAAGCTGCAAAACTCTTTTTTGTCACCGATAAGGGCGGTGTTCATCAGGGGGAATATAAGATCCCTGAGGGAGTGTTTGTTTCAGGCGATGGCATTGTCTCTCAACTGAACCTCGAACAAGCAAATAATTTCCTTGACCAAAACAGCACTGACAACTATGATGAATCAATCGAGCTTGTATCTTTAGGGCTGGAGGCCTGCAACCTTGGTGTAAAACGGGTTCATATCGTCGATGGTCATATAGAGGGGATGATTCTTAAAGAAATCTTCTCTAACCGGGGGCTGGGCACCATGATCTATTCCAACCAGCACGAAAACATCCGAAAAATGACCTACTCAGATATCGCTGAAGTCCTGCGGATAATGCAACCGGCTATAGAAGATAAAATCCTGATCCCAAGAACCGCTTCAGATCTGGAAAAACATATTAATGACTACATCGTTTATGAGGTGGATGGAACTGTGCACGGATGCGGAGCCTTGCACAAGCACGGACAACAGGGTGAGATCGCTGCTGTTGCAGTAGACGAGATGTATATCAATGCGGGAATCGGCAAAAGGATCATCTCTTATCTGCTGGAAAAAGCATATTCTATGCAATTAAAACAGGTTTTTCTCCTTACAACCCAGACCTCAGACTGGTTCTCCCAATTAGGATTCGCTCAAGGTGAAATAACCAATCTTCCTAAAGAAAAACAGATGTCCTATAACTATAACCGCAACTCTCTGGTATACTTTTATAAATTTCCACGTGGAAAGAAAAGGTATAGCAGCTACCCAGCTATCTGATTGCATAAAATATTAGGAGAAAATAAGCACGAAATTCGAAATATGAACAGAAAATGAGAAAAAAGGCTCACTGATAAACTTCAGTTGCCTTGAGACCTCTTATTCCTTTTTAGGATTTCGAATTTCGATATTTACATAATCAGTCTGCTTCCACCTTCTGAGCATCCAGGAGTTCCTTTTCTGAATCGTAGGTTTTTATCAGACGATTTATTCCCACCATCTCCAGAACCCGACGCACCTGATTATCTTCTGCAATTATGAATACAGAACCATTATTCTGCTGAACATCACAGAGACAATGAATAAAGATGCTGATTCCGGCGCTGTCAAGATAGGTAGTACGTTTCAGGTTAAAAATAAAATGATGATTGCCCTTTTCAACCAAGGCGGAGATTTCCCGATCAAGCTGCTGAGTTTTTGAGGTAGTGTCGATATTGCCGATAATGTGTATCATAATGAAACTACCCTTTTGTTCAAATTCATACTTCATAAATCCTTCTCCCTTCTAAAATGATGCAACTGCATCCGTATTATTTCCATCAATTTCACGTTCAAAAAAAAGATGCACATATCCTAATCCATCTTCTATACAACTGTCCTTTAAATACCACCCCTGCCTGATCATCTCTGCTGTAACCGATTCAACTTCGTCAAACACCGCTTTTGGTGATCTGGTAAAACCTACTTTTACTATCTTTTCAGCACAAGCTCGCATCTGCTTTCACCATTGATTACCATATGATGGAAGTGGCTTAGGGAGTTTTTCAAAGACATTTTTAACTGCCTCCAGCAGAAACTGTCTGTCCGGAATTTTCCCTCTGACACAGATTCCCCTGACTATGATTCTCCAGAGCACCTCCTGATCTTTACAGTCCCAAAGCTCTGCCTCCACACTCACGCGTTTGCGAACAGCATTGTTGAATGTTTTTACAGTCGAAGCATCTCTCAGACGCATCACCAGATAATAATCGCTTTTTATACCACTCCATAACGAGTCACGGGTTTGCAGGGTAGCAATTTGACCTTTAAATAGAAGAGTGAAAAACTGTTGTAAGGAATCCATGCTCCATTTATTTAGGAAATGTCTTTCGATTTCATCTGCTGAGATAAATTGCAAATCGGATCTCACCTTTTTCAATTCTTCGAAATGGCTCTTCGAACGGAGAAACTGCAAAGTGTCATAACAGGTGTCTCTTAAAAGGTGACAGATACCGATACTTCTTTCATAAAGTTCTGAACTGCTGAATTTCTCACGGCTATAAAGATGGTTTACAGAGAACCCATACGGTGAAGGACTGCAGCAAAGATGCATCAAAATGATTAATATGGAGAGTAGAACAGACCTGTACAGATAAATCATGATCAAAAATTCAGTTTAGTCCTTGAAAATCCATGTTGATCAGCCGCCAATCGGTGCGAAAATGAACACCATCAGCCCCAAAAATACATCACCTATCTCATTTTCCGTCAATTTCACAGATTTTTCAATTCATTCTTTTCAATCTTGCTCCAAACATGGCATCCATACCATGCTCATAAGGAGTGATCCTCAGATATCCGCTGTTATCAATGAAACGCTCAGGAATAGAATCAGGAACATTATCCAGACAGAAGGATGGATGTTCCTTGAGAAATAGTTCTATCTGTTTCTGGTTTTCTTCCGGTTCCAGTGAACAGGTTGAATAGACGATTACACCGTCTTTGTCTACCAGTGATGCAGCAGAATTTAACAGGGTTCTCTGTTTTTCTGCCAGAGAGAAAATATCCTCCTCTTTGCGAACCCATCGTGCTTCTGGATGGCGGTGAAGAACGCCGGTTCCGCTGCAGGGGGCATCCAGTAAAACTTTGTCAAAAAAGCCGTTAAAAGGAGGATAAGAACCATCACAAATCAAGGAATAAATATTATCCAGTTTCATTCTTCCGGCAGTCTCAATTATGCTCATCAGACGATTCCACTTCAGTTCACAGGCACACACCGTTCCGCTATCACCGGTTAACTCAGACAGAAGAGCAGCTTTCCCCCCGGGTGCAGCACAGAGATCCAGCAGATGTTCACCCTTATTTACATCCATCAGGGCCACAACCCAGCCTGATGAAGGCGATTGCACATTGCATAAGCCATGGTGAATTATCTGAATATTTTCTGGTAAAAGTGACCTTTTAAGCTTGTAATACAGATTCAGGTATCCAGTTGCAGGTTCGCATATACTTCTGATATCAACTTCAAACTGCTGACGCGAAATCTCCCTGAGTTTTCGTCTGAGAAAAATTGATGGCTTCTGGTTATTAAAAGCTAAAACCTGCTTTGTTTTTGCCAATCCGAAATTTTTCAGCCACCTCTCCACCATCCAGCGGGGATGAGAATATTCCACAGTCAGACGGTTTACAAGATCTTTTTGGGGATCTGGAAGAGGAATTATCTTTTTGTCGTTTATTAATGCCCGCATGATAGCATTCACCACACTGGAAAAACGGACTGTCTTCAGATCTGCCTTCGCCAATATAACCGTTTCATTAACTGCTGCATGATCGGGAACTTTGTCCATGTAAAGAAGCTGGTAAATCCCTATACGCAAAATTCTAAAAAGGTCCTCATCCTTATCCTTCTGAGCGCTACTCTGTGAAAGATACTTATCGATAGTGTAGTCGATTGTAGCTTTATGCCTCAATATTCCATAAACTATTTCAAAAACGAATCGTCTGTCCCTGTGATCAATGTGAGATCCTCTTAAAACGACGTTAATTATGTGGTCAAGATTACTTTTATTTTTGTCCAGTTCAATAAAAATCTTGAGTATTAGCTGGCGGGGATTCGCTTTTTTCTGCTCCCTTTTTCCCATTCGCCTGTTTCCTGCTGGTCTCAAAGTAAATTCCTTCTTTCTTGATATTTTTTTGTAATCAGTGAAGAACCGTCTTTTCACTCATCTCTGTACCAGACAAGAAGTCCCGTACATCCATCTCTTTTCTTCCTTCCGGCTTTACCTTCAACACCCTCAGAACCCCCACGCCACATTGAACATCAAAATGATCTTGAGTCACACTGGTCACCATTCCGGCATGATCACCTGTTTTCCCATTTAACTTCTGAGCACATTGAATTCCCAGTCGCTTTCCTTTAAGCAAAGTGTAAGTTCCGGGAAAAGGCTTGAATGCACGAATTTTGTTGAAAATTTGTTCAGAAGAAAGCTTCCAATCGATCTGTGCCTCTTCTTTTTTTAATTTCGGGGCTTTTGATGCCAACGAATCGTTTTGTTTCAAAGAGTTGATCTGCCCGTTTTCCAGCGCCCTGATTGTCTCCAGGAGTGCTTCACTTCCTGCGACGCTTAATCTTTGGTACAGCTCCGGAGTGGTTTCCTCTCCTCCGATTGAAATCCTTTTCTGCAACAGTACCTCTCCGGTGTCGATCCCCTCATCCAATCGAAACACACTAACCCCAGTCTCCTTTTCCCCCGCTTCTATTGCCCTCTGAATGGGGGCCGGTCCCCGAAATTTAGGAAGCAATGATGCATGAATATTTAACGTTCCAAATGAAGGAAGTGCAAATATAGCTTTTGGCAGTATCCTGAATGCCACAACCACGAAAAGATCTGCTTTCAGTGATGCCAGCGACAAAACTAATTGCTCTGATTTAAGGTCATCAGTGGTAATTATTGGCTTTAAATCATGCTCTTTGGCATATCGGGTGACAGGTGAATCGATGAAGCGCAATCCCCTGCCCTGAGCCCTGGCCGGAGTACTTACGACTCCCACAACAGTATGTAACTTTACAAGTTTTTCCAATGATGGAATCCCAAACTCTGCAGACCCCAAGAAAACAATTCTCATAACACTCCTTTTTTGAATCTTAAACCGGCAGAACAATTTAAGATGTGATTAGAAAAGCAGCTTTAATCTGACATTTTTCCTCAAACATAGCAAAGATGACCTAAAGCAGCGCTTCTATATAGAGGACCGGGACCGACCAAACCGGATCGGTTTTAAACTATAAAATAAGGTAATCCCAATACCATTTGAAACGGAAAACTTTAACTTATTTATCAAGCGAACCACAACAATCATTTGATTTTAACCGGGACCATGAGGTAATTTCCATTTTCTTATTATCTTTTAATCCATATCTTTATAGCGGGCAAGAAAGGGTTTTTTTTCATGGCTGCAACATTTTCTCCTATTGAAGAACTGGATCTTTACTGTAGATTCTGTAATAAAGTTATTCCTGCCCAACTCGATAGAAGCATCGCAGAGAGTGGCAGAATACTGGACCGTCTTTCCACCTTCGAATTTTTATGCACCAAATGTTTTAAAACTGCTTGTTATACTGGCACAGACCTGTTAGAGCAAAATGTCGAAAGCGAAACACCTCGTACTTATAAACCAACAGATCACTTCTTATTGGGAGAGACTATCTTTCACCAGAGTTTCAATGAAAATGGTGTGGTAGTAGGCAAAGACAATGGCACTCCCGGCAGAATCATGGTCCTTTTTGAGAAAAGTGGCCTTAAGAAGCTGATTCAGGATATATGAATTTTATTGCCCACTGAGTTCGGTGTCCATATATGAGTCCCGTGTCTATAATTGTAATCGCCTTAGGACTCTCTATGGATGCCTTTGCGGTCTCTATAACCAGCGGTATCGCCATTAAAAGGATGCATCTGGGGCATGCTGTTATCATTGGGCTCTTTTTTGGCTCTTTTCAGGCCTTCATGCCCTTATTGGGCTGGATTAGTGCAATAAGTTTCTCCTCATGGTTTAAAGCGTTCGATCACTGGGTAGCATTTGCAATTCTGGTGTTTTTAGGATTGAAAATGCTTCTTGAATCCAGAAATCTGCAACAGAAACAACAGCCCTGCAATCCAATGAAGATTCCCATACTTTTTATGATGGCACTGGCTACCAGCATCGATGCACTCGCAGTCGGAGTTACTTTTTCTTGTCTGGAAATTTCTATCCTGGCCCCCATAACCGTAATTGGATCAATCACATTCCTCCTCTCCTTCTGCGGCACTTACATTGGCAATAGTTGCGGCCCTTTTCTGGAAAACAAAATTGAGATAGCAGGAGGTTTGATGCTTATCGGTATTGGCTGCAAAATACTCATCGAACATCTGTTTTTCTGCTGAATAACCTACCACCTCCTTTTTGCCTTTAATTTAAAAAGCATTCCCACCATATTTCATTATCAGAGATTAAGAACAGAACCTGAAGGAGAGAGAATCTCGGAAGTATAGAAACGCGAATCGGTGGATGCCAGAAAAACAAACGAAGGGGCGATCTCAGAAGGCTGTGCAGGTCTTCCCCACAATGTGTTTTCACCAAAGCTTGATACATGTTCTGTTTCGCGGGTCGATGGAATAAGGGGTGTCCATACCGGTCCAGGAGAGACGCAGTTTACTCTAATCCCTCTGGGAGCAAGCTGCATAGCCAACGATTTGGTAAAGTTATGGATTGCTCCTTTGGTAGCGGCATAATCAATTAGTGTCTTATGCCCTTTAAATCCTGATGCCGATCCGGTGTTAATTATTACATCTCCAGGATGCAGATATTTAAGGGCAGTCTGGGTAACCCAGAAAAAAGAGAAAAAGTTGGTTTTAAAGGTACTTTCAAGCTGTTCGAGTGACACCTCGCTTATTTCACGCTTTTCTATATGAATCGCAGCGTTGTTGACTAAAATATTTAGACCATTAAATTCATGGTAAGCTCTGTCTACCACCGCCTCGCAGTCCTGTTGGTCTCGCAAATCAGCCTGAAAAGCTCTGCCGGTTTGTCCACCTTCCTGAATCCACCCAACAGTCTCCATAGCATCATCCTTCTCCTCGTAGTAGGTGATGGCTACATCAGCCCCTTCTCTTGCAAAGGCTATAGCTACGGCACGTCCGATACCGCTGTCACCACCAGTAATCAGTGCCTTAAGCCCAACCAGCTTGCCTCCTCCTATATAACTTTTTTCTCCATGATCAACTTTAGGGTGCATGTTCTTTTCGTAACCAGGCCAGGATTGTTGCTGTTTTGGAGGGGTCTGTTCATAAGTGTCATTGCCCATAACATAGGGATTTCTGCTGAGATTGAGGCCATGATGTTCCATTTTTTTTCCGTTTCTCCTTTTTAAATTACAAGTTTCAATTCTTTCTGCTCTGATAGACATACTTTCTGATATATTCCACTATCAACTGTCTTTCTTTTGCAGAGAGCAGGAACATGATATATGGTTCTTCACCCGCCATAATCTCCCAGTAAACTATGGAATCGACATGTTTTTTTTTGACTTTTTCCAGGAAATCTTCTTCCTCTTTAGAAAGCTTTTTTCCTCCTTTTTTCAAAACATCCAGATAATATCCCTGGTTAAGAAGACACTCCCGGTACATCTGGACTTTATATGAAAACATATCCTCTCCCTGAAGCTTAATCTGAAGATCAGGTTCCATCTCCCAGCAAGCCAGGCAGTTAGCCATTGCATGCCAAATGAAGCTATTTGAGGTCTGATATTGAATTTCACACTCCTTTACTCCGGTTTTTTTTATTCTGAAAGGAAACGAAAGCCTGTCTTCTTTGAGACAGAGGTTGTTTTTTTCCAGAATGTTTTGCAAAAAATGCAACAGGTAGGGGTTGTTTTTATTAAGCATGAATGCCTGTGTAATGGCATCGAGTGCTTCACGCTTTTTTCCGGTTTTATCATAGACATCTGCTAAAAAAAGATATTCCTGATAACCTGCACCGTTTAACTGAACAGCTCTTTTCAGATAATACTCTGCACGACGATAATCACCCAGAAAACTCCAGGCATCTCCCAGATTCGATACTGATTTGAAATATAGACTATCTATTCTATAAGCCTTTTCATAGAGATTTTTAACCTCCTCGTAATTGTCATTTTCAAGCTCCTGCGCTGCCAGTTCAAAAAGATCTGCGATTTTCTGTTGTGGTACATCTATTATTAGTAAGCTTTTACCATCATTATCCATGGAAATATAAAGAAAAGGGCTTACTGCCAGTTGATCTATCTGAAAATTAACCAGATCGGTAGGTTCCAACTTATTTACTTGTGTCGTTTTATAAGTAATACCGTTTTTTTTGTATATTTCTTTAAATGAGGTGGAAAAAGAGTATTGATCATAGAGCGCCGGAAAATCTTTCAGCTCTTTTGCATGTGAACTGAACAGACCGATATTAACCGATACAAGAATTGTTATTATCTGACTTTTCATAAAGATTCGCCCTACGGTTCAGAGGTTAAGGGTTCAAAGGTTCAGAGGCTAAGGGTTCCTCTATATGATTTGCGCATCAAAATCAGAACCAATTTTTAAAGCCTGAAAGAAATGAAGAAATAAAGAGTTAAAAAAAACGAATTATCTTCTCAGGCATAACACTTGCGTTCTAATATTTATTTACAACCTTTTTTTCTGAAAGCAGACCATCACCGAATCAAGAAAACAAATGCAGTCAGACTTTTCCGATAGCGATTATTATATTCATACTCCCTGTTTAAAATCTTAAAAAAGGTATCAGTCGAATTCCTATGAAACCAATCGTTTTGGCTATGGTGATCTGTGATAACTACTATAGAGATGCTCACACCGGAAAAAGTATCCTCTCAGGAACTTTTAGTTCCATCAACAGCCCTGCCTTTCCCTCCAAACATGGCAACTGTGCCATTTATGTGGCATTAACCGATGTTGCTACCCAGGGTAGAGCACAACTGATTTTTAGAAAAGAAGGTGGAAGCTTTTCAATGACACTTCCTCCCTGGGAAGTAGAATCACCTGGAAGCAGAAGAGCGGTGGTAGAGATAGGAGGCAATATAAACGGATTACCTCTGCCAGAGGAGGGCGACTATGAATTCGTGCTCATGTGGAATGATCTGGAGATCGCATCCCGCAGACTATCTGCCATAAAAATCAACCTGGAAATGCCCGAACAATCCTGAAAAAATGATGAGAATTATTCTATTTAACCTTAAAATGAAGGAAACAAAATGGATTTGCCAACTATTTTAGCCAAAATAACCGGTGTAGTGCTTTTAATCTGGACTATTTTTTCCATCTACAAGCACTTCCTTCTTAGCAAAAAAGAGAAAGTCAAAACCAACAAACAAAACGACGGACAATCAGTATCAGAACAGTTCCTCAACACCGGCCTTCTCTACCTCTGGCTAGCTTTCATGACAGTCTTCTCCATAGGAATGATAGTCAATAATTGAACCATTAGTATACCCAATTATTACTATATCTTACAGACCCATGGTGAGAAGAAAAGTTTAGTCTTTATCAGGTCAACAATATTTCGAGCCCTCAGGGGCCACAAGTTTATTTACTTTAATTTATTCTGAATAGAACCACCTGTAAAGATTGATCATTATGAACAATCTGAGAAATCTGTTGCATCTGCTGCTCTGCGCAATCCTTTCACCGCCCCTTCTCAGCTCATCAGTTGCCGAGGTAACCATACATATTCAACATCCCTGGGCCGATGATACAACAAGACTCAACTCCCCTCTATATATTCAATCGGAAGAACCTGGCTGGTATCCTGGCAAACAAATGGCAAGCGAGGGCGGCAACTGGTACAGTTACACTTTTTTAACTACCCAAAGAAATTCTGACCAAAGTATAGAATTTGTAAGTGTGATCCCTACCCCCAATGACCATATGGCAAACCCTCTTACCTATCCCCCGGAATCATTATCTCAGCTCAGATTGGATTCGATTTTTTCTGATACTACAGAAATTAATGAGGTATGGATCACTTTCTCCTCTCCTGCCTCAGAGCCAGTTTTCCAGTTTACCCCACCACCTGGAAACATTATTGCCTTCTTCAATCCCTGGGAGACAGGCTTTCCACGTGCCATCATCGACAAGTTAGGCACCTTAAAGATGAAAAGAATTCCAAAATATTGCGGATGGTTCTATTGTTATTGTTATGACCCCCTGAACTCTGTAAAAGTCAAAATGCTCAATTCGCGCGACTCCTCTCTTTATACCCTTGAAGGGCTCGGAGAGGGTGATTTTATCGATTTAACAGAGATTTTAGACACATCTGATACAGTTTGGATCATTCCAGATCCGTTTCCAGACGGTCCTCCCAGAATCGAATCCTCATTTCCTGAAATCACAGGCGACTGCCAGACAATAACCCTTGCGGCAATCCTGAGGGACAAAAACTCTGATGACGATTTCGGAAACACAAACTGTGAAATTGCCGTTAGAGAAGATATGGTAGAGAAACGATTAGGTGTTGATGGTAAACCGATTAAAACCGAGGACACCTGCCTGTCTGATAACTTTCACAAATGGTTTGTTGCCGAAGAGCTCAAAGATGGTTACACAAACGAAATATGCCATAACATTACTTTGCAAAAAAATGAGGACGGTCTCTACGAATATGATAACAGCGCATTTTTCCCTGTTGACAGTTTTCTTTATCTTGATGAAGCCCGCACAATAGAAAACCCCAATTATACTCCATTTAACTCCGATAACAAAATTCATAATTACTGGTTCACCATGGAACTGTCCGCCAGTTTTGAATACGTTCCTGGTCAAACCTTCTATTTCAGGGGTGATGACGATGTATGGGTATTTATTGACAGCCAATTAGTTGTTGACCTGGGAGGGATTCACGGAGCAGCCGCAGGTTCAGCTAATCTGGATAGTCTGAATTTGACTGCAGGAGAAACCTATAACTTCAAACTGTTTTTTGCAGAAAGATGGTGCTGTAACTCCAGTTTCAGAATTGTCACCTCCCTTAACCTGCGAACCAGCAGTAATCTTTTCCACATAGAGGACTCTTCCAGCTCCGGTATCAAATACCACATGAAATCCAAACGTACTAAAAGCAATCTGGCCTGTGGTTCCGATGGAGAATTTGTCGATACCGTTAATGCAGAAGTTGTTTATTATATTGAAGGCCCACACTTCGAATCCCCTTTTCAGCTTAAGCCCGGGAAACACTTCGGTGACAGTGCCACCGACCAATACGGCATCACAATTGTGGCCACACTGGACAGCTCCTTTCTACTACTAGATATCCCCAGTTTCATCGGACTCACTCCGGGTGATTATGTGATAAAGTATTACTCTGTACTAGACCGTTCTCAGGATGGCAGTATCACGTTTACCATACATAAACCGACCAAACCTCAGAGAACACCTAACTCTGTGAAACATGCAGCTTATTTTGCAGATAACGGCTTTGGACAGGTCAATCGTGCTGAAATCTACCTGCAAAACTCCCCATCCATAATTCCTGATTCGATTGAGCTTTTCTGGCCCAACAATAAGACCAGTAGAATGGTAACCAGAGAAGAGATCACGATTGACCCAAAAGATATAAGGCATCTTACCATCAAACTACGCGAACCTTTCGAGTTTGAAATAACCACCTTTTATGGAAGTGATCAGCTTGGATACTGCTATTCCTACGATACAACCTTTCATAACCCTAATGAAATTCTTCCCGTTAAATTCGCCGACAGCGTAGGACCGCTCCTCAAAGATGTAATTATGCTGGAGCGGGTTGGAGCTGCCGAGGATACATTTTTAGTGACCTTCACAGAAAAAGTAAAAGACAGCTCTATAATCGGCAAATCACTTAAACTGATTAAATCTGGCGGAAAACATCTTGTTGAAGCAAACCTGGTACGTAACAGAGCGGATACTCTGGTTGTGAC
>JAEYNR010000081.1 GCA_023412475.1 Fibrobacterota bacterium | reverse complement strand
AACCATCACAAGCGGTTTACTATTTTGATAATTCGGTTTACTCCAACCAGCAGGTTACCAGAATAGAGATTGATCTGATGATAAAGGAAAGTGAAGTAACTGCAAATCCTCCAGGTACATTCACTCTCACATATACCGATTACTCGGTTTCCCCATCCGGGACAAACGATAGTATTTTTATTAATTTTGAACGACTTGCGGATAGCACTCTAATAGCCAGAAGCATAAATACTTTCTATGGAAGAGTAGTAGTGAATTCTGCTTCTGTTAACATTTCTTCTCCTGATAACGTAACATATTCTGTATCAGACTCATTCGATTTGGAGCAGGGACAGTCTCTTCTCATTTCAAATGAGAAAACCATTTCAGAAATGAAAGGAAATGCCAATATTCCTGATAAACTGGTCTTTTCCTATGGTGGAAATAATCTGGCCTTTGAATACACCAGTCTCAGTGGTGAAGGACAGATACGAAGAGGTTCCGGAGGCTCCTACTACTATAATTATTACTTGAAAGATCACCTGGGTTCTACCCGAATGGTTATTAACGATGCAGGCGATATTACCGATGCCATAATGTATCAGCCTTACGGGACAATGGAAGAAGTGGCAGGTGTCGCTACTCCCGGTGCAGATCCGGAAAGAGAACGTTTTACAGGGAAAGAGTTTGACAGGGAGGGTAAGGATTCGGCAAATGGAATTCCGGGGTTGAATGCTTATTATTTCGGGGCGAGATTTCATGATCCAGACATTGGGATGTGGATGAGTAGTGATCCGGCGGATGAATATTGGAACACATTTTCATATGTTGGATGTAATCCGATTAATTTTTTTGATCCATTTGGTTTAGATACATATGGATCAGGAGATGGATGGGTTGTAACCGATGATGCAGGCTATGTATTTGCTGATCAAGGAAATGATTTTAATTGGGCATTATTTTTCGCAAGTTTAGATTTTTTGGCGTTTAATGCAAAACAGTTTGCAGAAATGCAAAGGCTACATGCCTCAAGTAATACAATGGAAACACCTTGGGGAAGTCGTGATGCTGTGTGGGCTGCAATTGGTGAGAAGAACCTCGACATTGGGGCAAAAGCTTATATGAATATCTTTAAAGCAGAAGCTATAGGGATTGGTGCTGCTACTGGAGCTTATTATCTGGGTCCACCACTATTAGCTGGTGGTTCAAAAGCTTTAGTTTGGACTTCAGCAACAGCATCAGCTTTGGGCACCAGAGGAATGGATATTGTTCGAGCAACGCATGCAAGAACATTGATGTTTATAAAAGATCATCCAGTGCTTATGAAAGCGATTATCGAATATGGAACCTTCTTTAAAGGGTTTTTAACACCACCAGGTCCCACAAGTAACTTCTCAGAAGGTCTTGGGACTGCAACTTCTATTTTAAATTCAGATTGATATAATGAGAAATTTATTACTTACGATATGGTCAAACTCTCAAGAGGAATTCAGAGTCGTTCTCTTTGCTTGTTTTCTTTTTGCTATTTATTTGTTGATAAATATTCTTGTAAAAAGTACACACGGAGAACGATATAGTCCTTATTTTCATGTACTTTATAATGAGGATTTTAAAAGTGATCAATATCATGCACTTGCTTTTGGCGTAACTGTATCGTTCGCATTGCTTGTCGCGATACTAATTTCATATTTAATTCAATTTATTTTTCAGCAATTTTCGAATAATTTTTCGTATAAAAAATTTTTTATATATTCAGCAATAGCCTATATCATTTCAATAATACTAAACATGTTGTATGCAAAAAGACAACTTAACCTTCCGCTGATCAATAAAACTTGGTGGAAAGAATTAGGTGCTGATATCAGCAAAAGAGCCCATGATATGGAAGATAATAAAAAAGACAATGATTCGCCTTTTTAGGGTCTCTTTTAATTGGTTCTTTGACATTATCAAATAGCATAAATGCCTCAAGTGGGGGATTTCCTTTCGATCTTTCGAGAAACACGGGCGATTATAACGGACCTATGATGTATAATAGGGAATTCATAAATATTGCTCGGGACATGCGTATGAATGAAGTGGCAAATGGATTTCAAAAAGCAGTTGAATTAGAATTGATGCTTGTTAGTGGATTAGCTAATACAAGAGCAATTTCAAAGTATGTAATAAAACCTACTGCAAAAGCCATTTGGCAATATAGAGCCACTATTGGTGCGTTCGGTGAATCACTTTTACCAACACCATTTCCTATCGCAAAAAATTTGCCCGGTTTAGCAGCATCAACAATTCTATTGATTAATTTTCCAAATTCACCTAGTGTGACCCCTCCATATGTTGACAAAACACCTTTTGCAGTACCTGATAATACAAGAGTTGGGCGGTAAATATGGCTTATTTTCAGGAAATAACGATTACAATACTTGGCATAATTCTATGCTGTCTTTTTTTAATAGTTGATTGGATTATTTATCTACGATTAGGTATGAGTCCAATATTTGGATCGCTTAAACAAAGAGAATATGAAGATAAAATAAATGTTTTTGCGATAGCTATAAGTTGGCATATTTTAATATTCTCAGCTATTGCATTTGGAATTTTAAAACTTTCTGGATTTATTAAAGGGTACTTTTCATTTAAAACCTTTTTAATTACTGCTTTATCTGCAGCTATCGTTGGTAATTTAGTTAGTCGTATAATATTAAAAGTTCGATTAAAGAAGCCTGAAGTCAAAAAAGACAAATACGATTTTTTCTAGGGATCTTTGAAATTTTCGGTAGGTTATGCCTCAAGTGGGGGAACGTTTGCTGCAGGAATGATTCTACCTAATGATCCTTCAGGATTAGGTTCAGATTGGAAATTAGACCCTACCCACAAAAATCCTAATGGGCAATTGTTCAGGGATGGCAGTGGTCGTCCACTTGAATTTCATAAAGGTAATCCTAGTAAAACAGGTGACCAACGTTTTAACCATTGGCATGATCCTTCAGTTGATGGTAGGCATAGACCACGTATGCCAGGTGAAAAAATTCCAAATCCAATACCACAGCCCAAAGCACCTGTAAGATTCTGGCCAATGATTGGAACTACATTGCGTAATGTTGGTTATGTGGGACTGCTTTTATTAACACTTCAACTGAAAGATACACCTGATCCCAAGTAAGAATAGGATTATTACATGCGTATAAATGAAATCGAAAACGAATTGCCAAACGGCTTTCATGATTCAATAATAAAAAGGATTAATATCGATTACATTTCTAAAACTACTGAAATAACTATCGACGTATACATTAAACCAGGAATTTTAAAAACAGGAATATTACACCTCATTGGGTTATCTTTTATCTCAATCGATCCACCAGAAACAGGTTATCCATATTTGGATAATAAAGGATTGTGGATTAGTGGATGCGATAGCTTAACACATGAGCTTAGAAATAAAATACCACAGGATTTAAAAGATAGTGATTTCACATACTATTTCTTTATTAATGAATGGAATGCATTTGTTATATTTGCTGCTTCAGATGCACAATTTGAATGGGATAAAGAATAGCAGAAGAGCTACTTAGTAATAATACAGAAGTATAGAACAAGGACAATTCACACCCCCATTGCTTTCTTCACCTTCAAAATGGTGCACAGGGAAACCGAGTGAATCCTTGCAATCTTTCTCATTGATATTGAATGCTCAAGATCTTTCACTACACCCCTGTATTTTTTGAGCAGCATATCACTACTAATCACGCTCCCTTTCTTTCTTCCTAACTTGACTCCGTTTCTTTTTGCCTTCTCAAGCCCTTATTTTATACAGGTGATAAGCGTTTCCCGTTCAAGCCTTGCAAATTCAGTCAATATGGAGACAAGCACCGAGACGATAGGCGACCTGTTACCGTTGACATTGGAGTCGATAGTCATCAGGTTCATGGTTTGAATATGGATACTGATACCAAGACTGAACCGTACAATGTATCAATTATGATTTAATCAAAGTGTTGCTGCTTTTTGGCAACAGATATTTCAAATAAGTTGGTAAAAAAATTGATCAATCCAATTGTCTGATATATTTTATAAATACATGTACGATAATAGTAAATTACTATTAGATATTAAAAGCTGGTTGTAAATAAAAAAAATTACTAATCGGCAGATATTTGGAACCGCTTTACAATACTCTGAATAGTGGAGAATCCATCTCTGTGGCAATACCTTTACCCGATAACACTATCCCTGGTGCATCATACAAAGTAGCTATTTACAGGAGTGGAGCCTGGGAGGAACTGGATGGCCGTATTGATGAGCAGGCGGTATATGCAGATGTTACCGGAGATCTGGGGCCTATGATTCTGATTCAGAAACCATCACAAGCGGTTTACTATTTTGATAATTCGGTTTACTCCAACCAGCAGGTTACCAGAATAGAGATTGATCTGATGATAAAGGAAAGTGAAGTAACTGCAAATCCTC
>JAEYNR010000075.1 GCA_023412475.1 Fibrobacterota bacterium | reverse complement strand
CGCTACAAAAAGAAGTACATGGAATATTTTAGATCCAATTGGTCTATTCTATTCTAATAGACTGTTTTAAAAACGAACTATTTTTTTCTCGCCCACTATTCTGTATAGTATAAATTAGTCCGTCTGTCGAATCGGCCGGATAAGTCCATCCTTTGATTAAATTAGTCCGTCTGAACGGACGGGCATGTCTGACGGAGCAAAAAAGCAGTCCTTCCAGTCTTTTCCTTGCCGAATATATGTCCAATTAGACATTTTCATTCTCTGAATAACTTGAGAACAACCTTAACACAGCCCCGGAAAAAGCCCATATGGCAAACCATCCCAAAAACCCACCCGATAAGGTAAGTCTTTCTATCTGGGCCATAGGTACTCTTCTGGCCAAAACATGGCGCTTCCAGGTTAATACTTCTGAATTCAGTAACCCTCTTATAGAAAATGGAACTCCCAGAATCTTCTGTTTCTGGCATTCACACCTCTTACCGATGGCATATCTTTTACGTGGTACTGGAAAAACAGCGATCGTGTCTCAGAGCAAAGATGGAAAAAGAGCCGCTGCCGTGGTAAAGCTCTGGAAAAATGATGTCGTTTTTGGCTCCTCCAGCCAAGGAGGTTTTTCTGCTCTCAGGCAATGTTTGAGAATCCTTAACTCCCAAAAAAGTGTTGTAGTCACCCCAGATGGCCCAAAGGGACCCCGGGAAAAGGTAAAACCAGGAGTCTCTCAACTGGCTCTGATGAGTAAGGCTCCGGTAATCACCATCTCTGCATTGCCTGCAAGAGCATGGTTTCTCAATTCGTGGGATCGGTTCATGGTTCCTAAACCATTCACCAAAATGAACATAATAGTAAGTGAGCCTATAGGCAGTGCTGGTAAATCAATAGAAGAATTCTCTCAACTTGTCGAGGAAAGGCTGACCGCTAATGCAAAAATGGCCTGAAGACACTTTTATACTTATTCCATCATACAAATCTTCCGAGCTGCTCAAAGAATTCCTCCCCAGACTGCTAAAGGTTGTCCCTCAAAAACAGATCTGTATTGTCGATGATGCTTCCGGTGATGAAACCGGGCCACTTTGCGATGCTAATAAGCTCGTGTGTCTCAATCATAATGTGAACAGAGGAAAAGGAGCAGCCTTAGACACCGGTTTTAAATTCCTCATCGCTAAGAAAAAAGCCAAATGGATCATTACAATGGATGCGGATGGGCAGCATGTACCCGAGGATCTGGCTAATTTTCTTGATTCGGTTCAAAAAAATCCACTCCTGGGGATGAGCATCGGATGCCGCTCAATGAAAATCGGAGTAATGCCTTTTGCCAGAATCTGCTCCAACAAAATCACCTCCTTTATACTCTCTGTCTTGATCGGTGTACCGGTTCTGGATAGCCAATGCGGTTATCGGATCTATTCCTCAGAGCTTCTAAAAAAACTAAAAATCAAATATCAGCGGTTTGAGATGGAATCAGAAGTAATAATCAAGGCTGCCAGACTGGGTTTTCAGATCGGTTTTACAGATGTGCAGACATTATATTTAAACAGCCAGAGTCACATTTCGCATTTAAAAGATACTTTCAGGTGGGTTAAAGCCGTAATAAGTGTCTGGAGCAAATGCAGGCAGCAAACACCTGGATAATCTACTGATTTCAGAAAACCATTACCGGTCTTTCTGAGCTAACAGTCAGGTCAAATACTACCTTCAGTTTATACATATATGGAAAAAAGCTACTCTGATGAAAACTGAATTTCTCAATCCCAAAGTTGGCTGTGAAAGGCTGATAAAGAAATTACGCGGCAGGGGTGTCACAGATGAAGCGGTGCTGGATGCATTCCGTAAAGTTCAGAGGCATCTGTTTGTTGATGGTGCAATGTATATGCAGGCTTATGATGACAATGCACTGCCTATCGGTTTTGGACAGACTATCTCTCAACCATCCATTGTGGGATTAATGACTCAGTTGCTGCAGTTAAAAAAGGATGAAAAAATCCTGGAAATCGGTACCGGCTCAGGATTCCAAACCGCAATCCTGGCTCAATTCTCCAGACGAGTCTATTCCATAGAGAGACATCGCGAACTGGGTGATGCAGCCAGAAAAAGACTCCGTGAGATGGGTTTTGCCAACATAGTATTCAAAGTCGGCGATGGAACTTGCGGATGGCTGCAGAATGCACCTTTCGACAAGATAATCGTCACTGCAGGAGCTCCGGTTGTGCCCAAGACTCTTTCTGATCAACTGTCTATTGGTGGACGAATGATCATTCCTACAGGGGATAAAAAGAACCAGAAACTGGAAATCTATCACAGAACCGAAAATGGACTTGATTGCAAAACTATAGGTGATGTGGTTTTTGTCCCTCTAATCGGTGAGCACGGGTGGGAAGAAATCAAATAAAATATCAAATAACGAATAACTGATATCGAAGTGAAGGCTGATTTTCTGCTTGCCCTCCTTAACAAAATTTATAAGGAGCGGATTCGGATGGAAGAGAAAAAGGAAATTGAATAACAGTGTAAAGTTTAGGCGCTGACAGTGTGCAATCAATTGAAAGGAAGTAAAATTGTTATTTTTAATAAAGCATGCAGCGCTATTTTTTAGCAATTCCCTGTGAAATTACTTGCTGATATACAAACACTTCTCAACTACAGAAAAGGAAAAATAAATTGAACTTCATCAGCATTCTAAGAGGAATGGTAATCGGAGTTGCCAATATAATTCCCGGAGTTTCAGGAGGTACCCTGGCGATGGTGCTTGGCATTTATGAAAGACTTATAGGAGCCATCAACAGCATATCGTTTGAAACGGTCAAGGCATCTTTCGGCTTGTTGAAACTTAATAAAAGTGGTTGGAAAAACTTTATTGCCGAATTGCATCGAATCGATGCCTTCTTCCTGGCTTCCATTTTGACCGGTGCACTCATCTCCATCGGTGCACTGGCAAAGTTAATGACCTATCTTCTCGAACATTTCCACGATCCTACTTATGGCTTTTTCTGCGGTCTGGTTATAGTCTCTGCATGGGTTCCATTCAAGTTGATTAAAAAACACTCTTTCTTCTCAGTGTTAGCAGTAATTATAGGCACAGTGGGAGTAATCGCATTCTCTTCTTTAGGAACTGATCAACAGAAGATTCACCGCGCACAGGTTAAGTATGAAATAGAACAGCAAAAAACCTCCACTACCACACCTTCAGAGAGAGAAATGTTCGACCATTCACCTGGTCGGCTTGCGTTCATGGTATTTGCAGGGGTTGTGGGTATATCTGCCATGGTACTACCCGGAATCAGCGGCTCATTCCTTCTTTTATTGATGGGAGTTTATTTTTCAATTCTTAAATCGATCACTCAACTTGACATTATCACTCTTGCAGCATTTTCCATCGGATGTCTCTTTGGTATTCTTGCCTGCTCCCGATTGATCAATTTTGCACTGGAAAGATGGTACAATGTAACCACCAGTTTTTTACTGGGCCTGGTTTTAGGATCAATTGCAGCTATCTGGCCCTTTAAGGGAACTGCCCAGGTCGGTGAAGAAATCATCTACCTTTCTAACAAAATGCCTTCTTCCTTTGGAAGCAACGAAATCAGTACATTGCTTGCAGCAATAGCTGGCGGTCTCATTGTCTTGTTTTTCATTTATATAGAAAACAGAAATGGAACTAAAAAAGAGGAAAACTCTACATCCGCCAGTGCTGTTGTGAACGCCAAAACGGATAATGTTGCCGACTGCTAAATAAATGTTGCCGACTGCTAAATAAAGGTAAGACCAAACCGAACTCAAAAGCAGCCTTCTTTTGATTGCTGGTTATTTTTGTAATGAAGAGAGCAGTATGCCTCTGGCTTGCAGGATTAATTCAGTTATTGAATGAAGGCTGTTTGAGATTTATATTGTTACTCTCTCAAAATAACGATTTTTTGCACTCACTTTTATATTAGAGGAGCTTACATGTCCAGAACAAAAGTACCTCACGACGGAAATTCCGCCTGTGCTCACGTGGCCCATGCAGTTAATGAAGTAATTGCAATATACCCTATTACTCCCTCCTCGACAATGGGAGAGATATCCGATGAAAAAAGTGCTGCTGGCCAGAAAAATATCTGGGGAACTGTACCCCAGGTCTCAGAACTTCAATCTGAAGGCGGTGCTGTAGGTGCTGTTCACGGTGCACTAAGTGCCGGATCATTGACTACCACCTTTACTGCCTCCCAGGGTCTTCTGCTGATGATCCCCAATATGTATAAAATCGCCGGTGAACTGTTGCCTTCGGTTTTTCACGTAACTGCCCGTGCATTGGCATGCCAAGGGTTGTCCATTTTTGGTGATCACAGTGATGTAATGGCTGTAAGACAGACTGGTTTCGCCCTTTTGGCCTCTACCAGCGTTCAGGAAGCTATGGATTTTGCCCTGATCTCTCACGCTGCCACACTGGATGCCCGGGTACCCTTTGTCCATTTCTTTGACGGTTTCCGCACCTCTCATGAACTTCAGAAAATTGAAGAACTTACCTTTGATGACATGCGGGCTATGATCAATAACGAACTGGTTGCTGCACACCGTGCACGCGCAATGAGTCCGGATCATCCAACCCTCAGAGGCACAGCACAGAACCCTGATGTTTATTTCCAGGGACGCGAAACAGTTAATAAGTTCTATCAGGACTGCCCTGCAATTGTGCAGAAATATATGGATCAGTTTGCAAAACTCACCGGTCGCCAGTATCACCTCTTCGATTATGTTGGTGCACCTGATGCCGAAAGAGTGATAGTTTCCATAGGTTCAAGCTGCGACACTATCCATGAGACTGTGGATTATCTTATTGGAAAAGGCCAGAAAGTAGGACTGGTAAAGGTTCGTCTGTTTAGGCCATTTGACATGAGTGCTCTTCTTGCCGCTCTTCCTGCTTCTGTTAAAAAGATTGCCGTGCTTGATAGAACCAAAGAACCAGGTTCACTGGGTGAGCCGCTTTATGAAGATGTATGCACTGCTATCAGTGAAGCTACTCAGAATGGCAACTCCCCATTCTCTTCATCTCCGATTGTTGTTGGTGGTCGTTATGGCCTTGGTTCAGCAGAGTTTACTCCTGCAATGGTGAAGGCTATTTACGATGAGCTCGCCAAGGATGCTCCAAAGAACCATTTCGTTATTGGTATCAACGATGATGTCACAAATAGTTCTCTTGATTTTGACAAGAGCTTCGTTATCGATGCCGATCAGTGTGTAAGCGCACTTTTTTATGGTCTGGGTTCTGACGGTACAGTTGGTGCCAACAAAAACAGCATTAAAATCATTTCCGACAAAACCGATAACTACACTCAGGGATTTTTCTACTACGATTCCAGAAAAGCCGGTACTATCACCACTTCTCATCTGCGTTTCGGAAAGAACTTTATCCGTAAACCTTATCTGATCACATCAGCAGATTTTATCGCATGCCACAACTTCTCTTTCGTTGAGAAATACAACATGCTTCCTAATCTGAAGGAAGGCGGCATATTCCTGCTTGAGTCTCCTTATGATAAAGACACCATCTGGGACAAGCTTCCGGGCCGTTTCCAGAAACAGCTTATCGATAAAAAAGCCAGATTCTTTGTTATAGATGCTATCGGTATAGGACACCAGATCGGTCTGGGTGCACGTATCAATACAATAATGCAAACAGCATTCTTCTCTATCAGCAAAGTAATCGATGAAAAAGTGGCTATCGACGCTATTAAAGGCGCTATTAAAAAGACTTACAGCAGAAAAGGTGAGGCCATTGTCAACATGAACATAGCCTCCATCGATAAAGCACTGGAAGGAATCCAGCAGGTCACTATCCCTGCAGCTCCTACAAACCCGGTACTCGAACTGAAAGCAGTTTCCGATGATGCTCCTGATTTTGTAAAAGAAGTTACTGCAAAAATCATTAAGCAGGAAGGCGATCAGCTTCCAGTTTCCAAAATCCCCTGTGATGGTGTATGGCCTACAGGCACTACCCAGTACGAAAAACGTAACATCGCAGTGGAAATCCCGGTATGGAACGAAAAAACCTGTATCCAGTGTCATCGCTGCTCACTGGTTTGTCCTCATGCAGCTATAAGACCAAAAGCTTACGATGCGAAATATCTGGAAAACGCTCCCGCCACTTTCAAATCTACCGATGCCAAAGGTAAGGAACTTACTGGCCTGAAGTATACTCTGCAGGTTGCACCTGAAGACTGCACCGGATGCGGAGCATGTGTTGAGAACTGTCCCACAAAAGGCAAAGGAAATGCAATAGTAATGCAGCCTCAGGCTCCTCTGCGGGAACCAGAAGCTAAAAACTGGAATTTTTTCCTTTCCATTCCTGACACCGATCCAAAGTATTATGATAACAAATCGGTCAAGGGAAGCCAGTTTATCCGTCCACTCTTTGAGTTCAGCGGTGCCTGTGCAGGATGTGGAGAAACTGCTTATGTTAAACTTCTGTCTCAGCTTTTCGGTGACAGGCTCTACATTGCCAATGCTACCGGTTGTTCATCAATCTATGGCGCAAACCTTCCTACCACACCCTATACAAAGCGTGCAGATGGAAGAGGACCCACCTGGAATAACTCTCTTTTCGAGGACAATGCAGAAGTGGCTCTAGGAATGCGTCTGAGTGTTGACAAGTTTAACGAATACGCAACTGAGCTTGCAAAGCAGATCATTGCTGATGGAAGCTGCAGCGCAGATCTGAAAAACCTGCTTGGTATAATAATTTCTGCAGATCAGTCAACTCAGGAATTGATTGAAATGCAGCGGGCAAAAGTGGCAAAAGCCAAAGAGGAACTGGCTAAAGAATCTTCTGCTATCGCCAAAGACCTTCTGGGTGTGATTGATTATCTGGTAAAGAAATCGGTCTGGGCTCTGGGTGGTGATGGATGGGCTTACGATATCGGTTACGGTGGTCTTGACCATGTTCTTGCCTCTGGTAAAAATGTAAACATCATGGTTCTGGATACCGAGGTTTACTCAAATACTGGTGGGCAGTCATCCAAGGCTACTCCGATGGGTGCAGTTGCCAAATTCGCCGCAGGTGGTAAACCTATCGGTAAAAAAGACATGGGCATGATTGCCATGAGCTATGGTTATATCTATGTGACCAAGGTAGCTCTGGGTTCAAACCAGAATCAACTGGTGAAAGCGCTCAAAGAAGCTGAAGCTTACGATGGACCATCACTGGTTCTGGCATACAGCCACTGCATTGCACACGGAATCAATATGATTCAGGGCTACAATGAGCAGAAACTCGCTGTGGATTCAGGTCACTGGCCTCTCTACAGGTACAATCCTGAACTGGCTTTACAGGGTAAAAATCCTCTGCAGCTCGACAGCAAAGACCCAACAATTGCACTCAGCGACTACGTTTATAACGAAAACCGTTATAAAATACTGCAGAGAGCAAATCCTGATGTGTCCAAAAAGCTCATCGAAAATGCTCAGAAAAACGTTAATGCCAAATTCAAGATGCTAAAGCAGCTTGCTTCCATGGAGTATGACACTCAGGAAGAAAGCAATGACGAGATGGTTAGCAAATAAAACTCTGGACTTTTTTCCAGAATAACTGAAGTATCCCCGGAGATCACAGAAAATTTTCGGGGATCTTTTTTTTTCAACTGCTTTTATCACCAAAAAAAAGCCGGACCTGATCAGACTTTTGCTGTCAATATCTTGGCTTGACTAATCTGGATTTTTTCAAAATGGGCCGTTTTTTAAGGAAGAACTAAAGAGGAGAATTAAGTCATTTCAAAAGAACAATCATCATCTGAAAACTCACCTTTTAACCTCCAGTCTGGTAACCTCTTCTCCCTTTGATTATGTTTTTTACCAAGGCAGATAGTAACTGCGATTTGCTCTTCTCCATAGTATGCTCCTGGCATTGGAACATACACCCGGAGCTGTGGCTTCAGTTGTGCTGAATTACACTCGTTCATTTTTGCTCCTTTTTTATAAAGTGATATAACTTATCATCACATTAGGTGATGATTTTTTTTTATAGTTCTGCTATAGTGGGCAGTAGATCAGGCGAAGCAGATTAGTGATTATACATCCTCATGCAAATTCTTTGCCAAACAAAATTTAGGATGTTAGTGAAAAAAAAGCTTTAAAGCCCAAAAAGCGTAAGTATTCGAGGGGTTACCTGATCAATCCGTTCAACAGAATAGAAATGGTGAGCATCAGGACCGATAACAATCAAAGGAACCAGGTTTTTAGTATGGGTTTTAACTCTTAGATCCTCGAAATTGCCATGATCGCTGCAGATCAGAAGATTTGTTGAGCTGGCTTTAGCTTTAAGTACCCCATCGAAAAAAGAGTCCAGCGTTACCAGAATCTCTTCTGCTCTTTGGCTGTCACATCTATGCCCTACTAAGTCTGTGGCGAAACACTCAAAGAGCACAAACTCATGAGATCTGCAAATATGGACCAGGTGCTCACCTGCACAAAAAGGATCGATAGGCATTACCTGGGGATTGTAGTTAATATGGAAGTGCTCCCGGATTATATCCCAGTATACAGCATTATCTTCCATAAGATCTTTTTCTTTTCGCAGCCTTAATCCAGCACTGAGCATACAGTGAGTAGTAACACTATGCATATTTTTTCTAAGCTTTGCCGGCTCAAAGTAATTATCAGTATATGCATTGGCAAAAGTGGAGCGATACCCGGCATCACTAAGTTTTTTCAATATATTATGCACTCTTATCAGCTCGATCAGTTTCTTATCGGGAAAAGCCGGAAGATGAAATCCCAGAACTTCAGGAGCATTTTTCCCGGTGAACAGAGCTGTTTGTCCTGTAGCACTTTGTGGCAACCCATCCACCCCTAAAGAAGCATCGATTCCTTTAAAAAGTATCTCTGGTTTGAGTACATCGATCCCCTTTAGCAGTTTATTTCCTGCGATCTCCTCAAAAGCGGTTATTCCACTGGTAAACAGGGGGTTAGAGGGTGTTGGATCACCCAGCCCGAAACCATCCAGGAATACAAAGATAAAAGGATTCATCAGAAGTTTTCTAAAAGGGTTGAAATACTGGGTGAAAAGTAAAGCAAACTTTGGTTCCCAAAGTTGTTAAGTTCAATTTAAATTACGATTTTTAAGCCATTATAGGGTTAAAGAAATTAATTTATACCATAAACGTGCCAGTTTTTCATTTTATTTATGCGTTAAAGTTAAATATAATGTCTCTGTAGCTTCAGAAACAGGATCAATCGTTTTATTGATTAGGCCGGTATCTGGTAATCAAGAGACTAAGTTTTAATAAATTGATCAAAGCGGCTATTTTTCTGCACAATATTTCTTTTTTTTTTTGGATTTAGACATTGGAATTTTTTTCAAACACTATAGAGTATGAAAATTTAACCACTTCAGTTTTTTTGTGCAAACAGGAGGTATCATGATTAGACATGCACACATTTTCCTACTGATTACGAGTGCCCTGATCTTGCATTCATCAGCTAAGGAACCTATAAAAAAGGCCACAGTTTTAGATCATCCTCAGAAAGTACATGTAGATAAAAAATCGAAAAAGCTTTATTGGCCTTTGGGAAAACCATTCTGGGTCCGAATAGCAGAATCTGCTGATAGCGCTTCAAAATCCTATCTGCTCTCCGATGTGGTCGATTCTGTGAGAACCGATTCGGGAACCCGCCTGGATGGGGGCAATCTGGGGGATAAGGGGATTCGTCTGGATGTCACCGGGAAACAGGCACTGCGCTGGTATAATATGATTACTGGGGAAAAACACGCATTACGTTTCTACTCCGATGGTGATGCTCCCAGATCTGAGGTGAAATTTCAGGATATTTCTAAATATATTGCCGGCTCCAATACTTTCTATGGTAAGGGTTTGACACTGGAACTAAGTGCTCAGGATAAGATGTCTGGCCTGGATCAGATCTATGCTTCCATAAATGGTGCACCTTATCAGCCTTATAAAAACGCTCTCTCTTTTACTGCAGAAATGGTTTATAACCTCTCATTCTATGCTGTGGATAATGTAGGGAACGTAAGTGTTCCTCAGAACACCAGCTTCACTATCGATCTTTCTGCTCCAGTAACCCGGATAAAAGTTGATAATTCATATACCTCAAAGGACGGCAAGGTCACTCTGAGCAGAATGCAGAATTTATCACTTGTAAGTCATGACTCGCTTTCCGGTGTGAAAGAAACCTTCTACCGCATGAAAAACAATGAAAAATTTGATACCTATAAATCAGCAATCAGCCTAAGGAGTTTTCAGGATGGAGAGTATCAGATCTCCTTCTACTCAGTTGATAATGTAGGTAATCAGGAAGCCCCCAAACCCTTTTCATTTGTGATAGACAATGCCTCTCCTGTTACCAACCTTTCCTTTGAAGGCGATCTTTTTGAGTTCAAAAAGGGTCAGCTTATAATTTCTCCCAGAACACTGGTAAAGGTTGATGCCAAAGATGCACTCACTGAAGTAGGTTCAATTGAATACAGTATCAATAACACCGCCTTTATCCCTTATAAAAGCCCGGTGCCAGTCTCTACAAACCCAGGAAAGCACCTCATAGCAGTCCGGGCAAGTGACAAACTGGGAAATACCAGCCCGGTAACCAGTCTTTCGGTCACTCTTGATTCGAAAGCTCCTCAAAGCAACTTTTCCTTTAATGGCCCGATGCATAAAAACAATTACATAGTTTGCATTACACCTCAAACCAGAATCAATCTCTCTTCACAGGATGATCTTTCTGGTGTTAAGGCAATTCAGTACTCTTTTCAGGGTGATAAACCCGTAAACTATACAGAACCATTCCCTATCGCCACCGAAGGATCTTACATCCTTAAGTTCCGTGGTATCGATAAGGTAAATAATCAGGAAGAGATTCAGATGATACCGGTGATGGTCGATAACACACCTCCGGTTCTTACAGAAACATTCAGCAGCCCCAAACTTTCGTCTTCAGGCGATTCCACTGTCTCACGTTTCCAGAAATCCACCACTTTGTTCCTGCAGGCAACAGACAATGCTTCGGGCGTTGCAGGTATCTGGTACTCAATCGATGGAAAACGAGAGGATAAATATGAAAAACCGGTTCGTTTCGACAAAAAAGGTAAACACACAGTGCGTATCCGTGCGCAGGACAACGTAGGGAAAATTTCGGAGAAGACTTTAGCTTTTTCTATTGAAGACTGATCTGCTCTGAAAGATTGTTTGTTTATTTAAAAAAGGCTTCCCTTACACGGAAGCCTTTTTTTTCTCTCCCCTACCCCTGATAAATTCGAACAAAGACGATTTTTTCCATTTTTTTTTAATAAACTTAATTCTCAAGCATGCCATACTGCAAACCTGTTAATTCAACAAAAGTGTTGACAAAAATAGGCAACATTATGGTAAATTCCAGGAAATATTGATATTATGTAGTGTTTTATAAAATTTGCGGTACATATAAGATAAATCAAAATGTATGGACTCAGCACAAAAGCACTTTCACACTTTTGTGGTTCTAAATTACGGAGGTATTCAAAATGAGGCTGGAATATGCGATAAGTGTATTAATCAGAGAGAGGAATAAAATTGTAAAAGAGATAAACAAACTGGAGTCTGACAGTAAGAGACTGTGCAAACATAAATTGCAGTACAATAGTGACCTTCCTTGTGGAAAGGAAACTTCTTCTCTGATTAATAGTATTGAAAATACTGTTTCCAGAACGATTCCAAAAAATATTCGCTTTCTCAAATGTGATCTTAAATCATTAAATGATGCGCTGCTTTATCTGTCTCTGTTCATGGGTGAGAATCAATGGAGAGGAATGTAATGAAGTTACTTGTAATTAATCGTGAGCAATTGTTTTAGGGCATCTGATTGACATTAACTAACGCTACCTTGAAATTTCTTGTCCCTGTTTAGGATTTCAAAAGGGATAAGCACGAAATCC
Source organism: Fibrobacterota bacterium (assembly GCA_023412475.1). Classification (GTDB taxonomy): domain Bacteria; phylum Fibrobacterota; class Chitinivibrionia; order Chitinivibrionales; family Chitinispirillaceae; genus JAAYPC01. The sequence continues at coordinate 9,048 of JAEYNR010000075.1, read as the reverse complement.
TAAAAACGAAATTCGAAACAAGAACAGGAAAAGGGGAAAGAGGACTCATTCTCTAAACTATAGAGCCGGGTGATATGTTTCCCAGAATTTCCAATCAATAGCGATTAGAAACAGAGATAGGCCAACTGTATTTCTGTGAAAAGCAGGCAGATTCACCTCCCAAGGGAATCTGTCTGCTGTCTTTTTGTTGGGCAAGTAATTGCTTGTTTCATACTGGTATCCAAAGCGGCTGCATACTTTTTAAAAACAAGCAGTTAACTAAAAATAGAAAAAATGAAGATCAGAAAACCGAATCAGACTGTGATGATCATTATTTCGGCGTGTACTTTCGCAATCGTTTTGTTTACTGATATCTTTTCTCAATTAATCTATACCCACTGGCTGTTCTATATACTGCCATTACTTATTATCTATCCCACAGAAAATCCGGAAGCCACCTATATTATTCTGTCAATATCGGCAGTGGCATTGGTGGTAGGGCAGTTATTCGGTTCTACCAATGTATCCTTTGAAAATATCCATGTAATATCAGCTATTAACCGAGCAACCGGATTTCTTGTGCTGGTGTTGTTCACTGTTATTATAAATAAATTGATACAGACTAGAAAACATTACCAGCGAGTTTCCAACGAGCTGGCTTATTCACACCGGGAGCTTGAATCTTTCAACTATTCCGCGGCCCATGATCTTAAGGCGCCACTACGGGCAATAAAGGGCTTCAGTGATATTTTAATGGAGGATCATAAGGCAGAACTAGACAATGAAGCTCAAATGTTTCTTGGAAAAATCAATTCCAGCACAGAAAAAATGAGCAGATTGATTGATGACATGCTCAATCTTTCTAAAGTTTCCAGTTGGGGAATAAATCCTATTGAGGTGAACCTGAGCCAAATCGCTCATTCAATCGTCGATGATTTTAAGGCACGGGAGCCAGAGCGCAAAACAGAAGTAAAAATCGAAGAAGAACTAATAACCAGAGCAGATCCCGATCTTATTAGAATTGCCCTGACCAATCTTCTGAGCAATGCCTGGAAATTCAGCTCCAGAAAAAAGGTTTCACAGATCCATTTTGGATGCAAAAACGACAAAGGTGAAAGAGTTTTCTTTATCAAAGACAATGGAAGCGGTTTTGATATGAACAACGAATCCAGACTCTTTGAGCCATTCAAGCGACTTCATTCCGACAGAGAGTTTTCCGGTACCGGGATTGGACTTTCAATAGTGCAAAGGATTATCATCAGGCATGGTGGTAAGATCTGGGCACAAGCAGAGATAAACAAGGGGGCTGTGTTTTATTTCACACTCCCAAGGTAAGCGTTTTTCTCTCATAGTTCTGATCACCAGAACGCCGCCCCAAACGAGCACAGTTCAGCACAGTCTTCCAAAAACCTTCAATAAGATCCATAAAAAGAACTGGTTTTAGCAGAAACTTACGGATTTTCACATTATACCTCAGAGATGAAGATTTTACAGGTCACAAAATTATCCCTGAGGTGACAAAAAAGGCCGATTATCTTTTCGGCCTTTAAAAATAAAATGGAGTTGAGGGGGATCGAACCCCTGACCCTATTTTTTTCCAATAATTCCCCTAATTTTATTGGTGAATATTATTTCACTGTACCATAAATACACCAAACAATCTCTTGCTATCATTGTCACAATCGCTTAGATTAAGTGATAGAAGAGGAGGAAATATGGAAATAAGAGTAGGTCAAAAAATTAGAACTGTATATGGAAAAATTGAGACGGTGTGTTATATCAGTATAGATGGTTTTATTAAAACACTCGGGCGCCCTAATGATTATATCCACCCATCAAAATATTCCATAATAACCAAAAGTGCTGATCAATAAAGGTTCAATCTTTGAACTTCTACCCCATCATATTTTTCATAATTTCTAATTAAAAGTTCTTTGGCTATAAGCTCTCCTTCCTTTTGAATTGAATATTTCACATTCACATCTTCAATAATGAAATCTTTGAAAACCTCACGAATCTGAGGGTGGTCATTAATACTAAGCAGGAATTTTCCAGAAATACTTTTTAGTAATTCATTCATGATCTTAAAATCATCTAATTCCATATTATATTTATAGAATGGTGCCTTATAATATGGTGGATCCAGATAAAAGAAATTATCCAAGCGATCGTACCGGTTGATCAGGTCCTTATAATCCAAGTTTTCGATCATAATGTTAGATAATCTCATGTGCACTTCAGATAATTCTTCCTCAATGCGCAGAAGATTAATTTTTGGTGCATGGTCCGGAGCAGTTCCAAATGTTCGCCCTCGAACTCGCCCTCCAAAGCACTGTCTCTGAACATAATAATACCTGGCTGCTTTTTGAATATCGGTCAACCCACCAACTTCCAGTTGTTTGTTCCATTCTTCCCACCATTGTCTGGACATCAAAAGCCACTTAAATTGTTTGATGAATTCTTCTAAGTGATTCTGGAGCACTCGGTAAAAGGATACCAAGTCTCCATCTCGATCGTTAATGACTTCGTATTTCGATGGATTTTTTCGAAAAAATACCCAAGCTGCACCTGCAAATACTTCGATATAAGACTTGTGTGACGGTAGTTTTTGGGTTATAATGTTAGATAATTGAGATTTACCGCCAATATAGCACAATGGACTATTCATAATTTTCCTTTACTTTTTTATAGGACAGGTAGTCCGTTTTCGGATAATCCACGTGCGTGTGGGTTGGATGGGATGTTGGTTGCATCCCTCTTGCCTGTTTATATTTGCTTTGTGTTTACAATTTCAATCGTATGCTCTTCACCATTCTCTTGCAGTATCCGGGTTAAATCATCTGAAGCCGATCGCTGAATACGGTTGGTGCCTATCAAGTCATAACCGACCAATATACACCCCAGACTATGATCTGCAGTTATTCCTCCGTGCATCCGGATTCCGGTAAACATCGGCACATCCATGATCTCGGGGAGTATTTTTTTGAACCGAGGGCTCCAAGACACTCTCACACGATAGACTCCGGCAGTAATAGCTGTTTGGCCGTATACCTTGACACCGGCAGGACGTGCCCGATCCTCCAGTGTATAGCAAAATCGCTCAGTACCCAGAAAGAGGTGCCCGACAGTAGACACCTCTGTGAAGATGATTCGCGGGAGATACAGGTTCATATTCCGAGTGCGGCCGGTTCGACAGGTTCAATAATTTTTAACTTATCATTGAGCTTTTCTTCTAAGTCAGTAACGACATCGATCCATCGCTTGCCAGATGCCCTATTAAGCTCTTTAATTATTTCATCAACGATGCTACCGGCTACCCTCTTAATAACCCATGTCTGAATTCTATTGAGTTTCTTGCTACGTTTTTGAGTGATAAAATCAAGAATTTTGGCAATAACCCAGTCCCGTTTAATGATAGCAGTTTTAAAAGATGTTTCAGCACACTGTACTGCTTCCAGGATTTCTTTCCAAAAGGTCGTCCATGAAGAGTTTAAAACGTTTTTGAGTATGCCCATTGCGATTGCAGCCGCAATGGCTCCGACTTTTAATAACGCTTGTTTCAGTATTAAGTTCACTTCTCCTCCTCAGTTGTATCTGTTGTTGTATTAGGCGCTTTCAGCATGCTCAACTCTTCTTTCAGCCTTTTATTTTCATCAATCAACTCCGCCACTTTATTTTCGTAATTAATTAAGATGTTTCGGAAATTAACAAACACGCTGTTAATATCCGCCGTCGTTGAATCAAATGCTTCTCTTACTGAGCTCATACTTCCTCTTAATGTTAATAGTTAATAAACTTTCGAAAACTCTGTATTAAATCGCTTTCAATCTCTTTATTTCTTTAAAATTTTAGTGATTATCACAAACCCAATGGTCATAATCCCAGATAAACATCCTCATACCAACTATCGGCACACCCTCAACCACAACATCTCCTGGAGGATAATTACCTCTCATAACGATTACTATTTGTCCATCTTCCACTCCATCAGCTAGTGTTGCATTAAGAGGAGCAACAGTTATTCTTATAACTGAGTTGTTAGTGGGTAGTTCTGTAGTGTTGTATGTAACCACATTGCCAAGTGTGACTCTACCCTGAAGAGCAACAGTGCCTCCTTCTACACTTACATCATTTCCATTTAAACTTATGAAGGAAGATCTGTTTAGTACAGACAAGTATACAGCCTCATCATAAGCATAAATAGCTCCACGATAGACTCCACTACCAGCTCTCATATCAAAACCGTTGGGACACAACAAATTAGCAATACCACTTGTGTGGTTTTCAAGAGTGATATTACCACTAACAGTTATGTTTGCATTTACATCAAACGTAGTTGCAGATAGTGAAATTGTTCCAGCATTAGAAAAACTCGATGAACCAACACTCATATCATTGAGCATAGTAATATTTTTAAGCCTTGCGCCTATGCCGTTACCTCCAGTTTCTCTGTCAATAACATCCCATGCATCACCAGCTCGATTTATGAGCTGGAGCTTATTCCAAAGAAATATATCGCCACTAACCTTAAGAGCACTACCAGCAGGAGTAATACTTCTCACATTACTTAAATCCGCAACAGCTTCACTGCCAGATACATCTCTTGTAGCAAAACTCAACCAACCATTACCGGCTTTATTAAGTAAAGAAATATTGTTTCTTGTTTGTAGGTTACCTCCAACATCAATATCACCTGTTATTGTTTCGTTACCATTTACAAGAGCATTACCCTCAACTTCAAGTTTATAGCCACCGGTTGCTGTTGTTTTACCGATCAAAGCAGTGTTTGGTATCGTAGCATTTCTACCGTAAATGCTGATGGTAGTTGATTGTATGTTGCCCCAAGCGTATCCACCTTCAGATGTTAGCACTTCAAAAGACCATCCATCTCTACTAATAGGTGCATCTGTGATCACATCAATATCAATAACCACAGGGAACGTCGTGTGGTCTGTCCATGTTGTAGTCGTATTTCCCAATAGAATACAACACCTCGACCCATCGTGAGTATATCGCACCTGATTAAATGAAGGATTACCCTCAAGAAATTGTCCTCCTTGCAGATACCATCTCGAATCTGGACTATACGCAAAGCCGGAGCCTACATACCTCCACGAACCGTAAGTGTTGAAATTGTTAGAATATGCATAGCCTCTCATTTCAAACCGATAGCGCACATTACTCCAACTGCTTGGCAAATTGATTTTGAGAGTACCGGTTGTATTATGTGTAACACCAGTAAATCTTATTGTATAAACAGATCGATAATTATGCACAGTATTCGACACATGATCATTGTCAAGTTTGCCGTCAAGAGTAGTTTGTAAGTTAGTAACTTCACCTATAGGATGCACATGTGCTGCAGGTGCAAATGTGGAAGGATCAAAGTTTCCAGTATGATAAATCTCTTTCCAATCCCACCAGTCGTTCTGAGTATCTCTGAGCGATCTAAATACTAATTTATTGTGATCCCCGGAAGTCCACCCAACGGCCAATTGACCAGCACCAGCACCACCACGGCCCCATGTTAATACCGATCCTAAACTTATACCAGCAGGTTTGTTTAAAGCATCTCCCATAAATCTGTAAGTGTATAGGCCGCTTGCAAATACATCTCTGCCAGTCTCTAATGATGTTGCAAAGCCGCCAGTTGCCTGTACTGATCCTAAACTTAAATTTGCAAAGCTGGACGGATCAAAGCTTAGCCTTGCATTGTCAAGCGTGCCGGAAGTTATTTTTGCTGCAGATAAATTAGGAATGTCCTCTGCAACCAGAGCCCGCCGCGTCCATGTTGACCCATCACTAATTAACACATGCCTATTGCTGTGAGTAAGCCCTGCAATTGCAGTTAAATCAGTGTCGAGTGGCTGATATTTATCAGATAACGACACTACGCCAGTCCTTCCATCAACAGAGAGTACTGCATCAGTAGGAGTCAGTAGTTCCTGCCAGTCACCTAATGTAGCTGGATCGTCACCCTTCAGAATGAAGCTTTTATTAAGATCGCTCCTAACTGCAACATCTCCTCTCTCTGCTGCACTAAGAGCCAGCATTGCTGCCTGGGACGCTACTACAAAAGTATCTGTGATTGCGATAGCAGGAAGATCACTATTTTGCAGCTTACGACTCACAAAGGTGGTTCCATTACCAATGATGAAGTTGCCAGATGTGACTGAAAGAGCAGCTATATCCGTGAGCTTCGAATTAAGCGGCTGCTTATTATCTAAAGTACTTTGTAATTCATTTATTGTATTAATAGCCTGAGTGCCTGTGTGATTTGCTCTATTTCGATCGGTGCTGTGATAGTGCAAAGAACTATCTCCACCATCTGTAAGATCCGTTTTATGAGTAGCTGACAGGTGTCTATAATCGCCCACATCTAATCCAGATAGGCTATTATGATCTGGCAGCTCAGTTAAGAACAAATTGTGATCCCAGGTATTTTCATGATTCGAAACTAAATTTACCGCTACACCCACATCCTCTTTTGTCTCAGGATTAAAGTTTTCAGTATGCCACAAATCATCCACAGACAACTCAGTTTCTACTGCACGTCTTCCTGTTGTGTCAACTTTTAATAACCGACTGGATGTTCCCGTAATCGGATAAATAGAGTAATAGTTATCAGACTGGTCTTTAAATCCAATACCTTTGTAATCGACCTCTATCCCCGCTTGGCACCTCTGTATTCCGCTGGTTGCAGGCACACTCGATGCTGGTGCAGCCATTGCTGCACGTGGCCCATTGATGTATGTTATACTGGCTGATTTCGCTCCTGGTCGATTATATGTATTTATCATAATTCTTACTCCGGTATATCCTGATAACTATCTGCTGCATTACTGTCGAGTTGGATTGTTGCACCCAGTATATCATATGCCTGGTTTTGCAGAATCTCCAGCTCTTCACTTGTCACGTTATCCCACAAAACAACCTGCATTGATACTAATGATGAATTCTTTCCTCGCTTTTTGCTCTTAGATATCTCTTCAATAATAAACCGTATTTCTTTTCCAACTGTTGATATAGGTATAACTACTTTTCCCCAGGAGCCTACAGTAAGATCTATCCCCTTATCGTATGATAAAACAAGCTTCATCCGCTTTTTGCTCATCCAGATAAATCTACGTGTTAACAGTTGGACTGCGTCTTCATTGCGAAAAATCCATTTAAATGTAAACTCATAGGGAGTCACTATATTAACAGCTCTTCTGAGCGTTTTGGCCATTGTCCAGAGCAGCTCTCCATGCCCTACGTATAAACCAGGGGTATACTCTGGTTCATACTCGTCTGCAGCAGTATTTGTGATAGAAAACTGTTTTGTCGGGTTATTTGTGCTCCAATCGATTGCAAATTTCACCTTCGGTTCGCAGTATATTTTATTGGGATCCCGTTCGATAATTTCGGGCTCTTTAATTATATCGTGTACTGTAATGGTAAAGGATATATCCGATTCTGGATTATCGATCATCTTAACTGATTCATTGCCCTTGTTATCAGTATATAATATCAATCCGAACTCTTCGCAGATTGATTTGCTAATTGCTTTAGTAGTCGCATCATTATAATTCAGTATCTGGCGACAGATTTTAACTTGCCTGAGCAGCTCCAGGCTGGAGTTAAAAAACGATCCCGGAGAAGATGGATCTATATTGATATGCCTGATTGGTTCCCCGTTTTCATCAAACTCATCCCAGTTTTGTGATCGACGTACATAATAGAGCGCGTCAATGGGATTATCGATTAAGTAACTACGCTGGTGTATGGTCCAGTCTAAGCTGAGGGATACTTCCAAGTTTTCTGTTCTATTGGCTAATTGCAATACACAGTTATCACTTCTTGGTTCCCAATCAATTACAAATTCATAATCTGCGCTTACAAAAAATCGCACTTCAAATGAGTGCTCATAATGTTCATTTTTTTCGACTATTGTGCCCATAAAATCAGTGTCGGGCTTGATAAACAACCGATACACATCACCGATTCTGAAATGTTCGTTGTTGTACTCAGTTAGCTCAAGCATGGTATCACCCACATCAAAACTGGCATTAATGTCAATATGCTTTAAGTCCCAGTCAACTTGGACACGTCTAAAAGCTAATCCACTATACATAGATGTAGTCTCCAATATTTTCGTTAACTTTAATCATTAATAGGATCTGCCTGATTTTGAGGGTTTCGGTGTAACTATGATCATGTGCAGCTCTTGGCAAGAATAGTATACCATGATCGTAGCTTTTATATTTTGCCAGACTATCAATTCCTTCACATAAATAGTTTTTATAGCCCGAATAAATTTTCCATTTTGGTGGCACCATTATTGTTTCCCCCGATAAGTAAAAATTATCGCGGTCGTTTTCGGGATAATTTTTGTAAAATGATGACGGCATACAATCAAGTTTAAAGTTGCCATCAAATTCATCCAAATCACTTATTGCCCAGCTTGACATACCAAGGTATCTTTTGAGACCTAACAATGGAGGCTGAGAGTTATAACAGTCACACTCAAGACTGATTAACAAATACAGCTCCGAAAATTCCATGTCTATAACCGGTAAAGGAAATCTGAATGCCCTGATGTAATTCCCTGTGCTGTCTTCATCAGGTATCACTTCTGTGGTACTTGCATACATGTATTTAGTAAAATCATTGTTTTGGGGATCTGCAGACATTAACTCTGTGTTTGGTGTCAGATTGAAAGTCGGGTAGTAATTTCCTGCGCGATAATAATTGCCAGACACTCTCCAGAAAAATCCCATATCATCCCAAGGTGACTGATTGCTATAAAAAACCTCGTCATTGTAATAGCCTAAATTATCTAAACTATCTATAGGAGTTATGACAGCAGGCAGTGTATACAGCTTATATCCCTGTAGCATATCTCTTTCGGGAAAGAAGTTCTCTTTTGGTCTGACAGAAATTGAACTGCCATTCACAACAACGTATGCTAACGGTTAACGGCGTCTTTTATCCCCACTCCGCATGACCGATTTTCATAATGAACTCAATCAGGAGCATCATTATGAAAGAAGCAGAACGCAAAAAAAAGTTTAATGAATTTCTACGCCT
>JAEYNR010000003.1 GCA_023412475.1 Fibrobacterota bacterium | reverse complement strand
GTGGGACAATCTCACCCTCTATAGAAAAAGGTTTATTGATCCTGAAACCAGAAGAGGGTTCCAGCGGTATTACATATTTTATTCTGTATTCGATTGGAGTGGCTTTTTTTTCGGGCTCATATTCATCAACACCGGTAATAAATTTATTAGAATCGGATGAGCTGTATTTTTGAGAGGAGAGATGTCTGGGAATGTTGATATCGTGCCATGGCCTGGTCATAATCGAAGTGCTCCTTTTTCAAAAAGGGAAATACTACTGTAACCATGGGAACAAAATGAACATTTGGGAAAGGATAGCTTTTATAAACTAAATGGGAAGCAGGGGAGAACGCACGGAAAAAATGTGGTAAGCTGTTAATAATGTTTTCATGGTTTGACTAATAGCCAACCCGAAGGATTTAATCATTTATCTTCAAAAAATAAAAATTAAATATTTTAATAAAAAAACTTGTACATGATAAAAGGAACAATTATATTTATACAGCTTGATTGAGAAAGGCACGATACTTGCAGTAACAATCAGGCATAAAACTTTGACATATCGCGGGGTGGAGCAGTCCGGTAGCTCGTTGGGCTCATAACCCAAAGGTCGTACGTTCAAATCGTGCCCCCGCTACCAATATATTAAGGGTTCCGATTTTTCGGGACCTTTTTTTTTACTATATAATAGTTGCAGGGCTCATAATCCCGCCTGATCGGCGGGATCGTACGTTCAAATCGTGCCCCGCTACCAATATATTAAGGGTTCCGATTTTTCGGGACCTTTTTTTTTAGACTATTAATAGTTGCAGGGCTCATAATCCCGCCTGATCGGCGGGATCGAACGTTCAAATCGTGCCCCCGCTACCAATAATAAATAAGGCTCTGGTTTCCTAACCAGGGCCTTTTTTATTATTGATACTGTGTGGGGGAGTAGAGGAAGAGCGTTGGAAGTTTACACTCCGCGTCACGCTTCGTGCCCTTCGGGTTTCGATAAGAATCGAAATGGTCTTCGCACATCCATGTGCTGCGGCTCAGCTCCGAACGGCAGTGAGGAACCACGCGTCTTAGCGTGAACTCGTGCTCTACCAAAACCAAATACATTAAGGGTTCCGTTTTTTTCGGAGCTTTTTTTTTGGCCATAACCCAAGCAGGCACTCAAATGTATTTTATTTACATAATCAGATGTACTGAGGGGCGCTATTATATTGGGTCCACTGAAAATATTGAGCAGCGCATAAAACAACATAACTCCAAACAGTTTAGTTGCTGGACCAGCAGATATAATCAATGGGAGTTGGTGTATTCTGAGCAATTTAACACGCGTAAAGATGCTTTGATTCGTGAAAAGCAGATAAAATCTTATAAAGGTGGCAGAGCATTTCTGAAATTAGTTAATGGTTTTTAGGGCTCATAATCCCGCCTAATCGGCGGGATCGTACGTTCAAATCGTGCCCCCTACATTAAAGGTTCCGATTTTTCGGGACCTTTTTTTTTACTCACCAAGCGCCCCCAGAGGGGCGACATTATGCATAACCGCAGGCAAGCTACCGCGCAGCCTACGGACCTGATGTGTGGCCCGATACTACGGACCCGATGCCTACGGACCACCATCCGCAGCTACATCACCTCATGGCTCTACAGAAGGATCAAGGACTCGTCCCATAAATAAAATTGCATCGGTCATGGTATCCCTTATTAAAAAGATAAAAGGACTATTTGCCACAAATTGCAGCCTTGGTTGAGACGGTTCTGAAGTTACATCAAAAACTACCCCTGTGGCCGCAGCAGCTTCGGTTCCCTTTTCGTCAACTTTGATAAAAGCTTTATGCAAGATATCGCTAATATAAAGACGGGTATTACTGATACCTGAAAAGTCTGCAGATCGACTGAAAGGTACGCTCATCCCCAGGTTAATAAAAGCCTCTACAAGAGAAATGGATTGCGTGGTAAATTCAAATCTGGGAATGCGTACAGATACCAGTTCCACTGAATCCAGACCATTGACAAGTTCATTAATGATCTCTGCAGAAATGTTTTGCTCAAAATTGTTAAAAGTACCAGAATCAGGAAGTATAAGATTCATGGCCAGCCGGTTTCCTTTATATGGGAGCTCAAGAATACAACAATTACCTGATTTATAGTAGAGAAGGTTCACCTTTCCCTTAGTGAGATTCATCATGGGAACAGTAACCTTACTGCCATCTAAACGGGTAAAGGGTTGGTCATCAGTTTATAGTATCATTAAACTTAATCAGCCAATCGGCAAGAAAGTAAATTGCATTAGTTAAAACCAGGGCCGTACTTGGTTTTATAGATCCTTCTGGAAAAAGATCATTAATTCGGTTACGAGTCTGTTCACTTACCCACTCATTAATAATCAACCTGGATTTCTCGTGGTCATTAGCGAAATCAACTAAATTAATCCCTGCATCATAATGCATTGATAAGAGATCGAGAAAATTTACCTGCAACATTAATCCATTCTGAGACCATATACTGTTTACTATATTCAGTTCAAGATATTCTGTTGCTTTAGAGTGAGATTGAAGGCTCTGATCCAGACCATTAATTCCAGCATGGAAATCTTCACCAGCCAGCTCAGTCTGAAGAGCCTTGCGGATCTCCAGATCCGTTTCACCTCTGGCTCCGGCATCTGCCATTCCTAATGCACTGATTATGCTGTAAGGAGAGAAAAAGAGGTTTCCATCTTCTTTGGCAAGCTCTGAATACATTTTTGCTGAAAACTGTTTGATACTGTTGGCCTGAGAAGAAATCCTGGGATCATCTTCTGCTATCACAGCTCTGGAAACCAGGTCTGACTTTCTCACCGCAAATGGGGCATCAGCACCATTATTGTTATTGCAATTGTACGGTTTTGGGCTACTCCTGATACGATCTTTATCGCTTTTGACACATAAGATGCTCAAAATTAGAAATACTGGCAGTTTGTGTTGTAAGTTAACTAAATGCAGGTTCATCACAGAAATGTTTATTATTAATACAACTATTGCCAAGGTTAATATTTGATGAGCTAAGACAAAGAAGGAGGGCGTTGCAGATATCGGTTGATATTCTAATGTAAACGATGTCCGTAAGATAAGGGCTGAGGCAAAACCTCATCCCTTTTTTAAACTCAATTCAGGGGTGGGGACCACCAAATCTTTTTTTGAAACCACCATTTCCGCGTGGACCACCGGGGCGCTGCTCTCTTTCGCGTGCCTCGCTTACGGTTATTTTTCTTCCACCAAGTTCTTTCCCGCTGAGTTCGGAAATAGCAGAATCTCCATTTTCCATCTCTACAAAACAGAAACCTCTGGATCTTCCGGTTTCACGGTCTGTAATAATTTTTACTGAACTTACCTCCCCAACTTGCGAAAAAAGCTCACTGATTTGTTCTTCAGTTGCATTAAATGGGAGATTGCCTACATACAACTTAGTGGCCACAAAGAACCTCCATGAGAAACGGTTGCAGATGTTTGATACGGAAAGGAGTGTAAAAAATTGCTCTCCAGGGTCCGAATACTATATTGAAAGGTAAATACACTTTTCCCACGATAAAGGCAAGAAAAATTATTAGAAAAGTGATCTAATTCGTTGATATCCATCTTCCGGGATGCTTGCTCCGATAACCTGACATACTTCATAGCCGCAGGCAGAACCCAATTCCCCACATTTTTTAATGGAAAAACCTTTAAGCAGGCCAAAAAGAAAACCCGCAGCCCACAGATCTCCGGCGCCTGTTGTGTCAATTGCAGTACCGTCACCCTGGGCCTTAATGGTAAAGGTTTCTCCGTTGCTGGCAATATGGCTTCCTCGTTTTCCTACTTTCAGAACCGCGATGGGGGATTTTTTTGCAAGGGATTGAAGAGCTTTCTCTTCGTCGCTGTGGCCTGTAAATGCCCGTGCCTCATCTTCATTGGCAATAAGTATGTCTACATATTTCTCGGTAATTTTTTCCAGAAGCTGATGCGCAGTTTCTACTACTGTAAAGCTGGCCAGGTCAAGGGAAATGTATGCGCCTGCTGCTTTGGCTGCTTCAAGCGCTGCCATCATAAGCTTCTCATTGAACAGAAGATAACCTTCCAGATGAACTATTGCGCAATCGGCAAAAAGATCGGCAGTGATCTCTTCAGGGGTCGTTTCGGCTGCGGCACCCAGATAGCTAAACATTGATCGTTGCGCATCGGGGGTAATAACTGAGAGTACGTGGCCTGTGGATGTTTGAGATTGCATCAGAACCGGCTCCACATTGTGATTGCGAAGGCCATTTTCAAAGAGTCTGCCCAGCTCGTCATCACCTCTTTTCCCTATAAAGCGGCTCTGAGCGCCAAGTTTTCCTGCACCCAGAATAGTATTACAGGCAGATCCACCGGGAACGATTACCGGTTGTTTTTTTGATTTTTTAAGTATCTGTTGGATAAATTGATTGTCTACCAGAGTCATTCCACCTTTTCTGGCACCAGTTTGGGCAAGAAACTCATCTTCTTCCAGAAGACAGAGGTCTACCAGGGCAGAGCCCACTGCAGCAATTTTATTTCGGGATGAATCCAGGGTAATAGGCAATTTCATGAATTTCTCCAAGTTTAGATAAAAAAGGACTTAATGGGCAAAAATAGTAATTAGCGCAGTTTTTCAAAACCTATATTTGCTGAAACGTATAAAATTAGCGTTTCATTTAAACGTAATATAAAAAGAGGTTTACGTGGCTCAGCGGGTATTCCCTTCCGCAGAATTCGAAATAATAAATGAATTGCAACAGATTTTGGACTGTTTTCGTAATGATGCCTACAAGATAGGTATAGGTGATGATGCTGCAGTACGATGTTGCCAGGGAGAAGAGAAACTGATACTTACCACAGATATTTCTGTGGAGAATGTGCATTTTTCGCTTAAATCCATGAGTTTGCAGGAAGCTGCATACCGGGCGATGGTCTCAAATGTAAGTGATTGTGCTGCGATGGGGGCAAGGCCCGACAGCGCTCTGGTTCAGCTTGTTTTCCCTGAAAAAACTGAGAATCTTAGAGAAAAAGTTCTCTCTGTTTATAGCGGATTTGCCCAGGTATGCTCCAGATGGCAATTCCCAATAGTTGGAGGAGATCTGTCCAGGGGGCAGCAATGGGTTTTTGGGATCACTTTACTTGGGAAGGTTTCTGAGGGACAGCAGGTATTGCAGAGAAAAGGTGCCAAGCCGGGAGATAACCTGTGGGTCAGTGGTTTCCCTGGCAGAAGTGCTGCAGGGTTTGAGGCATTAAAACGATGGAACAGAGAAAATATCCCTTCCCGTTTTAATGAACTGGTTACAAATCATATTAAGCCGGTACCCCGGGTGGAAGCTGGTCTGATACTGGCATCGGATTCAGAGGTGCATGCTTTAATGGATCTCTCTGATGGCCTTTCCAAAGATTGCAGAACGCTTTCATACGAAAATGGACTGGGTATCATTCTAAATTATGATACTTTACAGATTCCGAAGGCAATGATACAATTGAGCGCGGAAGTGGGCATAGCAGTACAGGATTGGTTTCTTAATGGGGGGGAGGATTATGAATTGTTATTTGCCGCCTCCAATCGGTTTGATCCTTTGAGTATAGCATCACAGTATAGTGGAGGCCTTTTTTGTATCGGTCAGTTTACTAGCGATTGTCATGGATTGTTTCTGAAAAAGGATAGTTTTATTTCAGAGGTGCCCTGTTGCGGTTGGGATCACTTAAGAAATATATGAAAAAAGAAAAGTAGCTACTCAGGTATCTGAGTAGCAAAAAATAACATAATAATATCAAATCGGAAAAAATAGGAACTACATAATTTCAAAACAATATCTAATCAGAAGTAATTCCTCCACCTTCCTTAGTACCTAAAGTACGGTGGGAGAAAAATATCAAATGAAGAATCGGAAATGAAAAAACACTTTTTTTTCAGGGCTTATCTGATTATTTCTGATTTTTTTTGTTTCAAGAGCTGAGTAGTGACAAAGAATAATACCAACATTTCTCAGGTGACATTAAATGATGATGCAGAGACGACGTAAAAAGTTAGGTGAGATATTGCTTTCCCAGGGTCTTATCGATCATGAACAGTTGGTAATGGCCTTGAAGGAGCATAAAAGAAGCGGTGTCAGTCTGGGCAGTGTGCTGGTGAAACTGGGTTTTATCAGTGAAGATGAACTTTCCAGTGTTCTGGGAGCTCAGATTCATCTTGACCACAAAAAGAGAATCGGAGAGGTGCTTCTGGAGCAGGGCCTTATATCCGAGCAGCAGCTTCAGCAGGGCCTTGAGGAGCAGAAAAAAAGCGGTCTTCAACTGGGGAAATGTCTTACCAGTCTGGGTTTTATAACTGAAAGCAAACTGGTGGATGTCTTGAGTGCGCAGTTGGATGTGCAGCATGTGGTTTTGGAAAATTTTACTTTTTCCCGCACTCTTATCGCTCTGATCCCAGAGGAGATAGCCCGCAAATACAAGGTTATTCCTCTTTTCGAGTCGGATGATGTATTGACTGTGGCTATGGCAGATCCTACCAACCTGCGGACACTTGATCATATAAAGTTTAAAACCGGAAAAGAGATAGAGCCGGTAATAGCTACAGAAAAGAGTATTATCACAGCCATAGAAAAAAATTATTCCTCAGGTCTGGAAGACATGACCAAGCTTCTGGGGCAGGCTGCCACCTCAGACGAGCTTGATGTAGTAAAGGTGGAGGATGAGTTTGATTCGATCTCAGATGAGGAAGGGGCACAAGTTGTCAAGCTTGCCAATCTGCTTATAAATCAGGCTGTTTTGGAACGGGCCTCAGATATCCATATAGAACCCATGGAAAAATATGTAAGGCTACGGTTTCGTATTGATGGTGAACTGGTTGAAAGAAATCCCATACCTTTGCAGTTGCGGGCGCAGATCATTTCAAGATTGAAAATCATGTCCGGAATGGATATTGCCGAGAAGAGAAAACCTCAGGATGGCAGGTTTCAGATTCGTTTTGAAGATCGAGAGATTGATATGAGGGTTTCCAGCTACCCTATGATGACCAGAAAGCGCGGGGTGAATGAAAAAATTGTTATGAGAATTCTTGACCCCCAAGCCAACAACCTGACCCTGGATAAACTGGGTTTTCTCCCCAAGATGATAACTGTATTTGAGCGGGTCATAAAAGCTCCAGACGGGATTATCTTGGTGACAGGTCCAACCGGGAGCGGAAAGAGTTCCACACTTTATTCCTGTCTGCAGAAAATCTACGACATCTCCAAGAATATTGTTACCATGGAGGATCCGGTGGAAATTCATCTTGACGGGATATGTCAGGGGCAGATCAACCCCAGGGCAGGCTTTACCTTTGCAGACGGAATGCGCTCAATATTGCGTCAGGATCCAGATATTATAATGATCGGTGAAATGCGTGATCTGGAAACTAGTCAAATGGCTATTCAGGCGGCTTTGACCGGACATCTGGTTTTTTCCACCCTGCATACAAATGATTCTGCAAGTGCATACACCCGTTTACTCGATATGGGGATTGAGCCTTTTCTGGCGACTTCCACGATTATTGCAATCCTGGCACAGAGGCTGGTTAGAAAGCTGTGTCAGAAATGCAAAGAGGCTTACCAGCCCGATGAGGAGCTTCTGAACAGAGTCGGCCTGCGAAGCGGGGTTCAGTTTTATAAAACAAAAGGATGTAAATTTTGTAACGGAACCGGTTATAAGGGGCGCATAGGGCTTTTTGAGCTTCTGGTGCCTGATTCCAATGTTTCAAGACTGGTCTCTCAACGGGTTCCGGCCGAACAGATTAAACAACACTGTCTTAAGCGGGGTGACTTTGACACTTTGCGGCGTGACGGCTTAAGAAAGGTACTTGATGGGTTAACTACTATCGATCAGGTACTTGGAGCAACACAGAATGATACAATATAAAAACCAATTTTCGATACTGGATAAGATGGTCCTTAACTCTGTGCAGCGTGATGCTGTGCTTTACACTGGAGGGCCTGAACTGGTCTTTGCAGGGGCAGGGACCGGCAAAACCAGGGTTTTAACTGCAAAGATCGCTTATCTGATTGATTCCGGAATAGCTCCGGGCCATATTTTTGCCGCTACATTTACCAATAAAGCAGCGCGTGAGATGCGCAGCAGAGTGGAGTCACTGATTGGTATTCCGGTAAATGGACTATGGATAGGGACTTTCCATTCGCTATGTGCCCGCATTCTGAGAATTGAAGGCAGGGCGATTGGCTATGACTCTGCATTTACAATCTATGATAGTGATGACAAGTTGTCTTTGATAAAAAAGGTTCTTAAAAGTTTAGACATAGACGATCGCAGTATCACTGCTAGACAGGCTGCTGGTCTGATTTCAATATATAAAAACCGCTGCACGACAGCAGAGGAGGTCGAGAGACAGGCCAAAGGTTTTTATGAACAGGAAATCTCCCGCATCTATAAACTCTATCAGAGGCTGCTTCGTGAGCAGCAGGCAATGGATTTCGATGATCTGCTGACCAATACAGTTTTTCTCTTCAGACATAATTCAGAGCTGCTGAAGCGTTATCAGAGACTTTTTAAATACGTTCTGGTTGACGAATATCAGGATACAAACACTGCACAGTTTCTGATTATTAAAGAGCTCTGTGCTTTGCATGGAAACATTTTCGCAGTGGGCGATGATGATCAGAGTATATATGGGTGGCGGGGTGCTCAGATTGACAATATACTGTCTTTTGAAAATATTTTTCCCAATACCAGAGTTTTCAAGCTGGAGCAAAATTACCGCTCCTCCAAGATGGTGCTGAATTTTGCCAATGCAATTATAGCAGCTAATGAAAAAAGAGCACCAAAGCAGCTCTGGACTGAAGCCGGTGAAGGGGAGGTGGTGCAGGTCTGCCGTTACAGAGATGACCGTCAGGAGGCACAGGTCATTGCTGAGAAAATCACAGATTCTGTGAAAGGAAAGCTTCGTGGTGGGGATGTTGCTGTATTGTTCAGAACCAATGCGCAGTCCCGGGTCTTTGAGGAGGCTTTTCGAAGGTCACGCATTCCTTACATTCTGGTCGGAGGGATCAGTTTTTATGAAAGGGCGGAAATAAAGGATTGTCTGGCTTATTTGCGATTGTTAGTCAATCCCCGTGATGATCTGAGCTTTGGCCGGATTTGCAATGTACCTGCTAGGGGGTTGGGAGAGAAGGCTCGTGAGCAATTGACTGATTATGCAAAAAGGAGATCTAATTCCATGTTGCAGGGTTTGCTCAGTGTGGATGTGGCAGCTTTGGGAAGCAGATACCAGAAAGGGTTTGCAGAATTAAAAAGTATATTTGAGTTGCTGATTGATCTTTATGAAAAAGCAACACCAGTTGAGCAGATACTCAATGAGATGCTTCAGTTGACCGGGTATATGGACTTTTTGAGCAAAGAAAAAACTGAGGAGTCTTATGGAAGACTGGAAAACATCAATGAGCTTCTAAATGCACTTACCATCTGGTCACGAGAGAATCCGGGGAAGAAACTCTCTGAATTTCTGGAGGAAGTTTCACTGGTTTCTGATATTGATAGTTGGGAGAAAAAAGAGAATGCGGTGAATTTGATGACACTGCATTGTGCAAAAGGGCTCGAGTTTAAACATGTTTATCTGGTTGGTCTGGAAGATGGAATAATTCCATCGAGACAGAATTTCGATGATGAGAGCAAGATTGAGGAGGAGAGGAGGCTTCTGTATGTGGGGGCCACAAGGGCTATGGAGAAACTGGAGTGTTCCCATGTGGATCAGCGTTGGAGATTTGGGGATCTTCTCCCTGGGATTCCATCCCGTTTTCTCCAGAGCCTTCCGCAGAGTCATTTTGTCTATAAGGATAACAGCACCTTTTTTGGGAAGGTCAACCCCGGTGCTGAGAAAAAGGTTGCAAAGCGGTCTAAAGTCTCTCAAGTGATCCAACCACCTTCTGAGATGCCGGGGTATGAAGATTTTTCCCAAGATACGGTTGAGTTCAGAATGGGCCAGTATGTACGGCACAAGTCCTATGGCCGTGGCCGCATTTTGGGTATCAGCGGTTTTGGCGATGATATGAAACTCACTGTGCTGTTTAATGATGGTGTAAGAAGGAAATTAATGGCCAAGTTTGCCAATTTTGAAAAATAAATGATCAAGGGGAGTTATGTTAAGTAGCGAATTAGTGCAGAAAATTGCCACTCTGGCACGATTGAAGCTTTCCGGTGAAGAAACGGAAAGTCTTACTGCTCAATTGGGTTCGATCCTTGAGCATATCCAGCAGTTAAACAAAGTGGACACCGCAAATGTAGAGCCTACCAGCTTTATGGCACCGGCTCATGATCCACTCAGGGATGATGCAAAGGCAGAGTCTTTAAGTCAGGAGCAGATTTTACAGAATGGACCCAATGTAAAGAAGAGCCATTTTGCCATACCGAAGGTTATCGGTGGTTGAGGGTATGGTAAAATATGGATGAAAAGGTGATTTGTGTAATTCCTGCCAGGTACGCCTCGACCCGTCTTCCGGGAAAACCGCTCTGTAAGATCAATGGATTGCCGCTGGTGATGTGGGTTTATGAGTGTGCCAGGCGGGCTGAGGTTTTTGATAATGTGATTGTGGCTACAGATGATTTAAGGATTGTGGAGGCGGTCAAATCTTGTGGGGGGGAGGTGGTTTTAACCTCTTCAGAACATCCCAGAGGTACTGACAGGGTATTTGAGGTTGTTAGAAAGGTGGGAGGAGCAAGGGTAGTCAATCTTCAGGGAGATGAGCCCTTGATTCCAGCGGATGTTTTGAAAGATTTTGTCTTTGAGCTAAAAAAAATTGATGACAATAGCTTGCTTACAATCGCCTCTCATGCTACAATTGAGGAAAGAGACAATCCTAATGTAGTAAAGGTTGTCATGAACCGATTTGCAGAGGCACTTTATTTTTCCCGCTCACCATTACCTTATGATGTGTTGGGGAATGCGGAATTTCTCAAACACAAAGGTATCTATGGCTTTACCGCATGTGGGCTGGCTCATTTTTGTGCCCTCCCAATGGGGGAGCTTGAGAAGCGGGAGAGTCTGGAGCAACTGCGTGCACTCGAGTACGGGATGAAAATTCGCTGTCTGGTACATGATTTCGAATCGATCGGTATTGACACACCAGAGGATTTGGAAAAATTTCAACTACGGGCAGCAGCATTTAATTATGGCAAGCCAGAATAAGCATATTCTTATTGTTGATGATGAAACATCTATCTGTGAAATTCTTGGGCAATATCTTCAGAAGAAGGGCTATGCTGTAACCACAGCTCAATCTGCTGAACATGCTCTTAAATTGCTGGGCACCGTTGGGATCGATCTGGTGGTGACTGATATAAAAATGCCGGGAATATCGGGGGTCGAGCTTTTAAAGCAGATTAAAGAGAAAAACAATTTTTTGCCTGTCCTTATCACAACCGGTTTCCCTACTCTTGACAGTGCTATTGATGCATTAAAGTTTGGGGCAAGTGATTATCTGACCAAACCATTTCATCTGGAGGAGATCAGTGAGAAGGTAAAGCGGGCTCTGGCAAGAAAGCAACTGGAAGAGGAAAATCTTTTATTTTCCAAACTGGTTTCTTTGCATGAAGTAACTAAGATTCTGGCTTCTACACTGGATCTTACCAATCTTAATACAAAATTTCTGGATTACTCGATCCGGATGTCCAAGGCTGATGGTGGAGCATTACTGTTTTTGGAAAATTCCGGGAAACTTTCTCTTTCCGAGAATGTGGGAGTATTCAGTCGCGATTACTGGCTCAGTCCAGCATTTATCAGTGCATCCGTGTGGGTGGCCAATCATGGAGAGCCTCTGGTGCTGGAGCCTTCTGAACAGATTTTACCAAGTGGACTATTACCAATACCATCAGAGTTCCAGTCCTGTATCTTTTTCCCTTTAAAGACACCTTCCAGGACCATCGGAGTTTTGAATCTTGCCAGGATATCCGGGAGAGAGGCATTTTTAAATGTAGATTTGGAAATTGTTAATGTGCTTGCTTCTCAGGCCAGTATTTCCATAGAAAATGTTCGTCTGTATCACAACATCAGGGATAATTATCTTAAAACAATTCGTGCCTTTGCTTTGGCTGTTGAAACAAAGGATGAGTACACTCATGGGCATTCTGAGAATGTTATGAAGTACACCGTAGTTTTGGCAAAGCATCTGGGGCTTCCTGATAGCGAGATTGAACTGGTAAAATACGCAGGTTTGTTACACGATATCGGTAAGATTGGAATAAGTGAAGCGATACTCAACAAGGCGGCAAAGCTGACCCCTGAAGAGTTTGATCAGATAAAAAAACACCCGGAACTGGGGGCCCGCATTATTGCCGATGTTCCTTCACTCAAGTCAATGGTTCCGATGGTGCTTCATCATCACGAATTTTATAATGGGGGAGGTTACCCCATGGGGATAAGGGAGAATGAGATTCCTTTTGGTGCCAGAATTCTCAGTGTTTCTGATGCATATGAGGCTATGACCTCTGATAGGCCTTACCGAAAATCTCTTCCCCAGGAGACCGCATTCAATATATTAATTAAGGAGCGGGGAAGGCAGTTTGATCCTCAGATTGTAGATGCATTTCTGGATATTATGCGTTCGAAAGGATAGATAAAATAATGAAGGCCAGGGCAGGTTTAATTTTCTTGTGGTTTATGGCTGTGGTTTTGTGGGTCATGTGGCTGGTAAGAAAAAATGGAAGCTCTTGTCCCATTGTGAGTGAATGTAGTAACAATGTGCAGGAGTGTGGTGAGAAAGTTATAGAAAATGTGCTAATGTATCCTCAGAAAAAAGATAACGGTGAAACCTGCATAAATATCAATACAGCTACTCTGGAGGAGTTGATACTGCTTCCAGGAATTGGCAAAGCTATCGCTCAGGATTTATTAGATGACCGTTTGGAAAAAGGGCTGTTTCAAAAAATAGAAGATTTGGAGCGGGTTAGGGGGCTGGGGCCATCAAAAATTAGCAGAATAAAAGACAATATCTCGTTTTGACGCGCATTTTCTTTCATGGTTACTGGCTAACTGGTTCCAGCACATTCTATATTTTAAACTGTAATTTAACGAATCGTTTGCCCGTTTCAGTTTAAAAAATGATATTTATACCTGATTTGCGCAGCAAGAGGTAAAAAATGCTGATTTAGAGATTTTGCTCCCTGATACAGTTTGCTGCACATCAGATCAATGATTTTGGCACAGGCTATGTGTTAGATCGGCTATTATGAAAACAACCAGAAAATATTTGAGTGGTTTGGATATACAGAGTAATTATTTGAGTATCGCCCAGTACTCACCACAGGAGAATGCGGTTCTTTCGGTGGCGATACAGCCTTTCTCTGTTGATAAGGGGGGAGACCACTGGGGATGTGCAGAGCAGGAGCTTAAGAAACTGAAAAACAAGTTTAGGTTTTACAGCCCAGAAGTTGTCTGTTCTCTGCCTTCAGAACACGCAATTATTAAACATATACAGCTTGAGAGTGAAGAGACTGAGGTGGGGGAGCTTATCGAATGGGAGCTGGCTCAGCAGATTATTGGTTCCATCGATGAATATTCATTTGATTTTCAGGAGTGCTCCTCAGAAGAGAGCAACCTAAAGAACTACCTGACTGTGGCGTTCCGTAATACTCTGGTTGAACGATTCTCGATTCTTTTAAAAGGAATAAAGTTACATCCGCAGGTCGTTGATCTGGATGCATTTGCTATTATAAACACATTTGAGGCAAATTACAGAGAGCGTATATATACACCGGCAGTAATTGTGCATGGAGAAAGTGAAAAGACCAAAACGATTCTTACCCGCAATGGGGAGTATATCGATATGGATTATTTCAGCTATGACTACGAGAGCCTGAATGCGGAAGCTTATTCTGCGCAGTTACACTCAGAAATAAATCGCCTGCTTTCACTGAATCAAAGAATTGATTGTCAGCCCAGGGTAAGTCTCTACTTTACTGGCTCATTGTTTTCTCAAGTAGAATTCCGGGATGCGGTTTTAGCAAAAATGGGTAATGGAGAGCTGTTATACCCATTCCGTAAAGTGGGCTGCCAGATCGCTATTGATAGTGATCAATTGATGACATACGCACCGCAATTGGCTGTCGCAGTCGGATTAGCACTGCGTGGAAACGAATAGACTACATGCTTAAAATAAACCTGATTAAAAGTAAAACCGGGAAAAAAAAAGTAACTCAAAGGGCAATCCCTAAAAAGGCAATTGTGCTGAGTGTATTGATTCTTGTTGTATTGAGCGGTGGCGCTTTCTTCTTGATCAATTTCCAAGGAAAGAAAAGTGAACCAGTGTCTAGAATTCCGGTTTCTAACGATTACCAGAGCTCAACCCACTCTCCGGACAAGGCGATAGAGGATATCGTAAAAGAGGTAAATGACCAGAAGAGTGCTTCGCCGGGATTATTGGACATTGCATACAACGACATGGCATTCAATGAACGGGTTAACTATGAGGTCTTGCATACAAAAAAAGTACTTGAAATGCTTAGTCGTACTTTCCCTGAAGGAATAGGGTTAAGAAAACTGGAAATTTCAAAGTTCCAGACAGTGTACGCAGTTGGTCTCGGTGATACAAAGGAGCTTATTGGGCAGACTTTCAACTCACTTCGCAAGGAAAGGGTTGAACTTTTACCCAAACCCTATTCTTTTATTACTTCTGATCACAAAGGGTATCGTTTTATTGTTACTCTGAAAACAAATTACGGCTTGGATTTTGCAGACCGCTTCCAGGCCATCGATCACCTGGTCTCCAGGGAGTTACTTTCAGATCAGTTGAAGAGAGTGGGAAAAATTGCTCTGCGGGATGATATCAACATAAAATCAGAACCCAAACAGCAGGATGTCGAAGTCGTGGGTGGATATCGCAGATACGTTTATAGATTCAAGGCTGAATGTACTTATAAAGATTTTGTCCGTTTTGTGATGGACCTTAATTCTGAGCAAATCCCTTGTGCCTTTAAAGAAATCAGTATAAACGCCCTGGTTGGTTCCACAATTGGTGTTGATGCCCAGATCTTAATTACAGTAAAGAACAACTGATAAATGAGATTACGGATTATTGCCGGGACTTTAAAGGGACGTTACATAAATATTCCAGTGCGAAATTCTGAGTTTAGACCAACTCTTGAGCGGACAAGGCAATCAGTTATCGAAATTATTAAGTTTCATCTGCCGGGAGCAATCACTGCAGATGTGTGTGCCGGAAGTGGGGCTTTTGGGTTTGAAATGATTAGCAGAGGGGCTCTGAGAGTGGATTTTGTTGAAAAAGACCGCCAAAGAGCAGAGCTGTTAATGAAGAATTCCAGAATGCTAGCGGTTTCGGATCTGTGTCGCTGTGTTTTTGGAGATGTAAAATCCTTTATTCATAAGAGCAAAGGGCTTTATCAGATAATCTTTTATGATCCTCCCTATGCAGATGAGGCTTTGGCGTTTTTAGTGCCCGATCTTCTGAAGTTGTTGACACCCTATGGAATTCTAGTACATGAAAGAGCGCAAAAACAAAATTTCCTCCAAAATTTGCCAACTTCTGAATTATGTTTTGATAGCAGAGACTTTGGTGATACTGTAGTGGATTTTTACCGTTTTAAAAAAAATTAAAGGTTTATTGAATGAAAGCAGCTTTATATCCGGGTACTTTTGATCCGGTTACTAACGGGCACATCGATATTGCGGTACGGGCTTCTAGGATTTTTCCAAAGGTAATAGCTGTAGTTGCAGAAAATCCGGTTAAGGAACCATTATTTTCTGCAGATGAAAGGGTGGAGCTGGCAAAGGAATCGTTCAAGGAGGTTCCGCAGATAGAGGTGATAAAATATTCCGGTTTATTGGTAAATTGTTTGATGGAGTATAATGCATCGGTACTGATTCGGGGCTTACGTGCTTTGTCGGATTTTGAATATGAGTTTCAGTTGGCATTTACAAATAGAAACCTGTTAGCTTCTTGTGAAACGGTTTTTTTAATGCCCAGCGCAAAATACACTTATCTGAGTTCTACGATGGTTAAGCAGATCGCCCAATTAAAAGGAGATATCACTGCTTTCGTTCCGGATTGTGTCCGGTTAAAAATTGAAGAAAAATACCGCAGAATATAGAGGTATCAAATGATGTCAATCGGTGCACTGGGAGTTGGCCGTTCCATTAAAACACTGCTGATTGCCACTTTGGCGGTATATGTTATTCAGATCATCCCATGGTTCAGACAAGCTCTTATTGGCTGGTTTGCTCTGATTCCAATACCTGCTTTTACTCAAGGCCAGATCTGGCGCTTCTTCTCCTATATGTTTTTGCATGATCCCGATTCTCCACTGCACATTTTATTTAATATGTTAATGCTATGGATCTTTGGAGTCGAGATTGAGCAGATCTGGGGTGCAAGGCGTTTTACTCTGTTTTATTTATTCTGTGGAGCAGGTTCCGGACTGTTCAGTTATTTTAGCCTTTTTAATCCAATGGCCAGTATTACTCCGGTAATTGGAGCCTCTGGAGCCGTGCTTGGTGTGTTGACTGTTTACGCGTGGTATTTCCCCCATCGTCAGGTATTACTCTTCTTTATTCTTCCTGTCAATATCCGCCTGGTGGTGATTGGATATGCAATTATCTCTCTTTCCGGTGCTTTTGCATCCAGAGGGATTATTTCACATATCACTCATCTTGGTGGGATAATTGTAGCTTTGATCTATATTAAATTGTACCCGAGGATTTCTCAATGGTATCATAATATGGTTACCGGTATTAAGCAGCGACAATATCGAAAAAAAAAGGCTGCTGAACAGGCCAGAGAGCGTTTCTTCGAGCAGAAAGTTGATCCGATTCTGGAGAAAATTTCCAAACAAGGGATGGGGTCTCTGACCATGCAGGAAAGAAAGATTCTCAAGGATGCTGCCAGGCACGACCGGTATCGTCTTAAAAAAGGACGGATAATACCATTAGACCCGTTCAGGTGAGAAATGTTGGAAAAAACTTTTCTTCACTGAACAGAAGATAAGATGTATTTCAAGTAACTAAAATTAGTCCTCTTCCCAATTTCCTGTTCTTATTTCGAATTCCGTGTACTCCCTCATTAATGGTTTGCTTTCCAGGCAGGGGATTTCATCACCCAAAGTCTAATGGACGGATTTGAGCTTAAATCCTAAAACCAATTCCAAAATCTAAAAACAGGGTTAAGGAGTCCTGGAAAAACCGTTCAGGAAGCCGGGGTACTCTTAATCGAGCCCGGGGAAACTGTTAATTGATGCCTGAAGATTAAATGGGAGCTGTTATTTAAATGCGTATTCCAATAAGGTTCGGGCAGAAAAATGGTCTGTTTTTACCAGACAAATTCTAGCAAGCGTCTCATCATTGTTTTTCACATAACTTTAATTTCATGATCTATTAGACGCACTGTTTTTGGGCCTACAATCTCTTCTTTTACCAGATAGTGACGATCGCCGAATTTGAAAATAGTCCCAGGCATAGCCGAATGGTCGATCTTTATGAACGCTTTAGCAGTGTTATGCATTTTTGAACAGATCTCTGCTTTCTGCTTTTCAAGTAAATCAATCTGCTCATTATATTTTTTGATGGCACCCCTTATTTTTTCCAGAAGGAATCTCTCTTTTGGGGGAAGCTGTTTGCGGATAAAAAGAACCTGCTCCATTTTTTTTCCTGATTCCAGAAGCATTGAATGTTTTTCTGACAACTCCTGATAAAGAATTTCATTTTTCCCCAGCTCCTCGACCAGTGTAAAATCGATTCCAACTTCCAGAACTGTTCTTATTCCGCTTTGATTACCCACAGTGTAGATAGAAATCGATTCTCCGGCAGTTAATAAGCCGCCTGCTACAGACAAGGGCTTTCCGTGCACAGTAATAGTTTTTCTGGCAAATATTGTACTGTTTATTGCCTCTTTGGCCACATTTATGTTTTGTCTGCTTTTAATAATCTGATTCTTGGTGAAATTGAGATTAATATCACCTTTTGCCTCTATGATTCCCCTTCCCTGGCCGACAAAGCCCATTCTGCAGAGAAGATTTCCCCCTATGGTAATCTTACAGTCTTCAATGGTGCCATTTATCTGAAGATCACCACCACATTCAACATTAAATCCACTCTTGACATCACCACTGATTACCACGTTTTTATCATATTTGATATGTCCGGTTGAAAAATCGATATCTCCGGGAAGAACCAGTCCTTCGCTTACTTCAATAATAGAGTTTATATAACGAACAAACCCATCGGTTTTAGACAAGAGCACGTTTGGGTCGTGCGGATCAATAATTGTGTTCTGGCCAGTGGGAAGGCTGACTGCTATCCCATCAACACTGGGCAGTGTTTGTCCTGAGATGTTTTTTCCTGCGACACCTGATGTGGGGGGGACAAGCTCTGCAAGCTTCTGTTTCTCAACCACCGTGTTGATGATATTGATATTCTTATAATCGACACTACCATCGGGATTTTGCTGAGGTTTAAGGGAGGTTTCTGTATTAAATAACAGTTTGACATATCCGTTTTCTCCATTGTGTGCTGCAACACCTTCGGCAATGATAACTGGTTCTTCTGGATATTTATTGTTAGAGAAATTATGGACCAGCTCTGATAGTCGTTGATGGAGAATGCCATGGACAACTCCATTGGCATGAATAATGTCAAGTATCTCCTGCTCTTTTGGCATGGAGCCACCTTCGCAGGGAGGATGCACTAGAATGCTTGCAGCCATTTTGTCTTCCCGGACAAGAATATCGATCGCACCATCAGTTTTTAGGAGTATTACACCAATTGTATTATCGCAAAAAAAGGGAATACCATGGTTTTTGGCTATCAGATAATTATTGTCTTTGGGATGATGTGCACAACCAGTCAAGTTCAGATTTTGTCTTATGATATTGCTGGTATAAATTGGTTCACCCAATATGTTCATTCCTGAAATGGAGGGGGTGTCTTGCTGTTTCTTAGCGATAATGGTTCCGGATTGAACCATTTTTACCTCAGAAGGAATGATTTGGGCAATTTCCCAGTAATAGTGGGCGTTTTGAAGATTGTTTACCAGCTCTTTTGTTGTCAAGTGAGCAACGGTCATCTGATAAAGTCCGGCGGTAGCCGGAGATGCCGGGGTTCCCAGGACAATGTCCTTGATTTGAGTTTTCAGTTTCTTCTGATTCCACTGTGCTGCAATTGTCCTGATTTTTTCAGCATCGATTCCGTACACGATTTTTTTCTGGCTCAATGCTTGATTTATCATATCGAAGTTGATATCTGAGCAATTTTCCCCGCATGGATCAATAACAAGTGTTGCAGACATCATGTCTTCGCTGAGAACAAGCTCAAGAGCAGGAGCAGTGATACTATCCTGCACATTGATTTGTCTGATGCCTAATCTGAGAAGCACATTAATTATATCGGCACTGAGGGATTGCTGCTTTCTTATTAGAATTCCACCTCTGGGGTGACTGATATCCTTAGTTATGATCATCCCTGGTTGGGCATTTTGAAGATCAATGAGCAATTTTTTCCTCCGTACCTGTTTTAGCACAAAAGTACTGGATTTATCTTTGAAAGGGCGTTAATTTATACCTGAATCAGTGGTTCTATGGCCAATCCTGGCACACACACACATTCTCCGGATTTTAATACATATACCATGACTTCTGAAAACGGTCAACATAATTCTTGTTCTTCTGAAAGTTACGACAGTGTAGTTAGTGTGGCTTTTCCTATAGCTATTCCAGGTTTGTATGATTACAGAATCTCTCTTGAATTCAAGGGACAGATAAAAACAGGAACAGCAGTCCTGGTAGATGTAAGAAACAAACAGGTCTGGGGAGTTGCTGTAGAGATCAAATCATCTTCTCCCTTTGCAGAGCTTAAGCCTGTATTAGCTGTAAAAAGCGGACAGCTTATTGATGGCAGCGGCTCTTTAATCAAACTTTATGAATGGATAGCCTCCTATTACCAGTGCGACATTGGCAGGGTTTTCAGGCCATTGGTCAGCAAGGGGCTGATGAGAGCTAATGCTAAAACGATTCAGGTATTTTCGGTGTTACCCAAAGCTACTGATAAGCTTAAGCCAGCATACAAACCGATTCTTGAAATATTGGCAAAATACAAAGAGTTCTCTTTCGCTCAGGTAGAAAGTCTGGAGGGTATTAAAAAATCTGCTGTTTCTTACCTGTTTAAAAATGGCTTTCTGGAGAAAAAAAAGGTTGAGGTATTGCGGGAAGCCGATGAGTTGAGTGGTGAAAATTACAGACAGGAGGTTTTATTAAGTGAGGAGCAGCTCTATTCTGTTGAAATGATAGCAAGGGAACTGGATAAGCCTAAAAGACCGTTTCTTCTTTATGGTATCACAGGAAGTGGAAAGACTCATGTCTATATCGAACTGGCCTCCAGAGTACTGCAAAAAGAACGTGGGGTGATAATTTTGGTACCTGAGATAACATTAACACCCCAGACGATTCAGCGTTTCAGGGCTGTGCTGGGAGATGTGATTGCGGTTATTCATAGCCACATGTCCGATGGGGAGAGACGCGATAGTTTGCAGGAATTGGTAACTGGTAATAAGAAAATGGTTATTGGAGTTCGCAGTGCGATACTGGCACCAGTTCAGAATCCGGGATTGATTATTGTTGATGAGGAGCATGACGGCAGTTACAAGCAGGGGGATATGGAACCCAGGTATAATGCAAGGGATGTAGCTGTGATGCGTGGAGCGATCCAGAATGCATTGGTTCTATTGGGAAGTGCAACACCGAGTTTTGAGAGCTACTATAACAGCATAAGTGGAAAATATAACCTGCTCAAGCTTTCCCGAAGGTTTGGTGCTGCAACATTGCCCAGGGTGCAGATTGTCGATATGGCAGAGGAGCATAGAAACAACAACTGGACCCTTCTTTCACATTATTTGTCTGAGCGGATGCAGCAATGCCTCCAGCAGAATCGTCAGATTATTTTATTGCTTAACCGGCGTGGTTTTGCCACTGTATTGATATGCAAAAAGTGTGGGCATAGCTGTATGTGCCCCAACTGTTCAGTAAGTCTCAGGTATCATCGTGCAGACCGGACTGTGAAGTGTCATCTTTGCGGTTATGAGCAGCAAGCTCCAGATTGTTGTCCATCCTGTAAGGGGGAACAGATTCAGTATAAAGGAACCGGAATACAAAAAGCAGAGGAACAGATAAGGCAGAGATTTCCTGAAGCCAGGATATTACGAATGGATCAGGATACCACTAGACGCAAAGGTTCACACATCTCCATACTCAAAGAGTTTGCAGACCAGCAAGCAGATGTTTTGCTAGGAACTCAGATGGTTTCCAAAGGACTGAACTTCCCCAATGTGGCGTTAGTTGGAGTTTTACAGGCAGATACCGGATTGCATTTTCCGGACTTCAGAGCATCGGAAAAAACATTTCAGCTTTTAGCACAGGTCGCTGGGCGGGCTGGCAGAGCTGACAATCAGGGAGAAGTAATCATTCAGACTTATTGTCCCGAAGAGGTAGCGATCAAGACTGCGCAGACCCATGACTATGAGCAGTTTTTTAATTGTGAGCTGGAAAATCGCCAGGAACTCTGTTATCCGCCCTTTAGCAGGCTGGCAAGAATAATCGTGGAAGGTAGCGTTGAGCAGGAGGTTAAAAACAGAATCAGCGGTATTTTCTCTCTGTTGCGCCGTATCGCTGGCACGGAATTTACAATTCTTGGCCCAACCCCTGCAGTTCTTCAAAGAATTGCAAATGAATCAAGATACTCTCTACTGATTAAGGCGCAATCGGCACGCAAATTGGCAGAGGCACTCAGAGAGATCAGAAAAAGTAATTGCAGAGTGCAAAAGAATCTTAAAGTTATTATTGATGTTGATCCGGTTAATATGTTGTAAGAAATCTTCAGGTTAACTATTTTCTGATCTGCCTGTACAAATCCGGTTCAGGAGTAACTATTTTTCAGGGCAGATCATGTATAGAAAAATTCCCAATGATTGCCAAGGCATTCGCTCAGAAAATACTCCGGTATTGCCGGCGAAGCCCAAACCTCCTTTTACCTTCTTTAAAAGCGCCCTCTTTAAGAGCCTTCTGAAAGTTGGATTAACCACCTTTTTTGTGATCCTGGTTAACCGAAATCTCAAGCAAAATGATTTCAAACTTATTATCGGACATATCGATCCATTTTTGGTTCTGTTTGCGCTTATCTTCAGTGCTTTGAGTTTTTATTTTCAGCTTGTTCGCTGGCAGCATATTCTTAGGTCGCAATCTCTGCCTTGCCATATTAGAGTAGCTGCAAAATCAATGCTGGTTGGTTTTTTTCTGGCTTTTTTGACTCCAGGCAGAGTAGGGGAGTTTTTCAGAGGTATAGGCATTTTTGCTCATAAGAGAACTCTCTCGATACTGGCAGTGATAATAGAGCGTTTTTATGGAGTATTTCTGACTGTTATTTTCGGGATAATATCAGTAATTATTCAATATTTCAGTTTCAAAACCACTGCGGCTCACTATTTTGAAATCCTTTTAATTGTCTCTTTTCTGTTTTTCTGTTTGGCAGGCCCTGTTCTTCGCGGGATCTCCAGAAACATTCCTGATACAAAAGCTCTCAGAGCTCTTTTTGATATAACAAAATTATTTGCCTCAAGGCTACATACACTACCTTCCATGCGCTTGATCTTTTTTTCGGCTCTGTCTCATCTCTGCCTGATCTTGCAAACAGCAGTTCTTCTGGGGATGTTTGGCAGTGGTAATTTTCTTAAAAATTGTATAGTAGCAGGACAATCGTATGCTTTGATGCTTTTTATGCCTTTTTTTGTGGCTAATATAGGAGTAAGGGAGTTATCTTTTTCTCTTTTTCTAAAAAAATTGGAAACAGTTTCATCAGCAGCACCCCAGGCAGCGGCTATAGCTTTTGGTGTGTCAGGATTGATACTCTTGATTAATGTGATACTTCCGGCTGTCTTTGGCCTTATATGGATGCTTAAGGGGAAAAAAACAGGGAGGTCCTCTGTGACAAGGAAATATAATCTGTGATAAAGGCGGAATGATGATTGACAGTTATGGGTCTTTCGACCATATATTTCAGACAAAGCTGGATAGTTGGGTGATGATCCAGAGAAATTTCCATGAAGTATTCACTCAGCGTGAGTTTGATTTGTTATATCGCAACGAGAGAGTTTTTAAGTCTTCTGAACGGGTAATTGTATTGTTGTCTTTTGAGAACAATTATGCATCACTGGGAGGTCTGGCTGCTGTGGCCAGGATTCTTCCAAAAAAACTCGTGGAAAATGGTGAAAGAGTGATTTTTATTACTCCTTTTCATTCTGCAAACTCTGCAGTGCTCAAGGCACGGGATAAAGGGGTATTGAAGTTAAAATTCAGTGATGCAGTTTTTCATCTGTGTAATTATGAAGGGGTACTTAACTGTTACGAGGACACTTCTGGTGAGATACCATCTTTTCACCTGGAAATCAAAAACCACTTTAATGCAGGAGACAATCCTTATCTCTATGAAGACTCAGATGAAAAGCTGCTTTTTGATTCGTTAGCCTTTTCTGCAGCCGTTCCTTATGCGGTGAATCGTTTGGGATATACCAGTAATATTATTTTTCATGCGCATGATTGGGAGACAGCTCCTATCTCCATAACTTCGAAGCTCGCAGTTATCAGTAATCTGTTAAATCAGGCACGTACCGTTTTGACACTGCATAATAGTTTTGATGCTGGCATTCCGGAAGAATACAAAATGCTTTTTTTCAATAAACTTATCCCAGGCCATACTGTTTTACAATGCACTTTGCCTCTTCTTAACGGTCCTCTCAGTACTGTCAGCACACCATTTGCTCACGAACTTCGTCACGATCCGATCCAGAAGGGTATCTTTACAGACCATCTCCAGAGCTATTTCTCCCTGAATCCTCCTGTTGGTATTGAAAATGGCATGTTCGGTGAACCTGCCAGTCCTTTTTCCGATTCGGCTATAAGTAAGGCTTTCAAGAAGAATTTTAATTCGATTCTGGGTCAGAAGCAGCATTTCCGTGAGAATTTTATAAGCCAACTCAGCTCTTCTACAGATCCTGCAATTATAGGTAAATTGATCATTGAAGAGGACTGCACTGCTCCGGTCTTTTTTATGTCAGGTCGCCTGGACATTATGCAAAAAGGTTTTGATATCATTTTCCATGCATTCGAACGGTTAACCCGAGGAAGTGCAAAACTTTTTTTCTGCCCTTCTTCAGCATCCAATGTTAAAAATCTTTCATTTTTCAAGGAGTGCGCAGAGCGTTGCAGCGGAGATATCACAATCTGGCCATTCAGAATCTCCAATAGCCAGTATAAGAGCTTTCTTCAGGGCTCAAGCTTTCTTCTGATGCCATCATTTTATGAGCCTTTTGGTGCTGCAACCGAAGGTTTTATTCGCGGAGTGCCTGTTATTGCCAGGGGTACAGGGGGGTTGTGGGTGCAGGTTGCTCCTTATAATAAGGTCAGTATCCCGCAGTTTTATGGCGGAATCTTCTCCGGGGAAAAATCCCGTGTTTTACCAACTGGAATTTTATACCATGAGGATTATCCAGATGATCTGGCTGAGTATAAGTGGCGTGATCTGCTCAATCTGCCTTTGGAATCACGAATAGAAAATCCACTATTTTGCTCTATGGTCGATTCAGCACATGATGCGTTGTTGGCAGCTTTAAAGCTGTATAAAAAGCCAGAGGAATATGCTGCGATGATTCTTAACGGTACTGAAAACGTTAAAAGATTCTCCTGGGAAAAGGCCGTGAGCAAATATCGTAAAGTTTATGATATCGTCTGTAATCGGGGAATTTAAGGGAAATGTTTGACTTATATTCCTGTGTGAATTATAATAATAAAAGTTTAACAAACTCTTTAAGCATTACCTTTCAATTTGAATGTTTCTTTCTTATCTGAAGCGAACTTAACCGCTAAACGGAGGAATTATGGATTCGTCTTTTCTTTATCTGGTTGCTGGGTTTCTAACTGGAACTATAGCCTCTGGATTACTGTTTTTCTGGATCTTTAATCAAAATAAAAAAAAACAGGATGCTTCCCTTGAAAACAGAAACCAGATTATCCGTTCAATCGCCGAAATATTCACAGATATCGACTCCCTGATTACTTCTTTCAGAACCGATTTGCTCTCAGAAGATAAGTTCCGTTCCTCTCTTTATTCCAAGCTGGATGCTGCTAATAAAATCTACAAAACTAATTTGCATCTGCTGGATTTATACTATGTTAAATTTACCGATATGCAGCTAACCAAATATCATCAGCTAACTAACCGAAAACTGACTAACCTTCAGCTTGATGGACAGATGGCTTTTGATAATGAAATTGCCTCTGTCGAAAAATCTTCCAATCTGACCCTTTCTCCAGGCTCAGACAAGAGCGATTCACAATCACCTGTCAGCTTCTTTTCTGATAAAACAGTAAGCGGATCTTCTGATTCGTTTAAGAAAGCAAAAAAAGAAGAATTAAGTGACACCGATGATGTATGTGTCATGAATGATGAAGAAGAGGATAAACAGATTCCGGATTTTGAGTTTGTAAGCATGGGACCGGAAGATAATCAAATAGTAGTAGATGAGCAACCAGCAGCAATTGATGACCAGCAACCACTGGTTGTAGATGAACAGCCGGTGATAGCAAATGATGAGCAACCGGTGGTTTCAGATGAACAGCCGGTAATATTAAATGATGAGCAGCCGGTAATCGTAGATGAACAACCGGTGACAGTAGAAGATGAGCAGCCAGCGGTAGTAGATGAACAACCAGAGATAGCTGATGTAGAAGATGAGCAGCCTGCGGTAGTAAATGAACAATCAGAGAAAGCTGATGTACAAGATGAGCAGCCAGCAATAGCAGATAAGAAACAGACAGTGATCTCTGATGAAAAACCAGAGGTGATGGGTGAAGAGCTGTCTACTGCAGAGGATTTAGAAGATGCAGAAGATCTTGAGGATGAGATCGTTTTTGAGATTAATCCGGATAAAGTTGCTGATAAAGAAGAATCAGCTTCTATAAGTAATGGCTCAATCGAGGTGAGCAAAAATGATCATTTTAATGAAAACTATGGCAGTTTAGGTGATGAGGGTGCAAAAGAGCAGAAAAGCGATTTCCAGAAGGAGTTTGAACAGGTGGCAAAAGAACCTCAGGATGAGGAGATGCTGGAAACGATAATGGACTTGGATATGGGTAAGTTCTTGCGCACTGGTTCCATTAACATCGAAAGCTTAGACAAAAATGCCTTACCTCCTAAATATGCTGCATCTGGCCAGGTAACTGGTGAGAATGTTGAGAAAGTTACACAAGTAAAGACGGAGTGTTCTTCTGAAGAATCGCAGGAAGCAACTCAATCTGCTAAAGAAACAGATGAGCAGGAGAAGATTGTAGTTGCCAGGGGAGATGATGGGAGTCTGGATACAATTCTGGATGAAGAGTCAGCAGATGTTGAATTAATTAACAAGTCTGATGAAGTAAACGATGTGTCAATCACAGGTGATGATGTAGCCAGCAAGATCGATTCATTTTTTGGAATCAAGTAATTTGTAATAAAAAAAAGTACGTATTCAGGTTATTGGAAAGCAGATATCTTTTTATCTGCTTTTTTTATACTTACCTGATCGCTCTGCAGCAGGAATGGACCCGGATTCAGTGAAATACTTTTCGATTGAGCCATTTTTATCCTTATTAATGATCTAGATCTGAGTTTCTCCTCAATTCAATCCAAGGTTGCTATAGTTGAAAAATTGCCTCTGCAGAGAATAAATGCGGTTCCCTTCTTTTTCTGCTATTACCTTCAAATCCAGCGAAAAAGTGGACTTATCATCATTTTTAGGAATGGATAAACCAGATTGTAAGATTACAAAGGTGTTATTTGTCATTCCTTATAAGGGTAATATCAAAGAAAACTGCATACAAGACGGAATATAATGTTGTTTTAATCGTTTTAATACTATAAAATTTAAGCATCGGAGCAAACTATTAAAGGACAATCGCTATAGAGGCAGGGATAATTTTTCAAAGCGACTGTTTTAAAGGAGACCTTTATGAGTGGATCATTAATGGAAGAAGTCAGCACCTATCTCCAGAATTCAGGCTATAGTATTGATGAGCAGCAGGGGTATTGCACTTTTGAGCATCCGGAAAAGATGTGGTTTGCGATTCAGGAGACTGAGAAGGGGCTGGTTTTTTCAACTGTGGTGACTGGTGATACGGAGCTGGATCCGCAAACGCCAGAAAATCTTTCTCTGGTAAATTTGATCAACAGAAACTCCGCAATATCGTCATTCAACATATCTGAAGAAAATGGATTGCAGGTTAAGGCATTCTACCCCGGGCTCTACGATAACACCACATTTGGCTCTTTTATTGAGCTTTGGGATCATGACCTGAATCTTTTTTATAAAATGCTGGAGTGAAAAAGACAAAAAAAATTAAACCTAAGGTATGAGATTACTATGTTTTTTCTTCATCTGATTATTCTAACTACTACAGCGTTGCTTTTTAAAAGCGAAATAACTCAGATGTTTAAAGAACCCTTGGTAATGGTAAGTGATTGCCTTACAGTTCAGAGGACTGCTCGGGCGATGTCGCCGGGGGCACTTAATATCTGGACTGTATTTACGGTTTTTACCTCTTTGCTCTATTTTTTAGGGATACAGGTAGTTGGTGCTTTGCCATCAGAAATATTATATATGGCTGCTTTTTATCATTTGTTGACTACTTTCTTTGATTATTCTTTTATGACTGAGCTAAGGGATTGTAGCGAATTTGATTTTTTGAGGTGGCGAGTGGATGCTTATCTTCGATGTGCAATCTATGGCTGGATTACTATCCAGATAATCAGGGGATTTTCAGTACAACCAGTTTTATCCTTCTTTAATTCTGCTTTTTTGATGGTATAACTGTTACAGACTCACAATATTTTTAACTTTTGGTTTACGAGCAGGGTTAAGATTTTAGCGTACATTACAGTATAGGCAGAGAAAAAAGACCGTCTAACAGCAAAGACGGCCTTTTTTCTGGAAAAATTAATGGTTTTTACTTTTTTATAATTTTTTTCATGACTTCGTCCTTATCGAGCTTTTTGGTACAGAAGAACCAGTCATGACAGGTCATCTTATCTTTACTTTCCATTCTTTCTTTAGCAACACCGCATGAGCCTGCAGTGGGAACGATCACATCATCACCAGGGCGCCAGTCGGCAGGTGTGGCAATCGAAAATTCGTCAGCGGTCTGCAGTGCAATTATAATCCTGTAGAGTTCGTCGAAATTTCTTCCCAGACTAAGAGGGTAGTAAAGGATCGTTCTTACAATTCCTTTAGGATCAATAACGAAAACCGCTCGAACAGCTTTGGTTGAACTCTCTCCAGGCTGAATCATTCCATATTTTTTAGCCACGTTCATAGTTATATCTTCGATTAGTGGAAAGTTTACCTCCACATTTTTCATACCCTTATACTCTATTTTTTCTTTTATGGTACGTAACCATGCAATGTGGCTATAAAGTCCATCAACCGAGAGTCCAACCAGTTTGCAGTTAACTTTTTCAAACTGTTCTTCCATGGTGGCAAAAGTCATAAATTCGGATGTGCATACCGGGGTAAAATCTGCCGGATGGCTGAAAAGAATCACCCAGTTTCCTGCATACTGCTCTGGAAAGTTAATTACACCCTGGGTGGTTTCTGCCTTAAAGGAGGGTGCTTTTTCGCCAATTCTGGGCATAGACACACCTTGAGTTGTTGCTTGATCCATTGTAGTAACTCCTTCATTTAGGTTATGAACCGACTATATGGAATCTATTTTGATAGACATGAATGGCACATGCCAAAAAAGTCGATCCGATGGTTAATGATTTTAAACGATCCTGTTTTTTTCGTATTTTTTCCACCACCCTGCCGCATTTTCCACAGGTTATATGGTAATGTGGTGATAATCTGGCCTCAAAGCGATCTTCAATAGCCCCATTAGTCATTCTGTGTATAAGTCCCTGATCGACGAGAATGTTAAGGTTTCGATATACTGTTCCCAAGCTCAGACCCGACATCTCTTTCTTAAGTGATCAGGAGGTGTTAAGAAGGAAGCCTCCCACTCTCATCCCCCACCGAAAGTGTGGGGATGTTCTATTACAGAGTGGTTAGATATCAGGTTAAATTAGGAAGTTTTGCATTTAATCAGTTCGATTATCTAATTTTATGGGTTCAAAATAAATCCTGCAGGAAACAAAGTTAAAGCTTTTATCTGATTGTTGTCATCTTTTCTATCGTTACAACTTGTTACACTTCAGAAACAGCCCTGATATAAATATGAGGTATCTTAAGAAGTGTCGGAATTTAGCATTAGATATTAAGGGCTAAGAGTGGTTATGAATGAGAAAATTTTGGTAATTGATGATGATCGGGAGCTTAATTCTTTGTTACAGGAGTATCTGGGAACACATGGATTTAAAGTGCAAACGGTTGAACATCCTCAAAGCGGGATCGAATCTATAGAAAAGAGTATACCTGATGCAATAATATTAGATGTGATGTTACCGGATATGGATGGATTCTCTGTTTGTAGGGAGATACGTAAGAGCTACTCGATTCCGATTCTGATGCTTACTGCCAGAGGTGATGTACACGATCGGATTGTTGGCTTGGAAATTGGAGCAGATGATTATCTTCCTAAGCCCTTTGAACCCAGAGAGCTGGTAGCCAGGTTGCGGTCGATTTTGCGAAGATCTGGGGATGGATCTCCGGATTTAGTGCACCTGGAGCGCCATGGTGATTTGACTGTCAATTTTTCCTCCAGGAGTGTGACTCTTGCCGGTGAAGATGTTAATCTGACCACCAATGAATATGAACTGTTGCAATACCTTATCCGAAACAAGGGAAGAGTATTGGATAGGGGGCAGTTGGTTGAGCATCTTCGGGGTATAGATTGGGAATCCTCGAACCGTTCTATTGACATGCTTATAAGCAGGATTCGTCAGAAGCTTAAGGATGATTCCAGAAACCCTGTGTACATAAAAACAGTGACCGGTGTGGGTTATGTTTTTCTGACCAATCAATAGGGACAGGTTTTATGAAAAAAGGTTCGCTTTTCACCAGATTTACAATTTTAATAATCACGGCGACTTTTACAGTGGTAGTGACTACCCATATCGCATTGCATGCTTATTTCAGCCATTTTCGCACTAACCTTCCTATTCATGATGCCTTTTTGCGTCATTCAAAACTCATTGCATCCCAGATAAATATTGAAGATACCACTTCTGCCCTGAGTTTGTTGACAGACCTCGGGTTGGAAATGCGATATAAAAGCAGCAGTTTGCAGTGGGCCAGTTCAAAAGAGGTATTTGATTTTGATGTTATAAGCAGGGAGTCATCTGAGAGACCGGTATTTTGGTATCGCAATAATCTGGTTTGTACATTTGAGACAGGATCGGCAAGTTACATTTTTCAGGCCAGGAACATGTATGGAGAGCTTAAATTTCCCTGGGAGTTATTGTTTGTCTGGTCTGTGATACTGATAATAGTATTCGGAGTAACTCATCTATATATTCGCCATCTGCTCAAGCCATTGAAAGTTCTTCACAACGGGGTGAGGCAGATAAGTGGAGGCGATTTTGATATTGAGCTGCCGAAAAAGTCTTCAGATGAGCTTGGGCAACTGATTCAATCTTTCAATAACATGGCCCGTCATATCCGCAATGATATAAAGTCACGCGACCAACTGCTTCGGGACATCAGCCATGAACTGCGTTCGCCTTTGGCCAGAATGCTTCTTGCTCTGGAGTTTATTCCTGAGGGTAATATAAGACAAACTATAAAAAATAACATATCGACTTTAGATAAAATGACTAGTGTTATTCTTGAGGAAGCCCGCCTGGACAGTCCTTTCGGAAAAGTGAAGCTGAAAAAAGTGGATCTTGGAACCCTGCTTTCAGAAATTGTTGAAAGCAGAAAACAGTCGTCACCTTCAGTGTTGATCTGCAGTAGCGCAAAAATTGAGATAGTGGTGGATAAGGAGAGAATGATAATGGCATTATCCAATGTCATAGATAATGCTATTAAATATTCTAAACCAGAGGGTGAGCGGGTAGAAATTGTTTATGCATCTGATGAAAAACGGGTTGAGATTGTGGTGAGAGATAGCGGAATTGGAATTTCTGAGAAGGAACTGCCTTTTCTTTTTGAGCCATTTTACAGAGTAGATAAGGCAAGGCGGTACGACTCTGGTGGATATGGATTGGGTATGAGTCTGACTAAAAAAATAGTGGAGGCCCATAGCGGCAAGATTTCAATTGAGAGTAGTCTGGATATCGGTACAACTGTTACTATAACTTTGCCTTTGTAGAGTGGCAGAGAAAAAATTGTTACAAGATGTTACATAAACGAAAATGGGACGTTACAACTTATTTATATTTTACTGTTTTTGAAAAAAGTGTTCCGAGGTTCTTACAGGGGGGGATATGGAAATAAGAAGATGCTGTGCAAAACTGGTTTTACTGGTTCTGGCAGTATGTGTTGTTTTTGGACAGTCCGCAGAGAGAGTTGAGCTTTCTGCAGAGATGGCCATCGAGATGGCCATGAAGAATAATCACACGATAAAATCACTCGAACATCAGCAAAAACAGACTGAATATGACATAAAGAGTGCTAAGACTGCGTTTTTGCCTGGTGTCTCCTTGAATGGTTCCTATTCGCGAAAAAGAATTGAAGGATTAAGTGGCATGTTCGATCCAGGTATGGCAAGTGCATTTGGTTTGAATGAGAATTCATTCAATTATGGTCTTCAGATACAACAGCCCATATTTACCGGGTTTACATTACTGAACGGTCTTAACAGTGCGAAATTGTCCAGTACAATTACCAAAGA
Source organism: Fibrobacterota bacterium (assembly GCA_023412475.1). Lineage (GTDB taxonomy): Bacteria > Fibrobacterota > Chitinivibrionia > Chitinivibrionales > Chitinispirillaceae > JAAYPC01. The sequence continues at coordinate 24,778 of JAEYNR010000003.1, read as the reverse complement.
GAGTGCAGAAACGGTACGGCAGAAAATAAGTTATGCAGTTTTGCAGATTTACTGGGGTATAGTCAGTCTTCAGAAATCTAAATCTGTAGCCAGTGAAGCCATAAAACAGCTTGAAGAATTGACTTCTAATCAGGAGGCAAGGATGGAGCAGGGGATGTCCACCGAGCATGATTATCTTCTCACCAAGGCATCGCTTGCTCAGGCCAGAATGAATGAATTAAAGGTAAACAAGTCGGTTTCATCGATGAAACGGCAGTTCGCCATTCTTCTGGGGCTTCCCGCAACTACAGAGATAAGTTTGATAGATACCAGTGCAGAAAGCAATTTGATGCCAAAAGTGAATCTGGATTCTACGGTAAGCAGTGCCTTATCAGGAAGACCTGATCTTAAAGAGGCAAGACTGAAAATGAATTTGACAGAGCTTGGCATTAAGGCTGCCAAATCAGCCTTTTATCCTTCCCTCGTTGCAGGATTCAGCTATTCCAATGAGAGTCCGGAACCAGCTACCAGGGAAATGTGGAGATACAACTGGCGTGCCAGTGCAGCCCTGAGTTTTAATTTATTGGATTGGGGAAACCGCAATTTCAAATTAAAGAAAGCCAGAGAGCAGCAACTGATGCTTAAAGAAGTGTTGGAGGAGAAGAAGGCAATAGTTGAAAAGGAAGTGATTGACGCTTATCACGAAGTCGAACAGTTGCAAAGCGAAACGGAAGCTGCTGATTTGCTGATGGAAGCCCGGGAAAAGGCTTATGATGCATCACTGGCAAAATTTGAAGAAGGGGTGATTCCCATGTACGAACTCCTTGATGCTCACAACTTTTTAATCTCCGCCAAATATGCAGCTCTGCAGACCGCTACCAGTCTTAAACTGGCTGTTATCAATCTGGATATGGGCGGGCTTGGTTCGACCTCATCAAGCAGTGCCCAATAAAACTAATAGGAAATAAGGGATAAACTTAATTAATAAGGAAACGTTATGAAAATGAAGTCAAGTATTTTGACATTGATTGTTTTAGCAGTATCAGTAATGATAATAGGGTGCAAAAAGAAAAAGTCGGAAGAAATTGAGAAGGTGATCCCGGTGGAGGTATATATAGCAGAACCGGATTCCATCTCAAGTTATATAAAACTGACCGGAGGTATAGAGGCTCAGAATGATGCTTTCGTTTACAGTAAAGTATCGGAAAAGATGACGTCCGTTAATGTAAAGCCGGGAGACAGGGTTAAGGCAGGGCAGATTCTTGCGGTTCAGTATAATAAAGCAGCCTTGCAGGGGAAACTGGTCGCCGAAGCAGGTTTGAAGAGTGCAAAAATCCAGTTACAGGCGAAGCAGGATGATTTCAACAGAATGAAGAACCTGCTGGCAAGAAATGCGATCAGCAAACAACAGTTTGACATGGCAAAAAGCCAGTATGATGTAGCCCAGGCGACTTTAGATCAGGCATCTGCTTCGATGGGGCAGGCAAATGTGCAATATGAGAATACAATTCTCAGGGCTCCATTTGATGGACGTGTGGGAATGGTTTATTTCGATGTTAATGTGATGGTTCCTGCAGGACAGCAGGTCATAAAAATCGTGAATGCAAACACTGTGAAAGCTAAGCTGAGAGTACCTGCTGTGGATATTCAGAAGCTCTCTGTTGGACAGCTTGTAGTGGCATCTTTTCCATCATTGCCTGATACTCAGTTGGTAGGTACTGTGGAAAAAATTGACGAAGCGGTTGATCCACTGACAAGAACTCTGGAAATAGAAGTAAGGTTGAATAATCAGAATAATCTGCTTAAATCTGGACTGTTTGGTGAATTCCTTGTCGAGATATCCAGACGTGTAGGTACTGTGGTAGTTAGTGAGATGACTGTACTGACCCATACAAAAATATTGACTGATCAAAAAGGTGTTCAGAAAGAAAAGCCTGAATTCTTTATTTATGTAGTAAATAACGGGCGGGCCGAAAAAAGAGATATTGTTCCGGGGTTGTTTTCGGGTGGATATATGGAACTGTCTAAAGGGACAAGTTTTGGAGACAGTATCATAGTCGCCGGGCAGAATATTGTAAAAAATGGAGACTCTTTGAGAGTTGTTACACAGACGGGACGGTAAAAGATGAAACTAATTGGAATTTCTATAAAAAGAAAAGTCACCCTGGCGATGCTTTATCTCATTGCCGTCGGGTTTGGAATTTTCTCTGTACTCCAGTTGAAGGTCGCAATGACCCCGGATATTGATTTTCCTATTGTGCTGGTGTTTACCAGTTACCCTGGAGTCAGCTCTGGAGATATAGAGAATCTTCTCAGCAGGCCTATTGAAGAGGCGGTTAGTGCTACTGAAAATATCAAGAAAATAACATCCAATTCGACAAATGGCAATTCGATGGTTATGCTTGAGTTTGTCTATGGTACTAACATGGACAAGGCTGAAACAGATGTAAGAAACAGCCTTGATATGATACGGGACTATCTTCCTCCAGATGCAGAAGAGCCGTTTGTACTGGCTCTGAATCCATCTATGATGCCAATAATGATGCTGTCCATGAACTCTAAAGACCTTGGTCCTGCGGAGCTGCGCAGACTGGGAGAGGACAGGGTAGAGCCGCTTCTGGAGCGTGTCGACGGAGTTGCATCTGTTGATATTGCAGGTGGTTTTGAACGCCAGATCAATGTCGCTGTTGATCCGGTTCTGTTAGCTTCACATTCTCTTTCGACTCAGAGTATAACTTCTGCAATTCAGGGCAGTGCTGGCCTGGTTTCTTCCGGAAGTATTAAAACCTCAACAAAGGAGTACAATCTCCGGATTTATAGTGAATACAGAAGTCTTGAACAGCTCAGAAATATTGTGATAAAACCTGGAGCTACGCCGGTGAGACTAAAGGATGTGGCAACTGTCACAGATGGTTTCAAAGAAATGACTGGTGATGTGCGGATTAACGGCAACCAGGGAATCGCCATAGTTGTAAGCAAACAATCGGATGCCAATACAGTACAGGCAGCTGAAAATGCAAAGAAAGAACTGGAAGGTATAAAAAAGACTCTTCCTCAGGGTGTAGATTTTGAAATTTTATTCGACTCTTCGGAATTTACCTCCAGCTCAATGAAAAACCTCACCGACACAGCAATGATGTCTCTTATTGTTGTGGTTCTGATAATCTTCATTTTTATACGGAGCTTTCGTGGCAGTTTGATAATGGCGATTTCCATGCCTATATCAATAATACTAACATTTGCAGTGCTTTATTTATCCGATTTGACTCTTAATGTTATTTCAATGGCTGGACTTGCACTGGCAATAGGAATGCTTGTTGATAACTCCATCGTTGTTATTGAAAACATATTCCGATTTAAGGGCATGGGCTACGGGAGTGTGGATGCATCCGAACGTGGTGCTTCAGAGATGAGTGCTGCAATCATCGCATCGACTTTGACTACTCTAAGTGTCTTTGTTCCGGTGCTTTTTGTCCCGGGAATTACCGGAGAGTTGTTTAGGGAGATGGTACTGACTGTTACCTTCAGTCTTTCCGTTTCTTTACTGGTTGCTCTGACTCTGGTACCAATGATGGCATCGGTGCTTCTGAAAAAAAGATTGGATAAAAAGAAGAGCAAGAAAGATGAAAGTGCAAACAAGATCACTATTTTGAAAAAACTCACCAACAATTACCAGAAACTTCTGCACTGGTCGATTTACCATAAAAAATATGTGCTTCTAATAACTCTGGCGCTGTTGGTTTTTTCATGTGCCTTGGTACCATTTCTGGGTGGTGAATTTATGCCCGAAACTGATCAGGGAAGAGTTAATTTCACTATCGAATGTGCAACCGGGGTGCCTTTGACTTCTCTTAGAGAAACAGTTATCAGGGTGGAGGAGATTCTTGACAAGGCTGTACCTGAGATTGTTACCTCCACTTTTCGCTTTGGGGCACAACAGGGTTTTGGCGGTGCTACCACAAACAACACTATTTCAACTACCCTCAGGCTTTTGCCCAGAACTGAGAGGAAAAGAAGTCAGAAGGAGATAGAGATAGCGCTGCGTAAAGAGCTCGATAATATTGCAGGAATATCCTATTCTTTTGAGGGTGGCAATATGATGTCCAGCGGACAGAGTGCTGTAGAAATCAAGGTAGTTGGTAATGATCTGACCAGAGGCAAGGCAATCGCCGATGATCTGAAAGCACGGATGGAAAAGATTCCCGGGCTGGTGGATATAAAACTGAATGTAAATGATTACATTCCTCAGTTGGATGTGCATTTGAAACAGGATGTATTAAATGACCTGAACTTGACCAATATTCAGGTTGCCTCTGTTGTATCAACCTCTATTCAGGGAAGAACTGTTTCTCAGTATCGCGAACAAGGGGATGAATACAACATTTACGTGCAACTGGACAAAAAGTATCGCCAGGACAGGGAAGCTCTTGGAAATCTGCTTATACCACTTCCTGCTGGTGGAACTATCCCTTTGCGTCAGGTTGCTGAGATCAAGGAATCGCAGGGGCCGGTTACTATTTATCGAGAAAATCAGGAAAGGTATATCTCTGTAGGATGCAATCTTGCAGGAATAGATCTGAAGACTGCTGTAAGGAAAATTGAGCAGATCCAATCGGAAATTACTGTTCCATCTGATTTCCTGTTGATTATGGGCGGTACAGCCGAGGATCAGCAGGAAGCCTACTTCTATTTGATAATAGCTGTTCTGGTGGCTGTACTTCTGGTTTATATGGTGATGGCCAGTCAGTTTGAATCACTGGTGGATCCTTTCATTATCCTCTTTACCGTACCATTGTCAATTATCGGTGTCTTCATATTCTTGTTTGTCACCAATACACCAATTAGCGTTATGGCTCTAATTGGTTTAGTGATACTGGTTGGAATCGCGGTTAACAATGGAATCGTTCTGGTTGATTATACCAATCAGCTTCGGGAGCGGGGTATCGGTTTGTATGAGGCTGCCGAAGAGAGTGGAGTGACCAGGTTACGTCCAGTGTTGATGACTGCTTTGACCACCATTGTTGGAATGATTCCGCTGGCTCTTGAGTTGGGAGATGGTTCAGAGACCTGGGCTCCTCTGGCAAAAGCAGTTATAGGTGGTATGACTGCAACCACATTTCTGACTCTGTTTGTTATTCCATCTCTTTATATAATATTTGAAGAATGGGGTGAAAAAATCAAAGCCAGAATATTTGGAACAAACAAGTCGTAAGACTGATTGCAAACAAGGGGTAAAGTGTTACTACTTTACCCCCCCCAGTCTCTTTAACTTACCCTTCCAAACAGCCTATTTCTAAATTCTGCCTTCCTTGTATTTTTTCACAATCATCATCGGTAACAAATAACCTATTAAGCCCCTGCTAATAACTATTTTAATAGCCAATATTAATATTCGAAACAAGCTCAGGGAGGCATTATGAATGACGTTCGTCTTAAGGATGATATTTTCTGGGTTGGGGTTAATGATAGAACTACCGATCTGTTTGAGGGATTATGGCCAATAGATGGGGTGGGGATCTCTTATAATTCCTATGTTATTAAAGATAAAAAGAACGTGCTTGTCGATCTTTCCAGGGGTTTTAAAACCGATGAGTTTCTGGATCAGATCTCCCGTATAATCGATATTAATCAGCTCGATTATGTAATAGTCAATCACATGGAACCTGATCACACCGGGGTATTGAGAACTCTGAGGATGATTAATGATCGCTTTGAGATAATCTGCACTCAAAAGGCTGTTAAAATGCTTCAGGATTATTATGAAATCAATCAGAATGTAAGAGTGGTAAATGATGGTGAAGTGATTGATACCGGCAATCATCAGCTTCAGTTTTTTCATATTCCTTTTGTTCATTGGCCTGAGACTATGGTGACTTTCGATAAGTCTACCGGAATACTTTTCTCCTGTGATGCATTCGGAGGATACGGAGCCTTGCAGGGAGCTTACTTTGAAGATGAATATGGAGATCTATCTTTTTACGAAAAAGAATCCTTGCGCTACTATGCCAATATAGTGGCCAAGTTTTCCACACCGGTATTAAATGCAATATCCAAGCTTGGAGGTCTTGATATTTCAATGATTGCCCCATCTCACGGGCTTATCTGGCGAAAAGATCCTGGAAGAATCGTTGAGCTATATAAAAAGTGGGCTCAGAATAGCACTGATGGGGGAGATGAGGGCATCACGCTTCTTTACGGTACGATGTATGGGAATACTGAAGCCATGATGAATGCAGTTGCCCAGGGCATATCTGATGCTGGTTTGACACCTGAAATATTTGATGTTGCCCGTACCCATAGCAGCTACATTCTTCCATCATTGCTTAAAAACAAGGGAGTGGTTATTGGGGCACCTACTTATGAGGTTTCCCTGTTTCCATATATGCAGCAGATTCTGGAGAAAGCAGCGCTGAAGAATATCCGCAATAAGAAAGCTGTGTACTTTGGAAGTTACGGATGGAGCAAGGGAGCGTACAAAAAGGTACAGCAGATGACTTCTGAAATAAAGTGGGAGGTCACTGAGGGACTGGAGTTCCCTGGAAAAGTTACTCCGGAGCTTTTTAACAGGGGATATGATTTGGGGAAGAGGTTTGCCTCAAGTATTGTGAATATGTAAATAGAAATGCTGTTTTGGTGCGATCCGGGATCGCACCACTTGCATTTTTAAAGAATGCCATTGATTTTATCTTGAATGATATAACCTGATTCATCCTCCATGCAAATAATATTTCATCCCTGACGGGACGAAGAATGGTTTGTGGATATTCGGGCTAGAAATAATTGATCCCTAAAGGGATCAGGAAAAAAAGGTGCAATAATGGATTTTGTCTCTTTAGGGACATGATATTTATAGAAACACATTGGTATGTAAATCCTTATCCCTTCGGGACAACATATTCATGTTCTGAATTTTGGAGTGGCAGAGGCGGATGGTTTTCTTTAGTTCTGATGTATGATATAGGAATTGTATGTGGTTTATGTTTTTGATGATTTAAATACTCTCACCCTTTCTGAGTATAAAAGCAAGTTGACTGGAGATCTCCTGCTGAAGGCTGCTCAGGAGCTTGCCTGCGGTTATTCATGATTACGCCCTCAGCAGGGCTTACAACTACTATAAAACAATCTTTTTACCATCACAAACCATCTTTTGCCCTGAAATAGATTAAATCTGAGTTGCCCGACGTTAAATCTGACCTGCCCGACTATAAATACACATATAACCGATAAAAAACAGGTAATAACAGATTACATTGATTTAATAATTCGATATTTAGAAGGTGGCCAGTCCATATATGTCTCCAAGTGCTGCGAAGAGATCCGTTTCAAAAATCTACTTTTGCTGCTCTTAATGCGAAACGTTTGCAATAACAGTAAGCCTCAATTAATTTATCTCCGTATCTGGTTAATTACAGTCAGGAATTTGAGACAGTGATGACGCATACAGGTGTAAAAACAGAGCAATTTATCCAGATATTGCGAGATCAGGGATGCAGGATAACTCCGGTAGTTACTTCGGTTGTGAATTATCTGTATAAAACCGGGGTGGTTCGGACAGCACAGCAGCTTCGTAATGATATCAGCGAAGTTTTGGGTTATCAGGTCAATTTAGCGACCATGTACCGGGTGCTTGAGAGGCTGCTTCAATGTGGAATTGTCTGCAGTATGCACAAAGCGGATGGGTTAATGCGATATTATCTTTGCCGTAATCCTCAGCATGCTGAGCATCATCACTTTATATGTTCAAGTTGTATGAGGGTTCAGGAGGTTCCGGTGTGTTTTTCTGAGAAATTTTCCAGATATGTTGAAGATAATCTCAATGCTACAGTAGACAGGCATTTTATTCAGCTTGAAGGGCTGTGTGCTTCATGCAGAAAGCTTTGAACCACAATATCGTTTCATCTCTGGGACTACGAATCTAATTTCGTTATTCAAGATTCGTTATTGTGTTTCATATGTAGTTACTGAAGTCAACTGATTGTCCATGAAAAGAAGAATTTTGCCCTTTTGGAAAAGAATTATCGAAGGAGAGCGTTTTATGCAGATTTGTGTGAAGAGGCTGATTATCTTACTTGCTTTAAGCTCATTTTTGTATGGGGCTGATACTGGTAAAAAAAATATTCTCTGTTCTTTCTATCCGATGTACATTTTAACTCAAAACGTTGCGGCAGATGTTCCGGGAGTAGTCGTTGAATGTATGGCAAGTATTCAGACCGGATGTCTTCATGATTATCAGTTGACTCCTCAAGATATGAAAAAGCTCAATTCCGCATATGCATTGGTTATTAATGGGGCAGGGATGGAAGCTTTTCTGGATAAAGCCATAACACAGTTTCCAGGGCTTAAGGTCATTGAGGCCAGTGAAGGAATTCGATTAATTGAAGCGAAGGGTAAACAGCATGATGGCGATCATCATCACCATGAGAGTGATCATGAGCATCATTTTAACCCTCATGTGTGGGTATCTGTGTCTGGTGCAATTTCACAGGTTGAAAATATCTGTAAAGGATTGATGGATATTGATTCTTCAAATGCGCAAAAGTATAGATCCAATGCTGATAGATTTGCAAAATCTCTGGAAGAGCTGAAAAGAAAGATGCACCAGGGGCTTTCGGATATTTCGGACCGCAACATAATTACTTTTCATGAGGCATTTCCCTATTTTGCCAGAGAATTCAATCTTAAAATTGTAGCGGTTATTGAGCGTGAATCTGGCTCTGAACCGAACGCACGCGAACTGACTGAGATCATCAAATTGATCAGAGAAAAAAAGGCTAAGGCAATTTTTATCGAACCGCAGTATCCTGCAAAGACAGCTCAGATGATATCACGTGAAACCGGCAAAAAACTTTATACTCTTGATCCGGTAGTGACCGGACCACATCACCCTGATTCCTATATTTCAATTATGGAGAGAAACCTTAACGTACTGCAGGAGGCGTTGCGCTGAGAATGGTTCAAAGCGGCTGTGATACTGGAGGGAGTGGAGTCTGCGGTGACTGCTGCACAAAGCTTCTGGACGTAAGTGTTACTTTGCGGGGACGCCAGATCTTGCAGAATGTTAATCTACATATTCATTGTGGTCAGCTTGCAGTGATTATCGGACCAAATGGTGCAGGTAAGACCACATTGCTTCGTGCGATACTCAATGAACTTCCATTTACCGGAAAGATCAAGTTTTCATCTATCGATGGAAGATCGGGGAAGGATTTTCGGATAGGTTATGTTCCACAGAGACTGGATGTTGATGCGTTTTCTCCGATGACAGTTCTGGATCTTTTCGCAGCTTCTTTGTCTAAAAAACCGCTGTGGCTGGGAGTATCTTCAAAAATCAGGCAGGAGGCAGGCAAGGTTCTTTGCTCTGTTGAGGCTGATAGTCTTATTAACCAGCCAGTGGGATCTCTTTCAGGAGGGCAGCTCCAGAGGGTTCTTTTAGCTTTGGCACTCACACCTCTTCCCGATCTTCTGCTACTTGATGAACCGGTCTCAGGGGTAGATCCATCGGGAATTGAACTGTTTTATCGGATGGTTTCCAATCTTCGAAAAACCTATCATCTGGCGATTGTCATGATATCCCACGATATCAGTACTACAGCCAGGTATGCAGACCGGATGCTTTTTTTAAACCGGTCGGTTATTTGCGATGATAGACCGCAAGTCACCTTGAGGCATCCTGATGTTATAGGTACATTCGGTCGGTTCCCAATACCAGACTCTGATGAATTGCCTCCTTCTGAAATCTGATTTGTTAGCAGGTAAAAGGAACTTACGCTTATGAATTTTTGTCTTGAACTGATTGCAGTGATACCTTTTGAATGGGCTCAGTATAAGTTTATGCAACAGGCGCTGCTGGCGGTACTTATAACAGGACCACTTCTTGCATTTCTGGGATGTATGGTGGTTAACAATCAGATGGCCTTCTTCTCTGATGCAGTAGGGCATTCTGCTTTTACTGGTATCGCCATAGGTGCTATCTTAGGGTTGGATAATCCGCTCTGGTCAATGATTCTATTTTCCATGTTTTTTGCTGTTTGCATTACTCTTTTAAAAAGGCATGGAACTGCTTCTACTGATACTGTAACCGGTATTATGATGAGTTCCTCGCTGGCTTTAGGAATAGTTATATTGTCAAGGGGAGGCAGTTTTAATCGCTATTCCCAATTTTTAATAGGAGATTTCCTCAGTATTTCTCCATCAGACATTGTTAACCTGATAATTGTTGCGGTAATATTTCTGATTGCATGGGTGGTGTTTTTCAATAAATTTTTTCTGGTATCTTTAAATACTTCACTGGCAGGGAGCAGAAAGATTCCGGTATGGTGGATTCAGACTGTTTTTGCGGTTGTTACTGCGCTGGTAGTGGCGGTAAGTATTCAGTGGATAGGAATTCTGGTTATAAATGCTTTAATAATATTGCCTGCGGCCACTTCAAGGAATCTGGTTCATTCGACATTTTATTATCTGTGGATAGCTTCGGTTATTAGCATCGTTTCCGGGGTTGCAGGTCTTATCACCTCATTTTATTGGTCAACTGCCAGTGGTGCCACTATAGTTTTGTTTGCATCGTCACTTTATTTCCTGTCAGTATTGTTGCGGATAGCAAGCAGAAAAGCTTTTTGATAGAATTAAAATTAATGCGATAAGCAATTAAATCAATTCGTTTCTTTATCAAAACAGAAATGAAACTGTTAAGAGTTTGCTTGCTTTGTACAGGTGTTTAGGTTATATTTTTACTCCTGCTATTAAAAAGATCTGATTTTAAAACCGGGGAATCTTATGATAAAAAACAGATGGTTAAATAGACTGGCCTGTTTGGTTTTGCTGTTTCCTGCAATTGTTATGGCATCTGATGGATCCGAGTCGATAGTGCACAGGATGTCCACCCTGGTTTTTCAGCTTAGTGTAATTTTGTTTGCAGCCCGTTTAGGTGGAATCCTATTTAAAAAGATGAAATTTCCCAGTGTCCTGGGTGAGCTGATTGCAGGGATCATTATTGGGCCATCGTTATTGGGGAGTATTCCAATTCCATTCTTATTTGAAAATGGATTGTTTCCTCAAGTGGAAGGTGCACTCATTCCGGTTCAACCTGAACTCTACGCTATTTCAACTATTGGCTCTATTGTGCTGTTATTTTTAGTAGGACTTGAAACTGACCTTAAACTACTAGTTCAATTCTCGGTTGCTGGTGTAGTGGTAGGTATTGGGGGGGTGGTGTTCTCCTTTTTAATAGGAGCCTTTACCATTGTTTGGTGGTTACATATTCCTTTCAGTGATCCGCGGACTCTTCTGATGGGGGTTATTTCTACTGCCACCTCGGTGGGTATTACTATCCGGGTATTATCAGAGAAAAAAAAGGTAGGATCTCCGGAGGGGATGACAATTCTGGCAGGTGCTGTTGTGGATGATATCCTTGGGATAATCCTGTTATCGGTTATTTTAGGGGTGGCAAGCTTGAGTAGAAAAGCCGGACAGCAATCCAATCAGCTTTTCGAAGTCGGTATGTTGATTTTCAGAGCCGTAGGGGTATGGTTAGGTTTCACTGCCGTCGGTCTGTTGCTATCTCATAAAATCGGTTCATTCTTAAAATATTTTAAAAATATAGGTACAATTAGTGCTTTGGCTCTTGGGTTGGCACTGCTTCTTTCCGGTATATTTGAAAAAGCCGGGTTGGCAATGATCATCGGAGCCTATGTCATGGGTATGACTCTGTCAAGAACTGATCTGGCCAATGTTATCGAAAATGCCCTTCATCCGGTGCATGAATTTTTTGTTCCGGTATTTTTTGTGGTGATGGGGATGCTGGTTAATATTAAGGAAGTAGTCTCTCCAACAGTGCTTACATTCGGACTTGTTTTTACAGTAAGTGCAGTTATTGCCAAAATTATCGGATGTGGTATTCCCACCTTTGGTTTAAAGTTCAATCTTCTGGGGGCATCCAGGATAGGTGTGGGAATGGTACCCCGCGGGGAAGTCGCTTTGATTGTAGCCGGTATCGGGCTCTCTTCCGGTTTTTTAGACCAGCAGCTTTTTGGAGCTGCAATTCTTATGACTTTGCTTACTACGATTGTTGCTCCACCAATTCTTAATGTTATTTTGACTGACAAGAAAGGTACTTCAAGAGAATTAGACAAAGGTGAGTTGGTCGAGACAGATTACAACATGGACAGTCCATACTTGGTGGAGCTTCTGTTAGAGCGCATCGTCAGGTCTTTTATCAGTGAAGGTTATTATGTTAACACCATTGAAGACGAAATTAAGATAATACACTTCCGAAGGGAAAGGTCTGCCATTACTCTCTTTGTGCAAGAGGATAAACTTAGCTTTGAAAATGACTCTAACGATACTGTATTTGTTAAAAATGTCGTTTATGAGAATCTTGTAAAGCTTAATGATATGATCAACCAGATAAAAGACCTGGTTAAGCCGGGTGAGCTAAAGCAGGAACTTATTCAGGGTGGAGTCAGCTCTGATTTTGATGTGAAAAATGTCCTCTCAAGTGACTGTATCTCTCTTGATCTGCAATCAAATACCAAAAATGAAGTCATTAGAGAGCTGATTGATATAATGCATAAAAACGGGAAAATCTCCGATCCAAAAGCTGCACTGGAAGCTGTTATGGAAAGAGAAGATAGTTTCAGCACTGGTATGCAGAATGGGATTGCTCTCCCACATGGCAAGACTGATTCAGTAGAGAAGCTGGTTGTGTCTGTTGGGATTCACCGAAAGGGTGTAGACTTCCACTCTTTGGATGGAAAGATCTCTCAGATTTTTATATGTGCAGTTGCTCCAAAAAAAATCAGCGGACCACATATCCGCTTTATTGCTCATGTTGGTGTACTGATTAATACCAAGGAAAAAGTGAATGAACTTCTTGGATACAGCACTAAAGAGGAAGTGTACAGGTTTTTTACCAATGAAAAAATGAGATAATGTAGCCGGTAATTATTATCTGTATGGCAATGGGGACTTGAAGGAAAAAAAATAGATTCCCCTCAAAAAGATTGTGCCGTATCTACAGTTTACCACAGATAAAACATGTTTGTTCAGAAAGTCTTCTTTATTATTTCCACATCAGATTGAAATCAGGCGTATATTTACTGTTTAAAACCCTGGCTTCCAGGTTCTGGATATTTCTTTTTATATCCTTATACAGTATGGGTGAAAACAGTCCGGCAATGGTCTCATACAATTTGTAAGGGTTATCACCAAAGATATCTTTGCCGTATCTGTTCACAGCTTCAATAGTTACAGATTCAATTGCTTCAATCGCGTCAAAGCTTCTTGAAAAAGCAATCAGATCCGATTTGAGATAGGTAGTTTGAAAAACAATTTTTGCCTGAATATATTCCTTACAGGTCGGAGAGTTGTATGTGATCAATTGCGATTCTTCCGGTACTGGTATATAGATAATTCCACGATCGAGTTCTTCATAGTCAATGCTAAGTGCCTTTGGTTCAAGGCGGAAAAGTTTATCGAATTCGTAATCAATACAATGTGCAAGAGAAACGATGTCTCTTTTGCCGGCTCTCCGTAAGCTGTTGAATGAATAGTTGTAACCTCTTGATAGAAAGAGAGGGTCCTTATCAAAGTTTTCAATCAAATCATCGAGGTGAAGAAGCTCGTGATTGTAATCCTGTTCCATCGAATACATGTACTTTTCATAGTCGATGTATTTTTGTGGTCGTACCATAAAACAAATGGCAAATGGCTTCTCAGGAGCACTATTCTCAAAAAGTTTTGACTTCTCAATAAAATGAACCTGCAGATCAGCAAAGAACATTGATGATGGCTTAGTGGGAGGATTAAGAGGAATGGAGTAAATCATTTTACTGTTCCCCATTTCGGCAAAATCAAGACTGAAATCAATAGCTTTATAATAATTATTGTAGAATTGTCCGGCCCGAAGGAGTTTGTTGATTTTAGCACTGCCTTTAACGCTTACTATAGTTCGATAGTCACTGGCAAAACCCATTTTGACCTCTTTGGGATAATGGTTTAAGATGTATAGTTATTTGTGTATGATGGCTGTCTTTCATTATTTGTTTAAAAAAAAAGGCTGTAACTTATCATTAACATTTGCACTGGACACAATACGTTTAAAGAACAACAGTGTCAATCGTTCGATTCAGGTAATAATTAATCGGTAGAAATATCTAAACAAAGAATCGGTAGTGAAAAAAATTGTAACTTCTCAATTAAAGCGGAGGGCCTTTAACCTAATTTCAGCAGTTGAGCTTGAGAAAAGCCCGCTAAGATCAACTGCTGAATTTAGTTTTAAAGGTAAAAATCAATATAAATAGTGTAAACACAGGGTAGCAATTAATTTAATCGAAAAACACCGGAGAAAAAGAGAGTCGAGTTAACTCTGATCTGACCGGAGCAGAACCGGCCTAATCGGTGGTAACGATACCGTAGCGGTTACGCCCGGTTTCTCTTTTCAATAATGTTGAAGTTTCGAATATGCCCTAAATCCTTAAACATCAAATTCTGACCAGGATGGGTTAATAAATCTTTGATTTTCGGATATATTATCAATCATGGAAGACTCCTCATCGGATAAGTTAATTGTAAGGGCCTCAAGATTGGTAATGATATGTTCTTCTGAAGAGGATTTGGGAATAACAACCAATCCCTTTTTAATCAGCCAGGCGAGGGCAATCTGTCCGGGACCGGTATCTTTATTCTGCCCGATTCTTTGCAAAAGATCACTTTCGAACACTTTCCCTCGTGCCAGGGGTGAAAAGGCTGTTATTACAATCTGTTTTTCTTTGCAGTATTGATATAGCTCCTTCTGGTAAAGAAATGGATGAAACTCGACCTGATTGACACAAATAGGAAGTACAGTGGATTTCAGAGCTTCATCAAGGTGACTTATGGTAAAGTTACTGACTCCGATACTTCTGACTTTGTGCTCTTCAATAAGTTTCTCAAAAGCCTTGAATGTCTCATTCATCGGGATAAACTTGTTTGGCCAGTGAATCAAAAGCAGGTCCAGATAATCGGTACGCAGCTTTTCCAAAGAACTGTGACACTGGTCGATTACATCTTTGAAACGCAATTTTTGATACCACACTTTGGAAGTTAAAAAAAACTCTTTGCGGTTTATTCCTGATGCCTGGATCGCCTGTCCGATGTCATCTTCATTTTCGTAGGAAGTGGCGGTATCTATGTGGCGATATCCATTTTCCAGAGCCATTAATACTGAATCAAAGCACTCCCGGCCGCTCATCAACCAGGTCCCCAATCCTAATACCGGAATTGAGTATCCGCTTTTAAGAAGAATCGTTTTCATAAGCACCTGTGTTTTATCTTAAATGAACACGAAGAAATATACCAATTTTTTGAGAGTGCAAAAAATGAGCCTCTTTTTTTGCCTGGAACAAGGTACTCGTATCGGCGCGGAGGAAAGTTATTCTATATGTGAAGAGATTTCTCCAAAATCCTGATAATCTCCCTGGGATCAGAAATTAGAAAGTCTGGCGAAAATGACCTCAGTAAGTCACTTGAATTATATCCCCAGGTCACTGCAATTGATTTAACGCCAGCTTCACGGACAGCCTCAATATCCCTGGTTTCATCACCAACATAGAACACCATCTGTGGTTGAAGCAAATAACGGCGAATCACTCGTTTTAGTGTTTTTGATTTTTTCCAGATTTGCAGAGAGGAATGGATGAAATCAAACTCAGGAAAATCGTAGTTTTTTAAGAATGAGCGCACATTTCTGGCAGAATTTGAAGTAATAATGCCCAACAGAACCTCTTTTTTCCGGATTTCTTCAATGGTTTCTTTTATTCCCGCAAATGGAGCTACGTGTTCTAACCCCTCTTTAAGAAGCTTTCTGGCTTCCCAGACTATAAAGGGAAGCTTTATTCGGGATATGGATAAAAGTTTCATGATTTTTTTTGAATCCATATTTCTGTATGTTTCAATCTGATCAGGTTCAATTTTCCTGAATCCAAATTTCTGGGACAACTTATTCAGAATGCTCAGATAAAAGGAGAAGGTATCTGCAATGGTTCCATCAAAATCAAATATCAGAGTGGCTTTGTTTCGGACGACTGTAGTCATATTATTATTATAATTTTGCAGACAGGGTTTTCCTATTTAAAAAATCATAGTGTATAAGCATTTATATAAACCAGAAACTATTCTGAACGCTGTCTTAAGACAGATGATTGCTATCCCTTGCGATGCAGAAAGTGTGTAACTATAGTAAGTACCTGCTTTTAATGGGTATCTACCGATCGCTGGGGCAAAGTGGTTATGATATGCGATTGTAAAAAGCTTTTTATCGAATTATTTTCTGTAGAAAGCATCTTTTCTTAAGACTTCTTTGGAGCGAGCTATGAAAAAAAACTTTCTTTATGCTGTATTACCCATTTGCCTTCTTATATCCGGTTGTGGTTCAACTGTCAGTAACATTGTGCTTGAACCTGAAGAGGGCTTATTTATCCGGATCTCTGATATCAAGCTTATTAAGTCGAAGAACAGGGTAATAGGGTTTGTTGAGATTGAGAATAAGACAGAAGAGATCAAGAAAGTGTCTAACAAAGAGCTGTTTTTATACTGTGGAGAAGACAGCACGTCTGCATCAGTAAAAATGCCTGGTGAATGGGAGATAGACAAGGGATTGATAAATGTTGTCAGTGCCAAGACTCTACGATACCTGGCGCAATGGACGCTTTCAATTTGTAAGGAACCTTCCACCATTAAAGCCAACTACATAAGGGTCTTGGAAAATGAAGAAGAAGAAGAATGAAAAAACCATCGATATACTGAAGGGAAGAATTTCACTGGAACACCGCATGGAATTTGTGGCAAAACTGCAGAAATTTCTCATTGATGAATATGAGCTTGATCTGGGTGAATTTGAAGCAGAGGAACTCTTTGAATTCTTCTGCGAAAAAATCGGCCCTCTGTTTTACAATTCCGCAATCCTGGATGCCCGTAATTTTATTGAGCAACGATTTGTGGAGGCAACCGAGGATCTGGTGCAGCTTGAGATTAATGTGTGATAATAAACCTGATTCACAGGTGTTTATATTAATGCAATCATTACTTAAGACAGGATGAGTGCAAATGGAAGAGATCATAGAAAAAATCAGAGCAGAACTAAGAGATAACATCGATGCAAAGACCCAAAAGAACAGCCAGAGCTTTTTCAAAGAAAAAATAAAATTCTATGGCGTCAAAGTACCGGATGTAAATAGGATCAGCAGGGTATTTTTCAGGCTTGTTATAATGAAAACCAAGTCAGAAATATTTGAATTATGCGAAAAAATGTGGCAATCAGGGTTTATTGAGGAATCTTTTATCGCCTGCAACTGGTCTTTCTATATTCATAAAAAATATGAGCCTGAAGATATCCGGATATTCGAAAAATGGATTGATAATTATGTGAATAACTGGGCTTCCTGTGATAGTCTGTGCAATCACACAGTTGGACACTTCATTGAATTGTATCCTGATAACATTTCCAGATTAAAAAACATGGCAAAGTCAGAAAACAGGTGGATGCGAAGGGCCTCTGCTGTGTCTTTTATTATTCCTGCAAGGAAAGGAAAATTTCTCAGCGAAATTCTGCAGATAGCAGACATCTTACTATTGGATAAAGATGATTTAGTACGGAAAGGATATGGGTGGATGTTAAAGGCTGCCAGTGAAGCAAACCAGCAAGAGATTTTCAACTATGTGATGAAAAACAAATCTATCATGCCCTCGCACAGCTTTAAGATATGCAATCGAAAAAATGCCGTCAGAATTGAAGGCTGAAGCAATGAAAAAAAATCGTGATTAATCGGGTTATGTGATAAAATCAATAAGGGTCAGTTTACGAAGAAGCATTATGTCATGAATCCGCTAGTGAGCCTTAGCGAGCGATTATAAGGGTGCGGCCTCAATTATAGGCACGATTATCGCTTGGCATTTGCAGTTCCTTAAGGCATGATATATTATTGGTTTATCTAAAGTTACATCATAAACCAAAAGGAACCATCAAATGTCAGATTCTAATATAGAGGGTATCCGTACCGAAAGTAATTCGCCCACTCATGTGATTGCAGGTTTATTTCCTGTATCATATCTGCTATAGGTTTATAGCAGATCCTATGAGGGAGGTCAGTTCCAGCATGGAGTTCCTTTCCCTTTGTTGATGTAGAAAATAAGCTTTATCAACGAAAAGAATACACTGACCAAGCACACTTCATTTCTGGCTTTCAGTAAACCACTGGCTAAGCCAGTGGAGCCAGATGCCTCGTAAAGGCACTGTCGTGCTTTCTTGCTTTCGCGGCTTTGCCGCTCAATCAAGCTATCGCTTGTGGCGGTAAAACTTGATTAAGGATAATTAAAAATATACAGCGAATTCACCTGGTCAACTTTCTAAAAACAAAATGATAGATTTTTATAGTTGTCTACCTTTAAAGTAGAATAGATTTGAGTATATCAACATTTAAGGAGAATTCAAATGAAAAAGTTA
Organism: Fibrobacterota bacterium; assembly: GCA_023412475.1. GTDB lineage: Bacteria > Fibrobacterota > Chitinivibrionia > Chitinivibrionales > Chitinispirillaceae > JAAYPC01. Next base: position 6,324 of record JAEYNR010000003.1, on the reverse strand, counting down.
TTTTTAGCATCATCATTTAAAGATGTGGCAAGTCTTTTATCAGATTTCGCAAATGAAGACCTGAATGGTAAAACTGTAACGTTTATTCCAACTGCAAGCATTCCTGAAACAGTAAAGTTTTATGTTGGTGAAGGGAAAAAAGCACTGGAAAAATTTGGATTAAAAGTTGATGAGTTGGAATTAACCAAAGCAACAACCGAAGAAATATCCGAAAAATTGTGCAAGAATGATTACATATACATAACAGGTGGAAACACATTTTTCTTGCTTCAGGAGTTACGGAAAACCGGTGCAGACAAGATAATAATTGATCAAATTCAATCAGGCAAAAAATACATAGGCGAATCAGCAGGTTCAATGATTATGTCGCCAAACATAGATTATGCCAAAGGTATGGATGACTGCAAGAAAGCACCTGAATTAGACTCTTTCTCAGCATTGAATTTAGTAGATTTTTATCCATTACCACACCACACAAATTTTCCATTTAAGAAAGCGGTAGAGAAAATAATAGTAGAATACGAATCTGATTTAAAACTATACCCTATAAGCAACTCTCAAGTAATTTTAGTGAACGGAGAGATTGTAACAATTGAAACCCAAAAAAATGAAAATTAAAAAAACAAAAACGCCACATAACAGGCAATATAACCAATGGTGGGAGCAGTGGTAGCTTGAATCTTCTGCCATCTTTGCCCGGTCAGGGCCCGTTGGTATGCCAGGCAAAGCCTGGCATCTCTTATATTGTGTATTCCGGTGGAAAATCTATCCGCAATGCAACTGAGGGGTTGGGAATTGCTCAAAAAGGAAATAAAATGAACACTGCTTTAATAATTATTGACATTCAAAACGACTACTTTCAAGGCGGAAAAGCTGAACTTGGAAATCCTGACAAAGCAAGTAGAAACGCTAAACTTTTGCTTGAATATTTTAGAAAGAAAAAATTGTCTGTCGTTCATGTTCAACATATCGTAAATCGACCTGATGCGACATTTTTTATTCCTGATACAAAAGGTGCAGAAATTCATAAGGATGTAAAACCGAAAGACACGGAACTGATTATTATCAAACATTATCCAAACAGTTTCAGAGAAACGAATCTTTTAGAGTATCTGAAATCAAATAACATAACTGATCTGGTTATTTGCGGCATGCAGACACATATGTGTGTAGATGCATCGACAAGAGCTGCAAAAGACTTTGGATTTAATTGTATTGTTATTGGAGACGCTTGTGCAACTAAAGACCTTGAAATTAATAATGTAAAAGTAAATGCAATCGACGTGCAGACATCATTTTTATCAGCATTAAACTATTTCTATTCAAAAGTAATGACAACAGAACAATATTTAAACGAAGAAAAGCACAGCCACTAACATCATGCGTAGTGCATTTGCCTGAAAAATGCTGGATGGACACTTATTTTATTCCGCAGAAAGCAATACAAAAACCATTTCTGGAAAAAAATGCTGGAAATAAAGCCGCAGAGGCTTTTGTTGAATATATGAAGTATGAAGGAAATTAAATTAAGTTTTGAGTAATATAAAAAAAAGCCAAAAGGTTACAGAAAAAAAAGTTGATCCGATAAATGAGGAATTATAAATAACAGAAAAAAAAGAAAAATGGTTTTCGATCGAGAGAATTGATGACAATACTTCTGTTATAAGCGAATATAAGCACTGGGAAGAAACTCATTGCTATGTAATAAATGGAGCAGAAAGGTGTCTGTTAATTGATACAGGACTTGGAGTAGCAAATATCTGGGAGCAGGTACAAAAATTAACGAATAAGCCAATTACGGTTGTATCAACTCACGTGCATTACGACCATATTGGCGGGCATAAATATTTTAGTGACTTTTATGTACATGAAGCGGAAACAGAATGGATAAACGGTGGTTTCCCATTGAAAATTGAACAGGTTCGGAATTTCTTAATAGAAGAACCTTGCGATTTTCCAAAGGATTTCGATGTTAATGATTATTACCTGTTCGAAGGAGTTCCGACAAGAGTGTTAAAGGATAACGATACGATAGAATTAGGAGAGCGGACAATACAGGTTTTGCACACACCCGGGCATTCTCCTGGACATATTTGTCTGTACGAAAAAGAAAGAGGCTATTTGTTCACAGGCGATTTAATTTATATTGGAGTTTTATTTGCATATTTCCCGTCAACTGACCCGATTGCTTATATGAATTCCATAAAGAAATTGTTGCCTTTAACGGTGAATAGAATTCTGCCTGCACATCACGATTTAAATATATCTTTGACAATTGTAAAAGATATGGATAAGGCTTTTACGGAATTATATAAAAGCGGAAAGTTAAAACACGGAAGCGGTACTTTTTCTTATTCAAATTTTGGAATTAAACTTTAACACAAAGACTGACAGAAATAGAGAACAAAAATCCAGCCCATAACATCGCATTGACAAAATGGCGGGTTAAGTGCAAAATTAAAGGTTTGTCGCATTGAAATTCAGTGCAAAACTGAAACTTCATGCTTCAACAGAGGCAGTATACCATGGCAGCTTTGATAAGGGGTAACAGTTTGCGTGTCCCTGACAGTTTGCACGCAAACTGATTACTGGTAGGCGGGCACAGCATACGTACCTAAAACGTTATACCGCATATATGGAGAAAACTACAAATGGATAGATTTACGGAAATTGATAACCAAATAGAATTTAATCAAGGCAAAAACATATTACTTGACAACTTGGTTTTTTTCCAATTTGCAAAAGAAACGGTTAAAGCTATTTCGAATATTGGCAGATCGACTTCAGATTCAAAACAATCATTGATTGATTATGCAACAGACAAAGCAATCGAAGAGTTTTATAGAGTAAATCAATACTACTCGTTTGACTTCAAAGCTAAAAACAACCTGAGAAACATTTACTCTGACTTATTTGAAAACTTTCAGACTAGGACAAATTCGATTGAAGATATTTCAAAAAATCATTACGAAAAACTAAAAAGCTGGTTAAAAGAAAATAATCCTTTCGCCGAAAAAATATATAAAAATGGTAACGAGAATGTAAGCCCTGTTGCTTGTTCTGAATATTCACCAAAATTGCAAATTCATATTTTGCAGATTGATGTTAAGCATTTAATGCAGCCAGTTTTGGATATAGGTTGTGGAATCAACGGACATTTAGTTAATTATCTTAAAATTCGAGGAATTGAAGTTTATGGTATTGATAGATTAAAGCTAACAACCTCAAATTTGATAACAGTAGATTGGTTGGAATACGATTATGGAAGAGAAAGGTGGGGGACAATAGTCAGTAACTTAGGATTTTCCAATCATTTCAATCACCATAATTTGAGAGAAGATGGTAACTACATTGAATATGGAAAAACTTATATGAATATTTTGAATTCATTGAAATTTGGCGGGTGTTTCCACTATGCACCAGATTTACCATTTATTGAGAGATATCTTGATAATAAACAATTTGACATGAAAAAATACAATATTAATGAATACGATTTTAAAACGACGATAATAAGAAAAACGAAATAAAGTACGAAAGCATAAAACGGCATATAATGCATGCTTCGGTATCTGGAAAAATTTTTACGCCTTCAATTGTGGTATTCAATTTTCAGATTTTTTAATAAGGTTATGGTCATTGGTTCTATTCTTATGCTATTAAAGGTTTATAGAGATTAATATACAATACTAAGGTTTAAGAAGATACAAACAACGGCCCTCTCCTTAATTTGTTTCCCAGACAATGGAAAGTGGGGCGAAACCTGTCCGAGAAGAACTTCCTTATGGAGCGAATCATAACAATACTCCTGATTTCAGATGTGCGTTTGTGATTACATTAACCATATCAGTTATCAATCTACTTTGAGAAAAAGGTTACAAGCAAGTTACATTTCTTACACAGGAGATGGGAGCTGGCCGGACACAATGGCATGCGAGTTGCAGATCGAGAACAGATAGATTTACCTGAATCACGCAAGCAGGAGGGGCAGTATGAAAAGATTTTTATCCTTTTGCAGTCTACTGTTAGTTTTGCAGACCAGTGGTTTCGCTCAGCTAGACTCGGCTCTGGATGGAGGGATGGTGTCACCGGAGGTTCCTCGTTTTGAAATTGGACCTTTTTTAGGGCAACCTATCGGTCTGATTGCCAGATGGTGGTTTAATCCAACCAATGCAGTAGATGTAATCGGGGCCTGGTCTTTTACTGAGAGCGGGATTTTTGAACTGGATGCCAGCTATATACTTAACTATTACTACCCCCGGATCAATACCGGAACACTTCCGTTGTATATAGGTGCAGGTGGAGGGTTTCGTATAGGGGATGACTGGTTTATTGGGGCGCGTTTTCCGATAGGAGCAGAGTATCTGTTTGAAAATTTTCCCGTAAGTGTATTTGCAGAAATCGATCCACAGTGGCAGTTTCTTCCGGATAATGGGTTTGTTATTGGAGGGGGAGTAGGAATAAGGGTGACCCTGGGAACTGCTTCCAATTGATTGATAATTGGATTTATGTTCAGGGTACAGAATTCGCTTATTCTTTCTATCGTAGCTTTATTAAAAGTAGATACTCCAAGCTTAATTTTGGGCCAACCTTATCTTAAAAGGGAATGTTATGAATCTTAGCACTAGCAATTACCAAAAACTTTTGACTTCCATGGCTTTTGGAATTGGAAAGAAAGTAGGGATCTGGAAAATTGCTCTTCCTTTAATAGAAATGGTTGCTCAGAAAGTTTTGGTTAAACAGGTCTCCTGTGAGAGTAATGATTCCAGGCGGGAGTATCAGGACCGTTTTTATATGAAGTTTAATGTTCTTCGTGCCGCGCTGAAAGCTTACGATAAAGGGGCTCCTGCAGTTAGAAACTGTATCCAGAATCTCTTTATTGGCCAGTTGCTTGGTCCGGGAATCCAGCAGACAAAAGATCAGTTCAAGTCCAAATATGGAATAAATCCTCCAGGATTTATGACCATCTCTCCTGAGGGGTGCTGTAATCTTAAGTGTCACAACTGCTATGCGGCCAGTATTCAGAGTAGCCTTCCCAGGCTCTCAAAAGATGTATTCAGTAAAATTTTAGATGAGAAGTACAATGTCTGGGGAAGCTGGTTCAATGTGATCTCTGGAGGTGAACCATTAATGTGGAAAGATGGAAACACCGATCTGATCGACATGGCAAAGCAGCATCCGGAACAGTTTTTCATGGTTTATACCAATGGCACTCTGATTGACAAGCAGAGGGCAAAAAGAATGGCTGAAGCCGGAAACATTTCACCCGCTCTTTCGGTGGAGGGTTTTGAGAAGGAGACCGATGAAAGAAGAGGAAAAGGCACTCATAAACAGATCCTCCAGGCTTTTGAAAATCTTCGGGAAGCAGGAGTCCCTTTCGGTATCTCAGTTACTGCAACTGCTCAAAATGCAGAGATTCTCCTAAATGATGATCTTATAGATTTTTATTTTGATAAACAGGGAGCTATCTACCAGTGGGTCTTTCAGTATATGCCTATAGGAAGAGGAGCTGATACCCGAAATCAGATCTCTCCTGAGATCCGCAAAAAAATCTGGTTCAAGGAACATGAGTGGGTTTGCAAGCGTCGTCTGCTGATAGCAGATTTCTGGAATGGGGGGACATTTGTCTCCGGGTGTATCGCCGGAGGACGCCAGGATGGTTATCTTTATGTCGATTGGACCGGCAATGTATACCCTTGTGTATTTGTTCCCTATTGGAAGGATAATGTCCATGACCTCTACTCCAACGGGAAATCTCTTACCGATGCGCTTTTTTCAGATCTATTCCAGGGATGGAGGGACTGGCAGCACAGTTATAGTTTAAATGTTCCAATAGAGAGAAGAGGTAATCTTATCAGGCCATGTCTTATGAGAGATCATCACGACTGTGCCAGAGAGGTTCTTCTGGCAACAAATGCCAAGCCTGGCAACAGCAGTGCAGAAATATGTCTTTCCGACAAAAGTTATAAGGATGCTCTTAAAAAATATGATAAGGAGCTGGCAAATCAACTGGACCCAATCTGGAATAATAAATACAAGTCGTAATAATGAATGCTAAATTATTTTCCGGCACTATCTCCAGGGCTCCACTGGCTAAGCCAGTGGAGCCCGATGTTTCGTAAAGGCACTGTCGTGCCTTCTTGCTTTTGCGGCTTTGCCGCTCAATCAAGCTACCGCTTGTGGCGGTAGTACTTGACTCGTAATCGCTCGTCCAACACATGTTTCTCCTCCTCCGCGCTTATACAATATTAATAGAGTAACGTATAAAGGAGGATATATGTCACGTACACAGAGTAAATATGATTGGCCCCACCACATAGCGCA
>JAEYNR010000022.1 GCA_023412475.1 Fibrobacterota bacterium | reverse complement strand
ACTTTAGCCCTGAAGTGGCAAAACGGCTGCTGATGTTGAATACTGAACCTTTGGATCGGCGAACTGCCAGTGCCGTCTGCTCAAGGCTGAGCTTGTGGGTCAAACGGTAGGTAAGAATGGTACGTATCTGCCTCATCGGCCGTCCTCTTTCTGCTCTTTTAAAGCTCCTTTGATGTGATCTGAGAAGCCAGAAAATGGGTTATGGTGGACGCTTAGCGAATGATACCAGGAATCGGTCAAATAACTTGATAAAGAACGGTCATTTAAACTGATAATCTGCGGTCAAATTACCTGATAATGACCGGTTATTTATTTTCATAATGGTCGGTCAAATTGTGTGAGAGCGGGCAGTTAGGAAAGCAATTTCAAAAAGAGCTTTCATCTTGCAATATAGAGTTTATCGCGCCGGAAGAAAAAGATTGTGATATTACCAATTTTGATAAAATTCATCGTTTATTGATTCAGAAACTCCTGATACAATAATAAATTGTACGGGATATAATGCTGTAGATGATGCAGAATCAAATGATTCTGAAAGCAAAACATCATCAAGAGATAACGCCTTCAATATTCAAACTCTCTCTCATAAATTTGAAAGCATTCAAAAGGTTTGCTTGTGTCCACAACAGAGGAACTGTGTCATTTGGAATGTAACGGCCGTTTTCAACATAGTATAGCTCCGGGCACTTATAGCTGCCAAACGGAGAATCTTCACCGGTTAATTGACTTAGTGATCTGTTAAAATGTTTAATCTGTAATTTTAGATAGTCTGGTTCTCCTGTTTTCTGAAATCGTTTACCATAAATTACAGAAAGAACTGGATCAAAAATACACCACTGAGCTTCTTTACCGGGCTCCAGCAGTATATCCCGTGATGAAATATTATCACTGAAATCAATAGTACGATCTTCTTCAGAGAAATTCTGTTTGTAGTCTTGAGCCCAGTAGGAATCACCCGGGTATCTTCGTATCCCGTATTCACCTTGTAAGTTTTCATGCACATTAGACAGAATTTGATTTTCAAGAGATTCATCTTGAATAATACACAGCGGATATATTAAAAAAAGCAATGCTCCATCATATTTTCTTTCTTTTTTTGGCTCATGTTGAATACATTCAAACGGAAGAATCTCATGTAAAAATTTGTTTCCAAGATGAATTAAAGTGTCAATCTTAGCGGGAGTGATTTTATCTTCATGATGTTGTAGAGTAACGTTATATCTTTCTATTAATTTATGTAATTGACATAAGGCTGCAATAACAGTTCCTATACTCGAAGCTTCGATTTTCCGTGTTTCCTCCCAGTGGCCATTATCTTCATCGTTCCAGTATGAAATCTTTTCAAAGTATAATACGAACAGAGCCATGAGTTCGATTTGTTGAGCAGACAGTGGAATATTTTCTTTATTGTATATCATGCAGAAAAGCCACAGAAAGTATCCAAGTGCATCGTTTTGAGCATGTGACCATTTCTGGTTCAATTCACAGAGTGTAGTACCATCAAAGCGGATGTGTGGCCGGTTCATTGGATCACCTGGATCCAGTTTCCCAGTAATAATATTTTCAAACCGATGTTTATGTTTAATAAAGTAGTCGGCAAATGTCTGAACATTTTTAATGGCTACATCTTTTAAACCATTGATGTAGTGTGCATGTGCGATATGCATATTGTCACGCACCCATACGTAACTGTAACCGGTGTATTCAGAGGATTCCTGAAGCATTGCTGCAGGAAAAAGACCATTGACTAGGAAGGGAAAATGGAAAGTTTTATTTTGTTTAAGAAATGTGAACAGGTTCTCTATCTGGTCCAGCGAATTCAATTCCATTTTCAGTGTTTTTTTCTGATTTTTTTGAGGTATCAACCAATACTCCCTTTGTGCTGATTGCATCTGCTCTTACGTTTGATGATGCTGTTAAAAATAATGATAACACGATCGATATAATGCCACAAACAATAAAAATAATGCTTTTAAATATAATAGTACCATATAATAATAAGAGTAAGGATACAACAATTGTGGACCAATGAAGTGCCCAGTCTTCGAGTCCAAAAAAGATCCGTCGTCCAGAATCACCGAACAACCTTTTTATAAAAGATTGCTTGATTAGAGGCTGCTTGACCGGTTCTTTTTTTATAATCACTAATGATGTATCTTCTTCATCGAAACACCTCAATTTATAGTATTTGCCAGTTTGACACCGTTCTTCTATGAACGTTTCATATCTATCACCTCTGGACTTGAGAAATTCACCTAACATAAGTATTCTGATTAAATTATGATGACAGAGTGCATCAATCATAAGACAAATTAATGGAAGCAGACATAAGATGTATGGAGTAAAATGAAAATTGTCAAAATATTCAACTCCAATGCCAAGGCCTACTGCTCCCAATCCACCAATTGCAATCATCTTAAATTTGAAGAGATCCATCCGCGTGTTATGTGATAAGCGAATTTCTTCTCGGAGTGCACTTATTTCACTGTCACTGAGAGATGGCGAGTTCTCAATGGTATCAATTTTTTTGTTGTTATTGGTATAAACATTTACTTTAAAATTATCTAAAGTTGTTTGAATTTCTTTTATTAGACTCTGAATAATTTCATCATTTTCTAAAGAAGCATCGCTTTTATCCATAGTTTTGGCTCTCCCAAGAAAGTTAATGGCAAATAAAACAGATTTCTGTTAAAACAGAATATATTTAACAAAAAAGTAAATGTCAAAATTTGAGGTTGGAACTTGGATATTGATAAAAAGTATATATCTTAAAACCCCAAAGTGGAAAATGCGTTGTCCAGAAGAAGCACAGCCAGACAATGGACACTAACCGGTACTAGTTTTAATGTAAAGAAACACTAAAACTTGCGCCAGAACGTTGGGCGAACGTTTTGGAAGAACACGAAAACAAGAAAACCCCTGCGCTAAGAATAATTCGAAAGAAAAGGGAAAAAGATGCAAAAATTTGATTATGTATTCGATTATAAAAGTGAAAATGTACTGCGCTTAAGTTTTAATAATATGACACAACAAGTGTTTGGGATTGATTTTGAAAACTGGTATCAGAAAGGTTTCTGGAGTGAAAATTATATATGTCACTCAATTGTCCATAAAAGATAAATTATATCCAATGTTTCAGTATCAAAAATGCATTTACTGGTAAATAATAATCTGATTAAAGCAATCCAAGTCGGTACTGTTTTACTCACCCGGAGTTTCGAATGAAAGGATTATCAAGTAGATTGTTGGACATTGTCAGGGAAACCATACAAAAAAAGAGTATGATTTATTCTATCTGTTTCCAAACGAATCTGTCATGAATTTTTATCCTAAATTTGGCTATTCATTAAGTCATGATTTACGGTATTCATTCTATATCAATAATCCGAATAGCTCAAATCATAACGATTGCAGGGAAATTAATGTTAATGATAAGAATGATTTAAATGTTTTACTTAATATAATTTCATCGAGGTTACCACGATCAACTCGATTTGATTGTATAAACTCAAGCTCAATATTCTTGTGGTACTGCTTCAATGTTTTTAAGGACATGGTTTACATATTAGATGGAATTAACGTAATAGTAGTTTTTGAAGAGAATGGAAATGTTATTGAATTGTATGATGTAGTTGCACAACAACCAGTAATTTTTCGTGATATTCTTCATAGAATTACAGGTGCAGGAAATAAAAAGAATATCTTTCATTTTACTCCGAACTTTGCAGATATCAGCAATGAAGAATTAACTGCTTCAAAAAATGAAGATATGTTCATGATGCGGCTGGGAAAAATTACCCGAACAGCAATTCGCTCATCCTGTTATGGCCCATGCATAATCAACCTGCATATCGGCCTCCAAAAAGTGTCTGTGGCCTGGTGCACCAATAAAAAAGGGGTGCGATAACTCGCACCCCTGTGTACATCATTACCAATGTTACGATATTTCTACTTCAAAATGACTGGCGTGATCTGTCTTAGCCCCGCGCAGCGCACCTCTACTAAATAGCGGCCGGCAGAGATATCCCTCAACGAATATTTCCCGCTGCCCGAAGCATTGAATCTTGCGACAATCTTGCCTCTTACATCGATTACTCTTATCTTCAAGTTATTATCAAAGGCCGACACATTCAACATCCTGCCCTTTACGCTGACAGACGGGCGAACTGCGCGCGGGGTCTGTTTAGCGATTACGGATGTAGGGCCGGTGGAAAGGAGCACGACATCACTAATGGTAACCTTCTGAGAAACGCTCGAACCCGATCCACCGAAGTTGAACACGAGCTGAACGTTCTCGTCGGTCGGGTCGGTCATGTCGAAATCAAGCGAATACTCATCCTCGTTGCTCGTCAGATTAAACGATTTAGCCTCGCTGTACAGGTGTCCCCAGTCTATGTCTTCCCCGCCCAGTCTTTCGAGTTGGACTACGATTGCCCTGTTTTCTGCGGCTGATGCCTTGAAGGTAAGCTTGTAGGATCTTCCCTGCTCAAGTTTAATACCCTGTTGTGCGAGCTGCGGCTGATAGGATTCAGTTCCTTCGCTTGTAATGTTAATCTCGGCCTTGTTGCATCTGACTGTGGCGGACGCGTTCGCGCCGTCGCTCAGGTTTGCAAGCGCCCAGTTAGAACCGAGACCTGGACCGGAGAAGATGCCGTCGGCGACCAGGTTGTTCGGGGTGGGATCCGGAGTATCTTCACACAATTCGCTAAACTGATACTGGCTCAACCTGAACGGCTCATCTGCCCCCTTGAATACGAGGTATAGAAAATCCTTAACGCCGGCGCTTGCTGTTCTGTCGATATCGCACTCGAAATCCTGCCACTTGTCCAACCCGCTCGTTGAGGTGATGTTACAAGTCCCGATCAAAGTCCCCGACTCGCTTCCGATCCTGAACTCAATGCTCCCGCCCGATGACCCGCTCGCGGCGCGCACGGTAACTCCCGCAGCCCCCCCTCCGAAATCAACGCCTTTGAGACGGATCCAGTCATTGTTGGAAATGGACTTGACTATCATACCCTCGTTGGCGACGCTGTCGGTCTTGATGCCCGACTGCCTGTTGATGGTCGTAGCGGTTATCACGCTGTAGGGATCAAAATTTTTTATCTGCCTGACACCGTCATGGGAGACGACAACTTCCTTCATCGTACCGTCTGCATTGTACACAAGAGAGTCCACACTGATATTGCGCTGATTGACGCTTGAAGCTCCATTGGCATCCGCTACCCTGCGATCGTGGTAGAACATGTACCATTTACCCTGATACTCTACAGGTGCATGGTGATTGTTGTTGTTCCTGTTGATGTTTTTTCCGTTGATAGCCGGGTTGCGCAGTACCGGACCTTTAAAAGTAAATGGGCCCATGGGATTATTGCCTGTCATATATACGATAGCCGCGCCGGGCTCACCCTGGGGAGGATTAAAATCATTAACATAAGAAAAGTAGTATATGCTTCCGCGCTTGTGCATATGAGAGGCTTCAAAGGCACGCGGCGATATAATAGTTGTCGCTGTAGAATCCTTCAAAGAAATCATATCTTTATTGAGTCGCATTACGCGAAAAGGATTTTTATCGCCGCCGTTTGCGCCGCCGTAATAAAGATACCCCTCACCATCATCGTCAATAAACGCCGCGGGATCGAACAGCCATTCAACATTGCAGTTTTTGCACCACTGGTCTCTGCCGGCAAGCGCTTTCCCGTTAAGCACATCTGTAAATGGTCCCTCGGGTTGGGGCGCTGTAACTACCCCCACCGGACCTCCCGCACCACAAGGGTACAGGTAAACCATATCATTGCCAACGACTGCACCCGGGGCGTAAGCACGAGCACCGGTGGTGCTTGTGTTGTTCTTCCAGTCGCGAGGCACCCGGAACACCTCGCCGTGATCGACCCAGTTTGCCATGTCATCAGTTGACACAAGCGTGTAGGCCTGGATCACATATCCCTCACTTTCAACTACGCTTTGATCATCGTTGGAAGCGTAGACATAAAGCCTGTTTTTCCAGACAATTGGCTGAGGGTCGGCGGTGTACTTGTGGCTGAGAACCGGGTTAGCTGAAAGCGGAACCGTCGTGGTACCGATCATAATACCTGTCGAGATTATGGCCGCCGACAGGATATTTTTGACACGTGTCATAAATTACTCCTTTTATGTAATGAAACGGCCGCCCGTAGCCGCGAAACTTCGGGCGACATTTTTTTAATTGCAAAATTATTGGAGTCGTATTCATGACTCCAGCACCCCTGACCTCTTCAAAATAACTCCTACCGAGATCCTCGCGCTGCCGGACGCGGTATAATTCTCGACCGGCTTGCCTATGATGTTGATCACCCTTATCCTCGTATTATTACCGGCGGGCGAGTTGATGTTCAGCGTCTTGCCGCTCACGGCTAGCGCGGACGTATGGTATTGTTGCCGACCTGCTTCACACTCGTTGTTCCCGCCGACACCCCGTCGGGCGCTTCGATACCAGTTCGGGCGATCCCACCTATCGCTTCGTCAATGTAGAGCGGTACACTGGTGTCGCACGGTTACTCTACTTTAATCCGCAGCCCTGCTCGTCCAAGCCGGTCTACCGAATTCAAGGGTGGGATTGCTCCCGTTCGGCCCAGTGTGATAGGGGCATCAGCGCCGCAACCGAGTCATATGCGGGCTTTCTGTTGTTGTTAAACTTGGATTTCATCTGTTCTATAGTATAACGCTATTTGAACCGTTATAACAATATAATGATTTTGACGACTTGATGTAGCTCTGGAGGTTGTCAAAATGTTGAAGTTCTATTCAACACCAATAGTCGGAATGGCCGTATGTGGCTCCTTTGAGGCCTTGCCGTTAAACAAATGCGTCAGGAAATGTTCAACGAAAAAGCAAATTCCATGTGTATTAAGCGAGTTGGGATGAACACAGTTGTTGAACCGGCCCAGCAGGCAGCACCAGTAAATTCCAGACTTACAAAATCAATCACAAATGCCATTAATGCTGCAAAAAATTATGGTATGCAGGTAGATATAATGCCGTTACGTTTGGGTAAATTTCTCTGGGAAGATAATAAATATGTTTGTGATGCAGATTTCAATATCAATATTACATGCGATGCGCCATTAACCATGGGAAGTATTGCATGGAATGGAGATGTCTATCTGTATTGCAACAGAGGTGATAAAATTGAAATATTGCTGATAATACATTTAAAGAAATATGGAACTCTGAAAGATACAACAAACTTAGAAAAGCAGTGAATGATTCTGATTTATGTCCAGAACCATGTAAAAAATGTGTTTGGGTTAACAGATATTGATTAATTGCAAGCGTCCTGCGCCTGGAAATAAGAGCATCCGAAGAATAAATTGCACCAGGTAAACCGTATCCAAGCACCACCTTATAGCTATATTCCAAGTACCTTTATCTTTCTGGAGAGATTTGGCTGGGCAAGTCCAATGGCACGGGCGGTTGCAGTGATATTTCCATTATGCTGAAGAAGTGCATTTTTCAAGAACTGTCTCTCAAATTCGATTTTGGCCTGACGGAAATCGGAAGTAGTGCTTGTTAAACCAACTACAGGTTCAGAAAATGTATTTTCCCCATTTTCTGTATGCTGCTCTTCAATGTCAGCCCAATCGATTTGCGCTGAATCAGTATACACAGCAACCCTGGTTACCAGATGCTTCAGCTCACGGATATTTCCAGGATAGCTAAACTCACAGAGTCGTTTCAGTGCTGATTTGGTAAAGTTTTTCTGAATCCCAAGTTCCTGACAAATGATTTCCAGAAAATGACTGGCAAGAGGTGCGATGTCCTCTACTCTATGCTCAAGACCAGGAACATTGAGCACAAAGGCACTTATCCGGTACCATAGATCGTGACGAAAAAGACCTTGAGAGACAAGCGATTCAAGATTCTTATGAGTTGCACAAACCAAGCGGACATCCACTTTTATGGGGGAGGTGGCTCCCAGGCGCAACAGCTCTCCTGTTTCGATAACTCTGAGAAGTTTGGCCTGAACCTGAAGATCCATGTCTGCAATTTCATCCATAAACAGAGTTCCACCATTTGCCTGCTCGAGGCAGCCCAGTCTTTTTTTCTCTGCACCCGTAAAAGCGCCCCGCTCATGTCCAAACAGTTCATCTTCTGCCAGAGAAACCGGTAATGAAGCAGCATTGGTTGGTATGAAAGGTCCTGAGGTCCTATTGCTTTCAAAGTGAATATGTCTTGCCAGAAGATCTTTTCCAGAACCGGAAGGTCCTATTATAACAACTGGATCTTTCACATTTGAGAGTCTGGAAGCCCGTCCGTACAACTGTTTCATACACTGAGAAACGATCAGGGGGCGATCTTTTTCTCTCTTGAGTAACTCTTTTCTTAAAACCACTCCCTCCAGTGCATTACGAATGCTTGTTCTTACCTGTAGAAGGCGAAGTGGCTTTTCCAGAAAGTCATGTGCACCTATTTTAAATGCCTCTTTAGCCAGACTGACAGTTCCGAATCCAGTAATCATAATAACAGGAATCCGAGAATTTGCGGCCCTTACCTTACGAAGGATTTCTATACCATTGTCTATCCCCAGCTTGATATCCAGAATTATTAAATCAACGCCATCGGCCATTCTTTGAAGAACCTGCTCTTCGTTTTCGGCAAGAGTGACCTCAAATCCGTCTTCGATGAGTATCTCTTTGAGAGATTCCCTTATCTCCTGTTCATCATCGGCTATCAAAATTCTCATGTTTGCAGCATTTTCCATTTTTTTCAGTCACTTCCCAAAAGCTCATGTGTATGCGGCATCTGATTGGCAATTGTCTGGTCTGGATCGTAAAGCATGATCATGGTAACTCCATGTTTATCTTTATCAGTTGAACTCTCCAGGTGAATTGAAATCTCCATTGATTGCAGCATTCTTTTTATTACAGGTAATCCCAGTCCTGTACCACCTTTTTTAGATGTAAAATAAGGTATCCATACCCTGTCACACACCTCCTGGGGTATGCCCGAACCATTATCAATAAAAGAGATCTGAACTTTATCAGAAATCTTCTCTACCATGATTTGGATTCTGGATGCCCCAGCTTCAAGACTGTTTTTCCACATATTTAAAAAAACCCTATACAGAAGATGTGGATCAGCAGTTATCAGTGCATCTCCATCAATGTTCAAGTCAACTGTTCCCAGTTCCCTGAACAGTGGCATACATATCTGCTTTATAGAAACCTGGGTGCATTGGGGTTCCGGTTCTCTGGCAAAGCTTCTGAAATCATCAACCAGCCTTTCCAGGTTGATTACCTGAGAACCAATTCTGTTTACAAATCTATTGAGCTCCAGGTGTTCTATCTGAGAACCCTCATCCATTTTTTCCTGCATCCTGTCGAGGGATAACTGAATAGGAGTCAATGGATTCTTGATTTCATGTGCCATGACCCTGGCAATATCTCTCCAGGCGGTTTCCATACCCTGTGTGTGAGCCTGTTCCCTTAGTTTTAACAACTCCTGCTGCATGATAGTCATCGATTTTTCCAGCTTTCCCAGTGCTCCTGCAGAACCGCCATGTATGGAGACTTTTTTACCTTTTCCGATCTGTTCGGCTGCCCTGGCAAGCAGACGTAAAGGTCTGGTTAACCTGCGCAGGGCATAGAAAGCCAGGACCAGCAAAGTAACAAACAAGACGAAGGAAAAAATGATCATTGCGATGACCTGTTCCTCAATTATGATTGGAATAAGGGCCTGCCATTGGCGGTTTCTCTGGATTGCCGATCCGATGACTGTTTTTACAGAATCGTCTTCAGAGGAAAGGAACCTGCGGAGTAAACTCTCTAAATCGGTATCAACGCTCTGAAGCAATGTGCTCTGCAATTTACCTAAATAGATACTTTGCAATGGAAACGCGAAGGCTACAAGCACAACTGCAGCCAGAATCAGTATTCGCCATTCGATTTCCAGTTTTTTTAAAAGATTCATTGGCATATTCCAGATCCCAGGCTTTTAGCCTGGTTTAATATAGTGTCGCCCCTTCAGGGCTTCGAAGGACGGCCGGGGAGGGCAGCCCTCTTCGGGTTTTGGATTTTATTATCTTTCTTTCGGTCATAGGTTATTTCCTCCCTCTCTTTGCTTTTCGTTGAGAATCCTCTTTGAGTATTTCTTTCGGTGCAAATTGATAGAATATCTTCTGCTGCCCCCAGACACGACTCATGTCAACTACCCGATTGAGCTCTTTTGCCATGCCAGGGAGAATCGTTACTTCAATTCTGCAAAGTTTTGCATCCTTTGAGGCATAACAGTTCCATTTACAAAAGTCTCTTAGCGTCAGGTGCACCAGTCTGTATTTTTCAGAACTTCTGACTGTGTTGACAGTAGAATCTACGAAATTATAAGTAAAATTAACCATGTCGAAGAGGAGAGTGCGGGTAAAGTGTGTTGTATCGGATTTGTCGGAGAAACAAAGGATATTAAATCCCAGCGGGATACCTGCATCTACCAACTGCTCCAGTTGACGGTTCCAGGCAATATCAAATTTGCAAAGAAACTGGCAATATTGTGCTTCTTCTTTAAGAAGTTCGACACCAATGCTTGCCGTTTTTGTTTCCGGTGATAACCAATGCCCAAGAAAAAGGAGCAATCCCAACAATCCATCTCGCATTATTCACTAATGTCCTGTTTATCCAAGATTACCCAGGACCACTCTAAGACGCAATCCCGGATTAACTGTTGCGAAAGTATTGACAGAGCCACCAAAGCCATTAACAGAAAGCATAAAATGGCTATTAAGATCCATACCAATGTGCCACCAGGATAATAAGGAGACGGTCATCCCGGCATGTAACTCCATTCCAACCTGTCTTGCTTTCGCTTCAGCTCCATCATTGAGATCTTCATTCCAGTTAACACCTCCGAAAACGTTGGCATCCTGATATGATTTGGTAACTTTGATCGAACCGGCACCAATCATCCCGCCAGTTATGATATTTAATTTATTGTGAAGCCAGGCCTTCTCGACCATTAAACCTCCAAATGTGGTATGCACCCTGAGAGTCATGAGGGAGTCAGTGGCAGTGGTGTTGCTTCCGAAAAAACACTCTCCACCCCAGCCTCCAAATCCGACCCTGACCCCATTGCCTACTCCACCATATAACCACACCCCATTTACCAAAACAGGCTGATAGCTATTATCTATGAGGTCCTGGAAAACGAACTGTTTCAATTGGAGATCATGCTTGACCAGCTTGTGAACCGGTTCTGTTCTGAAGCCCAGAACCATTGGTTGAATGATGATTCCTCCTCCATATCCCTGCACTCTGGCTTTTGTGATACTTCTTCCCAATGCTGCCTGGAACTTTTTAAAACGGGTTGTAGTCAGCATAACCGCATCGATTGTATCGATTAATTGAGGGTTTATTTCTTTATCGCTTGTTTGTGTTATTGATTCGTTTTGCCCGGTAGAATCGCTTTTCGATCCGGATAAAGTGGTGTCAGTTTCTGCGGTTAAGCTGCTATCAACAAGTGTATCCATCTGTGCTAAAACAGTGCCGGAAAAGCTGAGAACGAGTAAAACCTGAAAATATGCAAGGACTCTCATCATTTTTGCTCCTTAAGAAATCTGCCTTTTACACAGATGTACCGAAAATGACTCTAAGTCTTACGCCTGGGTTTACTGCAGAGAAATTTCCGCTACGGTTACCAAACCCGGATGAAGAGTACTGGATCAACGTAGAAAAGTCCATTCCCACATGCAACCATTTATTAAAGGAGTAGGTAGCCCCGCCATTAATCTTGAATGCCCAGTAAGTAGCCAATGCGAACTTCAAATGATCCTCATCATCGTCGTCATCTGTTCTGCGATAGGAGTCGTCATTATATTCATAATCTTTGACATCTCTGAAGATATTTTCAGAGGGCATGAACTCAGCAAGAGCCATCATAACCCCTCCTCCAATCATACTCCCGGCGTATAGACTTACATTGGGATGAAGCAGAAAGCTTTTTTCCACCAGAAATCCTGTGTGCAGAAATCCGATGTGCAATTTGATAACCGAATCCAGATATGCTTTCCCGTAAAGGTTAACTGAATTACTGTCAGCAACACCCCTCCACTCATTACTGAATTCCGTTTTATATCCTCCCCACAAGCCCATACCCGCTTTGAATCCGTTACGCTTTTGTCCTGCATATCCGGCCATGCCAAAGCTTACAAAAGTATTATTGTACAGATCGAACTTTTTTCCATCGAACTCTTTGACAATTTTTTTGACCGGATCAAGATCCATACGCACTGCACCTAATTCGAAATATCCCGCACCTGAGATATGGTCTGATTCATCCACTTTGACATCAGCAAACAGGCTGAAAAGCAAACCGGCACTTGAGATAACGGTAAAGATTTTTTTAAACATCTGTATACCTCCTGATTATTGTTTGGAAAATAATGCAGAGAATTATGCAATTACCATGCCACCTCTTAAATCGGCCAGAAAATCACTGAAACAGCAGCAAAAAAATGCCTGGACTATTAAGGTATGCCTCATGCATATATCGGGTTGATATGGTTTAATATAATATTGATATAATGAGAGTGGTGTTTTCAATTGTATGAAGTAAGCAGAGAAGGCATGGAGGAAATACTCCTCCATGTAATCACGCCAGATTTATGATTGCACTGGTGTCAATTTCGGGAGTGGTAAGCATGTCATAGAACTTAACAAAATCATCTTTGTCAGCAGAATCCCTGAAAGCGATTGCTGCTCTGGGGTGTTCGTTGAGAATGCCGGTAATCATATATGGAATTATGTACCCCCACTCAATTTTTCTGGAAAGAGGGAGGTATTGCTCCTGAATCAATTTGAGAACAGGACGCAACTGATATTTGGGGTTTTGGAGAAATCCTAAAATCAGCTCCAGGCAGCAGTTCCCCGGTCCTCTTCCAATCCCGAATACCGAGCCATCCAGAAAATTAGCCCCATCGATTATCGCCTGGACAGTATTGCCAAATGCCAATTGACGATTGTTGTGAGTGTGTATTCCAATGATTTTTCCGGGAAGAGCATTTTTATACTTTTTAACCAGAAAGGAAACATCCTCACTGTACATTGCACCAAAAGAGTCCACCACATAAACTACAGGTACCGACGTTTTGCTCAAATCGTTGAGCCCTTCATCGATCTCTCTCTCAGAGTTGGTGGAAACGGCCATGATGTTGAGGGTTGTTTCGTATCCTTTTTCCATAACCATATCACACAGAGCTACTCCCTTTGTTATGTCTTTAACATAACAGGCTACGCGGATCATATTGAAAGGGGACTCTTCCTGTGGGGCAAGATCCTTCTCCTCTACTCTTCCGATATCAACCATACAGGAGAGCTTTGATCTGGATTCGATTCCGTCGATAAGCCTTTTTACATCTTCATCATCGCAGAATCGCCATTTCCCATAAGCATCAGGGTCGAACTGTTCTTTTGATGCCTTATAGCCCAGTTCGATATAATCGACTCCAGCCATGCTTAAGGCCTTATAAGTATCTCTCACAAACTCATCAGTAAATTGCCAACGGTTAATTAAACCGCCATCACGAATAGAACAGTCCAGTACTTTAATTTCAGGACGGAACATGAAGCCTCCAGACAATCGGGATTGATTTCTGATTAAAATAGATAAAAACAAAGTAGTTAAGAACAATCAATTTTAAGGAAATAGACCGCGGGGGATCGGAAAAAAGTAGCCCGCCAGAGGATATATGTTGGCAAAGCGGGCATATTCAAGCAGATACCCCAAAGATTATCGTTTCTCGATAGGTATAAATTCAAGGTTTCCGGGCCCTATATAAATTTGTCGAGGTCTGAATATTTTTGTTTCATCCTGACTTGTCTCTTTCCACTGTGCAATCCACCCAGGCAATCTCCCGATTGCAAACATGACAGTGAGCATATTTACCGGAACCCCCATCGCCCGGTACAAAATCCCGGTATAAAAATCCACATTCGGATAAAGCTTTTTTGAAATGAAAAAATCATCATTGAGCGCAACTTCTTCCAATTCTTTGGCAATATCAAGTAGTGGGTCGTTAATCTTGAGTGAGGAAAGTAACCTATCACACAAACGTTTGGCTATTTTTGCCCTTGGATCATAACTCTTATATACAGAGTGCCCAAAACCGAACAATCTGAACCGGTTGTCCCTGCTTTTAGCCGATTCCACATATTTGGCAATAGTACCACCTTTTTCATAGATATCTTGCAGCATCTCGATAACCGCCTGATTTGCACCTCCATGCAAAGATCCCCACAAAGCGCATATACCAGCAGATATTGCCGCATACAGGTTACCACGGGCACTGGCAACCAGCCGAACCGCAGTGGTGGAGCAGTTTTGCTCATGATCTGCATGCAAAATAAGAAGCTTATCAAAAGTATCCACCAACACCGGATCCAGTATATAGGGTTTTACCGGTGATGAAAACATCATGTTGAGAAAATTAGCAGCATAACAAAGATCTACTCTGGGATAGACTACCGGTTGGCCACGAGACTTTTTGTAGGAAAAAGCAGCAATGGTTCTTACCTTTGAAATCAACCTGGCGGCTGTTATGTCAAAATTTGGATCCCCCTCCATTATATGAGGATAAAAGCTGAACAGGGAGGTAACCATTGCCGAAAGAATGGCCATTGGATGAGAATTGGGAGGGAAACCAGTGAAAAAATACTGCATATCTTCATGAATAAGGGAATGCTCGTTAAGGTAGGCTCTGAAGGTGAGCATTTCAGTTTGAGTAGGAAGTTTTCCATGTACCAGAAGATAGGCGACCTCCACAAATGTGCAGTGTTCAACCAGATCTTCAATATCATATCCTCTGTAGCGGAGAATCCCCTTGTGGCCATCAACATAGGTTATGCCACTTCTGCATACTGCAGTGTTAGCCATTCCATTATCGTATGTTACTAATCCGGCATTTTTCCTGAGTTTGGTAACATCTATTCCGATGTGCCCTTCGGTTGAAGCAACAACAGGTAAATCTGCAGTTTTGTCTCCATAGATAATTCTGGCAACCTCCATCACATCTCCTTCAGAATTTAAATGTTTTGCCCATGTTTAAAAAAAAAGGGTCTGATATTCCCTGACGAGGAACAATCGACCCCTGCTTAAACAACAAAAATTTCAGACATAGTGGAAATTTAAAAAAAAGCCAAGATACGTCTTTTTACTTTATTTCCCCTTTGATTAAACCTGATTCGGATATTTAGTTGCACTACTTAAAGAGCGGCAGTGACAACCGTCCGATTTAGTTTCAAGTTGTATTAAGCCGGTATTTGCTATGGGCCGGCAGTTAAAATAAGCAATGGGAAATTGGATGACAACATTTGAAAGAAAATAAATATTTATTCATTAGTTAATCTTTTAAATCATTTCTCTAATAATTCACATAAGCTATAGTTTGATGGATTTGCTTAAATTTAACCAAAATCAGGAAATTAAATGGTATGAATAGAGTTTTAAGTACTTAGGGATTCAAGCAGGTACAAATCTTGCTGCTCTTATTTAGCTTACCTCTTCTTTTATTCCTGGAAAGCTTTTTTTAAAAATTACCAAATAAAGGGTGTTCATTTTAGGTTATCGGATTTTAGTAAAAAAATCTCATCTTTAAAAGGAGTAAATCATGGCTATTCCCAAAGTCGAATGGAAAATGGTCGAAGCCGATGGCGAGCAGTTGGAACAGGTTTTGACAGATCTTTCAGAGGCAGACTTCGAAATTTTCACTGTTCAATTCACAGGGGAGAAATGGGGTGTAGTGGCCAGAAGGTTTCAAAATGAGAGTTCAGGCAAAAATTGCATAGGCTTTAAAGCTCCATGTTAGCAAAAAGAGGTGTTTATGCTTAAAAAAACTAAAATCATTGCCACCATCGGGCCCTCCAGCAGTTCCCCTTCTGTAATTGCTGAACTTATTTCTATGGGTGTAAATGTGTTCCGTCTTAATTTCTCTCATGGCACCCACCAGATATTATTGCAGGCGATCAAAGATATCCGGCAGCAACAGATTCTTAAGAATAAGGAGATCGGGATTCTGGCAGATCTGCAGGGACCAAAGATCCGCACAGGAAGAACCGTTGATGATAAACCGGTTACCCTGCAAAAAGGGGCTAAAGTAAAGGTTACCAGCGAACAAATCATCTCCTCTGCGGACACCATTTCCATCGATTATCCAGGATTGGCAAAAGAGGTGGATACAGGTCAATTTATAATGATTAATGATGGGGCGATCCGCTTGAAGGTAGATAGAGTCAGCAATTTAGGGGAACTTTTCTGTACAGTTATTTCCGGAGGAGCCTATTCTTCCCGCAAGGGAGTGAATCTTCCCAATGTCGAATTGGCTATTCCATCACTGACCGAAAAAGACAGGGCAGACCTGGATTTTATACTTGGGCAGGATGTTCAGTTTATTGCTCTTTCCTTTGTCAGAAAAGCAGCCGATCTGAAGGAGCTTAAATCCATAGTATCTGCAAAAAAAAAAGAAATTAAAATAATAGCTAAGATAGAAAAACCAGAAGCTGCACGCAATGCAGATGAGATTTTGGCTGCATGTGATGGAATAATGGTGGCCAGGGGTGATTTAGGGGTTGAGACTGATCCAAGTGCTGTTCCAATTCTTCAGAAACAGCTCATTGAGAGCGCAGACAAGGCAGGGAAGATAGTCATTGTAGCCACTCAGATGCTGGAATCGATGATATATAATTCTCTCCCAACAAGAGCTGAAGCCTCTGATGTGGCCAATGCCATTCTGGATAGAACCGATGCTATTATGCTTTCTGGCGAAACCGCCGTTGGTTCTTACCCTGTCAGAGCGGTGGAGATGATGGTTGAAATTGCACAAAAAGCAGAAAACAGCGATTACATGCCCCGTGATTTGGTTGATCTTACCAGAATTGGAATTCATCCCCCCAGGGCAATATGTGATGCTGCGATATTGGCCAGCAGGGATATGGGAAAAATCCCTATCTGTATCTTCACCATCTCTGGAGATACTGCCCTTTACATCTCAAAAAAGCGCAGTTTGTCTCCATTATTTGTTTTCTGTCCTGATCAGCAGGTAGTCAGGAGCTTGTCTTTAGGGTGGAATCTGAATCCTTTTTTTCTTCCTTTCAGTACAGAAATTACTCCTTTAATCAGTGGTGCAGAGCAATTGATACTGGAAATGGGATATGTGAGAAAGGGGGATTTGATTGTGCTGGTTAGCGGGACAACTCCGGTAAAGGGTGAAACGAATTCATTAAGGATAAAAAGAGTTGGCGATATGTACCGGTGAGCAAGCGGTGCGTATTTTGCTCTTTTTTATAATGAACCTTGCTGCTGGAGATATTTGTGGACAGTGTAAATTCGGTAGTATTACTGGTTGAAGACAATGAAAGTCACGCTTTATTAACCATACGGGGGCTATCCCAACAGAACATAGACCATAAGATAATACACGTCCCCGATGGTCAGGCTGCTTTAGACTACCTTTACAGGCGGGGTGCTTATTCGAACCGTAGGCTCAGTCCCAGGCCTGATTTGGTGCTTTTAGATCTTCGGTTACCCAAGGTGGATGGGTTGGATGTATTGCAGGAGATTAAAAATGATGAAGATCTTATGTCGATACCGGTGGTAGTGTTGACCAGTTCTATGGCTGAACCAGACATTGTGCGAGCCTATATGTATCATGTGAATAGTTATCTGGTGAAGTCACTCGATTTCGAAGAATTCAGACGTGAAATGATTGATGTTGCCAGGTACTGGTTAACCTGGAACATCAATCCCTTGTAATTTCTGAACTGGATATGTTGAGGAGTCGTGCATGGATGTTTTCCAAAAAGTCACATTTTTCTCTTCTGTGGGTTCTTCCTGTTTTAGTAATTGTCATTCTTCTTAGCAGCTCTTTCAGAATGTGGAAAGAAACCCGGGACCTCAGTTATGATCTCTTACGAAGCGTAAGTAAAAACTGTGCAGAACAGATAAAAACTCGTCTGGAGTTGTTTCTTTTTGAACGAAGAAAAGATCTCGGCCATCTGGCATCTTTAAAAGAGAAATATTCATTATTCCAGTTTCTGAAGATTTTCAAAACCGATGCTTCCGGAATTATCTCCCGGGATAAAAGCTATCTGGCCATAAGCTACATAGATTCAAGTGCCAAAATTCTTGTGAGTACAGACCTTGATATCCTAAGCGATTCCAGTTCACCCTTTTACAATCTAAATCTTGATAGTTTACTGGAAACGCTCTCTGCAGATACTGAGATGATTCTGACAACAGTGTCCACCTCTGAAAAGGGACTGATTTCATTTATGCTCCGAGCGGTATTTTCAATTGATGGGAAACAAAAAAAATTCTCTGGCGCTGTAATAGCTTCTATGCAGGTTGAAGAAATTCTTAAAGAGATCGTTTCAGTTTCTATTGTTAAAACCAGTTATGCACAGATTTACGCTGGAGACACTTTATTATACGAAAACCAATTGAAACAAAAAAAATCAGAAAATGAATTTCCCGAAGCAGCCAAATCCCAGGTAAGCTTTTACACAATGAATAGAAATTTTATTATTTCAGTATTTTCACCTCAAAATGGGTTGCTCGACAGGTTAATCAGACAAAACAACATGCGTTTTATAATAAGTGCAATTGCTTCAATTACTGCATCATGGCTTCTTGCGCTTGCTCTGTTTGTATCAAATCGTTTAAGAATTACCACCTCAGAGCTGGCCATATCAGAGGAAAGATACAGAAATCTGGCTGAAAATGCATCTGATATGATCATCGAACAAGCCATCCCTCAGGGAACGTATGAATATGTGAGTCCCGCAGCAAAGCGTTTGACCGGTTATAATCCAGCCGATTTTTATAATACCCCTTTCCTTTTTGAAAAAATCCTGATTCCAGAGGATATGGAGCGCTACAAAATTCAATGGCAAAACACATTGCAGGGGAAGACTCCCCAGGCTGCTGAATTCAGCATTATTCATAAATCCGGTAACCAGCGATGGATTAATCAGCGAAATTCCTTGATTTACAAGAATGGTGTACTGATCGCTTTGGAGGGAATTTTGACCGATGTCACAGATCAGAAAAAGGCTGCCCTGGAAAGGGAGATGCTTATTAGAGAGCTGGAAACAAAAAACAGAGATCTGGAGCGCTTTACCTACATCATTTCTCATGAACTCAAGACCCCTCTGATTACCATTAAGGGATTTCTGGGCTATCTGGAAGATGAGGCGTTTAAAGGGGATTTTTCTGGGCTTCACCAAGATATTCTCAGAATTCTTGCTGCCACTGAGACTATGAGTAACCTTCTAAACGATCTGGCTGTTTTGAACCGGATTGGTCACATTGCCACTGAAAAACGAAACGTCAAAATCAAGGACATTGTACAAAAATGTATCGGGTATTTCTCCAGGCAGATTAATGAGAAATCAATAAGAATAATATTAAGTGACAATCTGCCAGAAGTTAAGGCTTACCCAGGGGAGCTCTTCGAACTTTTCAAGAATCTGTTAGATAATTCCATCAAGTTTATTGAAAATCAAAAATCACCAGTCATAGAAATTGGGGTGAATCAGATTGGTAACAAACAGGTGCTATTTATTAAAGATAACGGCAGGGGATTTGAAAGTAAGTACAGCGAAAGAATATTTGGATTGTTTAACAAACTGGACGCATCTACCGCAGGAACCGGGGCAGGACTTACTATGGCAAAAAAAATTATTGAACACCATGGCGGATGGATCAAAGCAGAATCCGAAGGACCTGACAAAGGAGCAAAATTCTCTTTTACAATACCTCAATAGAACCTTTGACGATTCCTTTATCTGATCTTTTCTTGATCCGAAGCCTGAAAGGCTTCACTACCTCAACGTGGGGTTACTCACTCCACGATTACGCAAACACAACCTTCACTCTCCCCCTAAGAAAGCTGGAAAATCATCGATACACGAGTTCCCTCCTGAGAGAGCATATCTAAAACCCCCCAGTCTCTTCAAGGCAACTGTGCATCTCATCGTCAATTAATCCACCGAGTCAAGTTTTAGTTATGGCAACAATAAACTTGCTTTTAGTTTTGGTCCATGATAAAATCATATTTCATATCAAACAAAAAATTAAGGGAGAGTTCATGGATGTAGCCTACGTTAACCCATTTATCTTATCCACCATCGAAACTTTCAGGAAAATGCTCAATAAGGATATCAAACCTGGAAAAGTGGCTATAAAAAATGATTCCACTTATACCTACGATGTCTCTGGAGTAATAGGATTATCTGGAGAAGCGCAGGGTTCAATCTGCCTGAGTTTCCCAAAAGTTATTGCTCTTAGGGTAGTCTCTGCTTTTATCGGGACAGAAATAAAGATCGTGGGTGTAGAAGTTGCCGATGCCATTGGAGAGCTGGCCAACATTATTGCCGGAAATGCAAAACAGCATCTGACTCAATTTAATCTCTCGATTTCTCTTCCAAAGGTGATCATGGGCACAGGACACAAAATCGCTTCTCAAAGAGGCGTTCCCACCATTATTGTTCCTTTTTCGAGCAGTTTGGGTGAGTTTGCAATGGAAGTGTCCTTAAAAACGCCCGAAAGAAAAACTAATTAAGAATCGGATTCAGATAGCCTAATTAATAGGAGAAAAGCCTTTTTAATTTAAAAAAAATGTCTTTACTATAAATTCACATTGGTGCTATTTCTGGCCAATGCTATTTTTGTGCCTCTATGTAAAACTGTAATGTGCGGTTTCTTTTTCTAGCGGAGCAAAATTTCCGTGAATGCCAGCACGGTAAGGCTAAAGAATATTAGTAAGTTTTTTGGGGACTTCAATGTATCTAAAGAACGTCTCTTTTGATATTAATAAAGGAGAATTTTTCTCCCTGCTGGGGTCTTCTGGCTGCGGAAAAACGACCCTGCTAAGAATAATAGCTGGCTTTGATGATCCTACTGAAGGTGCAGTTTATCTGGATGAGATTAATGTAATTCCCAATCCTCCTCATAAGCGTCACGTTAATACTGTTTTTCAAAATTATGCCCTGTTTCCTCATCTGACAGTTTTTGAGAATGTCGCATTCCCTTTGCGCTTAAAAAATTCAGCGAAAGCCAGATCCGAAAAGAAGTGCTCACATTTCGGAGGGGTTTAATGTTTTTGAAGGCTTTGTTGATGAAGTTATTTATACCGGTTTTCAGAGTAAATTCTTTATCAAAACAGGTGACAGCTTTACCTTCAGAGCATTCAAACAGCATGTCAAATTTTATACTGATGAAAGAAGCATTAGCTGGAAAGATAAGGTGTTTCTGTGGTGGAATCCTAAAGATGGTTTCATAGTGGAAGTGGAGCCTGCATGAGAAAAAATCTCGGTCCATTTTATTTCTCTCCGGTCGGTATTTGGATAGGCTCCTTTTTCTTGAGCAAGGCTGGAGGGGTTTGATTTTACCATAATAGAAGCAGCATACGATCTGGGGGCGCGGGAGGTTGACACACTCTTAAAAGTGGTGCTTCCGATCGCATCTCCGGGAATCATCTCAGGATTTCTTATGGTAGTTACTCTTTCGCTGGAAGATTTCGTGATCACATTCTTTGTTGCGGGCCCTGGATCATCGACCTTACCGTTGCACGTATATTCCATGATCCGTTTTGGTATATCACCGGTAATCAATGCTCTTTCTGTTTTAATAATAGCAGTAACCATACTTTTAGCTTTTTCAACTAAAAACATTTATAAGTATATTATTTCCAAATAATCTCTTTTTGAGGAGGAAGGAAATGAAGCGTTTGGTAGTCACCATGACTGCAATATTGACAATTTTCTTTGTTACAGGATGCGGATCGGGCAATAGTGCAAAGCAGAAGCTTTTCATTTATAACTGGACCTATTACATTCCCGATGAGGTACTCAGGGAATTTGAGAAAAGGTTTAATGTATCTGTCATCTATGATATGTATGCTTCAAACGAAGAGATGTTTGCGAAGCTCAAAGCAGGTGTAACCGGTTATGATCTGGTGTTTCCTTCAGGTGATTATGTATCCATAATGATAAGGGAAAACATGCTTGAGAAACTGGACAAGTCAAAATTGACAAACCTTATCAATCTGGATTCTTCGGTTCTCTCCAAAATCAAATTTGACCCTGGATGTAAGTACAGTGCCCCTTATAACATAGGAGCTGCCGGGGTATCTGTTAACAGGAAGAAAATACAACAGTTTGAGAAAAGCTGGAATATTTTTGAACGCAACGATCTCAAGGGAAGGCTCACACTGCTGGATGATATGCGGGAGGTTCTTGGAGCAGCATTGCGCACACTGGGATATTCAGTCAATTCGGTCAATCCTGAAGAACTTCAGAAGGCTAAAGAAGTAGTGATGAAATGGAAACCAAACATCGTTAAATTTGAGGCCGAAGCTTTTGGAAAAGGCTTTGCTGCAGGCGAATTCTGGTCCGTACACGGGTATGCTGAAAATGTACTTCTGGAAATAGATTCCTCCATGCGACAGGATGTGGAGTTTTTCATTCCCCGAGAGGGAAGTGCCATGTATATGGATAATATGGTTATATTAAAAAATGCCAAAAATATGGAACTTGCCTATCAGTTTGTAAACTTCATTCATGAACCTCAAATCTATGCTAAAATAGTCGATTTTTTTATGCTCCCTTCGATTAATGTTCCTGCCAGGGATTTAAGAACTGAAAAACCCAGCTATGAAATCGAAGATCTGAAAAATTCAGAGTTTAAGGAAGATATTGGAGAAAATCTGGAATTGTACAATAAAATCTGGCAAGAGATCCGGGTTGGCAAATGATTTAAGGTTTCAGAGGTTCAGATTTCCGAAATCCAAAATCGTAAATCATATATCGTAAATCTCAAATTATTTTGTCACTTTGGCAGTCTCATCCCAGCCCCGTAAGGCACGCTATTTCAGCACAGGGCACCGCTCTGTGTGAATATATAGAATGATACGAGGTTCAAAGGTTAAGAGGTTATACCACTGATTTCAATTTAAAATTTATTATGTATACTCTTCAAAATCAGAAACTCCGGGTGATGATTCTTGATCCGATATCAGACCGTTATCGACTGGGTTCCCGATATTGCACCGGGGGTTATATTTGGCAGATTTTAGACCTGATCTCAGGAGATCTTTTATCCGGGCCTATGTTTCCGGACCCTTTACCAACACAATTTGATGGTCAGGGTGCTCCGGAAGTTTTTGAAACCGCATTAGGACTGGATACTGCATCCATCAATAATACTGTACTTGTGATTGGTGTAGGGGAGGTATTGCGCAGCAGTCCTGTAGAGCCTTTCCATGTAAGAGATAACCCGATTGTGAAAGAGTTTTGCACCTGGAAAATTGATCGATTGAAAAGTTCTATTTCTATGCACACTTCTCATAAGTATAAAAAGTATTCATTACAATTGACCAGAGTAGTTTCACTTGTTGGCAGAACAGTTATATCCAGATCGGCTCTAATTAACAGGGGTGAAGAATCGGTTCCTCTTCGATGGTTTGCACATCCTTTTTTTCCCCTCAACAACGATCTGGTTTGCTCCAAATTCTCCAGACCCTTTGAAATATCGGATAATCGGGGATTTTTCCTGGACAAAGATGGATACCTGGCAATGAGAAAAGAGTATCCTTGGAAAAAAGGATTATACTGTCCTTTGAAGATGGATGGTGAAGGACCGATGATAATCAGGCAACTGCATCCGGTATTGCCTGAATTGGAAGTGCAGCTTTGTTTCCCGGTTTCCAGCATGCCTGTTTGGGCGAATGCAAATACATATTCCTTTGAACCTTACCTGGATACAATCCTTGATCCAGAGTCTAAGAAGGAATGGTCTATAGAGTTCAGGTTTTAGTTTTAGTATAGGTAACTACTCAGCTCTTGTAAAAAATCAGAAACAATAAGTATAGAATCAGAAATAATCAGAACCAAAACAATCAGACAGAATCGGATAGAATCAGTAATAGAATATCTAATCAGATAAGCCCTGAAAAAAAGGGCTTTTTTTTATTTCCGATTCTTCGTTTAGATGTTTTTTTTCACCTGTCCACCGTACTAAGGTACTAAGGAAGGCGGGCCTGTCCACCGTACTAAGGTACTAAGGAAGGTGGAGAATTACTTCTGATTGGATATTGTTTTGATATTATTATGCTATTTTTTGCTACTCAGATACCTAAGTAGTTACTAGTATAGTATCATTAGGGTTTCGCGATACTAATTTCTTAAGCTCTAACCGATTATCCTACAACGAATTAATTGACTTCGCCACCACAGTGAGATATAATAAACTATACGTTATTTAGATATCGAATTCTCCGGTGCTTTCAGATTTCTTAAGGTTTGCCTCTATAATGCAATCGATGGTAAAAGTACCTGAACGCTATATCAGGTTTTTGTTTTTTGCTGCAGTGTGTCTGGCGGGACATCTGTTGGCGTATAAAATTGTGAATGTTCCTGCACAACTGGAAATTGTGGTAGTTTTTTCAGCAGTTGTATTTTTCCCTATTTTACGATTTCCGAAAATCGGATTGTATCTGCTCTTTATTATTATGCCATTGGTGCCTTTTTTTCGTCGTTTTTACTATCTGCATCATGCCAGACCCTCTGCGGACCCTCTAATAGTAACTGGTGATATTTTGATTTCTATAATTACAGCCGGTCTCTATTTTGAGTTCCTAAAACAGAAAGATGAACAGAGGAAAGGCTCTCAAATAAGTCGCTGGATCTTTTTCTATTTTTTATACCTGCTTGTGCGGGTCTTTATCTTAAATAGCTTACCTCTTGCAGAAGCGGTAATGCGATACAGGTTCTATGGACCAACAGTATTGTTGTTTTTTGCCGGAATATTGTTTGGTAAAGACATTAAACTGCTGAAAAATATCTGGCGCATCACCATAATTTCCGGGATATTTGCAGCGCTTTACGGTGTAAAGCAATTAACTATGGGGTATTCAGAATTCGAAAAACTCTGGTTTTCATCTATCTCCTTTACCACACTTTTTATCAAAGGTATTGCCAGACCCTTTTCTTTTTTCCAGTCACCAGCGGCATTTGCAGATTTTATGCTTCTGGCTATGATTGGTGTAATCACTACAATCAACTCCTCAAAAAGGATTTCAACCCGATATCTTATAATCTTTATTCCCTTGTTTGTTTATGCTCTGCTCATCACATCGGTCCGGTCAAATTGGATTGGTGCGCTTGTCATCCTGTTTTTATGGATAATTTTGATCAAGTTTAATAATTTGCATTTGCGTTTTGGGGTTATACTTTTTCTTGTCCTGTTATTTTTATCATTACAGCTTGTAGAATCTTATTTGAATGATAAAAATCAAATTCAGAACATTTCAAATGTTGCAAATGGGAAAACCAATAATGAATATTTTGATCTTCTGGTAAAACAGCGAGTTGGAGCATTATCAAATCCCTTTGATGAGCACTCGTTTTTATCCAGAGTAGCGTTATGGAAATTTTTGCTGACAAGCTCAACTGATCCGATTCTGGCTTTTTGGGGGAGAGGTTTGGGAGTATTAAGTGCTGATTCGCTGTATTTTACTTATCTGGCAGAATTCGGTTACCCTGGAATGTTGTTTATTATCATTTTATCAATCGTGCTGGTTGTGAAAGGCTTCTATGTTCTGGATAACTGCAAGGATCCAACTGTAATTGCCATTGCAGGAGGTGTGACCATTATGAATATCGCATTTGGGATTGTTAATATCACTGGTACTCATATTCACGGCTTTCCAGGAGATGTTTATTTCTGGTTTTGGAACGGTGTGTTGGTCCATTTTTATAATGTTCTTAAATACAAGCATTTAGATACAAATGAAAATATTATTGACGCTTGATTTCCCGCCTGAGCAGGGCGGAATACAGAGATATCTGTACAATATGGTTAAATACAGCTATGATATGTCTGACCGAGTACTGGTTGGGTCTTCGGTTAAAACAGATGATGTGGAAGTTGGTTTGCCCTGCTCTGTAGAGTTTTATTCCAATCGGTTTTCAAAAAGGAATAAGAAAGCTTCCCTTTTTAATCTGTTTACTATCTTATTGATAAACCTGATAAAACAAAAAAAGAATACCATAGTTGAAGCTGGTAACATCTATGCTGCAATCCCGGTTTTTCTGATTTCGTTATTTTGGCCTATCAAATACAATGTATATTGCCATGGAAAAGAAATTATTCCTCTTGTCCAAAACAACTGGCGGACCCTTCTGTTCCGATGCATACTAAATAGGGCAGAAAATATCTCATACGTAACCAGGCATACCGCTTCGTTTCTCTCGGTTCTAAATGTTGATTATAAACTGCGCTATCTTCCACCTAAAATTGAAAAATCGCTGCTTGTAGATATCAGTAACAAAAATTTGCACGACCCTATACATTTATTATCCGTAGGCAGACTGCAACAGCACAAAGGACACGATTTTCTGCTGGATTTGATGACTGAATTACCAGTGAATATTAAATGGAAACTTACAATAGTCGGATCTGGGCCGCAATATCCCTTTCTAAAGAAAAAAGTTGCAGAGTACTCTCTGGAAGAGAGGATAAATCTAACAGACTCGATATCCGATAAATTGCTTTATAAACACTATGAAAATGCTGACATTTTCCTGTTTCCCTCCAGGGAAACTGATGAAAGCACTGAAGGCTTTGGGATCGTTCTCATAGAAGCAATGGCCCAGGGAGTAGCCATTGTGGCATCACAGGTTGGCGGGATTGCTGAAGTTTTGGATAATGGCAATTGTGGACTTTTGGTTCCTCCTGATCAATTGCAGCCATGGATTGATGGAATTGCAAGACTGGTGTTTAACCAGGAACTACGCAAAAGGCTAATCCGAAATGCCATCAAAAGAGTTAAAGAACAGTATGTCTGGTAAAAAACGACCTAAGGTATTATTTGTAACCCACTGGGCTCAAAGGCTTGGTGGAGCGGAATTATCGTTACTGGATATCATGAAAGAGGCCTGCAAAAAGGCAGACACATATCTGGTGACATCAGAGGGCGGGATACTTGTGGAATCTGCAAAAAGGATGGGCTTAAATTGCACAATTATACCCTGTAAAAAAGAAATAGAAAACATCCGACGCGACAAGATGATTCTTGCTTTGCTAAGAAACATTACAACTCTTTTCTTCTATTTTCGTTACGTTTATAAGTTTTGCAGGTATGTTATCTGTTTAAAGCCGGATATTATACATGCAAATATTCCCAAATCACATGTGGCTCTCAGTCTGTCGTCCTGGCTATACAGGAATAGCATCTGTATATTTCATATCAGGGAGATATTTAAAAGGCCATCTTTTTCCTCTGTATTATATCGATTATTATTGCCCCGCAAAAATTTCATGGTTATTGCGATATCGGGTGCGGTTAAGGACAACCTACCTTCTCGGATTAAAAAGAACACTGTAGTTCTTTATAATGGAATAGAAATACCTGAGCAGGTTCCTCAAAAGAAATCGCAGAAAGTGGCATTTCTTTATCTTGGAAGAATCGTTCCCTGGAAAGGTTGTCATTTGCTGATTGATGCCTTTTACCTGCTTTATCAGAAAACAGGAGATCTTTGCGGAACTCTTGATCTTGTAGGGGATACTCTTTACTGGGATCAATCGTACAGGAAAGTTTTGTCCGATAAGATCAGCAGATTAAACCTTGCAGGAAAAGTCAGGCTCATGCCACATACTTCAAATCCTCAACAGGCATTTTACTCCCATCATATTCTATGCATGGCTTCAGATAATGAACCATTTGGCAGAGTTGCGATTGAAGCTATGAGCTGTGGGTTACCGGTGATAAGTTTTGAATCTGGTGGTATTTGTGAAATTGTCAAACATGAAGTCTCAGGGCTTCTGATTGAGCAGAATGATATCAGTGCTTTTGCTGATGCAATGGAGATGTTTATTCATAATCCAGATAAGATTTATTCAATGGGGAAATCCGGTTACCAGATCACTAAAAATAATTTTGACAGAGGGAGAAATATTCCCAGGATAATCGATAAAATGATAAGCCTATTAGAATGAACCTGGAAAGAATCTGAAAGCAAAATAAACAGTTGCACCAATAATTAATGCTACTATTGCTGCCTTTAAGAGTATTTTTCCATAATTACACCAGCTTTTTTTTTCAGCTTTCAGAACTGTACAGGTTGTTGAGTCGTAGTCAATTTTGCAGGGCCTTTGATGAATAGTAGACATTTCAGCAATTACATGGAGTGACATTGCTATAGTTTCCTGTGTAACAATATCCTCCTGCTGGGTATCTGGAAACTGATTATCAGCAGTTTCATTTTGTTGGTTTTTTTGAACCGATTCCTGTGTCAAAGGCCTACTTACCTGTAATTCCTCCGCAGCAATCATAATAGTTTCTGGCGGAAATTCCTCTTCCTGGTCTGAAGTACTTAATTCAAAGCTGGTCTGAGTCTCATCATGAGAACTTTCTGTAAATCGCGCCTTTTCATCAGTACTTTGCACTGCATTTACGGGATTTTTAAATTCAGAAATTGGTATCCATTTACCTGAATTAAGAACTTCACCAGATTCCAGATGTTGTATAAAAGACCGTTCTTTCTTAACTTTTTCATTCAGAGGTGTCCATTGCCCACGTACATCCAGTACATAACCGCTCTCAATTAAAGACTCGAAGTCTTTGTGATATTTTAAATTTTGGTTAGCTACACCGGTTTTCATAATAATCTTTAATTAAAAGAAGTTAAGGCTATCCGGATCAACCAGAAATATGCCTTTGACTGGTTTCTGTTTAGGCTTGGAAGGCTGTTTATTTGTAGGAGTAGTCTTGGAAACAGAGTTTGGTTCCGGATCAGGTGTGTTATTTTTCATTTGATGTGTGTTCTGATCTATGATCTCAATAGTAGCTGATTTATTAGAAGCCTTTGGCAATTGCGATTTCATTTTTGAGAGCTGAAGATCGGTCGGATTAAGAGTAGGATTCAAGCGGAAGAAAATTTCATACTCTGCCCGGGCTTGCTCATGGAGTCCCTTTTTCTGATATAAAGCGGAAGATAGTTCGAATGGGATGATATCATCTTTACTATTAATTTTCAGTTCGGTTAGCACCCTGAGTGCTTCGTTGTCATCACCAATAAAAACTTTTGACAAGGCTGTAAGGGCAAGCTTGGTCCGGTTTTGTTCTGCTTTATATCTGGAATAGAAATAGTATACTGCAGAGGTTGACAGCAGAACGGAAATGACTGAAAGAATAAGAGCAATAACTGTGATAGAATTAACTGCTCTTGATGATCTTTTAAACTCTTTAATTAGCCCGTTCGCTTTAATCTTCTGTATCTGCACCGCAGCATAGCCGCATTCATTAGAATCGGGGAACTCTCTTATTAATATTTCGTAATACTTGATTGCTTCCTCGGTGCGCTTATCGATATAATGAAGCCTGTAGGCGGTCTCATAAATTTCCAGAGGAGAATTTTCTAATGATTGCTGATCTGCCATGATATTTTCCCAGATTTGTGGTCAATAACCTTTTTTTGTGTTCTTTAAAAGCGACTTTATCTGTTTATTGGTCATGGTTTTGCCAGAAGTCTCAGCAGGCACGTACCGATTACATATAAACTTTTGATCACCGCCAAAAGAAACAACACCAGAAGCACCGCCAGAGCGTTTTGCCTTGAATTCAGAGCAATTTTGCTTCATTTTACAATTAAAGCAGGAACCTTCCTTGTTACTTTTTAGATGAGAGTAGCCTTTCTTTTCCAGCAGTACATCTCTTTTTTTCATCTCTTCGGCAGAAGCAAGGCTTCTGTTTTTGGCTACAAACCTTTCATGATCATACGAAAAACTCATGATTCATCCTTTTTGTAAGTGAGCAGACAGAAGCTTTAATGGTTATGAATGTTTAAAATAATCAAAACCATCAGTAAGTCTAAAACCAATTACGTTTTTTCTACTTTTTTAGTCTTAAATCCCAATGAAATTTAATAGATTTAAGTATTTGAAAGCCATCTCTGGCTTCAATTACCTCAACTATGAGCAGTTGGTCCTTATTTTTATTAATCCAATTATAGGCCAAATTCATTTCTACAGGGTCAAATGATTCTGTTGTTTCTTTATCCGTATTAAAAAACTCCCCCAGCTCAGCATTTAATTTTTCTGAATGCTTTAAATCCATTGCTTTGATTTTAATCTTTTTATTTTTGCAGAACCAGAATGTCATCAATAGATCAGTGCGGGTATGAGGCATAACAATTACACAATCTTCAATTTTTGTTGAAGGATTTTTTCTCCGGGGTAGATTTTTTTTTAAGTTGAGTTGAGGAGAGTGTTTCATAATTAAACGATGCTCAAATAGCAGTGCCTCCAGTTCAGATGCGCACTGGTATGAGATTAGAGAGTGAGACTGCTCCAGCAGACACTGAAGTTTTGCAGGTCTAGTGTTATTGCACCTAAAAAAATTCAATATCTTACGTTTAAGATTATCAGTTTTTCCGATATAAATAAATTTACCATTTTTATCTTTGAAACCAAACACTCCAATGTCTGGTGGTAGAGAGTAGATCTGATCATAGGAAAATTCTTTTCCAGAAATTAAGGATTTTCTGCTTTCTTTTAATAATTCATCAATATCTTCTCTGGAGTAAATACCTTTTTCCATTAGAATCCGGATAAGCTCTCTGATGCACTCTGCAAATAGCTGGCTTTGTCTGAAGGCACTCTGGTTATTGCAGGTCTTTCCAAATAAGGTTTTATAGCAGCAGTTCAGGTCTTCAGGATCATCAATTTCAATTCCTGCACATTGAAATAACTCACACATGTGAATAGAATCATCGGTTAAACTTACATCCAAAGTGGCGGCAGCAGATTTCAGCA
The DNA here is from genome assembly GCA_023412475.1 of Fibrobacterota bacterium. Lineage (GTDB taxonomy): Bacteria > Fibrobacterota > Chitinivibrionia > Chitinivibrionales > Chitinispirillaceae > JAAYPC01. Next base: position 12,214 of record JAEYNR010000022.1, on the reverse strand, counting down.
GACTATGACAGGAGGCGCTAAGGTATACTGGAACTGTCAATTTCAAGTGGCTAACTGTATTGAGCAGCGCTTGTTGGCCTTCAGATGCTAGGAAAGGACTGTCATAGATCGTCCTGAGTTCTCTCTTCCCTATTGTTTGTAAAAAATCACCGTCTACTGCCCATTCCCCATGGAGATGTTGTGGCTCAGGAAATATTTTCCACAGGGAAATATAATAGATCTGCCGGTTTTCTATTGCAGTATCACCAATGATGAATGTGGCGGTTATTGGTAAATGTTCAAGAGACTTGCAAGAAGAGGAGTTGGCTTTTATATGCCACTGTCCATTATCATCCATATAAACTCTTTTGTTTTTAGAGAGAATGGAACTAATGGTCAAATGGGCAAAAGAGGATTGAGTATCCTGGAATTTTAGAAACTCTTTAGCAAGCTCCAGTGAAGACACTCCTTCGGGATGTAGTTCAAGGTACTTTATTATTTGCTCCAACATGGCAGATTTCTCCTTCATTCTTCCCTAAATCTGTTTCCAGTGCATCCAATAAAAACGGCTTTAGATAAAGAAATATCTGAAAATGTCCTCATAAATTACTTAGTGCACAGATTTTTTCGCAGCTAATTTTTCTCCATTCCGGGCATTGCTAAACTTCATGATCTGAAAAAATAAGATCGCAATTTTACAGTGACTTTCCGGCCGCTATTATATGAATCAAGTATAAGAGTGAAGGCATCAGAAAACTGACAGATAGAGTATAAGGCAGCTCTTTTCTGATACATGACACGCGTAACTTACAATTAGTATCTTGAGGAGTATAGGTCAGGTGTTGCAGATTGAAACTGCCGGGTGTTGTCCTAAATTGAGCAAAAAGGCAATAGCATCGGTATAGAATTTAAACCATCAAAGAAGTAGGTGAATCTTTTTAGTATTTTCTTTGTCACAAACTGACATTTTTCATCTTTTTCCTTGCGGAAAGATTTTTAATTGTTTATTTTATAAACGTCAATCTTAACACCTCTTCTCACACACCATAAGTATTTCTCTGTTGTTAGTAAGAATTATTTTTGCGAAAACATGTTTTTCTAACTTAACGTTACTATGAGAGGAGTAAGCGTCATTATGGCAAGAATTTCCAAAACTCAACTGTTAAAGCTGCAAAAGAAATTTAAAACTGATGCAGCAATTGGCGAACAGTTCGGAATCACAAGGCAGGCAGTCCATCAGCTTCGTAAAAAGTATGGAATTGAATCCTCATTGGCTAAAAACCCTGAACGCAATTCTGAAATTGTAAGACTTTACGATAACGGATCTTCAGGTACAGCATTGGCCAAAAAGTATAAACTTTCCATTTCTCAGACTTATCGTATTATTAATGAAGCGAAGAAGGTCGTGAAAAAAGCTGCCAAAAAGAAAAAAAGATAATTTTTTCAACAATGGCAATGTTTTAAGGGGTCCATGATAACTGTCATGAACCCTTTTTATTTTTGCTTCATAGCTGCAGCAAGCTGTAATTTTATGTAATGACCCACAACGGCGATGTCTCTGTCTCAAAAAATACTGAACCGATTCTTCCAAAAAAGAGTTCTGATCCCAAATTAGGCAAAACTATTTCTATAGCTACTGCCATAATGATGGGGTCGGTTTTTTTAAGCAGAATTACCGGCCTGCTTCGCGAACAGGTTATGGCGCACTTTGGCGGCACCGGTTTGGGAATAGATGCATATGTATCGGCTTTCTTCATCCCTGAAATGCTTAATCATTTTCTGGCCGGAGGTTTTCTATCGGTTACTTTCATTCCAATATTTCAGCGTTATATTATAAAAGGAGAACGGGACAGAGGCTGGAAATCCTTCTCCAATTTGTTTTGCATTGGAACACTCTTCTTTTTGGTTCTCATCCCCTTAAGCATGATTTTTACTCCTGACATTCTCAAAATGGCTGGAATCGGACCCGATGTTAAACCAGAATATTTCAAAACCACAGTTCGTTTAACTCGAATCGTACTTCCAGCACAACTCTTTTTTTACTGGGGTGCATTCTTCTCTGCAGTGCAAATGGCAGAGAAACGTTTCTTTATCCCTGCAATTGCACCACTGTGTTATAATGGAGGTATAATTCTGGGAGGTATAATTCTGGGACCACGCATCGGTATAGATGGTTTTGCATGGGGAGTACTCTTTGGGGCATTTCTGGCCAATATGGTAGTTCAATTACCAGGTGCATTAAAAATCGGGCTAAAATTCTATCCCAGATTCGATTTTTCTGATCCAGATCTTATGGAATATATTAGAAAAAGCATTCCACTTGTTCTGGGCCTGAGCATGACCTTCTCAAATGAAATTTTTTTCAGGTTCTTCTCAGCATCACTTTCCCAAGGCACCGTGGCCAGTGTAAATTATGCCTTGCGAGTAATGATGATGGTGGTTGCCATGTTCGGACAGGCATCAGGAGCTGCATTCTTTCCTTTCCTTTCAAAACTTGCTTTAGAAAAAAAATTCGAAGAAATGAACGATATCCTCAATTCGGTTTTAAGCAGAATAGCCGTTTTCCTGCTCCCAATTTCAGGTATTATGATCGTTCTTTCACAACAGATAATTGCTATTATCTACCAACGCGGGCATTTTGACTATCAGTCCACATTACAAACCGCATCCATCTTCTCAGTCTATCTTCTGGGCGCATTCGGTTTTTCTGCATCCATGATAATCTCCCGACCCTTTTATGCAATGCAAAACACTGTTCTTCCAATGGTGGTAAACACATTAATAGCATTACTAAGTGTACCCCTTTATGTTTTTTTCAGCCGCAGAATGGGGGGACCCGGAATCGCTTTAGCAACAACACTAGCTGTTACATCCCAGTTTATTGTTCTTTATGTAATCTGGAACTACAGACATGCCAGATGGGAAACTGTGGCCAAGCTTGTTGTTTCTATTAGCAAAATACTTCTGATAACCTCTCTGGGATGCGCTATAGGGTATTTGCTCAAACAATGGAGCTTGGGAATAAACATACCGAATTTCCTGTTAAAAAATCTGACAGTATGCTTTATCAGCACTGTTCCATCATTTCTGCTTATGATCATTTGTTATGAACTGACTGGAGTTCAGAAAGTCTCTGATATGATTCGTAAAATTACGAAACGGTCTTGTAAAACGATCTGAACCCATTGCTTCTTCCGGGGCAGGATTTCTGCTGCTGTATCAACTTTCCGGCTTCAATGTCCATGGCTAAAGTGTTATAAAGTAATCGCTTAACAGCACTGTGTCTAATAGAAGCTAAGCTTTCCCCTGCTTCTTTACCGCTTCCTCAGCCTTGCGTATCTCTTCTGGATCTCCCATATAATAATGGTTTACTGCATTCAATTTATCGTCAAGCTCATAAACCAGAGGAATACCTGTTGGAATGTTTAAGCTGACTATGTCATTGTCAGAAACCTTGTCAAGATATTTCACCAGAGCCCTTAAGCTGTTTCCATGTGCGGCTATTATAACTTTTTCCCCGGAAAGTAATACCGGAGCAATGTTATTATGCCAGTATGGAAGAAACCTATCCACAGTGTCTTTAAGACATTCGGCCATGGGAAGCTCATTGTCACTCAGATCACGGTAACGAGGATCTGATGCAGGAGATCTGGGATCATCTTTGTTTAATTCCGGGGGGCGGATATCATAGCTCCTCCGCCAGATATGAACCTGCTGCTCACCATATTTACGGGCAGTTTCTGCTTTGTTTAATCCCTGTAAAGCACCATAGTGACGTTCATTGAGATGCCATGAACGCTGAACCGGAATCCACATCAGATCCATTTGGTCAAGAACAATCCATAAGGTTCTGATTGCTCTTTTTAATACAGATGTAAATGCTATATCGAAAGTATAATTCCCATCTTTTAGAATGAGACCCGCTTTTCTGGCTTCCTGCAATCCTTTTTCGGATAAATCAACATCAGTCCACCCGGTAAAACGATTTTCCTTATTCCAACTGCTTTCACCATGTCTGAGCAGTACCAGTTTATGCATAACTACTCCACTTTTTGAGGTTAACGAGTAACTGCTGTTGAGGGCCGCAAAAAACGGACCAAAGAAGAGATGTCTGCCAGCTTAATTGAATTTTTTCATAAAATAAGTGCTTTTTAAAGAAACATAAAAGATATTGTGTGTTTTACAATAAATCAAAAACCAAATCGAAATAAGGCTGCAATCAGTTTTGAAAATTAACTTGTCTTTATGATATGTCATTTTATTTTACCCTATACCTATTAAAGGAAAAGGAGACAGATGATGGGAAGCATTAAAGGAACAAAAACCGAACAAAACCTTTTAAAAGCATTTGCTGGTGAATCACAGGCTCGAAACCGTTACACCTATGCCGCATCTGTGGCAAAAAAAGAAGGATATGAACAAATTGCTGCAATTTTTCTGGAAACTGCAGATCAGGAAAAACAGCATGCAAAAAGATTTTTCCGATTTCTTGAAGGCGGAATGGTAGAAATAAGTGCCGCTTATCCTGCAGGGAAAATCGATACCACGATAGAAAATCTAAAAGCTGCGGCAGAAGGCGAACATGAAGAATACACAGTACTGTATCCTGAGTTTGCACGCATTGCAAAAGAGGAAGGTTTCCCTCAGGTCGCAGCACAATTCAATCTGGTCTCAAAGGCTGAAGCTCACCATGAGCTGCGTTACAGAATGCTTCTTGAAAACCTGGAAAAAAATATGGTTTTCAATAAACCAGAGACGATAACCTGGATTTGCCGGGAATGTGGATATATTCATGAAGGCACAGATGCACCTAAGGTATGTCCCTGCTGCGAGCATCCCCAGGCTTTCTTTCAGGTCTTAACCGATACATACTGAGCAACCTCTATCAGGATACGCCTTAATCGTGTCCTGATACTCTTGCCAAAAACCTCTTAAAAAGTATCTTTTAACAACTCAAACAAACAAGATCCTATAATCTTTAAAAAAAATTTATTATTCAGGCAATTAATTATTATTGAGTAATCTAATCGGAAAGACACTGATTATCAGAAGTACTGATAGTGGAATAAAGTACAGACTGAAATGGAGTTTTTTCCCGTTCGGGATACAGCATCTGGAAAAAATGTCCTGTTTCAAATTCTGGTTACTTTTAATGGATGAGACATTGCATTTTTGTTTTTGTAACTTCTCTACATTCCCCAGAGGTGAATTCTCAACAAGTCAAGAAATTAACTCTGGGGTATCTGTCCCCCTGCAGAAAAAGCCTTCCATGGCCATCTCCAAGCGCCTCTGGAACGGTTTCCGCTATCGGATAGTAACTCCGGATGATTAAAACGCAATATTGCTCAGTGTCTATTTCTTTGCTGCCAGTTTGCCCCAAACTACCCCCCTAATGGAATGATCGCATTCGCCAGAGCCTGTTGTAAAACCAACACTACTGTAAAAAGAACATCGGGCTTTGTGCCTTGTACTTTCATGGTTACAGGTATTCTGGTGACAAGCTGGTCCTGCTCGTCTCCAATAATTTCTCCAACTAAATCTGAAATCCCCTCTTGTAACCGGTCTAATATTCCTTCTTCATTTTCCGGATTAATAAGTTTAATATTATGGTAAACAGTTTTTACAAAACCTCTGATAAAACCATTTTCAGCCTTGAGGTTCATGTCTATGGTCAAAGTTCCATCTTCAAAAGTTATACCAGCCAAATCATTCAGGTAACTGTTCAGATTAAGAAGTTTTAGTCCTTTTATCTGGCTTACTAAGGTGAAGTGAAGATTCTTAGAGACAGGTGCAAGTTTCAATTTCACAGACAATTTTCCGCTCCCCCAAACAGTTCCGGTAACATCGGCAGATGCGAATAGATTATCTGAGAGTTTAAGGGTATTGGTCAGGTTACGGATCTCACCATTAATCCCTGTTATATCGACCACCAGCGCTACGGGCTGTGTCTTATCGCGCATTTTCAGCTCTCCATTAGAAATACTGATGAAATCCACCCGAATCGGTATAAAACTTTTGATAGTTCTGGCCAAAGGAGGACTTTCGCGAGGCACCTCTTTCGCAGTTGAGGATTTTTTAATCACACGGAAATCGGGTCTAATGATTTTCGCACGCCCGACCAAAGCTCCAGAAAACAATGATGCCCAGTTCAGATTCAAAACAACGCTTCTGATACTTATTTTAGGCATATCGGTGGCATCGCTTGTGTAGCTCAACTCAATATCCCCAACAGTGAAAAGATCCTTCAAAGGCTTGATACTAACCGGTCCAACATTTCCAGACATCTGCTCTGTATTATCTATTTTCTCATTTAAAAACCGTCGAATACCAGATTCCAAAGCAAGCCACAACACTACAAGTCCTGCTATTATCGATAATAGAATACTCATCAGGATTTTCTTTTTACTTTTCATTTTCAGCTTCTCTGAAATTGTTCTTTGTAAAAAAAACATCAATCCTTAAGTAAAAAACTTTGAGCATTCTGAACATCAGCAGTAAAATTCCTGCTAAACTCAACTGACCCCAAAAGTAGTTACCGGTAAATAATTGCAGAATACATGTGATTCCAGAAAAACGCTTGCTTATAAATTGTGTGAAACGGAAGTTGTAATGGTTGCAAAAAACCGACCCTGAAAAAACTATTTTCAATTTTCTTTTTGTGGTGTATCGATAATGTTATAGTCTGTTTTCATCTGTTCGGTTGACCCAGTACTGATTTTTACCATCCCCCCGGTCAAAATCATCTTTATGGCATCTTCAACCGTAATGTCCAGTTTTTGTATCTGGTCTTCCCGCACTACTGCTAAAAAGCCACTGGTGGGGTTAGGAGTAGTGGGGATAAATACAGTATAGGATTTTGAATGCCCTATTTTAATGAATGCCTCCCCTACAGCACCAGTATTAAAGGCTACTGCCCATATTCCCGGAGAAGGATACTGAACCAACACCGGTTCTGTGAAAAACTGACGATTTCCGGTACGGAAAACCTCGGCTACCTGTTTAGTAGCATTATAAATTCTATTAAGACCTGGTACTTTTTCGAAAAATCCATCAATCATTTTAAGAATTTTTGAACCGACCACAGTCTTGATGAATATTCCGATAAACACGATTGCAAAGAACATACCAACTACAGAGATTCCTTCAATGGTAACACGCAGTATGTCAACGTTTTTGATAAAATCCGGCAAAAGCTTAAGAACCCGGTCGGTAAAGCCGCTTATGATTGACATCAAGAAAAACACCACATACCCGGTGACTATCAGTGGCAACAGGGCTAGAAATCCGTGAATAAAATGGGTAATATTTTTTTTAATAAAACGATTCATACTCTCAGTAATTCCTTATTGTTTTGTGACTGCATCAACTACCCTTTTGATTCAGACCTTCTGATTTTTAAGAATCTCAGGGCCATAGATAATACAAATATCCCCCATAAATTGCCAAAAGAAGGACCCCCTCTATTCTATTAAGTATAAACCCAGTTCTCATGAACGGCATCAAAAGCACTGCAGTTCCCAGCATGAAATAAAGGTTTATCTGATCCACTCCGGCAGAATTCAGTGGAGCTATTATGCTACTAGTTCCCAGAATTGCCAGTATATTGAAAATGTTGGACCCGATAATATTGCCTATAGCAATATCCTCCTCTTTCTTCATGGCTGCAATGACAGAAGTAGCCAGCTCAGGCAGACTGGTTCCGGCTGCTACGATTGTTAGCCCAATCACCGCTTCACTAACCCCGATGACTCTGGCCAGATCAACTGCTCCATCCACAAAAAAACGGGACCCCAGAATCAGAAGACCCAATCCACCGATTACAAAGATTATATCCAGACCTGTGCTAATTTTTTTTTCAGGAATCAACTGCTCCACCGGAAAATCCACCTTTGTCTCTCCGGCTCTCTGTGCAGTGATAATTGTAAATGCAGTATAGGCGATGATTCCGGCAAAAAGAAAGATTCCCTCCGCTCGGCTTATGTGCAAATCTTGAAGTACCACCATAAGAAACACCGATGCAGCAAGCATCACCGGAGTATCTACCCGAAGTACATTTAAATTCACCTTCAAAGGACGGACCAAAGCCGATATCCCCAGTATAATGGCAATGTTAAAGATATTTGAGCCCACCACATTGCCCACCGCGATATCGCCTAATCCATTAAACCCGGCCTTAACGCTGACCACCAGCTCTGGTGCACTAGTCCCAAATGCAACTATTGTCAATCCGGCAACCAGAGCCGATACTCCGCATCGCATGGCCAGGTTCACACTTCCCTTGACCAAAAATTCGGCTCCGAAATAAAGTAACACTACTCCAGCTATCAGAAAAACAACCATCATAAACAAACAGTCCCCTTTTTGAACAAAGTCAAAAAATCCTTTTTTTAAAAAGAAGTAACTACTCAGCTTTTGAAACAAACATCTGATAATAAAATAAAAAAAAAGTATTTTTACATTCTGATTCTTCGGTTAGATGTTTCTTTCCGCCTCTCCGCCGTACTTAGGTACTAAGGAAGGTGGAGGTTTTGTACGGTTTATTATCTGAGTAGTTACGAAAAATCACAGATAACTTTCAAACTTATAATTGTGATATGAATAGCCTGCTGTGCTGCTATTCTTCTTTATAAGAGTGATCAGCTCATTTTCGGCATCCGGTTTCTCCTGGTCAGCAATGACCCAGAAAATTGATCCGCTACTCTGTTGCTTTTCAATGGTTAATAGTTCGTTCAGAATTTTTCTGGTAAAAGAATCCAGATATTCATTGCTTCCAACTACTATGGCCATGGGCATCTGCAGTTTTAATATCTCATCACGAATATTGCTGAAAAATTCACTGCTGGTTTTATCACATGAATTACCTCTGTCTGTATGATATAGTATCTTTTTCAACAAACCCGCATCTTTTGCCAACCGATTATCTTTAATGAACCTGTAGACAAGAAATCCTGCAAAGCTGGAAACACCCCAAACGATAAGGAATCCTTTTTCCGTTATCCTAGAAACAATTGAATTCACATTCAGATTTCCATCGGGAAGCAAAAGCACACTGCACAATATTAAACAGAAAAGCAAAACAAATCCTGCTCCGATTAGATCATGCCATAATTTACTCTCTACGATACCTGCTTTTTTTGCAGCATCGATGATTTTGATGGGTTTGACAATTCTAAAAACCTCCGGCTTTTCATCTAAGACCATTTGTTCACCGAAAGATAACAGGTTCCAGTTTACATCTGAGCTTCTGAAAGCGTTTTTCACCACGTTTTTCATATCATCATTCTGGTCTGCCCGGTTAATGATCATTACGTCATGCTGCAAATAATCAACAGTGCTCCTTCTCTGGTATGAGCTTATTTTGCGACTTATCTCTGATTTCAAAGTAGTCCTGGTTCCATTATGACACAATCGGATATCATCACACTTTACTTTATTTTCAAGACCGCTTTTGGCTTTATTTTCACTTTTCATTATTATACCACTCCTGTTTTCTAGGTACTGAAGCCACAGAACAGAGCTAACCCCTTCTGTCGATAATTTATTTCTGGTACTGTTATGCAGAGTCTGTCCCATTACGCCTTTTTCTGCGATCTGCTACCGGCCGCTCTTAACCGCAGTGTGTCTGTACACTCAAAAAATCGTAAAAAGTAGCTGCTTTAACTTCTTATCAGCCCAAATGCGTACCGTGCTCAAGCTTTGAAGTAAAAGTTTGCGGACAAACAACTAAGTAAATGAGAGCTTAAAAGCTCAACTTAAAAAAGGAGCTGATTTCTAAATTCTAAGAGGAAAAGCTGGCAATCGGGCTGCTGCCACTGCCAAATGCAGGTCAACTGCTGGGGGATGAAGCTGAAAAAACAGATGCAGCAGACATAGCTGAAGATGTGCACAGAAAAATGGTTTTCTGATAATTCTATTGCGATTTTCCTGTTTTGAAGGTGCAATAAAATCAAAAATTTTAGGTAGCGCTTTTTCAAGAATCACAACATTATTATTGGAGTATCCATCTGAGGATAATAGAAGGCAGCCGTTGTCATCACCAGAAATCTCAGAACTATCAGAAGAGGAACTTAAAGATCCAAACCAGTTGAAACAAGCCAGTAGTATCAGATGAAGTAAAAAAAGAGATGCTGGTTTCATATTTAATTTCTGTTGCAGGTGAGTTCCCTACTACGATTCGGAAATATACATATTGCCTGTTTAATTGCTATGTCCCTTTGCCTATCCAAATAGCAACAATCACACAGCTAATAGAGCCGATAGATCATTAGAAAAAAAGTGGTAACATAAAATTGTAACTTATCACAAAAATTGGTACTGCTTTTTAGTTGATAAAACTATTTAGCCCTTATGGCAATATCAATTATTAATTGATTTAGTTTTTAAACCAAATCGGACGATGATCATGGCCACAGACAATACATATATCCTCCGTATATAGCCAGTAGAACCATTCCTTCAATTCTATTAAGCACAAATCCCGTTCTCATAAATGGCATCAGAAGAACTGCAGTTCCGAGCATGAAATAAAGACTTATCTGACCTATTCCGGCAGCTTCCAGCGGAGTTATTGTACTGCTCACTCCCAAGATAGTTAATATATTGAAGATATTGGACCCGATAATATTGCCTATAGCAATATCCTCTTCTTTCTTTATGGCCGCTATAAGAGATGTTGCCAGTTCAGGCAGGCTGGTTCCTAATGCCACGATAGTGAGCCCGATCACCGCTTCGCTAACTCCAATAACTCTGGCCAGCTCAACTGCTCCATCCACAAAGAAACGGGACCCCAGAACCAGAATACCTATTCCACCGATTACAAATAATATATCCATAGCAGTGTTTATCTTTTTTGCCGGAATCAACTGTTCCACCGGAAAGTCCGCTTTTGTCTCTCCGGCTCTCCGTGCGGTGATGACTGTAAATACTGTATAAAAAATAACCCCGAGAAAAAGAAATAGGCCTTCCACTCTGCTTATGTGCAAATCATGAAGCACAACCATCAGAAGCACCGAAGCTGCCAGCATCACCGGAGTGTCGACCCTTAGCACCTTCAGATGCACTTTAAGGGGGCGGACAATAGCGGTTATTCCTAAAATCACTGCTATGTTGAATATATTTGAGCCTATCACATTACCTACTGCGATATTACCCAATCCATCCAGTCCTGCTTTTACACTGACCACTAGCTCCGGTGCACTGGTTCCAAAGGCCACAATTGTTAATCCGGCAACCAGCGCCGAAACTCCGCATCGCATGGCCAGGTTCACACTTCCCTTAACCAGCAATTCGGCTCCGAAATAAAGTAAGACTCCTCCAGTTATCAAAAGAAAAATCATCGAAAGCATGCAATCTCCTTTATTAATAAGCGAAAAATACATATTTGGAAGCAGAAAGAGCATTTAAACATTTCTTTCTTGACTGATTTGGCGGACTAATTGATTTTTAAGATGCGTGTTGGTCTGGAGGATTACCCCGGAGATAAAACGTTTCCACATTTGGTTTTCACCTCTGGGGAGCTTTCTGTAATCCCCACGTTTTTATGGTTGCCAAGAGAACTGCGTCCAAAAAAAGTTTCCCTATAAAGTGAGGCTTTTGGTATTTGATAGAATTATGATTAACAACCGTTTTATTCAGGTATCACAAACTGTGCAAAACACCACTGGAGAAAAGCAGCTTAGGAGTGCCATGGTGTTGTTTTGTGAATGGAAATTTTCCAGAAAAGAAGGCACGGTGATATGGATTAAGTGAGTTTGGTCAAGGCGCGCTCTTTAATCTCCCCAAGGATGAAAACCTAATCGGAAAAAGTTTCAACTCTGGGGTATGTAGGAGCTCATGAACTATTCTGTCACCAATAAAAGATAAACATATGGAATTTAAAGGCATTCCAGGGGGCACAAGGCAAAATGAAATTTTGATATCAAAAAAAAACCACTTTTACCGCAGGTAATGAAATTTATTATAAAAAGTATAGCTTCTTTTTTGAACACATTAAAAATAAAAGCCTTCCTGTTAAGTTTTCCAGGATTTTTCTCTCAGGTGATCTCTTCTAAAACTTTTTCAATTAAGTACTCCTTATTCTCCACATTTTGAAATCTGGTAAGCATTCTTGAAACCGCTGCTTCTGTTACCCTTAGATACCGGGCAGAATCTGCTCCACTGAATTCGTACAGGCTCTTGCAGATGGCAACAAAAAGCTCCCTTCCTGTGGACCTGACATTGGTCTGACCTGCACGAA
>JAEYNR010000021.1 GCA_023412475.1 Fibrobacterota bacterium | reverse complement strand
TGAAAATAGTAAATTTATGTTTGGCTGGTTGCATTTGACACTCTCGTTAAAGTTTGTAGTAGAACCTTAACATGTCATGTGGCCAGCCATCTTGTCAATTTTTCTGAAAACCTGTGGGATGGTAGTGTAATTACATATAGAATCGTGATGAAAATATTACATTCCTTTAAGGTTTATTTTATTTGATGTTATAACATTAATTAAAATGCATATTGGCCGTGTTAGTGGCAATTTACACACCGGCCGGGAGCGCTCATCCGGAGCGCGGAATAAGAAAGAAATTGTTTAGGTTGAAAAATGATTTTAATTACAATGCGGATTGAAAAAATAGCAAAGATGAGCTTAAAATCCTCTTATTAAATTTTTTAAATTCAAATAATTTGCTTTGTTAAAACAAAATTTCGCCAACTGTTTTATATCACATAGCAAGGGATTAAGTTTTATGACTGCATACGAAGCCTCTGTCGAGTTGAATATTTCATTGAAGGTGGAAGCGACAAGCCGCGTAATTGACAACTTTGCTTGGCAACACCTGAAGGCTGCTACTACATTTCGTGATCAAGTCATTGCCATCGAATTGCAGAACTCTGGAAAGCCTTTTGGATCTTACTTTACGGATATTCGCTCTTATGGATCTGCATGTATTATGTCAGCCACCGCCTCACTTGAGTCACTGATAAACGAATTCTTCATCTGGCCTGATGGGCCACTTCGGCAGGGACTCCAAAACTTTGAGTCTGAGTTCTGGGGTCGTAATGGCATAGAATGGAAACCACCACTCCAGAAATACCAAAAAGCGCTTGAAATGCTCGGTAAACAGAAATTTGATGAACACGTGCCACCATACAGAGATGCATGGGCTCTTATTGAGCTTCGCAACTACCTTGTGCACTATAAGCCTACCTGGGACCCCGATCGAAATCGCAAGGTTGAGCTTGTGGAAGTTCTTACCGATAAGTATATGCTGAGCCCATTCCTTGACGGTCCAGCTGACTTTGTTACAAAGCAAAGCATGAGTTCAGGCTGTATGAAATGGGCAGTTTCTACAGTATTAGGTTTCATGAAAGAGTTTCATGCAAGAACACAACTTGACGAGAATAAAATGGCAGGTTTTTGGAAGCTCGAAACCCAATAAAATGCAATCATTGGTTAGGTAAAAGCGTCTGCTTTTGTTCCATTGCTGCAAAATATTGAAAATGAATTAAATGATTCTAAAAAAATGTGAGTTGAAGGGATGATAGAATGGTAAATTTAATTTTAATTGGAAGTAAAAATTATTGGAATCTTCTTCTTCTTTCTGCTGCCTGAGAGAAATCAGAGATGAAACAAAATCAGGTTTATCAGCATTTTCAAGAATAGATTTAACAATATTATCCAGCTGAGAAACATTTTGAAATGGTTGAATTTTATGAAGATGCAATGCTCGATAAAAAGCGAATTCTAAAGAAAAATGCGTTGCTTGCGATACGTGCGCTGGTGGGTCCAAACATGAGAGCTGAAATCCTTTTTGCTCTTCTAAACAATTCCAGAATCCACATCAAAGCACTCTCGAAGCGATTGGGATATGCCTATTCTCCGGTTTACAAAGAGATTATATCTATGGCTTCCAGTGGATTTATCAATATTGAAAAGTACGGTAGGGTAAAGGTACTTTCATTGTCAGAACAGTTTGCAGGGTATTTGCATTGTTTGCCGGTTTAATTGATGTTATTACATTATTTTCTTTGCTTGAACGAACATTACTGTTGATTTCACTGCTTTCTCTAACAGTTCGCGGGCTCCGCTGTAGTCGCCAAAGGCTTTAAGCACTAATGCAAGATTTGAATAACTAACTGCTGTAGACGGATGTTCAGGACCAAAATTCTTCTCATCTGATTTCACTGCTTTCTCCAACAGTTCCCGGGCTCCGCTGTAGTCGCCAAGGGCTTTAAGCACTAATGCAAGATTTGAGTACCTAATTGCTGTAGATGGATGGTCAGGACCAAAATTCTTCTCATCTGATTGCACTGCTTTCTCTAAAAGTTCGTGGGCTCCGCTGTAGTCGCCAAGGGCTTGAAGCACTATTGCAAGATTTGAATAACTAACTGTTGATGCCTGTAGCTTTCACTCAGGAACCTAGCAATATACTGCATAAGCTCGACAAAGCTAATATCGCGGCCGCATCTGAACCGGGCTGGTATCATGCTGGCAAAAAGGCCAATGGTCTGCTTGAATTTCGCCAAACTGCGATTGAGTACCGGAATTCCAATCACGCATTCATCCCGATCAGCTATCCTGCAAAAGTAAACATAGAGTAGGCCGAGGAACACATGAAATACGGATACGGAATTCTTCTGTGCCAATTTTCCAAGAAGCGCATACTGCGCCTGGGGAATAAACCAGGTATGAACACCACCTTCTACTGTTTCAGATTGTTTCGTTTTGCAATTTTTCGGATAAAGAAGCTGTTCTGGCAAAGTGTTAAAGACAGTTTTCCAATAATGTCTATTTTTTAGGTAAACCGGAGATTTCACGTATGCTTCATCATTCTCAATAAACGAAAGGTATGCCCCTCCCCTACAAAGGCCATTCCTTTTACCGGTTAAAATATTATACTGGGTGGCAGCTTGTTGTGCCATAAGCGAAAATGCCCATCCGTCGCCAGCCAAGTGGTGAAGAACTGCTAGAAGCAAATATGAATTATGTGCGACCTTATATAAACAGAAGCGATACAAAGGTTCTTCAAGTAATCTGAATGGCCGTCTCATTTCATCGGACATGTAGCTGTATACTTTCTGCATGACAGTTGAGTCCTGAGATAAATCAAGATACTTCAATGGTTCATTCTTTACTTCAGGAGATACCTGAAAAGGAACGCCCTCCATCTCAACGAAACTAATACGCAATGCATCAGTTTGTCTAACAATTTCCATAGTCGCCTGTTTTAAAATTTCGACGTCAATATTTGCGTCTATTTTAATAAATCCACCGATATTGTAGATTGGCGTGTTTGCATATATCATCTGTTCAGTCCAAATCTCTTTTTGAACCGATGTCAAAGGGAATTAGTCTCTTACACCTAAGCAATTAAGTCCCTAAGCACTATTTCCAAACTGCTATTTTAAACATATTAATTATTGGTATTATAGATACCAAGCTCAATGATGAGGCTTTTAACTGTTTTGGGATATTACGATGAAACGCATAAAAGTCAATACTCTATAAATATTCTTTTCGATAAAGTGTTCACTTAAGTCTATTTACTGGCAATGTCTAACATTTGGCTTTTTATAATTGTCAATACCTTTAAAACATCGCCACAATTATCATTAAAGTAATTTATCTACAATGGGCATCTTGTTTTTTTCCCCTCTTCATAACCATTTCAATAATGATAGTCACTCCGTTCCAAGCAAAAATAGTAATAAATGCCGGAATACCAAGTAGCGCACCCATTACACCAAACGCGACAAAAGCGTTTCGATATCCACATGCATGACCCACAATTACAGCCAAAAGAAAAAGTAATAATTCCCAGACAAAAACAAGCCAAATCAGAATTGAAAGATCTTTCTTATGGCCATTCCTGCCTTTCAAATTCTTCCCCCTTTCAACCAGTTTTTTTAAACATGTGGATAGAATCAATCGTCAACTTTTAAAATAGTGCACGAGCGAGCAGGGAAATCCTGTCGCTATACTCATAAAACATAAGTTCAATCATTTTATTTGACCTAATTAGTTTCTGTTCAAAATACAACATGTTATTGATTTACTCACGCAGCATTTTCACCAGATAGGTCCCCAATGGTAAAGAAAAATCTGTCTGAAGATCAAATCTGCTTTTAGTAATCGTACTGCTTCTAAGCAATTTACCAGATAATGAATATACTGTAATAGAGGTTTGAGTTCCTGCAACAGAATTCGGAACTGTAATTACCCGGTTACTGAAAGCGGCTATTACACTGTTATGATGATTCTTTAATGTGGTATTCATCTTTTTTGCGATAGTACCAACAATCGGTTCATTGTAGTATTTGATAGATGGCTTGTCTGGCGGCATTTTCATACCATCACCCAAAAAGAAACCCGGATGTGGGGGCTGGTTGTAAGCGACATTCTGCCATGCGATAGACAGTCGATACTGCCGGTCATGCATTAAAGTGTAAAGTTTATGATTTGCAGGAATTGTCGTGGTGAAAATACGCAATTTACCACTGCAACTAAAAATCACCTCTTCACGCCAGTCACCAAAAAGATCCGCAGAAAGAACCGGATTCGATTTCGTACCATTTATCGAAGAGCACCCGGTAGCTGTCAGAAGAGCACTGCCGCCATATTTAGTTACCCGATTGCCATCCAGTAACTCTCGCAACAGATCTCCATCCCACCAGCACAGAAAATTGGTTGATGCTGGATTTTGTCCGGCACTTTTATTTTTACAAGTTCTAAGATCGGGAGTTCCACCCCAACACTCCATCCCGGCATTAGCAGCAGTCAGATCTGCAGTCACCCCTCTGGCAACATCCTGTTTTTCTGCTCCACCCCAAATAAGCTCACCGGTCTTTGCATCAAAAAGAGTATATCCTAACCTTCCGGCATCTCCACCTTTGTTTTCATGAATTGACCAATACTCAAGCCCCGGTCTATCAGGATCGATGTCGCATAGATGTCCGGCATCACCATGACCCTGACCGCTGTTCCATAATCCCTTGCCATCATGATCAATACAGCATGCACCGTAAACGATCTCGTCTTTTCCGTCCTGATCAACATCACCAACGGCAAGGCTGTGATTTCCCTGCCCTGCATAGTTTCGATAACCCTTGTCTGAATCGAAAAACCATCTTTCAGTCAATTTGCCATCACGCCAGTCAAGTGCCCAGAGAGTTGTTCGTGTGTAGTAACCTCTGCATGGTATAACAGATGGTCGTTCACCATCAAGATAGGCAACAGCCGCAAGGTATCGTTCGCCCCGGTTTCCATAGGTATCACCCCAGTTTCCACTTCGGTTAGGTTTGTATTCCACAGTAAGCAGCTCGGAACCATCTTTCCCCCAAAAAACAGTATAATATTCAGGACCATCCAGAATCCTTCCACTAGTACTGTTCCGGTAACTTTTGCTGTGATCCGCAGCGGCTGCAGGACCGGTTTTAAGGTAACTTCCAGTACCATCTTTTGTCCCGGGAGCTGTTTTGCAGGCGATCTCTGCAATCCCGTCTCCATCAAGATCATAGACCATAAACTGAGTGTAGTGAGCCCCCTCACGAATATTTACTCCCAGATCAATCTTCCACATTAGTGTGCCATCCAGTTTATAGGCTGAAAGTTTCGGTTCGCCAGTAACACCATCATTGGCGTTGTCCTGTGGATTTTTTTCTTCTTTAAGGATGATTTCATACGCACCATCACCATCAAGGTCTCCACAACTGGCATCACCGGCGGTATATCCTGCGGCGTTTTGAAGAGGTATTTCGACATAGTTGGCGGAAAGAGTGAGTTCTGCCTTGTTAGCTTTCAATTCAACTCCGTCAACTATTGCTCTGACCGAATATTCACCGCTTCCGCTACTGTTATCTTCATAGCAGGTGGCATTTGTTAATGGTTGATTGTTAAGTTTCCTGGAATCCTTGTATACATTAAAAGCCGTATTGTAATCTTCATGACCCAGAAGGCGCCAACTGAGAAAGTAGCCGTTACCTTTTTTTACTGCAACAAGACCGCGGCTGAGGTTTTCCATATATGATTGGGCTTTAACAGGTGTTGATGTCGTTGTTATTACTAAAGATATTACGATTAATCTCAATATGTGGCTCAAGTATATACCTCCTTCTGTAAGATCACTATCATAAGGATAAAATATTTGAATTTCCTGATATTATCCACTCTTTATTCAGCATTATGACAGGATTATGTAATATGCAAAAAAATATCATCTCAGGGAAACCGTGATGTCTGGTCTGGCTGTCTGATGATGAAAAGCAAAAACACACGCGGACCGCGCCATATTCTCGGGAACAAAAACTTCAAATCCTTAATCTTAAATGTCGCAACTTTCACCGCTTGCGAGAGAGTAATTTGAGGCTTGCAACCGTAGAGCTATGTAAGGAGCTATCAGTACGATTATGCATCATGCGTGCGCTCTTACAGGGCTCAAGCAAAAAGGTTTCTATGCTGAGATCGGCAGGGTAGCTACAGAGTTGGATTTTATTTTGAACTCAGTTTAACATAAAAGCCTGGAGTGAGGTGCAATTGATCTGGAATCTGTTTAATTCCTAATGGATTAAATACTGAATGACCATTAAAAAAGGTGCTGGTCTGGTTCCTGTCTGTAATGAGAAACTTATTTTTCCCACAGAATTCATCAAGCTTTACAACCCTGTTTTGAAAAGCAACTCCGGTAGGGTTTACTGCCGGAACCCCGGTGCTGGTTCTGATAACTTTTTTAATTGTTCCATCGCTGTTATGATGAAGGTTGTCTATGCAGACAGATCGCCGATACGTTCCACCTCCGGGAAGTCCGGCATTGTGATAAATAAAATACCAGTTTCCTTTGAACTCTATTATTGCCTGATGATTGGTTTCTGAATTTTCCAGCAGATCATTAATCACACCTCCATAAGTCCATGGACCGGTAATGCTGCTGCTTGTGCTGTATGATGTTACCGAAGGATATCCTGAAGCATATGATAAATAATACGTATTGTCATTTTTGTGAATCCATGGCGCTTCAAAAAATTCTTTGGCATTAACAGTTTCAACCGGACCATCAAGTTCAGTCATATTGCTTTTCAGCTTAGCCATTCTGGCCGCTCCCCAGGAACCCCAGAAAAGAAAAGGAGTGCCATTATCAATAAATACTGCAGGATCAATATTAAGGGTGATTGAATTGGGAGTTTTATCGGTTATCAAAGCTTGTCCCAGTGTGTCTTTATAGGGTCCCAGTGGGTGATCGGATACTGCCACACCTATGGAGAATCCTTCGCCAACCTTTATTGTTTTGTGGGTAACTGAGATGTACCACCAGAATTTTCCATTATGTTCCACCACATGTCCGGCAAAGGCATTGCCACTTGCCCAGGAGAAATCCTCTGTTTTTAGCTTTACCCCATGATTAGTCCAGTTGACCAGATCTGCAGAAGAAAAAACATACCAGTCCCGCATAAGAAACGTCGTGCCGTTTTTCTGCTGTTCATCATGACCGGTAAACACATAAAGTGTATCTTTATAAACCAGAGCAGATGGGTCTGCTGTGAACAGACCCTTAAACAACGGATTGCCACTGTATTGCAGCGATTGTGCACACAAATAAAAAGATGAGAAAAGGAGAAGTGTTACAGTTATGTATATATTAAAAAAACGGTGTTTCATAAAATATATCCTTCTGTTTTGTTACTTTTAGAACAGGGTAAAAATGAGGACTATTACATGATATGTATCAGCTTTTCATATCTTTTCCCGGTGGATTTTTCTTCAAGTACAAAAAGATAAATTCCCCGACCTGCACAAGCGCTATTTAGTGTCAGATAGTTGATACCTGCGTTAACCTTTCTGGAAACTGCAGGTAAGACAGTTCGACCGCAAAGGTTATACAATTGATATCTGATTGTGGTTTCTTCAGGCATACAAAAAGAGATCAAACCACCAGAGTACATCAGGTTTGCATTCTTAACCTGCTTATTTCTTGTTTTTTTCGACTGAGTCGAACAATCATGCAGGAGTTCATCGAAAAATGCGACAAGATCCAGATTTGGACCACCATCGCTGCTCAACGAAGTAAAGGTGATGAGGTTATTTCCTTTCAAAAGTCTTACACGGGCAGTGATATCTTTCCAATCTGTCCAGGAAGAACCGGGCGGGAAAGTAATTGAATCTATCTGAATTGTGTTGTTAACAGAAACAGAGAGTTTTCTATCGGTGGTACTGCCATTTGCATAGCGAAGAATCAGTGAAAAATCGGAACTTATGTCTGAGCATAGAGATATTGTTGCAGCAGAACCTTTTTTATTGGTCAAATTTATATACCCTCTTTCAATGAATCCTTTGTTGATATCTTCAAAAATTCCATCAAATTCCAGTACATCTTCTGCCTGAAGAGAGCCGCTGCAGGATGATAAACCGGTCTTGCCGTCCACACATATTCCGCAAGTGTCCATAAGAGCATTACCGCCCCAGTCACCATTGCAATCCTGTTGACAGGGCTTTTTATTTGTTGTTCCACCTGCACAAACACCGCAATTATCGATATAAGCAGAACCGCCTTTTACACCGGCACAATCCTCCATAGTATCAGGATTGCAGGGGTCAAAATCGGTTCTTACCACCGGCCAGCCATCCTGCCATGAAAGTGTACTTATTTTAAGCTTTGATACACCGTTTTGTGAGCCATCATAATAATGGTAGGACATATATTCTTTACCGTTTCCAGACAAGAGTCCGAAATGCCCCGGGCCGATGAAGCGGCCCTCGGTTTTTAGAATAGTAGTGCCCCCACCACTACTGGTGTGTTTGCCATTTTTGTCCAGATAAGGGCCGGTTGGATCAGATGATCTGCCTACATTTATGTAATAAGTACTGTTTGCTCCACTGCAGCATTTCCCGCGGTTGAAAAACAGATAGTAATAATCGCCCCGATGAATAATAGCTGCAGCTTCAGGATCATTATCCGCTATATAATGGAGAGCACTTTTATTTACAGGTTTTCCTGTGGTGGAATCAATTTCTGTCATCACAATGCCTGACCAGAAAGAACCATAAGCCATCCATACTTTGCCTTCATGACGGATAATAGCCGGGTCTATGGCGTTATGGTCGGAGGAATTGTTTGTGTAAACCACCATTCCCTCATCATTCCATTGTGGGTTAGTGAGAGAAGGCGATGTTGCCAAACCGATTGCAGACTGACGGGAGCCAAAACTTGAGCAGGAATAATAAACATGCCACCGGTTGTTCATATAGAAGACATCAGGAGCCCAGAAATGACCCTCGAAAGAGGGGACATAACTGGTAATCCATTCAGGGAACCCGGATGGAAAAATATTTCCTTCTCTACGCCAGGTACATAGATCGGTGGAATAGGCATACTCTACACCATTACTGGTATAAAAGGTGAAATAACGGTCATTTTCCTTAACTATAGTAGAGGGATCATGTATTCCGTAATCTTTTTGTGCAAACACTGGTATAAAGAAGCTAAAGACACTTAAGAAAAACGGAAAAACCGGTTTTAAAGATATTTTCAAATATTAACTCCTCTGGTTCTGGCTCTCAGAATTCCATAGGTTTTACCCAAACGTTTTTTTGAGTTAATATAGTACAGTATAATCACAATATGAGAGAAAATTGAGGAATTTTATCAAAAAGTGTGCGTAACTAAAAAATATCCAACCTACTAAACCTTAATATCTTTCCCAATGTATGCCATGTGTTTTTCCTATAAACCTTAGTATCTGTCTTTATCAACCTTAGTAGAGATGCCACACGAACACAAGAAAAAAACCTTATTACCTTATTTTTTCACACCTTTAATTAAAGTGTCCTGATGATGGATTTCGTGAGACCAG
Organism: Fibrobacterota bacterium; assembly: GCA_023412475.1. GTDB lineage: Bacteria > Fibrobacterota > Chitinivibrionia > Chitinivibrionales > Chitinispirillaceae > JAAYPC01. The sequence goes on along the minus strand of JAEYNR010000021.1, from coordinate 50,212 downwards.
AAAATGCATATGGCCCATATTTGCGCAAATTTCATATGATTTTGCCTTACTATTGTGTACAATTCCGGTAATAAATTTTCATAATTCTATTGTGGCTTCTTCCCGGCTATTAGCGATTGTTATGTAAACATTGTGAAAACAAAACGGGTGCACAGGTATGGTACTCGATTTATAAATTTTTAAATAAGGTAATAAGGTTGTGGTCATTGGTTCTTCTTGTGCTACTAAGGTTAGACAGATACCAAGGTTTTTAGGGAATAAGATACAATACCAAGGTCTATACAAATATTAAAGTTTGTATAGATTAATAGTTCTTGCTTTTCGCCATCAGATAGCTGATTTCCCAAAAATCATCTGATCATGGTTAATGGAATAGTCGATGTGCCATTTTCCAGCTTTATTTTAGCAAAGTAGACTCTGTTGGCCAGTTTACCAGAAACTGGTATTAATGCTGCATTACGGTGCACCCTTGTTTGTGCGATGACTTTTCCATTTATGTCGAAAATCATAATGGAATGGCACTTAACATTCTTCGGAATGGAAAAGAGAAGTCCATTTGTTGTAGAAGACCAGTTGATTTTGAATGGGACATTTTTCAAATGTCCTGATGGTTTAACTGACATGGGAAGATATTCCGGAGGAGCTTTGTAGATTTTTTCCAGATTTCCGGTAACGCAGAATTGGCTAAGCATAATAGAGTTTTCATCTCCGCTTGGCAGTTGAACCTGAAAACGGATTGCTGTGATTTTGGATAGATCAAGCGCATTCTCACCACCAAATCTGGGAGCGAAACCACTAACAGGCAACTTATACTCGGTAGCAGTTGCTGTTAGATAGAGTGAGTCCTCGTGGTAGTTATAATCACCGATATCAGAGGTGACAATCTGCACCGATAAACCCAGTGGCGTGTTAGATTTGGCATTGAATATTATGGTATCTATGCCTGTCAGATCAAGGTTTCCGTCGGGTGTTGTGCAGTTCCATTCCAAAGCGGCATACGGATCAAAACCCAGATTACCCTGATCAAGATGATAAGACCAAACTAACCATTTTTTAGCATCAATTGTTTTAACTGTCATCTCTTTAATAGAGGATTTTCCGGTTTTCCCTTCATGGCTGTCCAGATAGCTCTGCCAGATGTTTCCAATAAAGGGATTCAGATCATCATCTCTGAAATCATCTATTATAAGCCGGTTGTTTTCCATCAGGTCGAAAGATTTGCCAAGCCATACCTTGTAGTTGACCGTTTTTGACAGGGTTCTGGCTGTGATATTTACATTGTACCATCCTTGTTTCATTACTGTGCCACTGGATGCGAGGCCATTCCAACTGACAAAAAGAGTCTCTCCAGTGCCAGAGAATAATCTGCTTTCTGTACTGTCTTCGTGAGTAATTTCAACACTCCAGCGTGCAAACTTGTTAAAAGTTCCATTAATAGTTAATGGCGCAATTGCGGCATTTAGATCGCGGGTGGAGAAGGTAGGTTCTGCTTTCCAGGCTAAAGTGGTAAACGGATCCGGATCTTTCATATCATCCCAGATATTAGTAAAAACACCAGAGAGCATCGATGCTCCAAACCATGCTAAAAACTGATCGAAATACATCTCATTGTGGAGAGTGTCTTCATTGTTGGGATCAGTTGATTTTCCCCAGTAATCTGCGCCTGGTTCATAGTATTTGAGAAGTTCATCGCTGAATGCCCGGGCCAGTCCAGAATCTCCAACAGCTATTGCCGCACATGCCCACATTCCGATAGTCAGGTGGCTGTGTTCGGCTCTGGGCCGTGGAACATCATTTCCCAGGGTGAATGAATCGGTTTCGGGAACAACATTGCCATCAATTTGAAAAAAGTTGGCTTTTTCAGGTGTTTCAATAAAATCAATGGCATTTTTAAGAAATGTTTTAGCCCGTGGCTCTCCATACCAGAGATAATCGGTTCCAAGTCTCCAGTAGATGCGGATGGCATCTTTATAGAGGTGTCTGCTTTCTGCATAAGTGTTGTAACCGGCAGCTACCGGCTCGCCTTCAGAATTGGTGAAGTCCGAAATCAGCCCTTTGGGATAGCCTTCCGATTTTGCGATGATGTTATAGCATTCATCGATGAGGCCTTTCCAGTTGTGGTCCTGTTCTTCAAACTCATCAAAAACCCTGTAAAATGCAGGGGCAAAATAGCCTGGATTAAGCTGATCTTTGCCTCCCCAGGAATCACCAGGTTTCAGGTATTTGCCATCCTCGACCATGGTATTCCAGATATTATTTATAAGATCGTTGGCCCGTTTTGCGTAGGTTGCTCCTTTAGGGCTGGTGTGTTCATTCCAGACATTTTTTTTGACCAGTTGATCAGCAAAGATCAGGCATAATGCGATATCCTGATCGGCATCGGTTGCTGCGCCTGGTTCCACTCTATTGTCAGGATGAATTCTCCAGTTATAACGGTTATACTCGCTATCGTATAGATTGGATTCACCGGCATCCCAAATCAAATTGAAGTATTGTTGATCGTTGCAATAAAGTGCCAGAATCATTCCATAGCCGATACCTTCAGAAACAGCATCGCCGGGTGATTCGGAGTAGGGGCGGTGAATCATTTTGATTTCATAAGGATCAACATTTCTTTTTTTTATGCCTTCCCAGGTCTTAAGAAGTATAGAGTCGTAGGGTGTTTCGACTTTTGGAAGTGGTGAAGGGAAAGGCAGCAGAGTTGCAGAGACATTCAAATGACAAAAAAGTGCGCAAGAGACCAGAAAACCTTTTTTTGGAAAACAGAGCTTCATTATTTAACACCTCAAAAGATATCAGATTAAGATCTATTATAATAATAACTTTTCTATTAGTGTGCAGTGGATTGAATCTAGTTCAAGGCGCTGAGAAAAAGAAAAAAAGAGAATCTTTAGAGAGTAACAATTTCAAAGCATTGATAAATAATGAATTAGAGAAAAGTGGAAATGTTTAACATAAAGATAATGTGAAGTGCAATGTGAATCTGGTATTGCAAAAGATTTAATAAGTCGTTTAATACTTATATTTTGCATTTACTCAGACCTATAGAGAGTAGCATTTAACAGGAAGTACTAATTGGAAACAATCGACATCGGTTAGCAATTTTTATATTACAGGAAAAATAGCTGAAAAAGTGAGAATCCATTTTAACTTTAAATTCTGCTTGATATGGGATTTTTAATGCTGAGTAGAGATTATTCAACTCTGTTGTAGTTTTGAAGACTACTGCAGAAAAATTCCGGCAGGCTCCCTGTGACTTTCGAAAGCCTGCACATATCACCATTTGGATACGCCCGCGTTTTTTAATTCCGGTTTTCTCTAGAGGGTCTGTGCATCTCAATCGTCTATTAATCCGTCCGGTTTAGGTAATACTTGATAGTGAGGAGGGATCGTGGTATTCGCTTATTGCACTGAAGCCACCATTGGTTGTAGAAATGGAGCATTTTAAAGTGTGGCTTGTTATCTACGACTACACTGACGATCTGGGGTGGCCTGCAGGTTATACGATAAAAGAAGTTAAAGGAATTTTTAAATACAGTGAAGCATATAAAAAATCGGTTGAATAAACAGAAAAGTAAGAAGAATTTTCCACAAAATGAAAAAAATACTGCCCAAACGGTTATACATATATTATAATCATTCATTAATCACCTCAGGGCAATGATTTAGTTACTAATTTTCCACTTGAATCTTACCCGGATAATTAATAAGGTTAATAACCGAAATACTATAGTAATAGTTTTAAAGGGGATTCTGCATTTGCAGAAATGGTTTTGATTACTTCTTTAATCACTCTTCATAATGGATATTCCTCGTGTTCTGAATGTTTGAGAATATATAGGAGCAACTGCCCCAAATTACTAACCCACAATTTTTTAACATTCCATAAAAGAATGGAGTGTGCAGGAAAGAGAATAGATGAAGTTTTGCGAATTCGATCTTGATGATCAGATAATTCAGGCTCTTGACGATGCTGGTTATAGTGAATGTATGCCGGTTCAGGAGCAAACCCTTGCTCACACAATCAAAGGAAAAGATGTATTTGTACAATCTCAGACTGGCACAGGTAAAACTGCTGCTTTTCTGGTTTCGGTTTTCGCCCAGCTCCGTGGTGAGCTAAAGGGAAGAAAGGCATTGATAGTCGCGCCGACACGCGAACTGGCGGTGCAGATCGAAAAAGAAGCGGTTCTTCTGGGACACAACCTTGGTTTTAACATCTGCAGCTTCTACGGGGGAGTGGGTTATGGCCGGCAGGAACACCAACTGGCCAAGGGTGTTGATATAATGATCGGAACACCAGGAAGAGTACTTGATTTTAGGAAGTCAGGAAAAATTAATTTTAAAGAGATCGGGATATTTGTTATCGATGAAGCAGATCGTCTCTTTGACATGGGATTTCTTCCGGATATCACCACCATGCTCAGAAGCCTTCCAACTAATCCCCAAAGCAAGGTTATGCTTTTCAGTGCTACTCTGAGCCGTGAAGTCAGAATGATTGCGCGAGAATACATGGATAATCCGGCAGAGGTTGAGCTTTGTCCGGAAAAAGTTACAGTTGATGCAATAACCCAGGAACTTTACCATGTTTCTAAAAGCGAAAAGATTAATCTTTTACTCGGAATTCTTAAGAAAGAGAATCCCAGAACTGCACTGATTTTTACCAATATGAAGGATCAAGCGCGGGTAGTAGCAGAAAGACTTCGACACAACGGGTTTCCATGCGAACACCTCTCAGGTGATCTGCCTCAGAAAAAACGGTCAAGAATAGTGGAAGATGTTAAAAACGGAAAGATTACTCTTTTGGTAGCCACAGATGTGGCAGCCAGAGGAATTCATATAGATGATCTTGATCTGGTAATAAATTATGATATACCCGAGCATTGTGAGAACTATGTGCATCGGATAGGACGAACTGCACGTGCGGGCAAGACCGGGAAGGCAATTTCTATGGCCTGTGAAGATTATGTACATGGTCTTAAGCCGGTTGAGCAGTTTATTAATTTTAAAATACCGGTGGCATTTGCTGATTCCACTCTTTATCTGGAGGACAGCAGCGCTGCAATCAGCTTCAGAAAGAGCAGACATCGTCAAACTGAGTACTCTTCAGGTAGATCAGCATCAGGTAGATCAGCAACAGGCAGATCAGCAACAGGCAGATCAACATCTGCCAGAAAATATTCGGACAGTAAGGTGACTCGAAAGCCTCAAGCTGGCAGATCTTATCACAGCGAAAGCATAAGACTTGATAAAGCGCCTGTACCAAAAAAATATTCTCAGCAACCCGTACAGAGAAATTCTGTTGAAAGCAGGCCGGTTCAACAGAGCTCAAAAAAGAAAAGTGGATGGCTTCAAAAAGCGGTAATCAAGCTTTTTGGGTAATGTTGATATTGCTAAGTCAGATGAAATCCCGTTGACGGGCACTTTCATAAAGAAGAGCTGCGGTAGCTGCAGATACGTTCAATGATTGTGCTTTCTGGTTTATGGGGATAGAAACATAGTCGGTACAGAGCCTGGAGAGATAAGGAGGTATTCCCCGATGCTCTCCACCCAGGATCAGTATAAGGGGACCTTTGAGATTCAGCTCCGATGGCTTTTTCCCCTTATGCACATCGGCCCCCACCACTGAATATCCTTTTTGAACAAATTCTGTCACTATGCCTTCCAGATTCTTTGGCCTGGAAATACATATATGCTCAAGCATGCCTGCAGAACTTTTAGCCACCGCTGCGTTAAGTGGTGCCGTATTTTTTCTCTCCAGAATAATTGCATCGACACTGAAAGCCACACTGGAACGAATTATAGTTCCCAGGTTGCCAGGGTCTTCAACCGAGGCCGGGATAAGCAGGAGTGGATTTTTCTTGTTGGCAAGTATTTTGTGCAGTTTTTCTATAGAGCAGTATTCTTTGGCGCTACAGAGTGCTACTATTCCCTGGTGTTTGGTGGTGCCTGCAAGCTGTTGAAGCTTTAATTCAGGAACTAGGTTGTAGGCAAGCCGTTCCTTGCGGCATAGCTTCATAAGGTTAAATAAATTAGAGCTCTTTTTTTCCTTATCAAAGTAGATATGGTCCACCGCTTGGATTCGGGTATTCAAAAGCTCTTCAACTGCATGAATTCCATAAATGTAATTTTCAGATTGCATCATTTTTTTCCTTTTAAGGTGTTGGTAATATAAATTGAATTCAAGATGCAGTGGGCAGGGAATCAATAATCAGTGAGGATTTGGAAAAAATCAGCAGGGTTATGATATATTTTTGAAGTTATTTTATCTAATGCTTGATCTTTTAAAGGAGGCAGCAATGGGAATAGGTGGACAAGAACTTCTTTTGATCCTTCTAATAGTGATCATTCTTTTTGGTGCTAAAAAAATTCCGGAACTGGCAAAAGGGTTGGGTACCGGGCTTCGTGAATTCAAAAAAGCCTCTTCTGAGGCAGAAAACCTTACCAGTATCGAAGAAAACAACATCAAGCAAAAAAGCGAGAAGAGTTCTTGAATTCAGCGGCCAAAGAGATGTCTTTTCTGGACCATCTGGAAGAGCTCAGGTGGCGAATAATTAAAGCTGCAATTGCGGTTGTCATTACAGCCATACCCTGTGGCATATACTGGAAAAAGATCTTCGATGTAGTGATGATCTACCCGTTGAGGCTTTCTAACCCTCAGCCAAAGCTTATCTACACCAGTCCTTCTGAAACTGTGATTATTAGTATTAAAATTGCCTGCGCGGGAGGGCTGATTCTGGCTGCTCCGGCTGTATTCTATCAACTGTGGAAATTTATCTCACCTGCTCTTTACGGAGGTGAAAAAAAAGTGGTTCTTCCTACCGCGTTGATATCCACTTTGTTTTTTATTATAGGTATAGTATTCAGTTATCTCATGTTCCCTTTTGTGATGAGATTTCTTACCATGTTTGCACCTGAGAATCTTGCACCTATGTTTAAAGCCAGTGAATATTTCGGGTTTTTATTAAAGATAAGTCTGGCCTTTGGATTTGTTTTTGAATTGCCTGTAATCTCTTTTGTGTTATCTTACATGGGTCTTATCAGTGCCTCTTTTCTGATAAAGAATGCCAGATATGCAATAGTTCTGATTTTTATTCTGTCTGCTATACTTACTCCTCCTGATCTGATATCTCAGCTTATGATGGCCTTACCGATGCTTCTATTGTATGCAGTCAGTATTCTGGTTTCATATCTGGCATCCAGGAGAAAAGAATGAACACTGGAGTTGGTTTCTCAGAGATGCTGGTCATCTTTACACTGATACTGGTGTTTTTTGGCTCCAAAGAACTACCCATCTTTATCCGCAAGACAGCTCAGATAATAGCCAGAATTCGCCGGTATAGCGATAAACTTAAAAGTGAGCTGGATTCAATAAATCGCAGTATCGAAGAACCATCAGTTAAGGAACCGCCGCTTGTGGTGGTTGAGAAAAAACGGCTGCGAAATCATTATACTTCTATGCGTAAAAATATATCCTCTGAAGAGCATCAGAAGAGATCTCAAGAGATTTTCAATCACCTCAAAATGACCGAAGAGTATAAAAATGCATCAGCGGTAATGATCTATGTAAGTATGGGTACAGAGGTTTCAACCCACAATATGATTAATGATATGCTGGTAAGCGGAAAAAGAGTTGTGGTCCCTTACTGTAAAGAAGGCTGTAATGAGCTGGGGCTTGCTGAAATCAGAGATATGGACAAAGATTTATTAAAGGGAGAGTATGGGATACTCGAACCCCGTGTGGAATTAAGAGATCTTTTTTTCAAAAGTGATCTCAGGCTTATTGTGTGTCCGGGAGTGGCTTTTGATCTTTACGGGGCAAGATTAGGCAGAGGAAAGGCATATTATGATGCTTTTTTACGCGAGTTTAAAGAGAGGGTTCCAATTACCGGTCTCGCTTTTGACTGCCAGATAAGCAAAGAGCATCTGCCCTTTGATTACCATGATATTGCGATGGATCAGGTTATCACTGAAAGCGGATTATTGATAAAAAGGGCTGTAAACGCCCTCCCGCAAAGCTCATCAGAAATTCCTGCAGGATAGGATGTACGATCATGTGGACAGTCGTCTTTTACATTTCTGCAGGGTTGGGAGTTGTTTTTCTTCTTCTGATGCTGTTTGCGCTTTTTACTCCATTCCATGTAAATGCTCGTTTCTGCAGTCTGCAAAATTGCAGCAAAGCATCTATCTTTTTATGGTGGGGGCATCCGTTTTTCATCTCGTTTTTTTATAATTACAGAGAAAATGATTATTACCTGAGAATCGCCTGGTGGAAAGTGTATAAAAAAAAGACAGTTCAGAAGGAATTGGAAACACCTGCGAAACCAGATGAAAAGACTGTTGAAGTTGAAGAGAAAGCTGCAGCAGTTGCAGATGCTAAGATAGAAGAGGAGATGGTGGACACAACCCAAAAAGACACCCAAAGCGAGCAGCCAAAAATAGAATCAGTGGAAAAGAAGCCAGGTAAGATGGATAATCTAATTGAGGGAATTAAAAAAAACCGGATTGTTTTCTTTTTAAGTCATAAAAAGTGGCGGGGAAAGATATTCTCCTGGTTTTTCAGGTTTTTTAAAACGTTTAACCACCTGATCCGCTTTGAGTGTCTTAAAGCCGATATCAGGGCTGGTGTTGAAGATCCTGCGGTTTTGGGTAAAATCTATGGTTATTACCAGGCATTTTCAAATGGCTTGCAACTTAATGAATATGGGTTCAACTTTTTTTTTGAGCCGGTTTTTATGAAAAACCATTTTGAAGCTGATGGAGCCCTTAAAATCAGCAGTTCTATAGGGAGACTTCTGACACCTTTTGGGGTAGCGTTTCTTACATTTCCCTACATTAGTACATTTTTTATTTGGCGAAGTTATAAACGAAAAATGAAGAGAGTTGGGTAGCAATAAAGCCATTATGATTATTTTTTTTGACAAAGTTGCCCAAGGAATTGGTCGGGTGACCAGGGAAGCGATTGAGCAGTTTGGTTCAATCTCAATTTTTTTCTGGAGAGTCTTGCTGGCTTTTCCTGCAACATTAAAACGGTTTCACCTGATTGTGGAACAGATGTTACTTCTGGGAGTCTGTTCAGTTCCTATAGTCTTTCTGGTTTCACTTTTTGTTGGTGCAATAAGTGCCTGGCAGGTGCAGTATCTTTTTGCAGATGCAATTCCTTTGACTTATCTGGGGGCTGCGGTAGGGAAAGCGGTGTTTACTGAATTAGGACCGGTACTCACTGCGATAGTGGTGACCGGAAGAGTTGGAGCAAAGATTGCAGCCGAACTGGGAACCATGAGAGTTACAGAACAGATCGATGCATTGACCTGTTTATCTATGGACCCTTATAGCTATCTGCTCGCACCCCGAATGATTGCTGGTATTACTATGCTTCCCATTCTTACAATTTTTTCCACCTTTTTTGCAATAGTCAGCGCCCAGCTCTTATCACAATACGCGCTTGGCCTAAGTGGAGCAGCTTTCTATCATGGAATGAAGCTTCTGTTTAAAGTGCAGGATGTGGTTGTATGTTTGACAAAAGCCTTTGTTTTTGGTGGTGTGATCTCTTTATCGGGTTGTTACTACGGGTTTCTTACCAGAGGTGGGGCAGTAGGTGTGGGTAATTCAACCAAAAAAGCAGTGGTAGCGGCGATGGTACTGATTCTGGTAAGTAATCTTCTGGTAGTTAGTATTCTTTTATGAAAGTACTTGCTTTTATTATTCCATATATTTATTTTTGAAATTCAATTTTTGAAAATAATGTTTTAAATGGTCCCTTCGTCTAGTGGTTAGGACACAGGATTTTCATTCCTGCAACAGGGGTTCAATTCCCCTAGGGACTAAAAAAGGGTTCTTCTGAGATCAGAAGAGCCCTTTTTTATTGTAAAACCCTACCATTTGATTTTAAAAACTACACAGGTTCAGTTTGTCAGGCGTCCTTGTTTTGGATTTCGGTTTTCGAATTTCGTGCTTTTTTAAATCAATAAGTTTTGAGATTCGTAACAACCGGCAGAAATCGCTGAGCAGTTACACTCTATCTTTTTGAGGCTTTGTATTCTTTAATGATTCTGGCGAATCGGTATAGCGAGCTGATGGTTCGTGAGGAGATGGTGAGCCAGTTTGGATTAGAGATTGCAGATCCCAAAAATGAAGTCTTCCGTATCCTATCCGCAAAATCCATTATTATATCTATTTCATCGGTTTTCAGATAGAGAACCAGTCTTGACTGCAATGAATCAGTGAATCCATTTAGGCTTGTGCTCAAATCGACCAATTCCTTGGTTATAGGAAAGTTGCCAATCAGTTCCAGTTTTATAGTTTCTTTAGGTTTTACAGTTACAAAGATATTGCAGAATTCATTAAGTTTGTCGTTGTCGTCCTGGTCATCTATTTGTATGGGATAATAGATCCCTCTTTTTTGTATTGATGAATTGACATGGTTATAATCATAAGCATCAATAAGAGATTGACTTAGTTGGTATGACATATTTTGGGAACCTGTGTTGGATTCAGTTTTTATTCAAAATGAAGGTCACTTTCAATACGGGTGAAATCTGGTATTATGATTTGTTGTGTTTTTTGGTTACACATAGAAACGGCTCCCTTTATGGAAACACCTCTTCCAAATTTTATATCTCCGATAATTTTTAAATAGTTACACTCCAATAGTGAAGGTGCCTCATGAGGGAATCTCTCTTTTAATTGTTCGATCCAGGAATAGTACTGCGGATCGAGCTTAATTCCCATATTTTCATGTTGCCTGGCAGGGTTGCGGACAATGTGAAAATCATCATTGAGAAGGTAATAATCGGACCATAGAAGAAGCAACTCTTCGCAATTTTTAACTGGAGCGAATCTGGATCTTGAGACCCGTAATGCAGAGGCGTTACTGAAGATTGCGATGGCAGTGCCCATTGCTGACTCCAATTGAAATACTTCCTTGGAAGCAGGATCGGTGGGGTCGATTTTCTTTCTGTTGCAGATCATCGGAAGATTCAGAACGTTGTTGTTTTCTTCTAAAAGCTTTTTAAGATCCAGAAGATTAATCCAAAGATTGTTGGTATTAAAATAGGAGTGACGTGAGATGTCCTGAAAGCTTTGTCTGTCCTGCTCAGGGCACTGAGCAGCTTCTCGTAGGATCAGTCGGCCATCTTCTTTATGGCGGGCCAGATGACCACCTTTACGGTCCATCCAGGTGCGGTCTGTGACCTCCATCATAAATGAAAGCTTGTTTGAGATAAAATACCCAAGTATTCCGATATCCAGACTTGCACCCAGATTATCTATGTTGGAGATGAAAGCATAGGTATAACCGTGTTCAATCAACTGGTCCAGAGTTCCGGAAGTCATCAGGGATGTGTAAATGTCACCATGTCCTGGTGGATTCCACTCCTGTTGCGGGTCTTCAGGGAATGTAGCCGGACCTAAAGTCGAAACCTCTACACGAGGAAACATGTTCTGAATAAAGGAAACAGGGATATCACCATGCAGCTCAGAGTATTTTTGGATAAGCTGAGAGCACAAGTTGTCAGTTTTAAAGCTGTTCATTAATATCAGTGGAACTTTGGAATCGCTCTTTTTGTTTAAATTGATAGTTTGTAAGGCGGTAATATCCAGAAATGTTAACTGTTTTTTTACTGGGATTAAAGATTTTGGACCCTGCAACCCCATAGTTGTACCAAGACCGCCGTTGAGCTTTAATATGACTGTCTGGTTGAGTGCCTGCTCACCGACACTAACGTAATTGGGGGCGGTTTGCCAAAGATCGAGTTGACCCTTTTGGATCGGCTCTATCTGATTTTCAGGAATAAGCCCTTTTTCCCCATTGACTAACTGCTTATAATACTCAGCAAACGTGTCTATGGCAGCCTGAGGAAGCTTCCGGTTTGACATTCTTTTTACAAATGAGTTAATATGCATAATTTAGTTCTGGGATATTTTTTGAGTTTCAGCAGCTACAAATAGCTAAAAAATTACTATATTTCATTGAGGCAAAATTTCTGCCATGATCATCTAACGATAACTGGTTCAGTTCATTAAATATACTAAATGTGTCGCTATCCATGGGTAAGCAACAATGCCGTTCAGTTAAATGTGGCGCTCTGAGGCCTATTTTTCCCGATAGTCTCAAAACTCTTGTAGATCCTACGCGGGTGACTTATTATAGATCGGATACGGAAGAGCTTTAGTATTGTGTTTCCCACCTAAAAAAAAGCTGCTGTACTCGCTAATCTTTTGCAGTTTCTAAGGGCAAGATGTAAATAGTATTTTAAAACCGGTTACATTCCTGGAATCAGGGAATGGAAGACGGTATATGGTTTTGCAGAGGCAGCAGCAGGGCTTCAAACTGGTATCGGGGCAACTTGCTGCCCTATAGAGAATTGGGCTGATATGGCTGGGCGTAAGTTCTTACTATTATTTATCCTGCATTTTAACGCCTTTTCTCGGGTTTATACGCTTGAGGAACTGCTTATTTCAGCAATTCACAATTCAAAAGAACTAAGAAACATGGAGCTTGAGCTAAAGAAAGCCGATGCTCACGTTCTGGAAATAACCGGTAAGGGGCTCCCTCAGATAAGCGCTTCCCTAAACATTAATCATGGTAACAATTTTTTTTACATAGATGAGCAGAAACTTCAAAATAGTCTAAATACAAATCTGCAGAGTACTGATATTTCCGATAAACAACTGGCCGAATCGATTTTATCCCAGAGCTTGTCCTTGGCAGGTGAGATGATGTTGTTGCCTGAGAATGCAGTAACAGCTTCTCTGGATGTAAAACAGATGATTTTTGCTCAAGGTAAAGTCAGGCTGGGGAAGAAAGTTGCAAAAGCATATCACCGTACTCTGTTATGCAAATACAATTTTGAAAAAATGAAGCTCAAATCTGAAATAATGATCTCCTTTTACAGAGCAGTTCTGGCTCAGAAAAATGTCGCTATCTGCTCTGAGGCTGTTTTATTGGCAGAGCAGACCCATCGGCTTGCAGTGATTACCCATCTAGTCGGAAGGGCAAGTGAGCTTGATACTCTCAGTTCATTATTTAATCTGGAAAAAGCCAGAATCGAACAGCAAAAAGCCCAGAGTTCTTTAAGAATAGTATGCCATTCAATTATGACCCAATCTGGAATCAGTGAGGATGTTTCCGGTTTTTCTGTAGATGGTGAATTTAAGCAGACAGAGTTTACTTTGAGCATTGATAGTGTCCTTGTTCTGGTTCGCAAAAAGAATCCCGATATCATTAAGCTTCAGGGAGCAGAAGAAATTCAGAATAATCTGGTAAAGATTGCCAGGGGTGAGTTCTATCCTACCATCTATGCTGGTGCATCAATATATGGGTATGGCTTTTTTAATGATGCATCTGATCTTTCTGATCCAGGCCTGGGTAATGAAGGCAGGATTTATGCGGGGTTAAACTGGGATTTATTCACCGGATTGAGCAAAATATACAAACTCAAGCAGGCTGAAGCAGAGCGGGAAAAGTTCAAGCTATCTCAACAGAAAGTAATCGAAACTCTGGAGCTACAGGCCCGCAATGCTTATGAGCTGGTTCTTCAGAGCAACATTAACCTTCTGTCCACCAGAAGCCTCATACAGTTAGCTGAGAAGCGGTATCTTATCGCCAGAAAAGCTTTTGAAGTGGGTAGCAAGACTATTCTTGATGTGCAAAATGCAGAGTTTGAGCTTAACAGTGCAAAAATGTCACTCAACGCAGCACAGTTCTCCTTTCAGAGTGCGCTTATCAGTTTGAAACTGTTGATGAGTGATATATAGTATCAGATCAATCCTGAAAGAGGCAATGATTATGATTTGGAAGGTAAAAAAAGATTCTGTTTTTAACCTCTCTGTTCTGGCGGTAATCTTTGCTGCTTTGATCATAGCTGGCTGTAAACAGAAAACAGTTGAAAATGTGGAAAGCATTGCAGATATCCAGAAGCGCCAGGGATATCCGGTTCGAGTGATGAAAGTAGAAAAATCTTCGATTAGTGCTTATGAATCACTGGGGGGAACTGCGGAAGGATATTACCAGACTACAATTACTTCTTCAATTACAGGCAAGATAACTTTGGTAAATGTATCGGTTGGTGATAGAGTAGAACAGAATTCATCGTTGATGAGCATAGAACCAGATGTGGCAGTAAACTATAACATGGCTAAAACTCAATATGAGACAAGTAAAAAATCCCGTGAGCGGTTGCTGGCACTGGCTGAACAGGGTGGAGTAACGCAGGAAATGGTCGATCAGATTGAAGCCACTTACCAGGCTGCCAAAGAAGACATGGATGCAATGCGTAAAAATCAGTTTGTACCTGCACCCTTTGCTGGTACTGTTGTTAATCTGTTTCAGACTGATAATAAACGTGTTAACGCCGGAGACAACCTGGTAACGGTTGCCAGAATCGACAGAATAAGGGTTCCAATGGTAGTAAGCGATCTTCTTATTAATAAGTTTAAAACTGGCCAGAAGGCAATAGCGGCTGACTCTATTTACGGATCAATCGGGAAGGTTGCTCTCTCAGGACAGCAATCAACTCACACTTTTATTATTGAGGCGCTTTTCGATAATCCAGGCAAAGTGCTTAAACCCGGTATGTACATTCCGGTAAAGGTAATAGTCGATAGAAAGGAAAATGTGATCTCATTACCCATGGAGGTGGTTATTTCTGAGGGGAGAGAAAAATTCGTTTATGTGGTGAAAGATCTTCAAGCAATAAAAGTACCGCTCAGTGTAGGAATCAGAGGCGAAGAGATGCTGGAGATTGTATCTGGGATATCTGAGGGCGATCTGGTGGTTGTTAGTGGCGGCAGTATGCTGAAAGATGGAGCTAGGGTTAAGATAGTAGATTAATGATAATTTCCAATGAATCTTCTGAGGGATAATTAATGTTTTTGATCAGATTGAGTGTTAAGCGACCCCATGCAATGATTATGTTCATTTTGGCTATGGTGATTTTCGGGGTCATTGCTTTCTTTAGTATTCCAGTTGGTCTACTGCCGGAAATTGAACATCCTTATATTTCGGTGCAGACAAGCTATGTAGGAGCCGGATCACAGGAGATAGAAACTGCTGTAATAAAGCCGATCGAGGAGCAGCTTTCAACGATTAACAATGTAAAAAATATCACTTCCTTTACCTCTGAAGGGACCGGATATATCATTCTGGAATTCAATATTGGTGCTGATCCGGATATTGCTGCTATAGATGTGAAAAATAATATTGATGCCTTATTATCTGAACTGCCAAGAGAACTTAAGAAACCGCTTATCAGCAAGTATGATATTAATAGCCAACCAGTACTTAATCTGGCACTGACCGGGCTTCACAGCCCTGACAAATTACGTCTAATAGCTGAAAAAAAGATCAAAGAACGTCTGGTCAAGATAAGTGGTATTACTAAGATCTCTATCACCGGAGGGCTTCAACGGGAGGTCCAGGTTAATTTAAGGAAGGCACGTCTTGATGCTCTCAATCTTTCTGTTAAGACTGTTGCTGCAATAATTTCATCTCAGACGGCCAATATCCCGGGAGGGCATGTTACAGGCGATAGAAAAGAATACAATGTAAGAGTGCATGGGCAGTTTGAAAATATTGATCAGATAAGAGCAATCGGTATTCCGGTGACAGGCAAAACAGGTAAAGCTGTGGTGCCTTTGCATACTATAGCTGATGTAGTTGATACGTTTAAAGAAAGCCGGGAGTTGACCCGTTTTAATTCTCAGAACTCGGTTGGTCTGTCCATCTATAAAAGAAATGATGCAAACATGGTGAATGTGTCCAGAGCTGTTCTGGAAGTAGTGGATGAGATTAACAGCGAAATGACTGATGGAACAGTTTTAAATATAGCTCAGAACAGGGCAAAATATATCCAGGATACAGTCAAAGAATTATATGCAAGTATACTTTTGGGAATAGGGCTGATTGCAGCGATTCTCTTTCTTTTCCTGAGAAATTTTAGAGTTACAATAATTGCAGCCCTGACAATTCCCTTATCCATTTTTATCACATTTATCGGTTTACAGATAGTCGGATTATCTCATAATTTGATGACTTTGATTGGTTTGGCAATTTCTATAGGTACTCTGGTCACCAACACTATAATTGTGCTTGAAAATATTTTAAGACACAGAAATAGTGGAGTACCAGTCAGGGAAGCTGCTATAATGGGGACAAATCAAGTTGTTATTGCTGTGTTAGCTTCGGTTTTTTCCAATATTGCGATTTTTATACCTGTCTTTAATATACAAGGAATAACCGGTCAGCTATTCAGATCACTGGGACTAACCATTGTTTTCACTGCAGTAGCCTCTCTGTTTCTTTCCTTTACATTAGTCCCAATGATGGCATCTTTAATGTTAAAGGAAAATAATTCCGGAAAGGGCGGGTTAGGGAAAGTCTTTCATCGATTAAGAAACAGTTATGAACTTTTCCTTAGGTGGAGCATAAAATACAGGTTTTTAACAATCTTGCTTATACTTGTTTTTCTAATGGTAACTATCTTCACCATAGTACCAAGGTTGGGGATGGAATTTTATCCAAAGGGAGATGAAGGACTAATATTAATAAATATCGAGATGCCTCCAAGTACAGCAATGAAGGAAACCGACCGTGTTCTTTTGAATGTTGAAAAACGTCTGAGTGCGCTCCCTGAGCTTCGAAGCATCTTGTCGTCGTTGGGTGGACATGGTACAAGTACCGGAGTGAATTTCGCGGACCTGATTTTACAATTAAAGGAACCTCACGAACGGAACAGGACTGCAAAGGAGATTGTCAATGTTATACGTCCTTTGCTTGCCGATATTCCTGATGCCAGTATAATGGTGAAGGAGTTGAGTAGCATTGGTGGCGGGAGTTGCGAACCTGACATAAGTGTTGAGATATCCGGAGATCAGACAGCTCAAGTTCTTTATCTGGCAGACTCTGTAAAAACGTTGATGGAGAGTGTGTCGGGACTGGTAGATTCAAAGTTCTCCTGGAAAGAAACCAGTCCTGAGATAAAAATCGTCCCTAACCGTCAATTGCTTGATGAGTATGGGATGAATGTAATGAATATGGGGCAGGATATCCGTAACAGTCTTGCCGGTAATGAGGATATTGTGTTTCGCGAAGAGAATGACGAGCATACTATTAGAGTGCAATATGCACCCGAGGACCGTAATACTATGGGTGCCGTAGAGAATATTTCCATCGAAACCAACACGGGAAATGTTCCGGTAAAGGTACTTGCAGAAATGAGACAGGAAGCCGGAGCTGTGAATATCCTTCGAAAGAACCGGCAGAGATTGGTGACTGTTATAGCAAATGTATCTTCCGGCGCGATTGGATCAAAAACTGTAGAAGTGAAGGCTTTGATTGATAAGATCGATGTGCCATCGGGATGTAGAATACATTTGGGCGGACAACAGGAGATGATGAATGAATCCAACCGACTCTTATTTGCCATGACACTTGCCATTGTTCTGATATTTATGGTTCTGGCAGGATGTATAGAGTCGATTCTTCAGTCGTTTCTGGTTATGGTAACCATTCTACTGGGACTTATCGGAGTCTTATGGACACTGTTTCTAACAGAGCACAATATTTCCATGTTAACGTTGATGTCAACTATTATGCTTATAGGTATTGCTGTCAATAATACCGTTCTTTTAATCGATTATGCTCATAAGAGGCAGAAGGAGGGAATAGCCAGACTTGATGCGATATTGGATGCCTGCAAAGTCAAATTCAAAGCAATACTGGTGATGAATCTTGCTATTGTGATAGCTTTGCTCCCTCTGGCATTATCCGGATCCATTACGGGTGGGACTTTTGCAATAACTACCATAGGCGGAATAATTGCATCGACAGTTATGACTCTGTTTGTCATGCCTGCTATGTATATATTGACTGGAGGAAATCAGCAGTTGAGGGCTGAGCCCTCAACTGCTCTTCAAAAAGTCTGTTGATTAGTTCGTTATAGTTTTTCAGGCTTGATGTCTTCTGTATCTTCTTTAAGACCCGTTTACTATCTATAAGTGAAAAAGCCATATAAGTCCAGAGCCCTTTCATTCTTCCAAGCAGATGCGAAGGTCCAGACAGGATCTGACTGCTTTGTTTCATGATTTCATCATGAAACATTCTAAGATAAGTTATGTTGTAATGCGGACTCTGGTCACGTAGTATCCCAAGCAGAAATGGATTGCATAGAACACCTCTTCCCAGCATCCATCGTTTTATTTGAGGAAATCTGCTTTGTTTATAGATGAAATCTTCTGAAGAGAAGATATCACCATTAAAAACCACTACATGTTTGCTAAGAGTCAGGCATCTCTGAAAAGCATCCAGGTTTACCGATCCTTTATACATTTGAGCACCGGTTCTGGGGTGAATGATGATTTCCGAGAGTGGAAAGTCATTGAGCAGGGGGATGATCTTTTCAATATCATTTTCATTTTCTAGACCCAAGCGGAGCTTAACTGAAAATGAGCAGTTTTGAAATGGCAGTTGATCCAATATGGATCTGATCATATCTGGATAGGGGAGAATGCCGGCACCCCGTTTTTTTTTGGTTACCGGTGTGTGAGGACACCCAAAGTTGAGGTTTACTGTTGAGTAACCCAATTCACAAATCTTATTGGCCAGAACTCTTATCTCCTGGGGGTTATTGCCAATGATCTGGGGAACAACTCTTTTAATATCATTATGGCAGGGATTAATATCACGAATTAAAGATGGATTTACGAAATTCCCTTTTACAGTTGGAATAAAGGGGGTAACCTGAATATCAAATTTTGCGAAGTATTTCTCGAAGGTGTTTCTGAAAATGTAATCGGTAATTCCGCGGATAGGGGCCAAATAGAAGATGTGGTCAGAAGTCATTGGCTTGCCGGATTTAAATAAGTAACAAAAGAATAATTAGAAGGGGCTTTCCATTGGAAGAGCGCCTATAACTCGTTTTTCAAAAAAAAATCAATACCAAATATAATAGTTGCAGTCCTGTTATAAGGGAAGGGCAGAAGTTATTTTTTTAATCTAATAGTATATACGAAAGAGATGTCAAAGAATTTGCGGATTTATGGTTAAGAAGATTCTTATTATTAACTGGCGTGATATAAAAAATCCTGAAGCTGGTGGTGCAGAAATGTACTATCATGAGATCTTCAGAAGAATGGTTCCGTCTGGCTATGACATAACTGTGCTGGCTCACTCATTTAAGGGGGCATCTGCGTGTGAGATCATAGATGGGATTAAGGTAATAAGAAGGGGAAACAAATTTTTGTTCAATTTTTCTGCGATAGGTTTCTTAAGTAGAAATCAGGACCAGTATGATTTAATAGTAGAGGATATCAATAAAATTCCCTTTTTTACTCCCCTTTTTGTACGTCGCATGCGGCTGCACATGGTAATGCATTTTTTCAGGAGATCGATTTTCAGAGAGACTAATTTCATATTTGCTCTATATGTCTATTTGATGGAAAGCATGGTCTCGCTTTTTTATAGAAAAGAAAGATTCGTAGCCATCTCTGAGAGTACCAGTTTAGAAATTGAGAAGTTTGGGATCTCCAAAGAAAGAATAGCGATTGTAGAGCCAGGAATTGATACCTCTTATTTTTATCCATCACAGCCCAAGTCCACTCCTGCGGTTCTGGTCTATATAGGTCGCTTGATGAAGTATAAGAATATTCAGTTTATCATCAGAGCCTTACCTGAGCTTAGAAAAAGGGTTAAAGATGTAACTCTGGAGATAGGTGGCTGGGGAGATTACATAGATGATCTTAGAAAAATTGCTAAGGACGAAGGTGTTGCGGATGCAGTAATTTTTTCAGGTCGAATAACTGAAGAGTATAAAAGGGATCTGCTGAGCAGAGCTTCATTGTTTGTTAATCCTTCGGCTAAAGAGGGCTGGGGGATAAACAATATCGAAGCAAATCTTTGTGGTACGGTTTCTCTTTCAAGCAATGTGGCAGGGTTGCGCGATTCGGTGCAGGATGGGATCACGGGTTTATTGTATGAGCCGGATAATGTTGAAGATTTCTGTGAAAAGGCGGTATCAGTGCTTCTTGACTCCAGAATGCGTGAAAGTTTGGAGATAAATGCTGCTCAGAGGGCTAAGGAGTTGAGTTGGGAGAAAATCAGCCAGAAGATGGAAGAGCTGATAAAGCTTTACCAGTAAATTTTTAATAGAGTCAACGCAGCTTTAGTCGAATCAAAAGCCAACTGATCCATCTGAAATGAATTGATGTCCTTCACCCACACCATCTCCTCTATTTCCTCATTTGGCTGAAGTGTTTGGTTTTCATCATAATGACAGATATAGAATGCATCGACAGTATGATAAGTAACGGTTTGGTACTGATAAGTATTGGGAAAAGAGCACATGTACTTGCAATCTGTAATTTTGACATTTAATTCTTCCCGGATTTCTCTTTTCAGTGCTGATTCCAGTGATTCGCCATAATTGGTAAACCCTCCTGGGACATCAAGAAAACCTTTCTTTGGCGGTTGAGCTCTTCTGATGAATAAAGTGCCTTCTGTTGATAGGATAAAGGCACCGGCTGCAGATGCGGTATTGTGAAAATAGATAAAATTACAAGCTTTACATCTAATACCATTGGTTTGAAATGTTTCCAGTGATGCTTTGGAGCATCTGGGACAGTAAATAAATCCGGTGTATTCAATCATTTAAGACTTGTTTCTAAGTTTTTTTGGGTCACCAGAAATTACCTTTAAGACCGGCGTATATTGCAGGACCGATCTGATTACCTCTGGGATGCTCACGCACACGTTGCGTCTTTGAAAGCCTTATCGGCCCAGCATCAATAAAAAATGTGGCATTTCTTGTAAAACGATGAATAAAGGGAACCGTGAACGGTATGTTTAATTGTAAGTAAAATGCTGTTTGTGATGGAGATGTAAGGGTCTGCAGCAGATCGGTATTTTCAGACAGTATATAGTTGAGGTAAGAGCTGTCTCTGTATTGAAACCTTACCGATGCGGAAATGATGTCACTGTCGGGAGGGGAAAAGGACAGCACAACATCCAGAATTTTCTGAATCGTGAATCGGCGGACTGTATTACCCAGCGGAATCGTAATAGAAGGATGACATTCAAAATAGAATGATTTTAAATTCAGCCGGCAGTTACCGTTTAACCCAAAAACTGATTCTCCGTTCTTATAAGGCATTTGATTGATAACCGTGGAATCATCATGAAAAGTAATTGATTCCCAGAGCGGTTTGTTGTTATGCTGAAACCAGGTGTTTACAGAAATGGGAATGAAAAAGGTGTCTTTATAGGTTGCTGAGCCGTAGAAAATAATCTGGTTTGTGGAGATTGGGTTATAGGTAACCGGGAGATTGTATTCCATGAAAATGTAATGTCTTGATTTTGGAATAAATGTTCTGGCTAATGAAAGTGAACAGTTAATATTTGGGGTGGGGTTTAAGGAACCATACCCGCGCAAAGAAAAATCGTTGCTGTTAGATAGTGATGCCAACAGGTTCCAGTTAAAAATAGTGCTACTATGCAAGAGACTGGCACTGAAAGTGGCACCTGGATCGAGTGCTGGATCAAATCTGGCCTCAAGAGCAGTTGACAGGGAAGGTGAAAGCTCAAAGGATAATTTGTTTATAAATGAGACATCGGTATAATCTGTAGGGTAGATGTGGTCGTAATATATAGAGTGTTTATTTATAATCCAGTTTGAGTTAAGGGTTAAACCTTTTTTGGAATAGGCAAGCAGAGGATTTACTGAATACCCATAAGAGAGTATGGGAGAGAAATAATAGGGCGCTGTATTCCATCTTCGATACCAGTTATAACTGGTTTGAACAAGCAGATTATCTTGTTGATAGCGGGTGGCAGCCAGATGTTCATGTCGAAGGCCATCATCGTAGTACTGCATGTTTTTGCCGGTAACTCTTCTGTAGTCTATCCATATTGAATCAAAGCGGTCGGAGTATTCATCAGTATAGTCATATTTATAAACAAACGACAGTGGTATTTTGGGCACAGATAATTGGGTTGAAAAAGTAGTGCGGTGATCTCTGTTGGGGTAATAACCCGGTTTGTTTATTCTTTTTAGTAATGCCTCACCGGTTTCGGCTCCAATATCACCAGAAATAAAAAGCAGGTAATTCGAATCATGTGCTGGTACTATAAGAAAGCTGTCGTTGTGAAATCCAGAAGTGATGGAAAGGTTTGAGTTTGGAAGAGCAGTGGTTGGAGAGTGGATAAAAGAGTTGAATTTGTCTAGTCGCACGGAAATTGTGTCTGGCTGTGAGAGCAATAAAGAAGGCAACAAAAGAATTATTTGTATAACGGCAAATCTGTTCATAAGTAGAATGTATAACCTGTGTTGATAGTGATTATAAACAGATCGAAAGGATCTGGATCAGAAAATGTTCTTTCGACTATTACTGGGATTCCGATAAAAAAATTCCGGAACACAAGTCTTGGCTCTATCCCAGCACGCAGGCCGTATTCATTTTCTACATTAGCAAATGAGATCCGGTCTTTTTTAAAGAGTGCCTTAAAGGCATTAGTCTTGCTCACCATTGTATTAGTGATACTTATCTGGGGCACTATCTCCAACCATTTTATCGGGGTGTTGATACTGTATCGAATACCAAAATGGATATGCAGCAGAGAGGCTGTGCAGGTGTTCTCTTTCTCGTGGACATCTCCGGTCTCAAAAGCGGCTTCACAATATAAGTGGTTCATCCGCGTAGGAAATTCAAAGCTTAAACCTGCAGAATTGTAGCGTTTCCACTCCTGAGCTGATTTCCCGATAGGGTTACGTATTGACACAGTGAGTGCTGGTCTGAAGAAAACTTTCGGGAGAGCGCTGGATAGAGAATCGGCTTTGAGAGAAAAGAGAGTAGAAAATGTGATCAAAAGGCAGTAAATAAAACAGGAGGCGGAGAATCTTTTCATGGTAATCAAATTTTCGCAAGTATGTGATCAGTTTGATATAAGAAAACAGTTTATTAAAATAACTATTTGCGCATTGGAGAGTTATATGGTTTTAGGATATCGACTGTGAATTTTAATCAATGCCTTCTCTTTCTGGTGATCCGGTCTGCTTCTTGATTTCATTTATTTATCTATTCAGTCCGCAGTCGAATGCGGAGCATATACGGTATCAATTGGAGCGTTTCTTACGTCTCTGCATCCTTCTTAACTGCGAAATTTAGGTTTCACTACCGGATATCAGGAGAATCGGATGAGAAGAGTACATATCGGACAAATGCTGAATGTGGAGGAGCTAACCGGAATTGAGTGGCAGAAAAGATATGCGGAACCCGGGCAATTGGGATCCATGCTTAAGGAGTGCGGAATCACTTTTGTAGACTTAGGTATTGGAGCCCAAACCGATGAATCGGTTATTCTCAGACTAGCTGAAGTGTTTGCTGGTGCTGGTTTGTTTTTATCGATCGATTTCCAATGCAACATTTTTTCACCAGAATTGTTCAATTCGAAATGGATGCAGTTTTTGACAGAAAAGCTACGTGTTGCACAATTTGTAGCCAACATTACTAAGGTGCCGGTTCCTTATGTTTTCCACTGTGGTTTGGGGAATTCTTTAATTGAAAAAAAACAGGAAGAGCTTATATCTGGAGGAAAAAATCTTTTTGTCTGGATGGACAAAAAAATTATAGAACAGTTTGGTGATGTCGTTATTCTTTGTGAGCCATGTAATTTTAATGTGGTCCCGGAAAAACAGCAGGAGTACTGGCAGAGCTGTTCGACCTTAATCAGTGGGACGGATCTGGGGATATGCTGGGATTTTGGGCGTAGCTGGTTTGTATCGGCCAGGATGGATCATCAGAGGTTCCCAGGAGAAGATTTCCTGGCCAGGGTTGATCATGTGTATGCTTATGATACGCTTATCTCTGGCTCAGGTCAAATCGATCATCTCCCATTGGCGGATGGAGCAGTACCATGGAGAGAGTATAGCTCACTTCTGGCAAGACATGACTATGATAGCACAGTTGTTTTAAAGGTGGAGCCAGGATATTATCATGGGCTTTATGCTTTTCTTAAGGGAGTCAGCGTAGGGGTGAGTAAGTTGAGAGCTTTTTTCGATTAGAATTCGCAACTGTCTGAAAAACGCTTAGTTTAGTTATAATTGGATAATATTAGAATTCCGGCATAGGAAATTCTTAAATATTGTTCTTTAGACGGGAAATATTTAATTGTCGGAAGCAATAGTAGTGGGCAGAAGTTATTTATGCAACCGGTGTTTAGCGTATTTGAGTTTTAGATCGTGCAAGTGGTAGATATCTGAGTCTGGACGCAGTCCGGCAGTAAAGAGAGTATCCATCATTTCCAGTTGTTTTAGAGTTTCCTGAAGTTTTTTAAGATCCGGAGTAAACACTTCACAGAGGCTTTTTTTAATCATTGGGTCGGATTCAGCTTTATTAATCATTCTGATGCCATAGGGTCCCAGAAGTTGTTTAAAATCATAGGAGTGATGCTCAAAATACCTGTTATTTCTATAGTTGTTGAATTTATTCTCTCCCAGAGCCCAGATAATCCGCAGTAAGATGGAACTTCCTACCCATGCCCACCAGGAGTGGATGAGGCTGAGAAACACTATGGCTCCGCCAAGAACAGAAAGATAAAGTCGGTAAAAACGAAGTAAAATCATTGTGATTATTAACTTTTTAGCATGCTTTTTATAGCCTCTGTTATCAGCTTTGCCGCCTTGTCACTCATTTGACCTTTCTTTTTGGAAGGATAAGGCAACAGAGTCGGGTTTGAAGACAACTGCTTTAGGTCAGCAGGCTTTGGTGTACTGTTTTTTTGAAGTTTGGCTTTTTGTTGGAGCAGAGCCATGACTTCATCTTTCAGGCAATTCTTTTTATTTGGGTTTTTCTCAGCTCTTCGATACCCTTCAGGTGTTGGATAAAGTGGTTTTTCGTACATAGCGTTTTTCTTTAAAAAGTGTGATTAAACACGGAATTCCCGGTCAAGGATTTCAGAGAGAAATCTATCGATAGAGACCGGATAAAATTGAAATTTTGGGCTGAAAATCAGGCCAGTTGAGGTATTTTCCTGTTGAAGGAGCCGATCGTGAACCCGATCAAGGTGTTCCTCGGGTTTATCCTCATAATTTATTATGTTAAAATATTCGCTTTGAATTTTAACGTTTTTATTCTTTGCGTAAGCGAAGGAGAACAAGCGGCCTTCAATGGTTTGGTCAAATGTTTCGGGATCAAAGATATCGCCGAAAGTCTCATTCAATGAGGCTGGGGAGATGATGATCTTTGGTGAGACGTTTATTTTTCCATTTATCTCTACAGTATGGGAACTGTCCTGCTCAGAGGGGGCAATAAGTATGTAGGATAGCTGATGATAGCCGCTGATGATCCCGGTAATGGGTTTGCGGAGTATACTGGTTTTGCTGAATACTTCCTGCAATATTTCGTTTTCGCTGTAGTTAAACATAGGTTGTTCAAACATAAATATTGTTACGTATAAAAACAAATAAAATTGTTTGGGATAAGACAGTAATTACTTGTCAAGATTGTTTACCTGCTGATTTTGAGTACTTTATATTTTAATATGCCACGAGGAACTTTTGCTTCAATCAGATCGCCTACCGAATGGCCCAGCATTGCCTTGGCCACTGGTGAATTAACTGAGATTTTGCCCTGGGAGGGGTCTGCTTCATCTGAGCCGGTAAGTTCGAATTCCACTTCTTCTTCGAAATCGATATCGTAGAGGGTGACTTTGGCACCGATAAAAATTTTGTCCGTGGACAGGTTTTCGGTATTAATGATTTGGGCAGTGGAGATTTTCTCTTCCAGTTCTCGTATGCGGATTTCATTAAGAGCAAGGGCTTGCTTAGCCGCTTCGTACTCGGCGTTTTCTCTTAGATCCCCATGAGAGCGGGCCATATCCAGTTGAGTTGCAATTTCTCTACGTCTGGTGGTTTTTAGATATTGCAGATCTGAAATGAGCTTGTTATATCCCTCTTTGGTAAGATATGTTGTTTCCATTGATAAAAAACCTCCTCTTTGATCAGTTGAACCGATCAATTTCCTTAAGAAAGAAAAGTGTATTGTGGGTTATTATGAATTCAAATTACATTAAAATTTTTATCAGGGGAAGAAGCAATTGGACACAAAGGGGTTTTTAAATGGATGGGTATGGCACGGTTCTTGCATTTTTTTAGTAAAGTAAAAAAGAGCTGGAGGAACAGATGTACCGCTGTGTATGTGTAAAAATCCTTCTTATACTGGTTGTTTTAGGGTTTAGAGAGTTTGTATGTGCTCTGAGTCACCCGGGAGTTGAAAAAATTTTAGTAGTGGACACTTTTTCAGCCTGCCTTTCTTTACAAGGTGGGCTTCCATGCGGTTGGTACGCTACTCAGAAGAATGTACACATGTTTTCATTGGAAGAGGAGGGGGGGAACCGTTTTGTAAAGATAAAGACTGCAGGAGGAAACACCTCTTTAGGGATCCATTTCACTTTTAGTACCGACACTTACCGTTATTTGAGCTGGAGGTGGAGAGTGCACCAGTTGCCACGTGGGGCCAGAGAGGACAGACACCGATATGCCGATAGTGCCGCCGGGGTGTATGTGATCTTTAATGGTAAGTACAAGTTAAACCGGATTATTAAATATGTATGGAGCAGCACTTTAGAGCCGGGGGTAGTTACTGAGAGTCCTTACAATCGAAGAACAAAAATTGTGGTATTGCGATCTGGGGAGGCTTCTGCTGGGCAATGGTTAGAGGAGAGCGTAGATGTTTTTGGAGATTATCAGAGAATTTTTGGTACCAGTCCACCTCAGGTGGAAGCTATAGCGATAATGTCAGATTCTGATAATACAGAGTCAGTTGTGGAAGCCGATTATGATGATTTCCGGATCAGTATTGAGAAATGAAATTACCCATTAAAGTGATAATTGGAATAAGCGGAGTGGCTTTGGCGCTGGTGTGGTCGGTTCATGGGGTCAATTTTAAAGATGTGTGGGTGATTTTAAGTGAGATGGATATCGTTCAGACATGCAGTGTTCTTGTGCTTACTACTTTTAATTTGATGATCAGATCGGTGGTGTGGATGCGTATAGTGAGACCGATAAAGGTGGTTTCTCTGTATAGTGCAATATCGAGCTATTTGGTAGGAGTTTTCTCCAATCTGGTGCTGCCTTTTAAGTTGGGAGATGTAGTCCAGGGCTACTCATTGAGTAAAAGGCAGGAGATTTCTAAAATTTCCACAGTTTCTGCAGTGGTTATTCAAAGAATATTTGAAGTTACCAGTTTGATGTTGGTGATGGCTTTTGTAGGGTTAGTGTTTTCTTTTCCACTGTTATTCCAGAGAGGAACTCTGGTGCTGGGAATAGTGGTTCTGGCAGCAGTTATAGGGTTGCTGTATCTATATCGAAAACGGGAGTTGATGGTTAAGGGAATCGAAAAGGTGGTAGGCAGAGTATCTCCAATGATGGGAAAAACTGTGGCAATGGCTTTGGAACAGTTTCTTGCAGGAACAAAAGTAATAAACAGTTTTTCAGATGTGTCTAAAATTATGTCGCTTTCTCTTCTTTCCTGGGTGGTACAGATCTCCATGGTCCGGCTTGCCACAGACGCTCTCAATATCTCAATTGACATAGTGGCCTCGGCTGTCGTCTTACTCATTATAAACATGGGACTAATTATTCCACTTGCCCCCGGAAATATTGGCACTTTTCAGTTTTTCAGTATTTTAGCGCTTTCAATCTTTTCGGTCTCAAAACCTAAGGCGCTTACCTTCTCCATCATTTTCCAGATTATACAGGGCGTGCCGGTAATTCTGGGCGGTGCAATTTCTCTTTTTCAAGAGCTCATATTCGCAAAGAATCCAGAAAACTCCGCTTCGTCCGGAAAAAATCAAATCATGTCAAACAGGAATGCCCAAACATGAAAATCGGGATTGTATCCTCTTATTTTTACCCCTGGTATGGTGGTATTACCGAGCACGTATACTATCAGTATAAAGAACTGAAAAAAAGAGGATATGATGTTAAGCTGATAACTCCTTTTGATGGAAAAGATATACTGGAACAGAGAAGTGATCTTATAAGGATTGGCAAACCGTTGCCCTTTATTCTCAATGGATCTGTTGTTAAGGTACCATTTGTTACCAGGCCACAACGGGTGATGAATAAAATTCTTACTGAAAATGATTTTGATATTCTTCATCTGCATCAGCCTCTTTTCTGTCTTCTGGGGCTCAGTGCACTGCACTGCGTTAAGCAGAGGCGGCGACGGGGATTAAAAGCACCGGGCATAATAGGCACTTTTCATGCCTGTGGAGGTGGAACGGAACGTTTCTTTATCAGACGTATAGGCTTTTTTTTTAAAAGATATCAGACTGAGTTTTTCTCCCGCATAGCTGTCTCTGCGGCTTCCAGAGATTTTGTTAAACCCATTCTGCCTGGGGAATACCAGATTATTCCAAATGGAGTTGACCTGTTACGTTTCTCTTCCGAAAAACATAAAATAAGCCGCTTCGATGATGGAGTAAAAAATATTCTCTTTGTAGGACGATTAGAGCCCAGAAAAGGCCTTACCACTCTATTGCAAAGCATTCCCTTGATTCAAAACTATACCAATGAGCAGGTCAGGCTGATTGTTGTTGGCAATGGTGTAATGACCCGGTATTATCGAAGCCGGATTCCATCTGCGGTCGAGGATCGTGTCGTTTTTATCGGTGAAGCCTCCTGTGATGATCTTCCCAGGTTCTATAAAACAGCAGACATATTCTGCTCTCCGGCTACTTATGGAGAAAGTTTCGGGATAGTGCTTATTGAGGCGATGGCTGCAGGGGTGCCCATTGTGGCTGGAAACAATGAGGGATACCGTAAGGTGATTAAAGATGGGGAAAATGGCTTGCTAGTGGATCCTACTGATCCAGGTCAGATCGCCAGAGCTATTTCCAGATTATTGGGCTCTCCTAAACTGGCCAGGCAGATCTCCAATCAAGGTATAGAAGATGTGAAAAAGTACAGTTGGAGCTCAGTAATAGATCAGATTGAGCAGTCTTACCGCACTTACATCAATTTCCGTGAACTGGTATGATTTATGTTACCTCAATAGTTCTCCAGCATCTTGGGGGAGTTGTTAAGATCTTCTTTTTATGGTTTCTATGCTCCACAGCTTCGTTTCCTTTACCGCTTCGGTATGCAATAACCGATACACTTTCTCTTATAAGCCTGATTTTTTGTCACTCAAAAAGAATTTCTGTAAGAAAAAATCTAAAATCTATCTTTAAACGTAAACCCTCTATTGCTGAGATTTTGCGAGTCTTTGTGGAATATGGAAGATACTGGGCGGAATATCCTCTTGTAAACAAAATCTGGAAAAGTAGCACTGTGGTTTACCATTCTCAGCAATTTCCTCCTTCAGAACCTTGTTTCCTGGGGGTTACATTTCACATGGGAAATTTTGAACTCTTTGGAAATATTATTAAAAACACTACTCAAAAAGATTTCCAAGTGGTAGCAGAGCGGCTTCGTCCGGAGTACATTGCGGAATTTTTCAAGCGGACCCGCCAGTCTCATGGGATAAAGACCGTTGTTCACGATGATCTGCGTCAGATTCTAAGGGTAATGAAAGAAGGTAGTCCGTTAGGGGTACTTTGTGACAGGATGGTGGGCGGCAGGGGGGTGGAGGTCCGTTTTTTCGGAAAGCGGGTGAGGATGCCACTGAATATTGTGGGCTATGCTTTGCAGAAAAAAATCCCGGTATATGTAGCCTATTGCATCCATAAGGATAGAGTATTAAATGTGTATTGTCGAAAAATTGGGGGGGAAAGCGATTTTGATACTGCCGTGCAAACAATTGTATCCACTCTTGAAGAGGCAATAGTTCGCTTTCCTTTTCAGTGGCACGTACTTTCTGCTCTCTAAAGTAGTGCTTAACTTTTGTTTCAGGGCTGGGGTGGTTCTACGTGCTTGGAAGAAAACCAGAATGCAGCAAAAATAGCCCCCAGAGAGAGCAGTACATCGATAGGGCGCATCATGGCAGTAAAAAAGCTAGTTACTGTGGGAAAGTCTAATTGTGCAAGCACTTCTGATTTGGGGATATTTTTGCCGGTAGAAAAGATGTTTACAGCAGTATATAAGGTCCCCACAACTATCCCTATCATTGTAAGAAAGGCGGCAATGAGGCCATACCAACGATCGATTATCTTTCCGCCGAACTGAATCGAGAAAGCGATTCCAAAACTTACCGCCAGAGCCATCCAGGAGGCCTGATATTTCTGGGCCATCAAAATCCATAATACAGTAGTGACAACAAAGGCCAGTACGCCGGCTGAGATGGCAAGCAAGGGCTTTTGTTTTTTTCGCAGTTGCTCCAGTTTTATGGCAAATTCATCTACTTCCAGTTCCTGGGGTTCGGCAGATTGTAATGGTATATCTGACATACTTCACCTTTCCTGTTTACAGGTAATTAATTAGTTACTCCGGTTGATTTTTCAATATACTACCCTTCCACAACCGAGGCAATTTAAAACAGATCTGATTAAAATGGATTGTTGTTGGCTGGAAATAATTGGCAGAAGACTATGGAAATAAGGATGGTGCAAAAATAGTCTTTCAGGGTGTATCAGAATAGGCTGAGAAGGTGCTGCTTTATTACTTATTTATCTCACCATCTAAATAAATGATCCGCTCCCTCCACCACTGCTTCATTTTTTCAATTTCTTCATTAAAATCAATTGTAAGGTTCCAGGCAGCAGCATTTGCTCTATGAGATAATTCCAGTTTCTGTTTCATCTGGTTCATGAAATTTTCCATATCAATTATTTCGCTTTTCATTTCATTCCAGCGTTTCTTATAAGATTCTATGAATTCCGGATCGGAGTAAAATCTGAGAAAAAAAGCATGTTTCCAGATAAGGCCCTGAGCATCAGAAAAATAACGAAGTTGGCTCCCTTCTTCTACCGCGTCAAAGCTCCAGTCAAAGTCCCATAGTGGTCCCATGTACACAATATTGTCTTTATCCATGTACATGAATACGGATTTCGGATGACCAGCTTCATTGTTTTTGAAAACTTCATTTATTAGAAAAAAATCCACGATTGATTGTAAGTCAAAGTGGTCTTTGTATTTAGCATCAGGAGCGGTTTCTCCGTTATTATATAAAAGTTCTTCTATAGTATTGATTTTATCTCTTATAAAGAAATACTCTTCAGAATATCCGGCACCTTCACTTTGAGCATATTCTGGCGATTTAATCAATACTGGAAGCTCATAATGATTTGTGGTAAATTTTGGTTCTTCATCGTAATACGTATCTAATTCTATAAAAAAACCATTTGTTTTGTCTATGTCAATTCTACCGGCTCCCACCTGGTTGTGTTCTGTAAGCAGGTAATTTCCCAGATATTCACCGTTAAGGATAATATCAACATGGAAAAAGTGGTGAGAAAATTTCATTTCAAATCGGTTCGCTAATTCAAAAACAGTTGCATTCATGATAAGTGTAGGATCAAGGTAGTTTGCCAGCAATATCCAGTTCTTTGCAGCCTTCAATCCGAATAATGAAGTTTTTTTATTTAATTTTATTCTATATGACTTTTTTGGACAATTTCTCCAGGAGTAATTACCTCTTCCCCTAATTTCATCTTTAAAGCCAGTTTTTTCAATATTGTTGTCGGGATTATCCAGATCTAGAACAGAAAAATCAGCTTTGAAATAAGCATCTTTACTGTTTATATCCTGATTATCTTCAGTATTAATAATGATAAGCGGTATCTTATTTGACACCATGATTTCTATATCCAGCGATGCACAACTGTGTGTGGATGTCTTCTCTTTAAAAATGGTAATTATCGCTTTGCCTGATTTGCCTGCAGTAAGCATGCGGGAATCTCTGTCAAACGAAATGATTTCCGGATTATTACTGGTAATAGTTATCTCTCCATCACCATCACCCTTGATAACAAGTGTGATGCTCTGATCTGGTAACAATAATCTGTATTTATCATCTATCTTTATCGAGGAGGGAAGTAGTGATTCTTCTTTTGGGTCGGTTTTAGGTGTTGGATCTGTGACAGAGTTGTTGCAATCCACAAATGTTAGTGTACTGAATACTATCAAAAAGAGAGCTAAAGTTTTTATCATACTAATTTTTTGCATACATAAGTTAGATGTTACATCTGAGCTGGTAGCCTGCTCTAAAAGTACACTATAAACTGAAAATCGTATTTAATATAATCAAAATTTTGTTAATATGGAATCAGTTCTCTTTTATCCGGTTCACCAACCTCATTAAAGGCTATGGCAGATAAAAACAATCCCCTTCAAATCATCTATGTACTATGGGGTAAAATTTTCCTCCTTACTATGCGAAAAATTCACACATTTTAATTTGCCTCCATCACATATTCTTTAATTGCTTGAATCAAATAAAGATATCTAAATGGATCCTTTGACGTGAAACTTGCTTACTGTGTCAAAGAGGGGCCTGTTTTATAATTTATTTATCTCACCATCTAAATAAATGATTCTATCTCTCCACCACTGCTTCATTTTTTCAATTTCTTCATTAAAATCAGTTGTAAGATTCCAGGTGGAAGCATTTGCTTTTTGAGATAATTCCAGTTTCTGTTCCATCTGGTCCATGAAATTTTCCATATCAGTTATTTTGCTTTTCATTTCATTCCAGCGTTTCTTATAAGCTTCAATGAACTCCGGGTCATCGTAAAATCTGTTAAAAAAAGCATGTTTCGTGGCAAGTCCATGAGCTTCAGAAAAGTAGGAAAGTTGGCCGCCATGATCTATAGGATGATATGCCCAGTCAAAGTCCCATAAAGGTCCCATGTGAACTATATTGTCTCTATCCATATACATGAATACAGATTTCGGACTGATGATTTCACAGTTTTTAACCATTTCATTTATGAGAATATAGTCCACCATTGAATTTAAGTTAATATGTTCCTTATATTTAATATCAGGGTTTGACTCTCCATTGTTATACATAAGTGCTTCTATAGTATCGATTTTTTCTCTTATAAACAAATACTGTTCAGAATATCCGGCTCCTTCATTTATAGAATATTCAGGTGATTTAATCATAACTGGAAGCTCGTAATAATCTGTAGTAAATTTCGGCTCTTCATCGTAATATTTGTCTAATTCTACAAAAAAGCCACTGGTTTCGTCTATGTCAATTCTACCAGCTCCTACCTGGTTGTGTTCTGTAATCAAATAATTGCCCAGATATTCTCCATTAACAATAACATCAACATGGAAAAAGTGGTGAGGAAATTCCATTTTAAATCGGAGCCCCAATTCAAATGCAGTTGCATTCATGATTAGTGTTGGATCAAGGTAGTTTGCCAACAATACCCAGCTCTTTGCAGCTTTCAATCTGAATAGTGGAATTTTTTTATTAAATTTTATTCGATATGACTTTTTAGGAGCGTTTCTCCAGGAATAGTTCCCTCTTCCCCGGATTTCATCTTGATACCCAGTTTTTTCAAGAATGTTGCTGGGGTAATCTGGATCCAGAACAGAGATATCAGCTCTGACATAAATATCTTTACTGGTTATTTCCTGATTACCTTCAGTATTTATAATGATAAGCGGAATTTTATTTGTTACGATGATTTGGAAATCCAGCGATGCAGGATTATGTGTGGATGTCTCACCTTTAGTTACGGTAATTATCGCTTTGCCTGTTTTACCTGCAGTAAGCATGCAGGAACCTGTGTCATAGAAAACGACTTCCGGATTGTTACTGGTAATAGTCACCTCTCCATCACCATCACCCTTGATGACGAGTCCAATTTTTTGATTTGGTAATAATGATCTGTATTTGTCATCTATTTTTATGGTAGAGGGACGTAATTGGGGATCAATTATGGTGTCATGTACTATTATAGTATCGGGAATGATTATAGTGTCGGGAACTATTATGGTATCGGGAACTATAAAGGTGTCAGGAATGATCAAGGTATCGGGAATTATCAAGGTATCATGAAAAATTAAGGTGTCATAAACAATTACAGGTTCAGGATCTAAGGCAGGATTCTGGCAAACCACAAATGATAGTACACTAAATACTAAATAGTAAGATACAATTTTTTTCATATTATCTTAATTAACTTCATATACAAGTTCGATAATATTGCTGAGTAGACGTTTGTACAATTGGTCATGAACTGATTTAGTATACTTAATATAAACAAAATTATCTCGGCATGGAAAGCTGTGGAAAATCAGATTAAGAATATTCTCTGGGTATTACAGGCAAAAATTTCCCACTTACTATGCTGAAAATTCCCCCTCTTTCTTAATCTCTAATCACAACACACCTGTAATTGATTGAATTACACAAAGATATCCAAACGACTCCATTGGCATGAAATGTGCTTAAAAAACCGCAGAACTTCAGTTCAGGAGCCAAAAATGATTCAGGGAATCTATACTGCATCGATGGGAATGAATCCCCTGATGCAAAAGCAGGATCAGATCGCAAACAATCTGGCAAATATTAATACCACTGGTTTCAAACAGAGCGGTCTTTTCATAAAAACCTATCAGAAATTTCTAAGCAATGATCAGCACCAGCCATTTGTTAACGAACAGATGAAAGCCGATGAGGTATATGTTGATTACAGTGAAGGTCCGTTAAAGCAGACCAAGTCCACTCTGGATCTGGCCATTAAAGGAAGTGGCTTTTTTACAATTATGACAGATAATGGTCTTCAATACACCAGAAACGGGAATTTCTCTCTCAGTCCTGAAGGATTGCTGGTTTGCTCTGATGGTTCCAGGGTGATGGGTACTGAAGGGTTTATCAGAGTTGAACGGGACCTTCCTGTAACAGTCAGTAATAAGGGTGAGGTGATTCAGCGTGGTGAAAGTAAAGGGGTTCTCAAAGTTACCGATTTCAAAAAGCCTTACAATATGTACCGCTGTGGTGAAAATCGTTTTCGCCCTTTATTATCAACTGAGGACTCTTCAGTGAAAAGTGCGGGGTTTGTGATAAAACAGGGTTACCTTGAGGGATCAAATGTGGATATCATCCGCAACATGGTACAGATGATCTCAGCAAACCGAAATTTTGAGGCTGATCAGAAAGCCCTGCATGCCCAGGATGAAACCCTGGAGAAGGCTGTAAATCAGGTTGGACGATTGGGATAATTAAACGCTTTTGGTTAAGAGGTGAAATATGATGCGCAGTATGATGACAGCAGCTACCGGGATGGAAGCCCAGCAACTATATATGGATACCATCTCCAACAATCTGTCTAATGTAAACACTGTCGGTTTTAAACGCTCTAAAGTGGAATTTCAGGATCTGATGTATCAGACCTTAAGAGAGCCGGGGGTGAGGAACTTTGAAGGTTCAATGGCTCCTGCCGGTATTGAGGTCGGCTTAGGGGTCAGGCCCGCTGCAACTCAGAGAATATTCGAGCAGGGTGCACCGAATCGAACGGAAAATGATCTGGATTGGGCGATTCAGGGTGAAGGTTTGTTTCAGATTACTTTACCCGATGGGGGTACTGCATATACCCGTGATGGTTCTTTCAAGTTGTCAAGTGACGGCTCTATCGTAAGCTCATCAGGCTTTATCCTTTCTCCTCAGATTAATGTTCCAGAAGGTTCATCAGAGTTGACAGTGGCTCCGGATGGCAGAGTATCTGTCAAACTTCAGGGAGAGGACACGATGACTGACATCGGACAGATTGAGATCGTTCGATTTATTAATCCTTCAGGACTTCGTTCTCTTGGGGGAAATCTCTTTACGGTTACCGATTCCAGTGGTGAGCCGGTGATCTCTTTTCCAGGAGAAGAGGGAGCTGGTACAATAATGCAGGGTTACACCGAATCTTCAAATGTTCAGATAGTGGAAGAGATGGTGAATATGATTTCTGCTCAGAGAGCATTCGAGATAGTTTCCAAATCTATCCAGGTCGCTGAGGATATGTTGCAGATTGCCAGCAATTTGAAACGGTAGTTGAGGGGGAGAGTGACAAGTGTGCAGTAAGAGAAAAACATCTGCGAAAACAACTGGTATATGTAAGTTAATTATTAGTGGTTTTATTCTGACAGGGCTCTCTACTGCATCTGATCTTACTTTGACTTTTAAAGACTCGGTCTTAATTGTTGATACAACTTTCTTTCTTAGTGATATTGCTGAGATAGAGTGCAGGGACAATGCATTAAAAACAAAGCTACAGAATGTGGTTGGCGGAAAGAGTGCTCCTGCAGGTTATGGAAGGTTTTTAAATGTCAGTGACTTTGTCCTTTACAGGTTAAGGCCTTTGCTTGAAAATACTCAGTTAAAAATAGGCGGAGCTCAGAGAGTCTTTATCAAAACCGCTTCTGTTGAGAAAAAGATCGAAGATTATATGGAAATGATTCAACAGTATTTTCGTAAAGAAGTTCTGTGGCCTCTGGGATGCTATGAAGCAGTGGTTAGGGAGCCGGATCGCTCCTGGAAATGTCTTCACGGAGATGTGACTGCAAAGGTTGAAGGGCTTGGCAACCGATATCCCAGAGGAAATGTTCAGCTCTGGCTTATTGTGGAACAGCAAAAGCGTAGCCTGAGAATTCCTGTAATGTGTAATGTTAAAGTGGAGACACCGGTTCTGGTTGCGAGAAGACCGATTCTTCGTGGTCAGCAAATTACATCTGAAGATTTTGAGCTCAAGTCAATGGATATCACCACATTCGGTCCGCAGCCTCTGTTCAACACTGATTCGCTCAAAGGTGTACGGGCGGTCAGAACCATTAATCCCGGCACTATTCTTCATACCCGTCTGATTCAGCCGGTCCCCGCAATCCAGAAAGGGGATCTGGTGGAGATACTTGTTTCCAGGGGAAGAGTGAGGGTTGCGGTACAGGGTGTCGCACGGGAACCAGGGAAGATCGGAGAGAGAATCTGGGTGGAAAATACAAACAGCAGAAAATTAGTACAGGTAATAGTAAAAGATAAGGGAACTGTAACCGTTGCTCAGGGAGGGTTATCTATATGAAGAGCCGTGAATTCAAGAATGTTCTTATGATGGTACTCGTTGTTTATTGTATGTCATGGGCTGCATCGGTTTACAGTCTCTATTCGGATCATCGGGCAATGAGCGTAGATGACATTCTGACTGTGCTGATTGTAGAATCTGCCAAGGCAGGAAGTGAGAGCAAGACCAATACAAGTAAGGAAAATTCTGCACAGTTGCAGTCAGGTGGTGGATCAGGAGTTTTGAATTTTCTACCCTCATTTGGTGCTTCCGGAGGAAACCGGGTTGATTTTGATGGAAGAGGGGGAACATCAAGAGAGGGGAGTCTGGTGGCTACAATTACTGCAAGAGTGATAAAGGTCCTTGATAATGGAAATCTGGTGATTGAGGGAAGTAAAGTGGTGGAAATAAATGAAGAAAAAGAGATCATAAAATTAACCGGCTTAGTTCGTCCTCAGGATATTCAGAAGAATAATATCATTTATTCCTCAAGTATAGCAGATGCGCAGATTACCTATACCGGAAAGGGAGCTGTTAATACCGGTAGAAGACCTGGTTTGATAGCTAGATTTCTGAATTTCATTTTTTAACGAGATTAATTCCTGTGTAAATTCCTTTAAGGGACAGATTATGAAAAAAGCAATGATAATGCTAATAATGCTGAGCTTCACAATCAGTAATGCACAGCAAACTGTTAGAATCAAGGATGTGGCTTCCCTGACTGGTCTGGAGGATGTGCAGTTGTTTGGTTATGGACTGGTTGTAGGATTAGCCGGGACAGGGGATCGTAGCCAGACGGTTTTTACTGAACAGTCTATAAGTAATATGCTGAAGAACATGGGAATAGAGCTTCCGGAAAAACATATACGGGTAAGAAACGTGGCTGCAGTCATGATTACAGGAAGTCTGGCTCCATTCAAGCGTAAAGGAACTCGTTTTGATGTGACAGTGTCCTCCATGGGCGATGCTACAAGCCTGGAGGGGGGAACGCTTATTCTCACACCGATGCAGGGGCCCGATGGGGAAGTATATGCTTCTGCTCAGGGACCGTTAGCTACCGGAGGATACGATATAACCGACCGGGGTTTGACTCATATAAAGAAGAATCATGTAATGGTGGGCAGAATCCCTGATGGAGCAATTGTGCAGCGGGAATATGCATTTAATCTGGTTGATGGAAAAGATCTGTCTTTATCTCTGCATATGCCAGATTTTACTTCCGCACTGTCTTTGTCCAGAGCTATCAATGCGGAATTTACTGATAGAATTAGAACGGCCATAGCAAAGCCGGTGGATGCTGCCACAGTAGTGCTTGATTATAGTGCTTTTGTCAGGGATTCTGTCAGAAGCTTTATCGATCTGGTAGAATTTATCTCCCTGGTGGAAAACTTGAAATTTGAGATTGCATCTCAGGCTAAAGTGGTGATAAACGAACGTACCGGGACCATAGTTGCTGGGGGAGAGGTCAGAATTTCACAGGTGGCCGTTTCTCATGGTGGTGTGAAGGTGGAAATAGTTAATCGTCCTGAAGCGGTTCAGCCGCAGCCATTCACTCTTGGTCAGACCGAGATAATACCCAATCCTGAAGTGGTGGTGGAGGAGAAAGATGCAGAGATGGTTGTATTGGACGGCACAGCGACTGTTTCGGATCTTGCACATACATTAAATTCTCTGGGGGTAACTCCCAGGGATGTAATCTCGATATTACAGGCAATAAAGCAGGCTGGAGCACTTCATGCGGAACTGGTAATCCTGTGAGATGGCAGGAGTATTCGATATTCGTAAACTATTGTTAAACCATTTACTATCCGCTCAACTCCATCTTTCACGATGAGTCCTCCCAACCATTGGGATAACAGCCAAAAACTTCATAGAATCTGAATTCCACCCGGGCTCCGGGTGCCCTTGGCAGAGCAGAAATCTACTTGTTGGGGATGAATCGTTGTTTGGTAGTGCGGATGGAATGCCCTCTTCCTGAATTCCTGAAATCCAGACTTTCTTTTATGGTTCAATGGCGGGCATGCGCCTAAAAACGGTTTGAAAACCTTTCTTATATCGGAAAGCTTTCTTTTTGTCCCATACTCTTTTGGCAGAGCTCAATAAGTTGATTTATGACCCTTTCACCTCCAGATTTTCTTCTGGGTAGCAGTGCCATAATCTCTTTAAACACTGTTTCGTTTTCTGAATCAAATTCATAGTAAATTTCATTTTCCGGCTCATCACAGGTGCCATTTTTGTTCAGTATCAGAAATGCCATTTGAACCTCCTGGTTATAGCCTCACTATAATTATACCCGATAAATGTTAAGTTGATACTGATTTTTTGTTAGAAGTTGATAAGGGAGGTAATTTTAAGTTGCTTTGTGTACAAATATCCAGTGGTGGGGAAAGTCATAATTGGAGTGAATTCAACGACATCACAAGACTTTAACTATAAAAAGCGTAATCCTCCGAATTTCTGGCTTTAAAAATCTGAAAATTCATATTCTATTTCAGGAGCACGCAAATTAATTCCAAATCACAAATTCCAAATCACAAATTCCAAATCCTAAACAAATCCCACTGACCGTTTATTCAAATTCCAAACAATAAAAGAACAGGAATTAAAGGTCTTTATCCTGTTTCGAATTTCGGATTTTGGATTTCGAATTTTTCTTACCTCTGTTTCTGTTTGGAATTTAAGCTTTGTTATTTGGCGGCTTTCAGGATTGAAATTCCAAATCACGAGCTGTTTTTTTAATTGGTACAGAAAAAGTTTATTCTTCATTTGGAGATGCCGAGCTTGCATCTATTGCTGTGACAAATAGACGCAGGCCAAAGCGACATGATGTGAGCAGGGAACAGGTGATTGCTCACATTGAAAGTACATGGCCAAAATGGTGTTTCGGTATTGACTTCTATGCCGTTGAAAATATCGTCCTCCGCTCTACCGCACTAACGGGGCTCAATAGTCTTCAGGAGTTACGGTCCTCCCTGTGGCCTGCATAATTCCCTGTCTACACTTCGTGTATCTCGTTCGATGTTTGCTCTTTTGTCAGGGCGTTCGGAAAGTTGCTCCTGTGCAATTATGCTTCAGTTGCGCCTCTTTCGGGAAGGACAAAAGTACATCTCCTGCTTACACGCAAGACTCGGTACTGGTGGGTGGCTAACCCTTACCAGATATGGACTTCCTGTCAAGTAATCTTTTTTTCAATAGTGCTCACTACCGTTCGCACTTACAATCTTCTTTGCTTCTATCTTTCCGGATAATATCTTGATGTTTTTATTCCGGTTAATTCTTTTTATTTAATTTCCCGAAATTCTTTCTTTTATTTATGAATAATTTCTTTTTGTTTTTCTCTTTAATAATTTTCTATAATCAATACTCAAATCTCTTTTCCAAACTCTGCGCGGGTCTTTCTTTCCGCATAGGCAGATATGGCCACCAACGGGTTGCTCAACCTATGCTGGCCTGCTTTGAGGCTGGCATAGTTGAGCTGTTGGTGGATTTAAGCCGGAACTCGCAATTTTGCGCTAATAATTTTTACAAACTCCGTATATGTTTGGTAAATATCCCTAGGAAAATATTGTGGTTTACTAAGTTCAACCTCAACAAAATTTTTTGCTTTTGATAAATATTGTATTGACATATCGTTAATAACTTTATCTGCTAACTGTATAGCTTGTTCACAATATTTCTTAAGATGGTAACTTTTCCTATCATCGTTAAGTAGGCAGTCTTCTAATACTGAAAAACTTTTAGATATGGTTTCAACTGATGTTTTATTATCAATTTGGAATGTGTGAATATTATTATCAAACAATATCATCGAGTGTGTATTATTTATTGAGAAAACCTTCCCCTGTGATTGTGTGTATGCTTCGTCAATAATTTCCCATGCTTCTTTGTTAGCCTTTTTACGCCAAAGGTAAATTGCAAATTGGTGCTTAATATACCATTCATCGCGAATATTTATAGTCTTTGATAGTAAATAATTATAAAATTCTTTTCCGTTTTCAACATCGTCAAAAGCAAGCCTTGTCAAATCTGCATCAAATGCTTTCTTTTTGAATATGTCATAACGATAAACAATACCTTTGTTGATATTTTTATGAAACTCCCAAAGGACCTTAGCTAGTATCTTAGAGGGTATTTTAAATAATGATATTTCAGCAAATGCTCTGCTTCGGAGTGAATATAAATCCTGTAAGTTGTCCTTGTATGACATGTCATCGACGAGTGATTCGATCTGTTTTTTGAGGGCATAGATATGTTGATAATCGATGATGTCGTCAGTTGAATAATAAGATATTAACATATCTAACGATGCACCAATATTTGTATATCGCATATACGTTAGTAAGGTATAAAATTCTAATAATTCAGCACTACTATCTCCAAGTGTTTTTATCAAATCTTCAACTTTTGATTTGATATCACCATTTTGCCATAAATGGTAAACAATTTCAAATAATGAAATCTTTTCTCTAGTGTATTTTAACATCGGCCTTTGCATTGCGTTACAAATATTTTGTATGTCAAAATCAGGAAGATTGCTGATATCGAATATTTCGTCAGAACTAATCTTAACCCAATACTTTACTTGTTCGAAATTAAAATCTCTATCTGCTGCGATTATTTTGAAGCCATTTTCTTTTAATTCTTTAAAAGCTTCAATGTTATCAGACAAATTATCTAAAAATATTGTTATATTGTTACCTTTTATATTTGTTTTTAGTAATTTAACTTGTTCTGGAACTAAATAGCTGAAAAACAATTTTGAGCCTTTTATTTCTTCACTAGCAAAAATTTGCATTAACAGTGTCGATTTACCACACCCAGGCGAACCGGAAATTAAAAAGTTATTACCTTTATATTTTTTAAGAAATTTTTCGTAAAATGATAGTTTGGGAATTTTAGCAGAAAATATTTCATACCAAGTTGGATCGCTCCCTTGGTAAAATAAAGAAACTGGCCTTACAGGATGAACTGCATTTTTGAGCGTACTGTAATTGTTTTTAGGAAAAATAGTAGATAAAAGCTCATCATTATTATTCGGAAAATTTTGTTGAATGTTTTTTGAACTGAAATTTTTTTCAAGATATTGGAGCAGCTCTTTCGTTGTTGCTCTGATTACTCTAAACCCTCTACTGGTATATTCTTCTGCATCTATATCAAAATCAACACCTGGTAAAATTACTATCCATGTGGGAAACCTCGGCCTGTTATTAATTGCCACTTTACTAATAATTGATATTATATCAGAATCCGATATATTGTGTCCCCAAATCAAAGTGGGGTGAGCGGCTATTTTCATTGCAACAGTGTACATCAGTGTAGGTTCTTTAAGGATCGTTGTTGACATTTCTTCTGTTCCAAAAATGAGCTCTTTATCATAAGTGTACGTAACTGACCCATGGAGTTTAAAGAGATCTGTTCCTTTGCCGTCGATATGCCCATTTATCTCTACATCGTGAAGCAGTTTCAATTTCGAATGACTATCAAATATTTTTTCGAGGAGATTATCAATATTTGTCGTAATAATATTTCTAACTGGTAGCGAGGGTATAATTTTATAAGCATCATGAAATTCTATAACAGAATACAAATCCTTAAGTAGAATATTAAATTCGCCTTGCCTGTTTCTTTTCAAATGGGAACATATAAATGAAAGTTCTTTCTTCGTAAATGGCAGAGGTAATGAAAATGTTTCAATTAACTTATTTTTTAATGCATTTCCCAATGGTAGCGATTCGTTTTTACTATTCACCGCTTCTACTGAGAACCCAGCTCCAAGTAGTAAATTTA
Organism: Fibrobacterota bacterium; assembly: GCA_023412475.1. Classification (GTDB taxonomy): domain Bacteria; phylum Fibrobacterota; class Chitinivibrionia; order Chitinivibrionales; family Chitinispirillaceae; genus JAAYPC01. The sequence continues at coordinate 7,500 of JAEYNR010000021.1, read as the reverse complement.
AACCGTTTTCTCTAATTAATTCGAAAAAATTGCTGCTTCCTTCAAATTCCAAGGTTTACTCCTTATGGATGGTATTAATTTTATTAAAACATATCTGTATCTTTTTCAGTTGTTCCGGCTTATTTCCACCAACGTGTTCGGGCACATATGCTGTTTGTGAAGTGAAACGGAACAAATGGCATATTGCCCGTGTTAGTGGTCTGTTTGCTCGACGACATTTGTCTTCCATGTTTCTTTTGCGCGCGATTTTTCCGGCCCATGGATGGGCCATTTATATTGTGTTTTGTGTGTTTTTATTGTTTGTTATCCAATTTTCATAAGATTCAAAGGGTATTAAATCTGCTCTGCCTGTAATTGTATAGTATAGATACTCATGTACAACCTCTTTTGATTTAAATGATACACCACTCATTGAACTCCTATCATTACATTGATCAGATAATCTTTCTTCCCACTTCTTAAAAAGCGCTGGTCTTTCATCAAAATCCATTGATTTGTTAATCCATTCACTTGCTTCTTTAACATTGTAAATTTCATCTTCTTCTAATGAAGTAGGTGGTGTTTTATTCGAAAAAAGTGCTTGTGTAATTAATGCAGTGCGAAGATTATGTGCAAGGAATGATAACCAATTTGGATGTAATGGATGTATCGCAGCAGAACGAAGGTTTAATAACATTCGAGTATAAAGAACTGTTGCTGTAAATATGTTTATTGGCAAATAAGCGGATAAAACAGATAATGTTCCAGATTCTAAAAATGCTTCTGATAGAGTATTAACATATCCATATAACGGAGCTGTCCAACAGGCTGATAAAATTACTAAAGGTGCTGTAATATTATTTTCGATTATATCTTTTCCCATAATTCGTTTGTCGTTAATATAAATAAAGCTAGATTTTGTAACAGGATCATACCCACCGTGTGTGTCAAGAATTAAAAGTTGCGGATTTAATTCATTTACGACTTTTCTAGCAGATTCCAAATTGTTAACTTTTTCAAAATGAACTGGCGATTCATTTGAAACAAACTCTTTAGAAGCTAAAAATGATTTTTCTATTCTTTTATCTGTTGGAGAGCACAATAGTACAAGTGTTTTTTCTAAAATATCATTTGGAATTTTATAGCTGAGATTAACATGTTTGACATAGTTTGCCATTAGCCCATGTGTATTTGATGTTGGCATTCTACATACATCATGTGAAAAACCAAGAGGAACACCATTTACATCAAGCCATTCAATTGGAAGATCTGTTAAAGCAACTACTTGACGATTTTTTTCAATAATACATTTTTTAAAGTCTTCATGAATAAGAAGTGTACTTAATTTTGATCCTAACGCCCGAATTAAATTGTAAACCTTATTCTTTTTCGGTTTCTGTCCCGTTTTTGGTGAAAATGCCGATAATTGCTGATAGATTTGACGACCAACTATCGGCAATCGAATTACTGGGGAAAGTGTAAATGTTGCATGTAAAAATGATATGGCATCTAAGTATCTTATATGTTTTATTTCAAAATGCTTAAACTGGGAAAAAGAATCAACATCTGTGTCTTCGGTCGAATAAAGAAAGTTAATGTTTTGTTCAAGAGCCATTACTTTTAAACCAGCTTTTATCATAGTCCTAAGGTCTTCATCAGATTCATTTTCCAATTTACTGCGAAGCTCTTTCAAAAAATGTGGATTATGAAAAGGTGCAGTAATTATTAATGGCGGTAGTAATGGTGGAGCTAGTGTGATATTTTTGAATTTATCAGGACTATTAATTTTAACCAGTGTATGTATATAATCAATTACACCAATACTTTTTATTAAATATTCCCATCTTTTGCTTATTTCAACTGGAACTTCTTTTATATCTGAATGCCACATTTGACCAGTAATTTGATTTAGTATTAAGTGTGAAGAGTGAATTGGAACGAAATTTGGTAAATCAAATATTATTTTATCCGATACATCTTGACCTGATAGTAACTCTTTTAATAAATTCAGAACGTTGCTATCTAAGATGTTTTCAAAATTCATTAGAATCTTATCTCGATCCCTGCATAGAAGAGATTTAAATTCCTTAGGTTTTAAAAAATTAAAACATATTTTTGTAAATTTATTAATATTATAATCGGATTTTGATAAAAAAGATTCATCTGATGATGACAAGTAGTAGAGGTTAAATACTGAATCAATAACATTTAATAGATCAACTTTTATTGAATCAAATATTATAACTTTAAGCGTTTGACTTGGAAAATTATTTAAAATGTCTTTTGTTACGTTTGCTGAATAAAGAACAGTTAAATTGTGCGGGATAATTTGTCTTTGATAAATGGATGAGTAAAAAAAGTTATCAGGATCATATAATTGGAAAATATCCTTAGGCATTAATCTCAGCAGAGAGAAAAAACTTTTCGAAAGATTTTCTGGATATAGCCAGTTGAAGCTATCTGTTTCATCACAAATTAAAATATATTGTATTTGTGTTCGACTTAAAGGTGCACGTGTATAATGCTTTCCATTTATTGAAGCCATCGGTTAAATTCCTAATATTATATAATGCACTTCATTTAAAAATTTTGCGGCCCGGACGGCCGCTGTTCTTAAGCGCGCATTATTGTTCTTATGTCGTCGAGCAAATTGCCACTAACGTGTCGCGGCACGCTTGCTGTACTGTAAAGTAATGCGGAGTCTTCGGAGCTTTACTTTACGGTATGGCAAGCTGTCGCTGTTATATGCTGTGCTTGGGGTGCCTCTTTTCTTCTGGCGCGCTCCTTTTTATTTCCCAAGTATTCCAATAATTTCATAGAGTGAGTGTATAGTTACATCCTGGCCCCAGTACTTTTCTTCGTTTTCTCTCATAATCAAGCATGAGGTCATACCTGCTTTTTTTGAACCAACAATATCTTTTTCTTCATTTCCTACATAGATTACTTCATTTATATCGCATTTAAATTGATTTGCAAGTTCCATAAAACCATAAATTTCTGGCTTACGAAATCCAACATCAATTGACGTTATGTAAACTGATGAAAATGACATTAGTTTTTCAAATATTATTTTACTATTCTTATCAGTTAATCGTTTTTGGCCGTATGGTACATCTGTCAAATATCCTACTTTAAATCCTAATTCATTTAGCTTAGATAAAGTTGGTACGGTATCATCGTATAATTTTTGCTTTTCATTACCAAAATAAGAATAAAATCCATCTTCAAATTTAATCTGTTCTATATTGTCATGTAAACCTGTTTCATCAATTATTCTTTTAAATATAACATCACAACTGATTTCCTTAGTTCTTGAAAAAATCTTGTGTTGTATTCAGAAAGTATTTGTGATGATTTTTGTAATTGATAATCAGAAAATGAAACATTCAAATTTTCAAGCGATTTTCTGAGTGCTGGTATATAATGATCCTTCCAATTTAGCCCGACACCATCGTTAAAAAAGAGTGTTTCTCCAAGATCAAAACCAATTGCTTTTATTTTATTCATTTCTTATTCTTTCAGCGCGCCTCTTTGTCTTTTTTTCTTGCACCCCAAGCATTGCATATAACGTTCCGCGAATATGAGAAGTTGCCGGAGCGAAGCGGAGGCAATTTGGATGGAGCCGAAGGCGAAATCTCATATTCGCTGTTATCGGAAGTGCTGCACATCTTATAGCTCCATTTTCATTGGGATGAATAATATTCCATTTATTTCTGTTTTTTTACCAATACTTTTAAATCCTAGTTTTGAGTAAATATTTTCAGAAAATGGTGATGCATTAACTTCCAAATATTCTGTCTTTCCTTCTATTTTTAATAGCATTTCATTAAATAATTTTCTACCTATTCCTTTATTGTGATATTTTTCATCTACAAAAAACAGACAAATGTGATTATTGTCGCGAACTTCAATCATTCCAATAATTCTGCCATTTTTTTCATAAGTTAAAATAATATTACCGTTTTTATGTCTATCTAATATCTTTTCCGGCTTTATGAAATCGTTAAAGACTTTGTTGCCTTCTTCTGTATATTCAAATCCAATGAATTCATTGAAAACAGATGTTATTAAATTATACAATTCATTTTCCTGGCCCAATGAAAATGGTTTTATCATTTTATCTCCTTCTTGTGCAGCATTTCCGATAACGGGTCCGGCAACGGTTGACCGTGCTGCTTTGAGCATGTCAACCTTGCCGTGTTGTTTGTCTGTAAACTGGCATGATTTTTTTATTGTCTCCCCGCCACCTCTTTGATCTTGCGCGCTCCATATTCATTTTTAATGTTAACCTTAATTTGCAATTAATACATGTCAACTACACATTACTGGTATTTCAACTGTCCTGTCAAAATACGCATAATAATTTGGTATTTCTCTTATTAAAATCTTTTCTCCTAAACCATATTTCCTAAACTGATTTCTAAATCGCTTTAAGTCATTTGGCAGTTGACCTGTGTAACCATAGTTGTGGTGGACAACCATTGTTGGTACATGCTTTATGGAAAAACCAAGGTTATTTGCTCTAAAGCAAAATTCAATATCTTCACCTGCTGCAATCGGAAACTTTTCATTAAAGTCGATTTTTTCCGCAACTCTTCTTGTAATAGCCAAATTTGCAGTCGTCCCATATAAAAGTGCCTCTGAGTTTTTTAATTGCCTTCCGTTTAGTGTACCGTTTATGTTATGGTAAGTACCAAACCAATTTTCATTGTATGATGGTGTATTACCAGAAAGTATTTGAGCATCTTTATAATTTATAAAGGAATTAATTATTGTTGAAACCCAATCTTTAGACAAAATACAGTCTATATCAGTAAAAGCAATAATATCCGAACCATTTTCAAGAGATATATTTTTTCCAATATTTCTAGCTTTTGCTGGCCCAGAATTACTATCAAGGCGGAATACTTTCACATTAGGCGGTAATGGTAAAATTATTGGTGAGGAGTCATCGATCATTATTATTTCATAAGGTAGTAATGATTGTTTTTCTATCGACTCCAATAAATTTATGACATTTTGATTTTCTTTTTCAGTTCTTAAAAAAACTGGAATTACAATGCTTAATTTGGGATTGCCAGGAATTGTGTTTTTTACCGGTTCTGGAAAATCAAAATAGTTTTGATTTTTATAGCACTTCTTGTTAACACTCTTAAAAGTATATACTTCAAAGATCTTTGTGATTATGAACTTAAAACGATATGATTTGCCTGCTAATTTTTCATACCAATAATCTAAAATTTTACCATATGGAAGATTTGATAGAGAACTCATTTATAATCCTAAATTCGCACAGTTTTTACAATAATAATAATTTTTGTGAAAAGTTATAAAATCTAACCTTTCATGTCCGCTCCAGATATCGCCTAATGATTTTTTGAAAATATTCCCATATACATAAGGGTTAAACATATTACAAGGTGTAACTGTGCCGTCATAAAAAATGCATAGTTCCTTGTATAAGGCAGGGCAACATTCCATAGTACCGTGTGTCTGTGTCGCTTGTGATACTTTTAATTGAATACCTGCAAGCTGATCAGGGTATAATAATTGTAAATTGGAACCTGAATATAGCTTTCTAACTTCAAGAAATTGATTTGTAATACTATGGTTATTATCTGTTACCATCTTAATAAAAGGTTCAATGCCTTCATCTTTACGAATAGTATTATACAAAATATGGCAGTTGTTATTATATGAAAAACTACCAATGTCATAAATGCGATGTATATTGTTTTCCTGTATCGTAAAAATTATAAATGGCCTGTTTGTTAGATTCGTTAATCGCTCAATATTCTCTTTGATAAATCGGAAATTTGCGCCTTTCCTTATCTCAGATAACTCTACAGCAATAGGACTATCCATAGATATAAATAGTTGAACACTATTGTTGATTAGGGCATCAAGAATACGCATGTTATTGAATGATAAGTTTGAAAACAGATTAATAGAAACCTCAGGATAATGCACTTTGGTATAGTTTAGGATTTCAACAAAATCTGGATGTATGGTGCTTTCTCCACGCCCATTCAATCGAATCGTTTTTGCATTCCTGCCAATTTGTTTAAGAATACTTCTGAATTTGGCAAATGACATAAATTTATTCTTATTGAATGGATTAACATCTTTACCAAAACCACACATGATACAACTCAAATTGCAGTTGTAACTCAATTCAATTATTATTTCTTCAAATTTTGTTGTTAGTTTCTCATATTGCATTTTAGAACCTTGCAAGGCAAATTACATTCGCGCATTTTTGAACATACAGATTCTGCATATTCTGAAGTGATAATTTCAGTTATTGTTTGGTTATTCAGATTCCCGATTGGCTTTTGACAACCATCTATCCAAGTTTGCTGAAAACAGGTAAACACATCGCCGTTTTGAACAATTGATAGATTTCTACTTGCCGCATAACATTGTTGGCTATTTAAAGGACTTATACAGTGTTTATTTTCTTCAGCGACCCAAGAGCCTTCAAAACCTTCACTTATGTAATCTTGAATGGAATGATAAACATTTTTAGATTTTGCATACTTAGCAACATCAGCCATATGGGGCCGCGTTTCTTTAGAAAGCACAGATTGAATACTAATTTGATCTGGCTTTAATATTGATGTGGCATAATCAAGATTAGCAAAAACATTTTTGTGAGAGTTGACGCCTCTCACAAATTTCCAAAACACGCTATCAATTGTATCTATTGATACTACGATGTGGATATTATAATTCGAGACATAATCAATGAATTTTTTATCTAATAAAACTCCGTTTGTAATGATTACCGTCCTTATACCTGTTTCTTCTATACCCATTAAGATTTCAAGTATTTCTGATTTAAATAAAAGCGGTTCACCGCCAACAATACAAAGTTCTTTTCCAGATTGGATGCTTTTGATGCTGTTAATAATCTTTCCAGGTTGTAGCCGGTCTGCTTTGTCCTTGTGTTTCCAATGTGAACACTTAGTGCATTTTTGGTTGCACTCAATTGTAATCATGTAGTAAATATTTGTCGGTTTATACATTATGTATTTTCTCTTGCGCGCAATCTTATTCTTTTTTCCGGTGGCGGTCTTATTCCTCATACCAGTTTATTGCAAACAACTTCTTCCGGGACGGCCAAAAGTGCGTCCCGGGAACATATCATTATACTTCAATATCCGATAGAACTAAAATATCAAAATAAAAACTTTCACACTGTCATTTCAATTTTTTGGCAAAAAAAAGTGTTCTGGAGTGAAATTTGTGGTTTTTGGTGGACTTTGGAGGCATTCTTATCAGAAAGAATCACTCTGCTGCAATCTGACAAAAATGTATTGCAGGTACAAAGCGAATAAAACGTCTTATCACATAGAAACTAAGATTATCTTAATTAAAATTATCTACTTTATTTTAGAAGCCCTGCAATCGGACTCCTGATTGCAATAATCCTGTGTGCCGCAACATGAGTGTAAATCTCAGTCGTTTTTGATGAGGTATGCCCTAAAAGCTCCTGAATATAACGAAGATCAACACCTT
>JAEYNR010000042.1 GCA_023412475.1 Fibrobacterota bacterium | reverse complement strand
CTGCATATCTTAGTAAATTCGGGGAGCTCGCAAAATACTCACTTCTCATTTTGTATACCGCAACGGTATATTTTAAAAATCTCTTAAAGGATTGCTGGTTGGAAATAGTTTTCATGCGTAGGCCGTGGGGTCACGGGAGAAAATTCTTCCAAAATGATGGGTGCTGTGATATACTAATTAATTATAAATAAGAATGGAGTTGAAATCTCTGACATTGAAGGGGTAAAACCCAAAAAAGAAGAAACAAGCTGATGGGCTTGTTTTTCGCTATACACTCTGCTAGGCATTGCATAAATTTAGAATAATTATGAACGTTGTTCTTGTACAACTTGTATTTAGGACAACCGGACAAAAGCTGAAACAGAATGTTAATCTAAAGATAAAAACACATTGAGAGGGGGGCATGTTCATGAACAGGAGCAAATATTTTAACTATATTGAGGAAAAGATTAACCTGTTGTCTTTGCGTATTGAAAGTCGTGCAAAGATTAATCTACTGGAACTAAATATATTATCTGAAACATTTTTTGCTGACTTACTGAATATGCTTTTTAATTACCAATTAATAAATTTAAATACTATAAAGCAAAATGTCGAAGGAATTGATTTGGTTGATAACGAGAGTAAAGTTATCGCTCAAGTCTCTTCAACATGTACAAAACAAAAGGTAGAAAATTCTTTAGCAAAAAAAATTTTTGAGGACTATAAAGGATATAGATTCAAATTTATTCCGATTTCGAAAAGTGCTGAAAATTTAAGAAAACAATCTTTTCACAATCCACACGGTGCTTTATTTTCACCAGAGGATGATATTATAGATACTATTACAATTTTGAATATAGTATTAAACATGTCTATTGAAAGGCAGAAACAAGTATTTGATTTTATAAAGAAAGAACTCGGAAATGAAGTAGATATTGTAAAGATCGATAGTAATTTAGCAATTATTTTAAATATTCTCGCAGGTGAAAACCTATCAAACGGGATTGAATCACCTGAGATCAATATTTTTGAGATAGACAAAAAAATTGATTTTAATGAATTAAACAGCGTCAAAGACATTATTGATGAATATAAAGTGTATTATCATAAGCTTGATGAAAAATATTCGGAATTTGATAAACAAGGAGCTAATAAAAGTTTATCTGTATTTCGGATATTCAAAAGCCAGTATACAAAACTTAGCTCCGAATGCAAAAATTCACAGGATTTATTTTTCTCAATAATTGATGCGGTAATTGAGATAATAATGAATAGTAAAAATTACAAAGAAATTCCTTATGAAGAATTGGAGATGTGTGTACATATATTAGTTGTAGATGCATTCATACGGTGTAAAATCTTTAAGAATCCGGAGGGCTATAAACATGTTGTTACCAGATAATATACATCCGGAACTTAGTATTTATTACAATGGCTCCCTGGTATTGCAGGAACTAAAGGAAAAAGAGAGACAATCCTTTTTTGATTTATACCAAAAACTAAAAAACAACAGCGATATGTCTCTCCCGACTTTCATTCTGACCTTAGATTGGCTATACCTTATTGAATTAGCCCAAATTGATAATGAAGGGTGGGTGCAGTTATGTTCATAAGAAAACTGATAATTGAGAGCATCAGAGGCGTCATTAGAGATATAGAGTTTACCTCTGGGCTTAATCTAATAATAGATAACACCCCCACTATTGATGATAAATTAACTGGAAATAATGTTGGAAAAACTACCGTATTAAAGTTGGTAGACTTTTGCTTGGGTGCAACTCCAGCTATTATTTATACAGATACTGAAAATAAAAAAGAAGTCTATGATTTAGTTAAGAATTATTTAATTGATGAGAAGGTCACGATTACACTAATTTTGACAGAAAACTTAGATAGTACTGATTCTAACGATATTGTGATACAACGTAATTTTTTATCAAGGAAAAATGCTATTAGAAGCATCAACGGAAGAGAAACTCTTGATAAAGAATTTGAAAATGAATTGTTGAAGTTACTTGTACCTACCCAAAAATCAGAAAAACCAACATTTAGACAAATAATTTCACATAATATCAGATATAGAGATGAGAGTATAAATAACACATTGAAAACATTGGATAAATTTACTTCTGATGTTGAATATGAAACTTTGTATCTATTTTTATTGGGTTGCTCATTTGATGACGGGGCGAAGAAGCAGGCTCTAGTTATAAAAATAAAACAAGAAGAAAATTTCAAAGAACGTTTAGAAAAAAATCAAACGAGATCAGCTTATGAAATAGCACTTTCATTAATTGAAAATGATATCTTGGCATTAAACGAAAAAAAATCTACATTTAATTTAAACGAAACCTTTGAAGAAGACTTAGATAAACTTAATAACATTAAATATAAGATTAATAAAACAAGTTCTTCCATAAGTAAAATGAACATCCGAAAGGATCTTATTGAAGAAGCGAAATTAGACTTGGAACAGAACATTTCTTCAATTGATTTAAAACAACTGGAGACTTTGTATTCTGAAGCTACTATTAATATAACTGGGATACAGAAGACCTTTGCTGACCTGGTCGCCTATCATAATAATATGTTAATTGAAAAGGCAAAATTCATTTCTGCAGATCTTCCTGCTTTGATGAACAAGATAAAAGAAGAAGAAAAGATTATGGCTTCTTTATTAAGAGCAGAAAAAGAGCTTTCTTCTAAAATAGCAAAAAGTGATTCTTTTGAAGAATTAGAGAATATAATTGTTGAATTGAATGAAAAGTACAGAATTAAAGGCGAATATGAAAGCATAATTTCACAATTGGATGAAGTTGAAAATAATATCAAGGAAATAAATGATGAAATCAAAGTAATTGATGATATGTTGTTTTCCAGTGACTTTGAAGAGGTATTAAAACTTCAACGGAATAAGTTTAATAAATATTTTTCTACTATTTCCCAAGAGTTGTATGGGGAAAAATACGCATTAAAATATGATAAAATAGTAAACAAAAATAATCAGCAAGTTTATAAATTCAGTGCTTTTAATGCAAATATGAGTTCGGGTAAAAAGCAAGGAGAAATTTTGTGCTTTGATTTAGCTTATATATTGTTTGCGGATGATGAAAATATTCCTTGCTTACATTTTTTGCTAAATGACAAAAAAGAATTAATGCATGATAACCAGTTAATTAAGGTGGCCGAATTTGTTCAAGATAAAAATATTCAGTTGGTAATATCAATACTGAAAGATAAGCTTCCGGAAGGGGTCTTAGAAAAAGCTCATGTGGCAGTTGAACTATCTCAAGAAAGTAAGCTTTTAAAAATTGAAGAAAATATGTAATCTATAATAGATTAAGATGGCATTGTTGAGCCATCTTAATTTTTACTCCTGTGTAAATAAGCTTACCAGAATACTAAAAGAGCTATAGAAAAGCATAAGGTCTTTTTCAATAGTATTGACTCCAAGGTAGACAAGGTGTTTTCATTTGGATTTTCCTTTTCTGAGGTTGATGCTGTGTATACCGAACAGATATGTAGAAGGCTTACGAACCCCAATATAGTATGGTATTTGAATAGTTATGATGACAAGGATAAGCGATATGAATATATGAAGTCAATTAGTAAATGCGGTTATAAAGGAAAATTTAGTACATATAGCGTTAAAAAATAATCTATGTGAAGGAATATATAGAGGGTGATGAAGCCATGTTTAATAACAACAGACATCTTAATATTTTTGAGCATTATACTCAAAAGGGGTCATTGCCGATTGAAAACAATGTGTCTAGAGGTCTGGCTATCCTACTAAATCAGAACAGCTTAGTTCTGGACAGACTAATAGACTATATTAATGCAAAATGCATGGATAAAAAATCGTCCTGCTCTGTTCCGAAGCCTCAAAAGCTAAGTGATAAGGAGATTGGAATTCAACAGCAGATAACAAAAATAGTCCAAAGCTATCCCAACCCTCAGAATATTATCGGCATGACATTAACTACATCATCTCCCATAAGCATGGTAGAGAATAAATACGACGACAATAACGGTCTGATAACAGATATCGTGATAAGCTGCAAGGATACACTTGTTACTATTGAGGTTAAAAGGAATGCTAATGATGCCAGGCTCCAATTAAAGCAACAGGTAAAAAGCATCGCTGCGGAGGTTGTCAAGCAAGGAGGAAATCTTCCGGATACTGAATTACTTGATGGCACATGGGAGGAGATAATTTCAATCCTGCAAGATGTTTACAATATATCCGGAAGCAATGATGAAAGTGTTTTGGGACATTACCTAAATCATTTAGAGAACCATTATCAGCAGTGGTTCCCTGTATCATTGCTGACCGGTATTCCAATTGATCGTGAAAATGAGTCAGCCATTGATAAACGCATACTGAGCCTAATCAAAAACTGTTGTGAAAATGAAAGTGATGCGGAGAAATACTCAGGCAGATACATAATTCCGCTGGACTACGTCTTTTGCACTGAAGCCCAGCTCAGCATGGATTATGAATCAAAAAGATTAATGATCACAATATGGAGCGGTGACACAAAATGGCAAGGCTATTGCCTGTTAAATAAAACGACAAACGACCTGTCTTGGGTTTACGAAAATTCATTGACCGTAGATGGGCTGAAGCTTGATTTGCTGACAGAGCCTTATCTGCGGCTGGCTCATTTTCAATCCACTATTATTGCTGAATATTTTGATAAAGCCTATTACCAAAAGCATTTTGGCGTAAGTAAGGACAAGTGCATAGACTTATATAATGATATTACGAGAGAATGGAAAAAGCCTGATTGGCCTCAATTTAAGTCCTTATTGAAAGACAAATATAAGGGTTTGATTGACACGAGCAGCTTTGATCCTGCTTTTAAGAATAGCTTTGAAAACTCAAACAGAAGTTATGCGCACGTTTCCTTCGGCTATGAAACAACTGTCTATTTACCATTGGACGTGATAAGTAAATACGAAAAAAATAATTTAACATTGAGAGGTAATGATAAACTGGCCAGTTTCATATCAAAGGTTATTGAGCAGATGATGAAGAAAATAGTTTAGTTAGATCGGGGAGAAAAATAATGTCACAGCAAACAGCAGCAATTGAATCAGCGATACATTGGAAAGAAAAGCTACTGGCAAATGAAAAATATTATTTTAAAACCTTGCTTCCATCCATGCTCTTAGAGGATTTGGCGGTCGTTTATGTTATTTTTGATAAGTCTACAGACGAAGCTCTTTACGTAGGTAGGACAAGAAAGCTAAGACGGAGATTATATACAAATCACTTACAGGGTCCTAAATCTACCGCAAGGCTGAAAAAGTACATAGTTGAGGATAATCAGCGTTTCCCTGAAATCAATGATTATGAAAAGGCAAAGGCTTGGCTGAAGGACAACTGTTATTTTCAATATGTAGAAGTGCAGGATTCGCGTGAACGAGGTCATGTGGAAGGTCTTCTCGGATTTCTACTTGATTCAAGATATATAGAGGAAGAACATTGATGCTCCAGTTCTACCAATAGCATCAGCAAAAGGAGTTGATCCTAATGTCAGCAACCTTGAATATGTTAAATTCACACATTAAATATTGTTTTAATCCTCAATGTGATAATCCCGAGGATTTACCGAATCAAACTGGGTTATATATGATATGTGTTAAAAACAAAGCTATTCTCGAGGGAAAAATACCGAGCGCTGTATATCAGGAAATTGATAATATTCCTATCATTTACATTGGTATATCTGATTCTCAAGGCTTGAGGAATAGAGACTACCATAATCATTTTAATGGGACAGCAAGAAATTCTACGCTGCGGAAAAGTCTTGGCTCCTTATTTGGTTGGAGAGCAGACAGAGTTTATGATAATAGCGGCAGATATAGATTTAACTCAGCGCGTGAGCAAGAACTCACCAGATGGATGCGAGATAATCTGGTTATGCTTTACTGGTTTAATCTAAATATTGATCTAGGCGATTTGGAAACAAAACTAATAAACGAACTGGACCCGCCATTGAATATTTCAAAAAATAGATCGCCAATTAACGTGGCATTTAGAAAAGAGTTGAAGAAGCTTCGGAGTTAAGATTGATAATATACTTACCGCTAAAGTTGTTGACGCATAAGCGAGGAGATAGATATTGAAATTCGATTTATTCAACGAGAATATCGGAGTTAATAAAAACAAGTGGCACCCGAAAGTGCAATTTTTGAATGATGAAACCCTTTATAGAGAACGAGAAATCATTAAGAAATGGACAGAGGGACTCATTGATAGGGATAACAAAATGGTTGTAGAATTCCAAACTACATTTCACTCATGTTTCTGGGAGTTCTATCTTTATGCACTTTTTTGTCAGATGAGCTTTACCTTAGATCAATCTCATAATAGACCAGATTTCATTATAAAAAAGCCTTATCAATTATATGTAGAGGCTGTTGTTGCAAATATCAGTAAAAGCGGTCTTAATGAGACTCAACGAAGTGCAGATGATCTTTTAAGTATGGTATCCCCTCCTTATGTTCAGCGAGACTTTTATGTGCATTTAGATGAGTCTATTTCTAGATTGTCAAACTCTATACTGACAAAGAAAACAAAATTTTATGACAGCTATGCAAAATGTGATTGGGTAAGAACAGATGTCCCCTATGCAATCGCTTTAAGTTCATACGATCAGATCAATTATGGAAGAGAGTATATATATCCATTAATGGCGCTTCTCTATGGGCTTTATTATGATGCAATTGATGATACCTTTGAAGCTAGAACTAGCATAAAAAAGCCTGGTTCCGAAGCGCAGATACCTCTGGGCATCTTTTTAAATCCGGAATATGAGATGATCTCAGGTATTATCTTTACTTGTACACACACTTTAGGTAAACTGGTATCCTTAGCGATATCCGAGTCTGGACCTATGACTAATATAGTCTATAATATCAGACATGATTTTACTGATAAGAAGACACCCTATAAAATACAAATTGTAAATCAAGATAACCCTGAATTACTTGACGACGGTGTCATTGTGTTTCATAACCCTAATGCAAAATTTAAAATTCCTTTTGAAATGTTTGGTAATACTAATATCACTCAAATATCTTTGAAAAATGGTAAGATTGTGAGTTCTATTGATACTTACCCAATTGTTGCGCGACTAAATATTAATAAAGGATTAGAAAGACTTTTTAAACCATATATAGAGCAACAGTTGATGCTTTATAACCGATTTGATATGAATGAAGTAATGAAGCATTTCAAAGATAACTTTATGTAGATAAAAAACATAGTTAAAGTTACTTAAGATGACCTTCCGCCAAGGGGATACCAGAGGGGTACGACATCTTTTTTGTATCCTCAAGGCACGTTGAGTGCGTAATAATGATGACGAATAGTGGTTCTAAGGGCAAATGAGGCGGGTCAACCACTATATGTAGTGGTTTTGGAGCAAAAAATGAGCAAAAATTGAGGCAAAAAACTGCGATTTTTGACCCTGTTTTTTGGGGCGTTTCATAGATGACATTCGGGATATATGGGAATCTACGTCTAATTAGTATAAATAGAATGTATGATTGAAGACGATTTGCTTTTATTAAAACACATATATGAATAGGAATTTACGAATGACGATTTAGGAGCTATTATTTATTAAGGTGGTGAAAATATGCCAAGCAGTACTTTTGAGGACTTGAGGAATTATTATAAACCTGATGATATTGAAGTGTTGTTTGTCGGAGAATCAAGACCCCAAGGCGGAACGTTCTTTTATAAAGAGGATTCAGCACTTTATAGGGAGACGAAAAAAGCTTTTAATGAGTATTTCGCTCAACCAATTTTCACACTTGACGATTTCAAACAATGGAATTGTTGGCTATATGACATATGTGATGAACCTATAAATGGTTTGCCTGACGGTGAAAGAAGTAATTGTATTCATACAAATATTCCACGATTAGTTGCACTGGTTCAGCAAGAAAAGCCAAAACTAATAATCGTTTGTAAAATAACCTTAGTGAAACCTGAAATCAGTATATCTGATATTATGAAGTCTTACCGAGATGAGGAAAACATTTTCTTTCTACCATTCCCCGGAAATGGCAACCAGAAAAAATATCGCGAAGGCTTAATCAAAGCGTTGCAAGTCTTAGATTTTAAGAAACAAGATTAGTAGATTCTTTCCTTTGAACAGTATGTATTGTGAGGTGTCTTTAATGAAGATAGAAATTGGTGAATCGCTGCTTTTATCATGGCTTAGGCATATTAAGGAATGCCAGCTTGTGCAGACAAACTGGAAGGCTTCATCTAAATGGGAACTCAAGCACAAAGAGACGATTGAGCAGTTAATGAAAAAATCATCTGATATATTCAAAACCAAGTACGGCTATGATTTGTATAAAGGTAACAGTGGAATAGATCAGGTGATTGC
>JAEYNR010000009.1 GCA_023412475.1 Fibrobacterota bacterium | reverse complement strand
TGAATTAAGTAAGTCAAGCACCTGTTGTTCCTCTTCATCTGATAATTTACGTGGCGATTCGCGTACAGAATTCTTTTTTGTGACGGTTCTTTGTGAACGATACCACGAGGAACGCGGCTCACCAAGTCAGGCTCAAGTTTATGCTTATACAAAAAGTCAGGATTGCCAGTGTTTTTTTCCACCTTTTCCAACATGGTCAATAGCGGGTGTCCATCCAATACTTCATTTTCTCTGTATAAACCAATAACGATTAAATTATCTATTTCATCTGATGATAACAGGTGCTCTAATAAATCAAAAGATGACATGTCACTCCACTGCAGGTCGACTTTTAATACTACAATTATCTACAGTATTCTTTTATTAAAAATACTGGAAACTATTGAATTGAAACAAATTACAAAATCAATTTTACCAACAAAAGATAAGAGTGTTTCAAGTAACTAAAATTTAGGGATTGAGATTCTGTTGCAAAGTGAAATCTCCTGAAAGGCTGTCCTGAGATAATTTATTAACCATCGCATTCATCAGATACACCGGTCTTTGTGGCTTTGTATCAATCATGTTGTAGCCACGCATGAGTCCCAAAAAAATGCCCCCATTAACTGCGTGCCCGATAATTATGACTGTTTTTCCACTCTGGTTAAATATGTCAAGTAGCCTGTCTCTTGCAGTCATCACCATGAAAACCCCCTCTTCAAAAGATTGGGGCCACCAGTAATATTTGTCACTTTCACTTGTAATGATAAAGCTTTCTGCCATCGGTAAGACTTTAATTTTCCACCTTGGATCGGGGCGTTCTGTGGGTAGTGGTTCACCGGAAGGCTCGTCACCACAGCACTCATTGAGCTCTACCCATATCTCGGCATTAATGTTCAGGGCTTTAAGGAAAGGTTCAATTGTCTTCTGCGTTCTAAGAGATGGGCTGACTGCAACCAGATCCGGACTGATCTTCTCTTTAATCAGGTAATTCTTTAAATCTTCGACCTGTTTGTCTCCCAGTTCAGTCAGTGTGTCATGATCTTCAATGGGACCACTACCGCCATGTTGCCCTGATGCATTTGCTACGGTTTCTGCATGACGAATAAAATAGACTGTAAGGCCTTTTTTTGCTGCCGGATCTGCAATTGAATCGAGTATTATGGTGATATTCTCCTGGGTGTAGCTGGTAAGCGGAACCTTTTTTGTAGCATATCCGGATTTTTCAACTATCAGAGTATCTTTCGCAGCGACTCTTTTTGATACAGAGATATTTGCCGCAATGGCCACGGTGTTTTGATTGTGGTTTGATAAAAAGAGCCGATTACCCATGCATGTAAAAGTATATGTGAGATCTGTGCTGCCTATCGTCAGGCGGATCAGATAAATTCCTGAACTCAGATGAGGGAGAGTGAAAGAGTGATCCTGTGACTTGATTTGAGACAATGATTTGTGTAGAAGAAATTTTCCGGCAACTGAATAGATCCCGATTTTACAGTTCTGTTTAAGGCCAATGGGGGAAATGTGCAGAGCTCTGTCTTTAATGCTTAATTTAATGCTGTTTTCTTTTTGAAGATGTGATCTGAGACCGGTTTTTTCAATTTTAAAAAATCCGTTGGTATCGGTAATCGCGAAGAGTTGACCTTGTTTGGAAAAACTGACCTTAACCCCGGCGATTCCGGTAATTTCATCGTTTTTTTTTACAAGGCCGGAAACTGAAATATCAGCCATGACAGCAAATACAATGCATAATACGATTATCAAACAGTTTGATGGCCATTTCATTTTAATCCTCCTGGGATCACCACAACTTATATATAATCGACACTAATATTCTGTTGTATTCAGTCATTATTTTGTTCAGATAGTTTAGCAGCAAATATGTTATTTGCTTTTATAAAGTTATATACAAAACAGGAAATGACAAACTAGTTCAAATTGAGATGCTTTAGCTACCTTGGAACCTCTTATCCCTGTTTAGAATTTAGGCTTTTGTGATTTGGAATTTTCTTATAGATAGATATTATTCCATGATGTTTTCATTATTGATCGGTCTTCATGGTTTTCTTTCCATGCACAAATCGGGAGCAGAAAAGTACTTGCAGACCTTAGGAGTGGTTGGTATTTAACCCGTTTAAAAAACAACACTTTTAAAAGTGTCAGAAATTTACTAATAGCCGCTTAAAAAAAGCGCATCTATAAGAACCAGTAATAAATCATTTTTATAGGTTTCAAGTGGTTCCTACAATCTGAACACCTCAACTCTTCTTTTCACCAGGAAGATGACGTCTTGTAGGCCTCAGTTAAAGTAAGCTCCAGCATATTAAAGACCTCTTTTTCTAAATAACGCTGCAATGGAGAACGGATCTTGCTGAAATGGTTGTAGGCTTCAGTGATCTGATTGTTTTCCAGCATGGTGTAAAGCTTTATGATCTCCTGCTGTGCTTTCTGCTGATTGGCTTCAAATACCTGCTCTTGTGAATATTGTGTCTTCTGCGATGGTGCAGAAGACACATAAGATACGGTGACAACCTTTTCCACAGGTGAGGCGTCAAACTGATTCAGGGTGGACTCCAGAATATCGAAGCCGTCCTGCCACATGTATTTAGAAAGAAACGGCCGGCTTCGGTTGAAAAGTTTCTTTGCCTGATCGGCTTTGTCATTTTCCAGAAGCGTGTAAAGGTGAATGGAGAGACTGGTAGCACTGTCCTGATTCTTACGTAAAGCTGCCTGGGCGATCATCAGTATACTGTCCTGCCTGGCATTTTCGATCTGAAGTTCCCTAAGCCGTGCATTCTCTATTGCCTGTATACTGTCCATTTTCTGCTGGGCTTTTCTTTTGGCTGAAGCCAGAAGGTCGGTTAGAGCCGAAGAGTTGCCGTTATTCTCATAATCATCACTGGCCGCCATCTTGCCGATTTCCCGGCTTATTTTGCTGGTATCAGGAGAAGAGATGCTAAGGATTGCATTATCTACATAAGCGGCCTTGTCGCGGCTTACACCTGAGGGTCGTAATGTGTTTTTCAGATAATCGTTGGCGGCCTGCACTCCTTTGGTTTTAAGAATGCCAAGATTGATCTGTACCAAAGAATCCTCTTTTGAGCTGAGAAGTCTGGAGGTGAGGTCTATGCTGGAGGAGATACTGGCAGATTCATTTTGAGGAAGATACGTCTTGATTCCAGAAAAATAGTGCTTTGCAGAGGCTATTTTATCCCGGGCCGTTTGCAGGCGGTTTTTTCTCAAGTCGTCTCTTGCGCCGGTAAGATCTTTTTCGATTGATGGTTTTCTTTCAACCGCCAAGGTAAGCCCTTCCACTTTCTTCTCAAGTTGATTGTATTTGTAGTCGCTTATCCCCAGGTAAGTTTTATTTCTAAGGCAATATCCCAGCTCTTCACGGGCTTTTTTCAGATCACCGGACATGATCGCTTTCTCAAGGCTGAACAGAAGTTCTCTGGAAATCGCACGATGACGTTTGTTGTAGGAGCTGGCCATCTCATTGGCTTTTGTATTATCCAGTTGGCTTATCTGCATGTGAAGCCGTTTAAGAGAGGCAAAATCCGGTCTTACTCTGCCTACCTCCAGATTGTAACGGGATATGAGCTGATTTACCGAAATTTTTCCCTTACTGAGCTGCTGCAGTACCAGATCTTTTTCTTCCAGATATAGCTGTGCTTCCAGTTCACTTGCTTTCCAAAGTACATAACGTTCATTGGGATCCCCCTTGGCCAGGTGTTTTAAACTCTGGGCAATCCTGCGGGCTTCATCGATTGCTTCTTTTTGCCGGAATCCGACTCCTGCCATATTGGTCGCTTCGGTGAGAAGATAAAAAGCTTTTCCGATCGAGGAGTCAACATAAGACTGGCTGAGGTATTTCTCTTTTTCTTTAGCCGAAGAGCCAGCATATAGTAAACCTGAACTGAAGAGGACTGGAAGAATGAAAAGCCGCAGATATTTTTTCATAAAATTATTATCTAAGGGTTTAAAAAAGGACCACAGTTGTAACCGCCAAAAAGGTTATTGAATCGGTTTTCCAATGTACTGTTATAAGCTAAAATAATAATCATTTCAGTAATTTGAGTATTCAAAAAATCAAATAAAGAAAAATTGAAATTGAATGCAAGTTTGTTCGATCGCATAGTCAATTTTGCATGTGATGTCTGGAAATCCTTTACTGCATTTAATAATCCGGCTGTTTTTTTAAATGTCCCGTTTCCGGAACAATTCAACTATTGTATTAAAAAACGTTTCCGGAATTCCTCCTGAAAGTTTAAATCATTGTTTATAAGATAATAACTTAAGTTTCTTCAAATATGTCTATAAATTTTTAGAAAAGCCTTCGGATCATTATTGAATAAATAGTATTTTGCTGTATCGAAAAAAAATAATTTGATCCTGATTTAATACATTTGTGTTTAAAACGTAGTAGTGGATGTTGAGCTAACAGCGGTACAGGTCTATATTTAATCTCCTGAGTGTGTACGGGTATGTAAATGTCTTCAGATGAGTTGAAAAGAAAACTGGAAATTTTTTATAAAAAATTTCACACACCCGCCTTTTTGAGTACCGATCCGATTCAATGTGTCCACAAATTCAGTTCACCACAAGATCGTGAGGTTGCGGGGCTGGTGGCAGCGTCGCTTGCCTACGGAAGAGCTGAGATCATAATTCGTAGCTGCGAATGGGTTTTTAAGAAAACCGGTTTGCAAATAGCCGAATTTATTACAGAAACCGAGTTTTTAGAGAAAAAGAGAGTATTTGAAGGGTTTAAACACCGTTTCAATGACCATATCGACCTTTCTGCTTTGATGGAGTGTGTCTCTGTGATTTTGAAGGAGTACGGATCAATCGGAAATCTTTTTTCTGAATCCGGAAATAGTTCTACTAAAGAATCGTTAAATCATTTTACCCGCTTTTTTAAAGAGCTGGGAAAAAAAATTATTGGAATCAGAAAAAAGAGTTTTGAGTATCTTTTTCCATCACCGGAATCCGGAAGTGCCTGCAAAAGAATGAATATGTATCTTAGATGGATGGTAAGACCAGATGATTCCATCGACTTTGGGATCTGGAAAAACATCTCTCCATCAAAACTGATTATCCCCGTTGATACTCATATCGCCAGTATTGCCACGGCAATGGGGTTGACTCAGCGCAAAAGTGCTGACTGGCAGATGGCCGAGCAGATAACAATGGCTTTAAGTCGTATTGATCCTTGCGATCCTGTGAGGTTTGATTTCTCTTTGTGCAGAGTGGGAATGATCGATTTCAGAAGGGTTGCAGCATGAATCAAGTTGATCACGACAAGAAAAAGCAGATTAAATTCAAGGGTATCTCCATCAGTTCAGGAAGAGTGGCTGGGCAGATCTGTCTTTACTCTGCAGAACGTCATAAGGCTGTCCCACAATACTCTCTTTCCAATAAAGAGGCAGTTGATAAGGAACTCTTGCGCTATGAAGATGTTCTGAGTCAGTGCTCACACGAACTCAACAAGATCGCATCAGATGTCACCGAAAAAGTCGGTAAAGCAGAATCGGAGATTTTCCTTACTCAAAAGCATATCATGAACGATCCGAAGGTGGTTGCTTCGGTACGGGGAATGGTAAGGGAAGAGAAAAAGAATGTTGAGTGGGCTATCTCGGATGTATTGCGCAGCTATGAGGAGAAGTTTGCATCTCTGGATAATCAATATCTCAGAGAAAGGGCTTCGGATATAGGAGAGATACGGAGAAGGCTTCTGGGAAAACTCGGTGATGAAAGAAGCGGATTTGTATGTCACGGACAGGAGCATTGTAAACATGGAAAAAACCGGATCATAGTTGCCGAAGAATTGACCTCGGATATGATAGTGCACATGGATCTGGACAGGATAATGGGATTTGTAACTGAGCATGGCGGAATAACTTCTCATGCGGCAATTATTGCCCGCTCTCTGGGTATTCCCGCAGTATCTGGTATTCCCGGAATAATGGATTACGTGAAATGCAGCGACTTTGTGCTTGTAAATGGTGATGATGGAGAGGTTTACTATAATCCGAAGCCGGAAACCATCTCTTCACTTGCTCCGGTAGAACCGGTTCAGTCCGAAGCTGTGTGTGTGCTGGGATCACCAGCAGGTATGGAGGTTCTGGCCAATGCCAGCACTATCGACGATGTTAAACAGGCCTGGGCGGTTGGTGCTGATGGAGTTGGGCTGTTTCGCACAGAAATTTTGTTTATCAAAGCCGGAAGGCTGGTCTTCGAGCAGGAACAGTATGATTATTATCTGAAAGTAACAGAAATGATGCATGGAAAGCCGGTCACTTTTCGAATGCTCGATACCGGCGGTGACAAACCTCTACCGTTTCTTAGAATAAAACAGGAAGCTAACCCCTATCTGGGATGGAGAGGTTCGAGGTTTCTTCTGGGAAACCCTGATATTTTCCAGGCACAGATGCGTGCTCTGGGAAAGGTGAGTTGCTTAAAAAAACTCAAAATTCTCTTTCCTATGGTCATCGATGTAACTCAGATGAAAGAATTGCTTGATGCTGCAGAATCTGCTTTGAAAGATGTGCAGTGTGAAAGAAACAATATTGAGTTTGGAGCTATGTTTGAAGTGCCAAGCGCATTCCTTCAGGCTTCAAAGATCTATGAACTGGTCGATTTCGGAAGTATAGGATCAAACGATCTTATCCAGTATCTTTTTGCAATAGACAGAACAAATGAACTGGTCTCTCAGGATTATGATCCTGAGCATCCGGTGCTCTGGGAGATGCTTTCATCTCTAAGTAAAATTGCCCGTAAACATGACAAACCACTATCGATTTGTGGTGAAATGGCAGGAAGAGAAGGGATGCCGACTCATCTTCTGGACTCTGGAATTCACTCTTTGAGCATAACTCCCCGGCTTATTCCACGTGTCAGAAATGAGATGGCACGGTATGCCGGAGTTATGGTTTGAGAAAAAATTGTAATAATCGGATAAAGACTATGAACTGTTAATTCTAAACAAGAATAATGAGTTTCAAGGTAGCTAAAGTTTATCTGTGTAGTTTTTGTTCCTACTTCCTGACTTGACTCTTGTTCTTGTTTTTGTTTTCGAATTTCGTGCTTCGAATTTCCTAATTATTTTTATACCAAACATTCATCTCCCAAAGGGATACCGATATCCAGTTAATATTATGAGATATAAACTTCTTTTTCTGGCCCCCAATCACAGCTTGTCAGCCGTAGCAGCATATTTTGCCCAGGACTATTCAAATGAATTTGTGGAAATAACAAGTGCTGGGCTTTACAGTGAGGCAATGTCCGAGATGACCAGGGTTGCTCTTGATAGAATGCAGATACCTGCATTTGATCGGTTAACCTTTGAGTCAATCTCCGGGCAGAGCTTTGATCTGGTAATTGTGCTGGGATCATTAACTTCAGAACAGTGTCCGCTTTTTCAGGAGATTCCTCCTGTTATCTACTGGAAAATCAGTGAACCACAAAGCGGAGAATTGTCTCAATGGCAACAGCTCTCCAATGAATTAAAAATTCTCTTACGATCCCTCTTCGAGCACGGATTTCTTAACGCATTTCAGAGGCAAAGATCCTATTTGGGAAATGTTCTTGACAGCCTTCAGGAGGGAATCATTGCCCACGACATGAACCGAAAGATATTTCTGTTTAATAGCGGCGCAGAGCAGATTACAGGTGTAGCCCGTACAAAGATAATAGGCAAGGATTGCCATGAAATCTTCAGCCCTCATGTCTGCGGTGATCAGTGCATCTTTAACAACTGTACAGTTGCTGCCGAAGTAAACAGGAGTAGTTTTCCCACAGTTTTCACCGGTGGACAGGGTAAACGCAAAGAGCTCGATATTAACCGGTTTCCACTAAAGGATGAGAATGGACAAACCATAGGAGCAATTGCAGTAATCTCCGACTCCACCAGGCTTAGGGAGCTGGAGATGCAGCTTGGAGAAGCGGAGTCCTTTGAAGGAATTATCGGCCAGGATTATTCGATGCAAAGCATTTTTCAGATGATTCGTGATCTGGCTATAAGTGATTTTCCGGTAGTGATTACGGGGGAGAGTGGAACAGGCAAAGAACTGGTGGCTGCTGCTATTCATAAAGAGAGTGAACGAAGAGACAATATTTTCCTGGCTGTTAATTGCGGGGCATTGCCTGAGGGAACTCTGGAGAGTGAGTTGTTCGGGCATGTAAAGGGAGCGTTTACCGGTGCAATCAAGGACAAAAAGGGACGATTCGAACTGGCTGATAAAGGAACGTTATTTCTTGATGAAATAGCAGAGCTCACTCCAAGAATGCAGGTAAAGCTTCTCAGGGTTCTTCAGGAGGGTATAGTAGAACCGGTAGGAAGCGAGACTCATAAGGTGGTTGATGTGAGAATTCTCTGTGCTACAAACCGCAATCTCAGGGAAATGGTTGCCCGCGGTGAATTCAGAGAAGATCTTTATTATCGTTTGGCAGTGGTCCCTATAGAGATTCCTCCTCTTAGAGAACGGCGTAATGATATAGTTTTACTGGCTCGTCATTTTCTGGCCCGGACTGCAGGAAAACTTTCCCGAAAAGATATGGCATTCTCTGAGGATGCAATCTCTGTTCTGATTAACTATTCCTGGCCTGGTAATGTTCGTCAGTTGCAGAATGTAATTCAGTTTGCCATGATTAAATGTCGGGGAAATACTGTTATGCCCGAGCATTTTCCACCGGAAATTCTGAGTACCACAAGTGTTTCTCTGATAGGTAATGGGGGAGGAAAAGTCGGGCGTAAACCGAAACTTACTGCTGAGATGGTGGAAAGTGCTTTAACCAAGGCTGGCGGCAACAAGGCAAAAGCAGCCAGAATTCTGAAGGTGGGAAGAGCTACACTGTATAATTTTCTCAATAATCATTCTGAGGTACTGGCCGAAGTGGAATGATTTAATTAAAGCCAATAGCATTGATCCAATGCCAATCACCGGCCGGAAATGCCACAAATGAAGTGCTCCGATACAAATGCTACATGTGTGCCACTGAATGCCGTACACCGATGCGGAATGCAGTGTGTACCACCAATGCCGAGCCCCGACCGTCAGGGAGGGGACTGTGATTTCTCTTTTACAAGACAATAATTAAATTACAACGATAAGAACTGACTACGGATAGCCTCCTTCGGAGCAATTCACAGGATAGACAGCTTTTGGGTATAGATATCGTTTATTGTAGAAACCCGGAAATAGAATTATATTGATTTTAACATTAATTAACCCGTTTACCGGTTATGTTTAAAGGATATTAATCAGAGATGATTTACATGAAAAGCTCCAGATCTTCACTACAATGCTTCATAGTCCTGTTATTCTGCATCTTATTAAGCTTTGTCAAAGTGCATGCAGTGGGAGAATCGTCTGTCGTTACCCTGGAGTTTCCTGCAGGAGCAGAGAATACCGGTCTTGGGGAATCGGGGGTATCTATGGCAAATACAGTGAGTTCAGTTTTCTGGAACCCTGCAAATGCGGCAAGTCTTTATGAACAGTCCTATGTAAATTTCATCTATTCCAGGTTTCATGAGGAGCTGTTACCTGGCTTTGATACTGATCTGTATCATGATTTCACTGCTTTCTCAACAACACTTAATGACATTTTTCCTCATGTGGATATTGGATATGCTTATTTTCGTAATTTCCTGAATATGGGAGAAAATGTAATCTATGATGAATTTGAAAACCCTGAGTACATAGTCAATTCCACCGAAACAGTAACTTCGAACAGCATAGGTATCAGAGGGTTTGACATATTGTCCTTAGGGATTTCTCTTAAACGATATGATTCGAGGTTGGCTCCCAGGCCAGCCGATAACTCGGGTGATGGAATAGCAAAGGGAAAAGCATTCGATTTAGGTCTACGTATAAATAAAAGAATTGATTTTCTGGGATTATTATCGTTAAACCCATCTATTGGAGTTTCTGCTCTGAATCTGGGTAATGACAGCGCACAATATATGGTCAATAAAAATCCATTGCCAAGAAAAGCAATAGCAGGTGGATCATGTGAATTTAATTTACTCGATCTGTTTGCTTACACTGTCGTGTATGAAATCGATTTTAATTTATTGACCAAATCTGAAAAAAGAATAAAACATATGGGTCATAAATTTCAAATCACACCATTTTTTGCTGTTCTTCGTGGTAAACTGACTTTAGAAGAGAGATTTGAAAGAAGCAAAGGGTGGGTTTTAAATATAAATTTCAGGGAAACATTTCTGATGGTATCTAAATTCGTTAAAATGATGGATATGCTCAATAACACAGATATCTATGCAAAAATGGAAAACTGGGATAATAGTTTATCTGTTGGTGGTTTCGATTTCAAACCCAATTTTTTCTTTAATAAAAGCAGATCGGTTATATATGGAGAAAAACAAATAAGAGACGGACAGACCCGAGATGACTGGAGTATTGGAATAGGGATTATCGGTGGATTTCCCGATCCCTTTGAAAAGGCAAAAAAGGGCACAACAGAATAATCAGGTAAGACTCTTTCTACAATAATGAATGCTCTGAACGGTCCCGTGCCTGCCCTCCCAATTGAATACTTCGCCCCAACCGTCAGGGAGGGGAGAAAAATAGGCTGGATACATACAGAAAATCCGCCACCATAATAAAATCCGCGACTTACGCTCCGCGTCTGGTGGCAGATTCCAGGATGTCAGCTCGACAGCTGCTTAGGCATTTTGTAAATTATTTTCTTCGGTGATCTCTACCGGCTCATCGGTGGTGTCATTGCGGGCGATTCTTGCCCTCTGAACGTTTTCGGTCTTCTCGATGATACCATTTATCAAATTGATCGCCTCATCATACTGACCGGGATTATCCTCAGCTTCAATGTTAACCCGGGGAATAAGCTTTTCGTTAAGCTGATCTATCAGGTTATCTGCAGCCACCCTTATTGTAGGAATAACCTTTTTATCCTGAAAATTTTCAACAACTTTCTCCTGAATATCCAGAAACTCGTCTTCAGCTTTTTTCAGATTGCTGTAAAGACTCTCAAGAGTATTGTTTTGAAACGATTCCACGTGTTCATCGAATTTTTTGAACAGGTTTGCCAGTTGATTAGACTCATCATCGGCTCCAAGCTTCAAACGCCTGTCATTGTTTACTATGATTTCGTACAACTTTTTCGCGGACTGCTGTACCTGTGGATCGTAATAGCATAACATATCGGATTCCAGCCTCAGGATAAGAGCGCGGTAAAGCGAGTCGCGGTTTTTATCAGCTGCAAAAGCCTGACTTGTAAACTCGTTTTTGCGGAGCCTGGTTATTGCAGCATTTAAAACAGCAAGATCCTCTTCGCTTTTCTGAAGAGCTTTAGCAATAGCTTCGGATGGAGTTGATTTTGTCTTTACTGTGGTCAGCACTTTGGATGTCGCTGAGGCCAGGGTTTTCCAGTATTTACTGAAAAGGCTTTTGGTGATTCTTCTAACCATAGAATTCCTCCATGTAAGAAAAACTGGGGTGATTAAAATTTGTGCGACTGAAGAGAAGCGTAAGATGTCGCATGTTTAGTAGAATTGACTCAATCAATATATTTAGGGGCTCTTGTGAAAACAATATTAAATCTGTAACAATTCCTCTTTTAAACAGGATAATCTTGCCAGGGGCTCTGGTGTAATCATCCGCGTAAACAAATATGTCGTCCCTATTGGGACCAGGATTGGTTTTTTGTGGGCATTTGGGCTAGAAAAAAATTCTCCTGTGGGATCAGGGAAATAAATACGGTTCATACATTTATATAAAAATGTATGATTAGGCCTTAATCAGACTGAAGTGACATATTACTTCATTGTGATAATGCCTTAATCAGACTGAGGTGACATATTACTTCATTGTGATAATGCCTTAATCAGACTGAGGTGACATGTTACTTCCTTGTGATAATGCCATAATCAGGCCGAGGTGACATGTTGCTTTATTGTGATAACGCCATAATCAGACTGAGGTGACATGTTACTTCATTGTGATAATGCCATAATCAGACTGAGGTGACATGTTGCTTTATTGTGATAACGCCATAATCAGGCAGAGGTAACACGTTGCTTTATAGTGATAATGCCATAATCAGGCCGAGGTGACATGTTACTTCAATGTGATAACGTCATAATCAGGCAGAGGTGACATGTTACTTCATTGTGGTAATGTCATAATCAGGCAGAGGTAACATGTGATGTCTTAAAATCGCTCTAAAAAGGAAAAACAAAAAAAGTAATCTAACAAAAGCTGATTGAGAAAATCAGAGGAGAAAAATCGTTCTTAATACTAAAGTCGTTGTCGGGAATTTTCTAGACTGATGTTTCATTTAAACAATGCTTTTGCCGAGGTTCCAAGTATAATAGAACAGAGGTATAGAAAAAACAGATCACCACCTCTTCTTATAATCATAATCAATATTATCGAGATAGATATTACAATAGGTATTTCGGTTAAAAATTGCCGGACGCCCGTCCTGATCCAGAAACAGAGGCCCGAAAATTTCGGAGTCAATTTTTATGCTGTATACATTTCCGTAATCGATCCTGTATACATAATCGGATGAATACAGGTAAATGGCATTATCCGTCTCTATGAAGTTATATAAATAATATTTAATAGTGTCAATTACACAAAATGAGTCTTGAGTTGATATGGTGAATAAGACGGGAGTATTATGAATTGCACCCTTAAAGAATCCTTCACCAATAAATGTCTGCCATTTTTTAGTGATCTTATTGACATAGAAGGGGGCTGTCGGAATTTTAGTTTCAACACTTGAAGATTCATCAACAACCAAACGGCTGAGTGTATAGTTGGAATTGACAAAAATCTCTAAACCTTCCTCATGAAGAAATATTCCGGATATTTCGTAGTACACATAATTATGGACAAACTCACGAAAAGCAAAGGAAACACCATCCCAACTGATAATCTTGTTTGGATTGCTTGCCAGCATGGCTATACCCTTGTCCATGTTGACAAATCTTGTGTAGATATTCAAAAAAGAAAAATCATTAAAATCTTCAACTTCATACCCTTTTGGGGCTGATCTGTCCCAGAGAATGGGATCTGGAGCGGTTTCTGAAATAATGGCCAAATGCATTTAATTTCACCCCAGCCTCAATAAAAAGGTATCGGTTCAGCCGGCCCGAAAGAGGATATCGACGGATTTTTCCATCATAGGTCATTGTGCCACTTGCATTCTGACTAAGCGTTTTTGAACTGTCATAAGCACCTGTCAAATAGTTAGTCTTGATTTCAGTATTTTTTTGTATAAAACCATCTATATTAACAAGGATACTTTGGTCTGACTGGAGATGGGGTTTGCTTTTTATCCACCGGCCTTTGAATCCTGTGCTTCCTCTAAAGTTGAGATTATATTGCTGATCCAGATAACTGCTGCCATATTTATTGTTATTAGATTTATGTTCATCGTTTCTATCGGCTGAGTAGTCTACGTGAAGAAAAAGGTTTTTATGGCCTGCCTGGAATATGGGGTTGTCATACTTGCTTAGAAGCCGGTGAAACCGCAACCATGACGATTTCTCCACAGCTTGCGATGAAATTGAAAAAATCAGAAGCAAAACAAGTATTACATGATTACACATTAGCAAATCCCTCCGGCTGTAAAATAAAACAGGTGTACAGGTATTTCAACATCGGAGGTGGAGGTTCAGAGGTCACCTGCCAGGGCTGAAAGAGCGGTTTCTATAAGCCCATGCTGCACTGCCATGGTCTTTAGCGATTCTGCATTTTGATCACTTTCCCCCGTACTGTTTAATTTATATTAGAAAATGTGAAAACTAGAAATGGTTTCATCACCAATACTATAACACAATAGAGAACTTTAAAGTGTTTGAACGGGAGTGCAGGAGTAATTGTGATTCCCTGGAAGCCAAAAAGATATATCCGCTGCTTTACTCCAGCTTTCTTAATAAAAAAAAGGAGTCAGTTGTGATTAAAGAAAAGAAGAATCACTTTCAACTGCTGATACTGTTAGTTGTGCTTTTTGCATTGAGTGCTGCTTTGCCTGCTCAGGAATTACTAGATAGTAAAGGGAGAGATTTCTGGATCGCTTTTCCTAACAATGCGAACGCAACTCTTCTGATTTTTATAAGCTCGGAAACAGCAACTTCGGGAACAGTCTCAATTCCTGGACAGGGGTATTCATCAGATTTTACTACTACACCCGGTGTAATTACCACTGTTACTTTAGACAAGTCTTATCAGTTATCAAAATTGGACGACATTGAATACAAAGCCATTCATATTACCGCTCAGGAAGAAGTCACTGTTTATGGACTCAGCAGAAAATCGGCATCTACAGATGCATTCTTATGTCTGCCAACCGATGTTCTGGGTGATTCGTATATTATTCCTTCTTACACCGGATATCCCAGTCCATCTCAATTAGTAGTAGTCTGTACGCAAGATTCAACTTTGATTACAATCACACCTTCTGTTGATGCACAAACAAGAGTAGCCGGCGTACCCTACAATGTGATTTTAAAAAGTGGCCAGGCATACCAGCTTCAGGGTACCGATGATAATGACTTAACAGGAAGTATCATTACATCCAGCGCTCCGGTCGCTGTTTTTGGATCGGTTGAGTGTGCAAATATTACTTCAGGCTGTAGATATTGTGATTTTATTGCTGAAGAGATTCCACCGGTATCGACTTGGGGGAAAAATTTTATTTCAGCTCCATTAGCGGGCAAGACAGGTGATATCTACAGATTTCTGGCCTCTGAAGACAGCACTACAGTTAGTGTGAATGAAACTGTAGTGTCAACCTTAGATAAGGGAGAATATGTTGAAAAGTTGTATTCAACTGGATTGCATATCATATCAGATAAACCAATTTCAGTAATCCAATACTCCAGAGGCTCGAGTTGTGCCGGTAATCCAGGCGACCCGTTCATGATGTTAATTCCTCCTTATGAACAATTTTTAGGAAATTATACAATATCAACTTCTGATAGCGGGTTTTCTAAAAATTACATCAACCTTGTTGTTCCTACGAGCGCGAAGGGTGATGTGCGGGTTGATGATTCCATTGTACCTGCAGACAGTTTCACTGCAATCGGGACCTCAGGATATCACTATGTTGCAGTTCCAATTGCAGTAGGTACACATACAATCAACAGCAATTACCCTGTTGGAGTTCATGTTTATGGTTTTGGAACTAACGATTCTTATGGTTACCCCGGAGGACAGTCGTTTTCAGCGATTGCACACATCGATTCTATCACACTTACACCTGCAGTATCTACAGCCCAGACCGGAACTTCAAGCTGCATTCGGGCAACTGTACTTGATAATTATCTAAAAAAGGTAATCGGTCTGAGAGTAGACTTTTATATAAGTGGAGTTTCAGATACTTCGGGATTTGCATTTACCGATTCAAATGGTGTAGCACAATACTGTTACACCAGGCTTGCAGGTGGAACCGACTCGATTCAAGCGGTTACCGGGACTCTAAGGAGTAATATTGTAAAAAAGACGTGGATTAAGACTGCAGAAAAACCGTTTGCCGATGCCGGTCAAGACCAGAGTCTGTCGGGCGGTTTGTCATGTGGTGCAGCAGTTGAACTTGACGGGAGCGGTTCCTGGACCAGCGAGGGCACACTTGTCTACAGGTGGGAAGGACCATTTGCCGGATCACCTCTCACAGGTGTCACAGAAAACATCACTCTTGGAGTGGGAACTCATGATGTGGTACTCATTGTTACTAACAGCGCCAGTCTCTCCGACACCGATACTGTAGTGGTGAATGTGGTTGATGACATTGCACCTGTAATTAACCCTTTGGCTGATACTACAATCTACATTGGCTCAGAGCAGACCAGTGTATTGGTCATGCTTAATCCGGCAACTGCATCCGACAACTGCAGCGCAACTTCAACAATAACAGCCCGCCGCGATGATGGCGCTCTGATTACCGATCCTTTTTTGCAAGGTACTACTGTGGTATGGTGGAAAGCTTGTGATGACAACAGCAACTGTGACAGTGCGGCACAAAAGGTGACTGTTACCAACAATCGCGCTCCGGTCCTCAATGTGTTTAATGACACTACATTTGATGAGGGGGAGCTGATACGTTTACGGGTTACGGCTAACGACAGCGATGGTACAATCCCCATTATTAGCGCAGCAAACCTTCCACAGGGAGCAACGTTTATTGACAGCAGTAACGGCACCGGACTTTTGAATTGGGATATCGGCTGCAATGCCCACGGTGTCTACAACCTTACATTTCAGGCATCAGATGGTGTCGATTCGGTCAATAAGCTGGTAAAGATCACTGTTCGGGACATCAATTTTGTACCGAAATTCCTTACGATAAATGACACCACAATCTACGAGAACCAGCAGTTTACGCTGGAAATCTTCACAGAGGATTGCGATGGAGATGATCTTGTGATCAGGGCTAAATCGATTCCTTCGGGGGCGAGTTTTCAGGATAACGGTAATGGCACTGCTACATTCGGGTGGTTGCCCGTCTGCCATGAGAACGGGTATTATATGACTATCTTTGAGGTATCGGATGGAAATTATACTGTCCGCGATACTTCTCTTATAGAGGTTACTGATGTAAACTGTTATAATCCCGAGCTGACTCTTTCATCGACAGATACGATAGTCGGTATAAATATAGAGCTTCTGATTGCGGTTCACGCAACAGATCGCGATGGTACGATCACTTTGCTTGAGGCAAGCCAGTTGCCGTTCGGCGCAAAGTTCACCACTGATGGAGCTGGAAGCGGTGTGCTGTCTTGGAAACCCAGTACTACAGGGACATTCCATACGGTAATTACAGTCATAGATGCGGTTGATAAAAGTGTAAGGATTGATACTACACTGACAATTGTTGTGAACGATCATAACTTTACCGGTCCGGTGTTTCAGCCTTGCTCCGACACAGTAATCAATGAGAATCAGTCTCTTGAATTTACTGTCAGGGCGATCGATCCGGACGGGACTATACCTGTCATTGCATCTCTTGTGATGCCTGATGGAGCTAAGCTGACCGACAACCATAACGGGAGTGCGCTGGTGAGCTGGGTACCGGGATGTGCCGCTCATGGAGATCATAAAATCAGTGTTGTAGCAACTGATGGATATTACAGCGACACGCTGAGTGTTCAGGTGGTAGTACGCGACCAGAATTGTGCGCCGGTAATCCATCCGATTACCGATAAGAACGTCACTGCCGGTGGCACCTTGCGCTTTACGGTTATTACGACCGATCCTGATGATGATGGCACGATACCAATGCTATCGGTTGACTGCCCCCTGGAAGGTTATAGCATTTCAGTCAAAGGTGATGGTAGTGCTGTTTTTACCTGGCCGGCAGTATCGACACCTGGATCGTACACCGTAAGTTTTTTTGCCAGTGATGGAGTTCTCACTGATACAGAGATGGTGATTATAAGGGTGGCGCAGAATGGAACACTCAACATTACGACAGCTCCTGATAATGCTACAATTTATGCTATGCCTACCGACCGGGCATCCGGACAGTTTATTGGTACCGGAAAAGCCACCTGGAGCAATATCCCTGGGGTCTACTGGTTCAGAGCCGATGCCCCTGGTTTTCGTTCTGAACTGTTCACTGCAGAGATAGCTGCAGAAAAGGCAAACTCGATTAATGTCACACTGAAGAAAGTAGTTCCGTTGATGTTTGCCCCGCCCGAAGAGATAAAGATAGGATCGGGCAACAACAACCCAATTAATGGTTCCATTGCTTTTCTTGATTTTGATGGAGATGGCGTTCAGGATCTTTCGGTGGCTCAGGGTAAGCAGGTTATGATTTATATGGGTAGTGACTCAATTGCCGCAATTGCCTATCGCACACCTGCAATAACAATTGCTTTGCCAGCAGATCTGGATTCAGTTGTTGCACACAGTTACAGCGACTGGGACAATGATGGCAGGTATGAGTGTATTATTACATTGAAAAACGGTGCAATACACCTGGCAGAATTTAACAATGAGGAGCTGATATTTGGTGGCGCACTGTTAAACCGCAAAAATGAGAAACTTTTTGCAAAGGCCCTTGACATAAACCGGGATAATCGAAAGGACCTGTTGGTGTATTCGGAGCAGAATGGACTCATGGTATATAAAAATATCGGAACTGACCAACTGGTAGTCATGGATAATCCTGAAATGATAACCGATGAGAATGGTACGGCTATAACAGGACTGAGTAACTGTCCTATACTTTGGGATCTGGATGGTGACGGATGGAATGATCAGTTTGTTGCCAGAGCCGCAGCTAATATACAACAGTATATGAGCAGTGGCGACAGTGTCATGTTTCCACTTTCTGTGGCAGAGGATTGTAATGCCGGAGGTTCGCGGGTGAGCGATGTTAAAGATGTTGCACTGCTTTTATTACCGAATCGGAAACCGAAAATGGTGCTGCTTAAAAATGGCAGACTCTACGCGTATGCTATGAGGCTTGAAGGCGATGTGACCGGCGATGGAGTAGTTGATATCACTGACATCTCCAATATCGCAAAAGCATGGGAGCTTACCAATAAGAAAAGTGGGTGGAACCCGTTGTTTAATCTGAAGCTCTCTGCGCTGGGCAGTGACGAGGTTATCGATATAAGGGATCTGAGTAAAGCTTCAAGAAACTGGGAAATGAAAGAGTAATTGAGGTTCAAAGGTTCAAAGGTTAAGAGGTGGAGATGAATACAGAATGAGAAAAATACGAGAACGATGATGCCCCCTTGACTTATACCTGCCAGCCCTGAAAGAGCGATATATAATAGCCCAGGCTGCAGGCCTGGGTTTTTTGAATCCGAAATCCGAAATTTATTATTTGTTATTTGTCTCCCACCTTCTGCCTCATAACATCGTGTATCCACCATCGACAGGCAGGTACGTGCCTGTCATAAACTGGGAAAGATCACTTGCTTCAAAAATAAATGAGAGGCTGATTTCAATACCATCTGGTCTTTTAATCTTGCAATCAGGCGGGTAGCAGAAAGAGAATGCCCTCCTAGTTCAAAAAAACGTGACCGCTTACCAATCTGCTCTTCTGGTACTTCGAGCACCTCAGACCATAGCTCCGCAACCATTCGCTCTGTATCGGTTTGGGGTGCAATATATGCATCACTTTGCTGAAGTGTACCAGTTGATATCTTTAATGCACGCCGGTTAAGTTTGCCGTTAGGAAGTTTTGGCATCTCATCAAGTGCAACGTAGGCAGTAGGAACCATATAAGGAGGAAGCTTGTGTTCAAGAAAAAGCCTTAACTTTTCAACATCAATAATATAGCCGGGAAGTTGAACATAAAAGGCAAGCAATTGACCTTTTTCTCCCACAACTGCCCTTACACCCATTCCTTCGTATTCACCTATGATTTTTTCCATATGTCGGACATCAACACGGAAACCGCGAATTTTCACCTGAAAGTCCCATCGTCCCAAAAATTCCAGGTTACCATCTGCAAGATACCTTGCAACGTCGCCGGTGTTATACATGATTTGGTGAATTCATCAAGATTGTTATAACCCAGTGCCATACTGTCTGATGCCACATGTATTTCACCAGGTACACCTTCGGGAACCGGACGACCACTTCTGTCAAGTATGAATAGTTATGTATTTTGGATTGGTTTTCCTACTGGTACAAAGCTTTGGGGGTCATCAAAACCAGTGGCTTCGTAATAGGTAATATCGTTGAGTTCAGTACATCCAGATTGGATATTCAGGGACAAGAAATTTCAAGGTAGCTGGAATTTGCAGTGAGTTCTTTTCCCATTTCCTGTTCTTTTATTGAATTTCTCCAATTTTTGAAGCTATCTTCTCATCGTTCCAGCCAGTGCTTCTCTAATCTCTTCTGGAATCTTCATGGCATGTCCTTGCGGTCCCACGCAGACTAACTTTACTTCGCCTTTTACCAGCAGAGTTTTATCACAAAGTATTCTGGTCTCGAATACAACTGCAGCAGAAGATAGTTCTATTATTGAAGATTCAATGCTTAATAGGTCATCATAGCGGGCTGGGGAGCGGTATTTAATATGAGCATCAATCACCACAAAAAAGATACCTTTTTTCTGATAGTTTACCTGGTCGATTTCCAGATTACGCAGAAACTCCGTTCTGCTGCGTTCCATATATTTGAGGTAGTTGGCATAATAAACCACACCACCGCAATCGGTATCTTCATAGTAGACTCTTATATTCATTGCGTTTACCGTGTTTCTATGTTGTATTCCTTAATTTTTCTCCAAAGTGTCGATCGGGAGATCCCCAGTTTCTTTGATGCTTCGGTATAATTGTAATTAGTCAATAAGAGCACCTGACTGATGTGTTTCATCTCCATTTCTGCCAGGGTAAGAACCTTGTCAGAGGTAACATCGTTATCCATGCTGGGACCAGCAATAAGGAGCCGGTTTCTGAACATGAATTCCGGAAGATCTTTCTCAGTTACCTCTGAATCATCAGCCAGCACAACAGCGTGTTCCATAATGTTTTCCAATTCACGAACATTGCCCGGATAATTATAATTGGCAAGAATCGCTTCGGCATTTTTAGAGATTCGATTTACATTTTTATTAAAAAGCTGGTTGAAACGATGTACAAATATATGAATAAGATTAGGAATGGTTTCCTTTCTCTCCCGCAATGGTGGGAGGAAAAGAAAGAAAACGTTGAGGCGGTAGAAAAGGTCCTCTCTGAAATTACCCTGTTGCACCAGTTTCGCCAGGTCTTTATTGGTGGCTGCTATTATGCGCACATCTACCGAGCGGGTTATGTTGTCTCCGACGCGTCGGAACTCACGTTCTTGCAGAAAGCGAAGCAGTTTGACCTGTGCAGATGGTGTAAGTTCGCCCACTTCATCCAGAAAAAGCGTCCCCATGTGAGCTTCTTCGACAATGCCGGTTTTGTCCCGGTCTGCACCTGTGAAAGCTCCTTTTTTGTGTCCAAACAGTTCACTCTCAAAAAGAGTATCAGGAATAGCCCCGCAGTTTAAGGCCACAAATCTTCCATCGTATCGTTTAGACATCCGATGAATTATTTTGGCAAAAAATTCTTTCCCTGTACCGCTTTCTCCGCCCACTAAAACAGTGGAGCTGGTAGGAGAGATTTTCATGGCGAATCTGAGCACTTTCTGCATAGATGCAGATCCGGACATGAGATCGCTAAGAAAACGTTGCTCAAGTTCGATGTGATCGTTCACCTGTTCAATTCTTATGGTCAGTTTAGCCAGTACTGATTTAATATCTGAGAGTCTGATTGGCTTTACCAGATAGAAGGCGGCTCCGTTGCGGAGCGCATTAGTGGCTTCTTCCAGCTTTTCAAAGGTGGTAAAAACCACGATCTCAGAACGAAACTGGGTACGGATGTAGCTGACAATATCAAGTTCAATAAGAGGCATGTGTTCAAGATCAAGAAACACCGTACCAACCGGATTGTTCTCCAGTATTCCAAAAGCAATCGATTGGGTATCTGCTTCAAAGACTTTGAAGTTTTGAAAACTGAGGCTCTCTCTTATCTTTGCTCTGAATGGCAGGTCTGTAGAGATAATAAGAACTGTATTTTCACGCTTATTGATAATATTAGCCATAAACCTATGCTGTGAATGATGTAAAATGTTAGTTTTAAAAATCTTGAGATTACAGATTGTTTAAAATACGTTTTAGTAGGCAAAAAAACTAACACAGCATTAAAAAATGAACAGAACACTCACTTATGAAAACTTCCCGGCAGAAAAAAAGAGCCAGTTTCGATTTGATTAAACCTTTGGAATGGGTAGCCAGCCTATTATTTGCAGCAGTTGTTGCTATCTTGATAGCCGGATTTTTTCCCTTGTCGCATCCACTTTTTACCCGATATGCCTACTCATTGATAAGCAAAAGCACTCTGGATACTTGTGCTATCGGAAATGTTAAGCTGGCTTTCTGGAAAGGTGTCATCTTATATGATGTTCATGCATCTGAGGCAGCAGAAAGTGGCTTGAAATATGAGCTGAATTTATCAAGAATACAGATTAACTGCAATGTTTTAAACGTTATGCAGAAATGGACTCAAATTAAAAAGGAATACCAGCTCCTCTGCAGCAGTTTTTCTCAGGATACAAACAAAGATGGTTGTGTGGCAGCCAATAGGCTTCTAAGGTTTGTTGCTCAATCTGAACACATAAAAAGCATCTGTATCGATGGGAAAACTGTGAAAATCTCAAAAAGAAATGCTCCTTTCATTTCTGCTGAACGTTTTTCTTTTGACATTTTCAGGGAAAAGGAAAAACCGCAGAAAATTGAATTGAATCTTGATGCTGCAGAGTTTGTTTATCTGAGTAATGATTTCACTTTTTTAAGGGTTAGCGGTCTTTTCGACAACAATACTCTTGATATAAGCAGATGCCGGGCAAGGGGGTTTGATGGTAAAGTAAAAGTTACCACCAGAGTTGATTTGGTTAACAAGCGGATGCATGATTTCACCCTTGATGCTATGGGCTTAAACCTTGACCAAATAATAATTTCGGCCAATATGCAGAGATGTGTTTCGGGGAGCATGGATATTGATCTGAAATTAGCTTCTTCATCTCTGGAACTGGACTCTCTCAGGGGAAAAGGAGTTCTCAACGTAACAGATATGAGTGTCTGGGAAACACCCGTCCAGAGAGCTCTGGTTGAGCTGCTGGAGAATCCAGATTTTAACCGGCTTTCTTTCTCCAAGGTGAAAGCTGATTTTGATCTGCTCGACAGAGATACTATACAGACAAATATCTCAGGAAGCGGGGAAGTGCTTGATTTTAAATCTAATGGAATGCTTAATCTCAAAGGAGGTATTAATCAACAGGTTGATGCTGCGCTCTCTGATGCTGCTATAAAAAAACTTCCGGAATTTGTAGTTAAT
Organism: Fibrobacterota bacterium; assembly: GCA_023412475.1. Lineage (GTDB taxonomy): Bacteria > Fibrobacterota > Chitinivibrionia > Chitinivibrionales > Chitinispirillaceae > JAAYPC01. The sequence continues at coordinate 65,618 of JAEYNR010000009.1, read as the reverse complement.
TCTCTGGCAATCAATGAAAACAATCGCCGCGCTGTTAGATGCAGAATTTACGGTACACTTTCTGAGCCAAAGGTTGAACTTGACAAGGAGATCCTTAAAAAGGCCATAGGTAATGTGTTTGAGCAGATGAGAGTAAATCTGAAGGACATTTTCAGGAAAAATTAAACTCGTGCCTAATTCGGGCGGTTGTTTGGCGTGAATCGTATAGAGCCCTTTAGGTTAGCTGCCCTGAGGTTTTGAAGATCATATCTATCAGGTGATATGGCTAAAAACTTCTGGGTCGATAAACAAAGGGATCGAGGCGAGGTCCTGTCAAAAGAATCGTCCGATTTGGGTTGTGCATAATCACCAACTACTGACTTCCTGAGGTGTTGAACGCAGAACTATGAAATCACTTGCCATCCCTAAGAAGAAAATTCCAAATCCCAATATTCCTATTTTCTGCTCTTGTTTTCATTCCTGTTCATATTTCGTTTTTCTCATTTCGTGGTGCCAGGCGAAGTCTGGAGCATTGTAATATAGATGAATTGTTCTATTGAAATTTGCTATTGGGTCCAGTGGGTTGAACTCCCACTCGGAAAAAGACTGACCACCACGTACAGAACAGAATTTTCTTTGTGTGAAAAACGTAAAAAAGGGCCTGCCTGAATTCAGGCTTAAAAAAGTTCAAACTTGAAGTATTTATCAGGATTGGCTTTGATATCGGAGAGAATACTATTCAATGACTCTACTGCGGATCTCAGGGAGTTGACGGTCTCTTTGACATCTACAGCCAGTCCTCCATCATTTAAGAGTGCTCCTGCAACGCTTCCATTTTGAATTGATTGATCCACCTGGCTGACCAGAGAGGCAAATTCAAGTGAAACAGAATTGAGATTATGATAAAGAGTGGTGTCTTTCATCAGTTTTGAAAAAGTCCCACTGGAGTAGTTTATGTTTCTGGCTAATTTGGTGAGGGAATTTATGCTTTCATTTAGATTATTATAAAAAGAGGGATCAGAGATGAACTTACCTACCGAACCTTTTGGGTTTAAAACCGAGCTGATCAGTGTTTCAAGTTTTCCAATGGTAGTGTCAAGCTGAATCATGATCGATGCGCTAAGAGAGAGCAGTTGTTCGAAACCGATGTTGATCTTGCCTGAAATGGTATCTCCTGGGCTGATCTGAGAGTTAGAGCTATCACCTGGGTACACTTCCACAAATTTATCACCCAAAATGCCCATTGTCATTACGTTTGTGTGTGCATTTTTAAAGATATTGGAGAGATATTTCTGTTGAATTGAGATTTTTACATAGGTGCCGCTGCTGTTGATGGTTATTTTTTCCACTACTCCGACCTCTACACCAAAAAGCCATACGGGTGCTCCGGCTCTTAAACCCTGGACGTTTGAAATCCTGGTAATCAGATCAAATTTAGAAGTAAAGAGGGAGCTGATACTCCCGGAAAAAAAAACGGCACCGAAGAGGATAGTCAAAGCGATGATTATAACGATGCCAGACTTAAGACTTGACCAGGTTATTTTCTTTTGGTATTCGTACATTATTATTTGATCTCCTCGTTCCAGTCTCCAAGAAACGTACGAAGTTCTTTGAGATCGCAGTGAAGAAACTTCTCCTTGTTGCCGTCAAAGAGGATAGAACCTCCTTTCAGAAAGATGAAACGACGGGCCAGTTTAAGGGCATCTAGGATTTCGTGAGTTACTACGATAAATCCCCGCTTGGAGTTGCTAAGATTGAGGATTAGTTCACGGATTCTGGCTGCATTGAATGGATCAAGATCGCTGGTTGGTTCATCGTATAAAAACATGAGAGGCTTTTGTACCGCAAGAGCTCTGGCAATTGCTACCCTGCGCTGCATTCCTCCACTCAGTTCTTCGGGCATAAGATTGATTGCATGTTCTACACCAACAAAACCCAAGAGTTTACGGACGTTGTTATCGATTTCTTCTTCGCTCATATGAGTGTATTCTCTCATATAAAAAGCTACATTTTCTTTTACGGTAAGCGAATCGAAAAGAGCACCGTCCTGAAAGACTATGGTGAATTTACGGCGAATAGGGCGTAGTTGTTCTTCGGTTTTAATCGTAATATCCTCATCATCGATAAGAATTCTTCCATTATCTGGTTTGAGAAGACGCATAAGAAGACGGAGAATAGTGGTTTTACCTTCTCCGCTTCCTCCCATGATGGCAATGGTTTCATTGTTGTTGAAATGAAAGCTTATATTATTTAGAATCTGTCGATTACCTCTGGAAAAGCAGATATTATCAAACACTATGTTCATACTGGGTACCCAAATGTAAATAGTATGATTTTTGTGATAACAAAATCGCAAAAAATGATCAAGATGGTGGAAAGCACAAATGCTCTGGTTGTGGAGCTTTTCAAGCCTACAGCTCCTCCTTTGGTGGTAAAGCCGGTGTAGCAGCTAATTGAAGCGATTATTAGCCCGAAGATGAAGGGTTTTATAGTGCCGGAGAAAACATATTGGGGAACTAAGATGAGTCGGATTGAATCCCAGTAAACGGTACTGCTCTGGTTGTTGACCACTGTAACGATGTAATACGCTCCAAGAAGCGAAACCATATCTGCAATGATTGTCAGAGCGGGAAGCATAAAAATGGAACCAATAACCCGTGGAGTAATAAGTTTTTTTACAGGGTCGATACCGAATACCCTGAGAGTGTCTACCTGATGGCGTAAGACTAGCGTTCCCAACTCTGAGGCCATCCCCGAACCCGCTCTTCCTGCAAATACCAGAGCTGCTGTGACTGGTCCAATTTCACTTATAATGGAAATTCCTACCACTCTCCCGGTATACATTTGCATTCCCAGTATAGAGAACTCTGCAGCAATCTGAAGAGATAGCGCCATCCCTACAAAAAGGGCTACCAGAGTTATAATGAGCATGGTGCCTGCTCCGGTGTAATCCATCTGCTCTATCAAATCCCTCAGGTAAACAGGGCGTTTGATAAGATTGACCACGCTCTGAAGCACCAGAAAACAGAAATTCTGTAATTCACTGATAACCAGTTTTAATGCCCGGTTAATTCTTTCCATTTTGTATTCTGCAGAGTGAATTGTTTGGGCTGTTTTTCTCTTATCTGTTTCTCATTTTAAAAAAAATCTGCGTCCCTTTTCTCTTTTTTAAACCATGCAAATGATGTGCCGCCAATGTTATTGCTCCGGTAATTAAATGTTACCCATTATTAAAGAACAGAAAAAAGCCAAACAAATCCAAATTGAAATCCTTTAGCTACGTTGAAACGATCCTATTTCTGTTTAGAATTTAGGATTTTCTTATTTGGACTTTGTTTAAGATTTGTAATTTGAGATTTGGAGTTTGTTTAGGATTGATATTAGTAGTAACTACTGTAGCACTTGAAACAAATATCTTGTAAAAAATCAGAAACAATAAGAATAGAATCAAAAATAGAATGTCTAATCAGGTAAGCCCTGAAGAAAAAAGTTTTTTTTCATTTCCGATTTTTCGTTTAGATATTGTTTTGAAATTATTACGTTGTTTTTTTGCTACTCGGATAACTTGAGTAGTTACGATGTTTAATTAATTGCCGGAATAACTAAGTGTGGGCTTCTGGTACGGATGTTGCTTTCGGTATGAAAGCTGAAACTATAAATGAAAGGGTTTATTTTGGCATCCTGATTGCAGAACCATCACCGGTGTGTAGGTTAACTTGGACTGTTTACCGGGGGATAAAATGCGAGTGATAGTTGATAATGATATCTGTACAGGGTGCGGATTATGTGCCAGTATATGTCCTGATGCTTTTGATATGAGTACCGATGCAAAAGCGGTTCCAAGACACAAATCAATTCCATCCTGGTATGAACAAGAATATCAGAATGCGGCTGATAATTGTCCAGAGAATGCCATTAAGATATACTGTCAAGTTTAATTGAGGAATATATTTTCAATAAAAGCAAATAAAGCAGAGAAAAAACAAAGGCCCCGGTTTCTCTCTTAAGAAAAACGGGGCCTTTAGACAATTACCTTTTTTTGGCAGCCCTTTTTTTGGCTGGTTTCATTGCGATCGCTGTTTCCTTCAGAATCCTATAGGTCTGAGGAATCGAAAGCTTGTATTTTTTTGCAATTGCTTCTACACTGTGTCCAGAATCGCGTAAGGCAACCATCTCTTTGTTTCTTTCTGGATTGCCGGCGGTTCTTGATTCAATGCCGTACTTTTTTCTAAGCTGATGAACAGCTTGCCTGGTGATTCCAAATTCCTCACCGATTCGAGCGTCAGTTTTGAATTTTTTCTGAAGTCTGATCAGCTCCGATTTGCTGATTCTTGCCATTTTCAGCATCTCCTTTCAACTGGTGGTAAAATAAAAAAGAACTTTATAGTAGCATCTCTTATAATGGATAGCAAGTAAATTGATAACGAATACGAGATTTCTATGCGGGAGACTTTTATTTGTTGTAAAATAACTATGTGTGTTATGATATGCAATATCTTTTTGTAATAAATTCAATAAATTCTGCCTTTTTTTAAATCAACTTTGCCATTAATTATGCAGTCTGATTTTTATAATACGTTCCTGGTTCAATCTTAAGTAAAATTGATTATCATTATACGTTTCAAGTTTATTAAATATTGCTTGTAAGATGTTTTCAGATAAATTTCATGAATTGGCCGCCCATCTCTATCTGCCAGCAGCACTATAGTTATCAGCAGGTTTTCTCCTTAAGTCTGTAAAACTTTGCAGTTAAACCGGGAATCTGTACCTATCCGCTGTTAGTGCGTGTGTTTTTACTTCCGTGTGCATTTATTATCTGCACATGGAAAGTGTATTAAATGAAAGAGGACTCATTAATAGAGTTTAGTTACTTGAAACACTTTCATCTCTGTTTAGAAATTTTTAAATTTTGGGATAACAATTTTAGATAGAAACATGTAAATAGGGGATTGCGCCAAAACCGTACTGACATCTCAGGTACGTTTTTTGGCGCGTGAAGACTCAGCGGCAGACTTATTTTGAAAAGAATTCCTTATAAAGAGCCGATACTGCTTTTTTCTCATCAGAAGAATCAACACCGAAAATTATACTCATCTCGGAGCTGCCTTGATTGATAATTTTAATGTTTACACCGGCAGAAGACAGTGCTTTTGCTGCCTGAGCCAGAACACCTATCTTATGTATCAGACCTTCGCCCACGACTGATATAAGAGAGATGCCAAACTCGGTTCGGATATCATCTGGCTTTAACTCTTCTGTGATGGTGCGGATAATATTATTAACGGCTTCGGATTTAAGCTGATCCTGATCGAGAATAACAGAAATATTATCAACTCCGGAAGGACAGTGTTCGTAGGAGAGATCCATGTCCTCAAAAATGGACAGCAAGCGTCTTCCAAACCCCTTTTCCCGATTCATCAGAAACTTATAAAGAGTGAAGCTACAGTAGCCACTTCCTGAAGCTATACCAATGATATCTCTTTGGCATGGCAAGCGTTCTGTAACCACCAAGGTCCCTTCATTCTTAATATTATTGGTATTTCTAAGACGGATCGGTATTTTCTTTCTCATTACCGGACGCACTGCTTCTTCATGAAGAACATTGAAACCGATGTAGGATAGTTCCCGCATTTCTCTATAGGTAAGTGCATGGATCTGTGCCGGTGAATCCACCATTTGGGGATGTGCGCTGAAAATCCCATCTACATCTGTCCAGTTTTCATACTCTGATACATCCAGCGCTTCAGAGAGTATCGCACCGGTAAGATCCGATCCGCCTCTGCTGAAGGTAGCAACGTCTCCATCGGTAGTATATCCGAAAAAACCCGGAAAAACCAGTATCTGATCCGGTATAAGCCGTTTTAGAGAAGCAAGCGATAAAGATATGTCGGCAACCGGCTGAGCATCACCGAATACCGGTGTCACAATCAGACCTGCTTGCAAGGGGGAGATATAAGAAGCTTTTATGCCTATGAAATTAAGATATTCTGCAAATAACTGGCTGTTTATATCTTCACCTGCAGCTACCACCAAGTCTCTGAACTTACCGGGATGAGATTTGTCGGAAGAGAGACGACGGTCAATATCGGAAAGGATTTCCTGAGTTTTTTCTCCTGGAAGATTCAAAGCCTGATAAATTGAGGCGAACCGATCTGTAACCTGTCTTATTTCCTGTGAACAATCCTCACCTGCCAGTGCCCTTTGAGAAGCACTTATAAGAAGATCGGTTACTTTGACAGGATAGGAAGGAGTTTTGCCAGGAGCGGAAAGAACAATACAGCGACGCAAAGGATTCTGCTCCATAATTTTTACGATCTGTTGGATTTTTTCGCTCGTAGAAACCGAGCTTCCTCCAAATTTACAAACAAGATATTGCATATAAACTCCATTTGATTTGAATTCAGGAAAATTTATTGTCCAGATGAAGATAATTTCCGTCTAAAATCCTGTGGGGTTAGATCTGTGTGCCGTTTGAATGCACGGGTAAAAGAGTTACTGTTTGGATAACCCACAGCTTCTGATATATCAGAAATAGAGTTCTGGGTCGTTTCCAGAAAAAATTTTGCATGCTCCATCCGAACCAGACAGATATACTGATACAGGGTAAGTCCGGTTTCTTTTTTAAATATTATATTAAGATAATTAATATCAACTCCGCACTCCCTCTCCAACTCCAACTGGTGTTCCATATCGGAATAGTGAAGATCCATAAATTGTTTGGCTTTGGCCACCAGGCTCCTGGCTTTATTCTTAGGAAACTGACTTTCTTCGATTATCAGCACTCCCTTTTTAAACAGAACCACTAAAATTTCCAGAATACGTGAAATCGTAGCCAAACCCAGTATCTCTTTTTTATGGTCTATTACCAGCAACAGATCAAAAATCAGACTCTCAAAATAGCTCCGCTCCTGGTTTTCAAGTATAATTTTTCCCTCAATTTCTGAATTCCAGTAACATTTTGCGTGCTGTGATGGTAAGAGGGAGAAAAGCAGTTGAAAACATTCAAGGTTGCCTTTCTGATGTAAATAATTATGACGCTCACCCAGATCCATTATTCCCAAAAGCCCAGGACGGGCTGTGCCGAAATTCTGGCGCGTTACATTCTGCAATATTCCACTGCCATCCAATTGATACCACAATCTGAAACAATCCTGTTGAAATCTCAGTTGAGAGTCAAACCTCTCCGCTCCGCAATACTCTAAGAAATCGATACCCAATATTTCGATTTTCAATTTCTCCAGTTCAATAACAGGACGGTTTTTCCATTTCTGCAGACAAGAAAATGTCTGTAAAGAAGGAAATTTAGTATGGGTTGTATATACCGGATTCTTAAATTGTGATATCAGTTCGGCTTTTGTAGAAAACATGGTTTTTTAAAATATATTGTATCTATTACTCCAGCAATTAAATGTTTCCCAATTAAAGAACAATAGTTCGGAAATTCCTGTAGTTACTTGAAACACTCTAAATCTTGCCTATAAATTAGAATTTTGGAATTGTTTAGGGTTTAAGGATTGTGTGATGGAATTTTCTTCTGTTTGGACATTATCAGGCTGGTAGTTCATAGCTTATTTTCCGATTAGAAACTAATTAATTGCCGCAATAACAATTACTGGTATGCAATTTAATCTCAAATCAGAAAAGAAGGAAGGAATAAAGCAGGCTATAAGTGGATAATAGCAGTAAATCGGAGTTCAGACAAAGCTAATAAGAGAGCTCAACATTATTCAATTTTTGTTTCAAAATCTTCGATAAGCTTTTCTGCTAATTTATCCAGAAACTCATCCGAGTTGTAGTAGCCGTTTTCAATTTTCGAAAGGACTTCTGCAATTTTATCGTTACGGATCTCTGGCAACGAATTTAGAGAGGTAGCGATGGTTTCAAACTGAGCTTTTGTTTCATTAAGAGACTGTGCACCGGATGAAATGTCAGAGCGATCTGATATTTTACTGGTTTTAGATTCTTTTTCCACCTTGCGACTTGCTTCGATTTTACGCAATTCTGCATTGAACGGTTGAGTAACAGCATTAATACGCATTTGATATCACCACCTTTCTTTTCCTATTAGCATTATCGGCAGATTTCTGTGAATCTTTAGCTTTAATTTTTAAGCCTTGATGGTTCCCACAAGATCGAACATCGGCAGATACATGGCTATAAGCGTGCCCCCGATTATAAGTCCAACTCCCAGAATCATCACAGGATCTATTACGGAAGTCAATGCATCAATTGCAGCATCAACTTCTTCCTGATAAAAATCAGCGACCTTTTTAAGCATCTCGGCTAAATCACCAGTCTTCTCTCCAACAGCGATCATATGGATAACCATGGGCGGGAAAACACCAGTTTCTTTTAATGGCTCAGCTATTGTCTGTCCACCCGAAATTCTCTCCAGAGTCTTAAAAATCCCCTTCTCCAGCACTTTATTACCCGAAGTTTTTGCAGTGATGGAGAGTGCATCTAAAATGGTCACTCCGCTTGTCAGCAGTGTGGAGAGCGTTTGTGAAAAGCGACTTATAGAGCTTTTTCTCTCCAGATCACCAAACACCGGAAGCTTTAACTTTATAGAATCGATTCTCATTTTGCCCCCAGGGCTCTTATTGTAGTAATAAAAGGCTGCACCTAAGCCTCCTGCACCTAGAATGATCACATAATAATATTGCACCAGAAAATCTGATATCCTCATGACAATGCGGGTTGGAAGTGGCAGAGTGCCCCCCATATCTGCAAACATCTGGGTAAATGTAGGGACAACGAAAGTAAACATTACCGCTGTAGCCCCAATTGCGGCAAAAAGAACTATAATAGGATAGGTCATAGCTCCTTTGATTTTACGGCGCAGTGATTCTGATTTTTCCTGATAGTCAGCAAGTCTGTTAAGTACGACATCCAGATTACCGCTGGCCTCACCCGCTGACACCATGTTGCAATAGAGTGAGTTGAAGATTGACGGGTGCTTCTGCAGTGCCTCTGCCAGAGTCGATCCACCCTGAATATCGGTTGAGATCTGTTTTACAGCTCTGGAGAGTTTCTTGTTTTCAGTCTGGGCAGAAAGGATGTCAAGACATTGCACCAGAGGCAGACCGGCTGAAGTCATGGCAGAAAATTGTCTGGTGAATCTGCTTATATCCTTGAGGCCTACAGTTTCCAGAAATGAAAGATTAATATCTAACGCAGCATTACGGATTGAGAGCGGTCGTACCTTCTTTTTTCTCAGAAGACTTATGGCTTCGTTTTTGTTATCTGCCTGAATTTCGCCCTTGACCTGTTTTCCAGAGCTGCTTACACCGGTATAATAAAAGCGAGCCATTAAAGTACTCCTGAAAAATCGATTATACTGAGTTTACACCATGTCCGGTAAAGAATACTTTTCCGGTATATTGAGTAAATATTACGAACGAAAGCTTTGATTACTGTCTATTACTTTTAACATATTTTCCGGATCGGGGCTTCTGCCAACTGCATCTGTTTTGGTAATCAGCCTGCGCTGGTATAGCCGGACAAGTTCGGAATTCATGGTCTGCATTCCATATTTCTGACCGATCTCTATCATTCCCTGTAATTGATGAATTTTATCATCACGGATAAGAGCTCTTACCGCGGTAGTAGCAATCATTATTTCACAAGCCATAACTCTGCCTCCACCGATTTTTGGAATCAATGCCTGGCTTATGATTCCCTCCAGAACCATTGCCAGTTGTGCCCGTATAGTGGCTTTCTGGTCAGAGGGGAAGACATCAATTATTCTGTTAATGGTCTGGGCTGCAGAGTTGGTGTGCAGAGTGGCAAGGGTAAGGTGGCCGGTTTCAGCGATACTAACAGCGGCCTGAATAGTTTCCAAATCCCGCATCTCACCAATCAGCACCACATCAGGGTCTTGGCGCAAAGCAACCCTTAAGGCGCTGGAAAAGCTGTCACTGTCCTGATGAATCTCTCTTTGATTAATGATACATTTTTTATGTTTATGTACAAATTCTATGGGATCTTCAACCGTTAAAATATGGCCCTGAAGCTGGCTGTTGATGCTATCGATCATCGCTGCCAGAGTGGTACTTTTGCCACTTCCTGTAGGTCCGGTAACCAGGACCAGTCCATTGGGACGCTCAGTTAATTTGGAGGCAATAGGTGGCAAGCCCAAATCTTCCAGTGCTTTAATCTGAAAGGGAATCTGACGGATTGCACAGGTACAGCAGCCTCGTTGAAGAAAAACATTGGCTCTGTATCTGGAGAGATTTTGAACTCCAAATGAAAAATCCACCTCTTTTTTTTGTTCAAAGACCTTTTTCTGTGCTTCATTCATTATACTGTAGCAGAGTTTGAGGGTGTGGTCGGCAGTCAGTTTTTCTGCATCTACCGGTGTAAGTTTACCATCAACCCGATACAAAGGAGCTGCACCAACGGTCAGATGAAGATCTGAGGCGTTAAGTTCGGACATTCGTTTTAGAAGATCGTGCATTGAGAGCATAATTAAAAGTACTATTTAAAATGTTAAAAAAAAAGAGTTAAAGTGTCTCAAGTGGTTGCCCCCAGGACCTCCTCAATGGTGGTCAGGCCAGCTCTTAGTTTCTCCAGTGCAACGTTTCGCAAAGACAACATACCATCAGATATTGCTTGATTTCTGATCATATAGGGGGGCGCTTTCGATATGATCATTTCCTGGATACCTAAGGTGATAGGCAAAATTTCATAAAGACCGCTTCGACCATGATAACCGGTTTTGTTACATAGCGAACAACCTTCACCTTTATACAATTTCAGATCAGCCTTTTCTTCGGGTGTTAAATTGAGAAATGGAAGAAGTTCGTTGCTGTTGGTATCAATTTCGGTCTTGCAGTTAGTACAAATAAGCCTTATAAGTCTCTGTGCCAGGATCAGCCGCACTGCTGATGCAGATAAAAATGGATCGATTCCCATATCTGTAAGACGGGTTAAGGTGCTAGCCGAGTCATTTGTATGCAGAGTACTGAGAACAAGATGTCCGGTCAAGGCTGCTTTCACTGCAATTTCTGCGGTTTCCAGATCACGGATTTCACCGACCATGATAATATCAGGATCCTGGCGCAGAAAGGAACGTAAAGCTGCTGCGAAGGTTAATCCAATATCCTGGTGAATATTGATCTGGTTGATTCCTTCAATATTATATTCCACCGGATCCTCGGCCGTCATTATGTTGACATCAGGTTGATTAAGGCTGCTTAATGCCGAATACAGTGTGGTAGTTTTTCCACTTCCTGTTGGACCGGTCACAAGCACCATTCCATAGGGAGAATTAAGTGCTTCCTTAAGGTGTTGAAGCCCTTTGGGTTGAATTCCGAATTTTGACATGTCAAGCATAAGATTGGAGGCATCAAGAATTCTCATCACCACTTTTTCCCCAAAAATGGTAGGAGTGGTACTCACTCGTATATCGATAGTTTTAAGACCTATCTTTATCTTTATACGGCCATCTTGGGGAAGGCGTCTTTCTGAAATGTCTAGATTTGACATAATTTTTATACGGGAAATCACCGATGAGCGTAACCGGTAAGGAAGAGGAGTCATCTCTACAAGTCTACCATCAATCCGGTAGCGCACTCTGAGAATTCTCTGGTAAGTTTCAATGTGAATATCACTGGCATTCTTGCGTACTGCTTCAAAAAGCAGATGGTTTACAAGCTTGACAACCGGAGCGTCTGAAATTTCATTGGAGATATCCTCCAGCTCATCTTCAGGATCTTCCATTAGAACTTCCAGGTTTTCACCCTTAAGATCGTTGAGTATGGAGTCAACTTCCTGGCTGTTCTCATAATTGAGGTTTATAGCCTCAGAAATCTCTTTTGCAGGCGCTAAAACCGGTTTTATAGTACATCCGGTTAAAAACTTAACCGCATCAAGCATAAAAATGTTTTTTGGGTCACTTATGGCTACTGTTAAAACACGATTAACTTTGTTTAAAGCTATAATGTTATACTTCTGGGCGATGTCAAAGGGAATCAGATCCACAACAGCCGGGTTGAATTCAAGCTCTTTTATGCTTAAATTTCCCCCTTTCAGTTGCTTTGCCAAAAAAGCAGTAATAACCTCTTCGTCCTCTACTGCTTTGATTGCTACAAGAGCTTCACCCAGCAAGCAACTATTGGCTGTCTGGTATTTAAGCCCCTCCAGAAGTTGCTTTTTATTTATGATTCCATTTTCAATCAGTAACTCGCCAAGCTTTTTTGGCATTCTTAAACCTGCAGTAATCGTTTAGGCCCAGTAACTGCCTGAGTTGGAATATTCTTTGGTTCTTAATTCCTATTATACTTTATGTTTCAGGCAAATTGAATTATACAGTATAAACTGCAGATCCATCAATCAATCATTGATTCAACTGTTGAGAATCAGCTTTTTGGGGCTCTGAATTTTGAACTCAAATCCGGAAGCAGAATTTTTTAAAAAGAGAACATTGGGCAGTTTTCTTAGCTCCTCATCCCCTTGAGATGTGCTGATAAGAAAGCGGGGGCGAAATTTTGAGCGCAGCAGTTTAACGGTTGAAGAGTTCTGGTTGCACACGACTAAAAGATCCAGCTTTTCTTTAAATATTTTCGGAAAGATGGAATCAGTCCTGAAATCATTTTCTACTATAAGGCCGCTATAATTGGCAGTTTCGAAAAAAAGAGCTGATGATTCCTCAGAGAAGAGTGGAATGTTTTTCGCAGAAATATTCAGAGTGTCTTTAATGCTGCGTGCTGGATAAGGTAGAGGCCACCCATTTAGAGGGGAAGATTTGGTATCGCTCAGAGCTGTCCAGATTCGGGGGGCAGGACCAACTGAGCATGCATTAAGCGGATCATGACCGCATATAAGCGCCCAAGATTCTGCATTATCGATTATATCCAGACATGGGACCTGATTATTAGTTACAATTATAGTAAGCGGTTCTTTTTTAGGATATCGGGGATAACAGGCCACTACCGGTTTTCCATCTACAAGAAAAACCATGACTTTTTCTTTAGCTCTGAAAGGGTTATTTTCTTCTTGATGAGAATACCAGCTTAGAGCTACAATAAAGACTAAAAGAAGGATGACTTTAATTATGTGGCCAATACCAAAGCGGCTTTTTTGAAAGCTGAAGGAGTTTCTGTTTTGTATCAGTTCGTAGCGTTTTCGATGGTCGATAATGTTTGACTCCTATTGATGGGGGAATTATTATATTAAAAAAGTATATACCAAATTTACGAAACAGTCAAACTCACCAACAAATTTTAGTTTAGCGCAGGGTGTGATATCATGAAAAAAGCTCTTATATTTAATATAATAATAGCATTAATCTGGATCGGTTGTACCTCATTAGGAGTGTCCAGGAAAAAAAATCAGGACAATGAGAAGCCCGAAGACACTACCATCGAGCAGACCCGATATGAGCCAAGCAGTCCTGCTCAGTTCACCTTTTTAGATACTTTGAACAGAGGCAATGAAATAACTCTGGAGAATACTGATTTTCATAAAGAAGAGTCGGCTCCAGTTTCAGAAGTGGCTTTGAATCAGGCAGAAACTGCTGTAAGGTATAAAATTCAGTTGTTTGCATCAAGTCAGATAGAAACGGTAAGAGATCTGAAACGCCAGGTTGAAAAAAAAGTAAATTTACCTCTTTCTATAAGCTTTGAATCACCCTATTACAAACTTCTGGCAGGTAGTTTTTTACAGAGAACGGAAGCAGAAACGCATCTTAAAAAAATAAAAAACCTTGGATATTCCGATGCATGGATCATTTCCACAAAAACTGTAAATAACTGAAATTGGTATACGATAGGGTGCGTAAAGATTGACTGTATTGATTTAAAACCCAAAACGATTGACTATAACCAGACGGGAAAGAGTTATTCTTACCGGAAAAGATAAATAGAAATTTTGTCAAACCTATACCGGTAATAAAGAGAGAAGTAATGGCAAGCAGTTTGAGCCAGAAATCAATTTTCCTGATCAGAACGATACTGATATTTTTCTGTCTGCTGATATTTTCCCGCAACCTGTTTGCTAACTGTAAACAGGATGAAAGCACATCCTATCAGAACTTATCAACTGCACTATGGTCCTGTAATACCACCGAAGCATTCAACATAATAAAGTGCGGTATCGATCCAAACATTACTGATTCAACTGGTATGAGTCTTCTGATGGCGGTTACCATTGTGGGCTGCAAAGATATAGGATTGATGCTTTTGGAAAGTGGAGCTGATCCTGATTTACAGGATATGGCCCAAAGAACCGCTTTATATTATGCAGTAATGCATGGAAACCATTCCATGGCTGAGATGCTTCTGCAAAGAGGAGCTTCGATTAACATCGCTGACAGTAACAGCGAAACAGTGCTGATAAGAGCAGTGGAAAGGTCCGATTCTGCAATGATTTATATGTTGCTCAATTTCGGTGCGAATCCCTACATAACTGATAAAAACGGAAACACACCTCTTACAATAGCTATACAGAAAAAATCATTGCGACTGATCAGCCCATTGCTTCACGCAGGTTCTGATTTGAATGCAAGGGACAAAGCCGGCAGAACTTCACTGATTCTGGCTTCACAACTCAGGCTCAATGCTGTAGTAAAGATGCTGGCTGGGTTCGGTGCGGACTTATCTGCCAGAGACAATGCCGGAAGAGATGCGCTCATGATAGCTGTACAGCAAAATAATGTGGAATTGGTGAGGATACTGGTCGATGCTGGGGCGGATGTAAATGCCAGGGACTCCAGAGGACGAACTCCACTTATGGTTGCAATGAGGGGAGGTTTTAGTGCGGTCGAGAAAATATTACTTGAAAAACAGCCCGATGGCTATACACCTTTTATGGCTGCGGTGCGCAATGGAGACACAGAAAAAGTACGGACTTTGCTGTTTACTAAAATCATCGATATCAATGAGCGCAACTCTTACGGAAGCACACCTCTTATTGTAGCCGCGTCAAAGGGGTACGTGGAAATTCTTGACGAGCTGATCATGCAGGGAGCAGATCTTGATGTTCAAAATCAGATTCTGGGTACAGCTCTGATGTATGCTTGTGCAAATGGGCACAGAAAAGCCGTTAGTCTGCTGTTGGCAGCCGGTGCAGATTTAAACGCAGTTAACAGCAGTGGCAATACTGCTCTTGATTATGCTGTATACTACAAACGCAAAGATATTGTACAACTTCTTCAGGATGCCGGTACGGTACGGATGAAAAATTTTTGATCTTCAGGAGCCAATCCGAAGAGTTTATTCAACAGCCGTCCCGGGTTATAATTGACCAAAAGTTAATACGAAAACTGTAAGTACCGAAAAGACTTCGAAATTCTCTGAATAAGCAGATTTCTTAGCTGCATGAATGTCACATTCTTTCTTTTCGAGGTCGTTTCCTATTTTATTTATTGACAATAAAACAGGTTTGCGGCTATTAACTAAAATAAACCGAAAACACCACTGTTTATATTACAACGAATCGAAATAGGCATAAACTTTCTTTTCAAAATCCAGAGTAATTGGATTGCCAAGTATATAGCGGGGGGCGTTTTGGAGTTGTTTTTGGGAGAGGGAGACAAAGATACGTTTGGTTCCCCAGTCTACCTGCTGAACGAAATGAAGGGTTAGCAAAATCATCTGATCCTCGTTAGAATTGTGCAGATTGACCATTAGATATCTGCTGCTCCAATCGGATTCTTCGATAAACAGGTCTTCAAGAGCAGAGATATCGTTATCTGTGGTTTGAATTCTGTAGCCTTTTAACTCCTGGAAGCTGCGCAATTCAGTGCTGAATTGTACCTCTTCTTCAGGGAGTCCGAATTCGGCTTCGGTAATTTCCTGGTCATCGGGTTCATCTGGGATTAAATTTATGGATGTATCGGAAACGATATCCTCTGAGTCAGGGGGGAACGACTGCTCTTTGATAGGTTTTCCCACTTCGTCAAGAGTTAGTTCCTCGTTTTGTGAGATTCCGGCAGGGGGAGGGTCGGTAAAGCTTGTATGCTCCCAATAATCGGGCCACTCATAGTAGCGTCTGAGGGCCAGTTCGTATTGACGGGAAATTGGCAGATTTGTAAGAAAAACCGGGCTGTTTTTTATTTTGGGCAAGGTGAGTGCGACTGTAATTTCTTTAGACTGGTGATCTGTTTTCCCTATGGAAAATGGGGAGATGAGGAATTTGGTGGGCTCCAGATTTTCACTTATTTCTACTACCAGATAGCGGGTTATCCATTGCAAATCATCTATGTATAAATCTTGCAAACTTCCCACATAGTCATCGGTTCCTATAATAGAGTAGTTAATTAGAGAGATAGCCTGGATGAGCATGAAACCCTCCATTGTGCAAATTTCTATTTAAAAGTCTGACAATGTTATGCTGGAACTTTAAAAATGCAAAATTAGTACCAAAGCACGAAATTCGAAAACCTAAATGCGGGCATAAGAATATGAAATGGGAAAAAGAGACCATAATAACAAAACAATTGTTCTCGTCCTGTAGTGACGATATACATTTTTTCCGGTCTGGTGTTATGCTCAGGTCAAGTTTTAAATCGCAAATATAAATGGCAATAGATTCGGGTGAATATGTTTACCATAGAATTAAGGAGTAATAGTTCGCAGTTTAATTCGAGTCGTTTTAAGTAAGAGCAATTTATGGATGAATTTTCCGATATACCACCAAATTTGAATCGCTCCCCTCTGGTTTGAAATTTGCATTAGCATAGCTGATGAAAAAAGGGAGGAAAATGGATGCGTACCACTGCAGATGTGTTTGACAGTCACCTTTTATATACCCTGGATTGGGACATCGACAACGATATAGAGCTAAATTATAACCCACATTGCTACCTGATAAGCAGCTATGGCGTTTTTTTTGGAAGAATGGGAATCAGAAAAGCTTTTGCAGTTCTGGAAACTCAGATTCCAGAAGCTAATTTCTTATACACTACAAAAACTGTCTACAATGATATTGCCTTTCTTGAATGGCAGGCAGAAGCCTCCAGTACCTTTATAGATGATGGGGTAGACACGTTTGTCATAAACAACGGCAAAATTGTGATCCAGACAATGCACTATACAGTGAAGACCCGCAAAAAGTAACCACAAGCATTAACTCTTTATGCAGGCAAATTTTTCCGCTGCTTCAGGAAACAAATTCCAAAGCAGCTATCGAAACTCTGAATAATCTACTTAAAAATCCCTTTCGCTTATCTTACAAAATATTGATATAATTAAATTTGCCAGCCTTTATCATTTTACAGCCGATTTTGGCATGCCTGTTGCATATTCTGCTGGCGGAAGCCTTATCCATAGGGAAGTCAGTATGAATCTAAAAATAAAAGATCTTATCTACATAGCAGTAGCCACCGTATTGACTTTTCCCTTATTGTATATGGTAATGATGTTTTTAACCGGAGCTGCACGGCTTGAATTCAATTCAAAAAAAGAGGAAAAACCAGAGCAGAAGGTCGAAATGATAAAAATGAATCATCGCAGGGATTCGTTGAGTATTGTCAATTCAAAAACATTTCAGGCCTTACTGCAGGAAAAAAACGAATTGCAGAAAGAAAGAGAACGTCTTTCTGAAAAACAAAGAAAAATTGATCTTTTAGAGCAGGAACTCCAGGAAAGCCGGCTGAATCTGGAAAAGGAGAGAAAAAAGATTGAGAAGCTGGTTTCCAGAAGCGATTCTCTTGATCTGAAAAGAATAAAAGAGCTCTCAAAAATTTACGGTGCTATGCGCCCGTTGGAAGCGGCTCAGATAATCGAAACGCTTCAGGATGAACTGGCGGTTAAAGTAATAACCAATATCGGAGATGAAAGGCAGAAAGGAAAGATTCTCTCCGCAATGTCTAAAGAAAAGGCAACCAGAATAAGCAGACTTATATCCAAACTGTAATCAGGATGATTTCTTATTAACAATTAAAACAGAAAGGGGGTGATTTGAATGAGAACAGACGCTATTATGATTAATCTATCGGAAGGAGATAAGATGCATAAGCGGATGGACCGGTCGAAGCAATCAGCAGATTCGTTTTCACCGGGGTTTGCTATGCACACAAGCGCAGAGAAGAAAGCAAGCTTTACCGAGGTTTACTCCAAAGTCGCCCGGTCTAATCATAATGCTAAGCAGGTAACTGACAATACTGTTCCAACATTCAAAGAATCCGATGATTCTGAGGAAAATCAACTGTTAACTGAACCGGTTAAAAATACAGGATGTCCTACAGTTGAAAGCGAAGAAAGCATCATAGCAGAATTGCAAAAGGAGAAAAAAACAAACAACAGTGATGAGGCTGAGATTCAGAATTTAATGCAAATGTATCTGGTAGATGATTCTGTTGCAATTCCGCAGGAGATAAAGCCGGATGCAGAAGCCGCAGCTCAGGCTGCAGAAGTGGTAATCGGAGCTGTCAAAAAAATTGCCGAAACATTAAACATGAATATCGCTCCGGAGATGGATAGTCTTTCTTTGCAAAAGGTGTCTCAGGAAAATATAAAACAGTTTGCTGAGATTGTCTCAGTTCTAAAAAGTATTACTGAAGTGCTGGAGAATACTGTTAGGCAGGGATTGCCAATCGATACTGGAAAAGTCTTACTGGATGTTGAAGACGCTTCGCAAACTGTAGATGTCTTAAGAACAGAGCTTTTTAAAATCGAGCTGGCGCTTAATACGCTGGGAATTGCGCAACAGGTACACTCAGAAGCTGCCAGGGGCATGGATGTGTCAATGATGAGTGGCATTCCACAAGCCAGAGATCCTGCTGATCTTAGTATGCCTCTTAAACAGGTTCAAAAAATCTTCGGTGATCTTCTCGAGGGGCGTCCCCCGGGCAAGCAAACTGTTGATATACCATCTATGACAGCCGTTCAGACCGCCAATGAACAGGTGAAGGAAATGGCAATTGGCTCTTTTGATGCCGGGACATACAGAGCGATTCTGAAACTGGAGAAAAAAGAGAAAGTTGGGAAAGAGAACATACAATCAGCAGAGAATCTGCAGGATATTAAAATCCCAATCAACCAAGACCCTGCAGTTGCCATGAATGTTTCCGAATCAAAAGCGGATGTTGAGGAATGTATACCGGTAGTGCAGACTGGAGGCATTAACCAGAGTACAAACCAGAACATTTCAATGGAAACCAGGATAAGCAGTGCATTACAAAGGACAACTGAAGATAATGTTATGAATCAGTTGACCAGTAAAATGCATAATCTGGTAAGATCTGGAGAAACGGAAATACGGATTCAGCTCAGGCCTGAGTCTCTGGGAGAAGTTAAGCTTTCGATTCGCATGGAGGGTGATATTGTTGCAGCAAGGATTCAGGTTGAGAATCAGCAGGTTAAGCAGATTGTGGAAAGTAACCTTCAATCACTCAGGGATGCTCTTTCAGAGCAGAATCTTCAGGCAGGTTCTCTCGAAGTCAATGTTGGAAACGGATGGGGGAGGCAGCACGATCAACCTTCCAGTAGTCATGTTATTAAATCCGGAACTAATGATTCAGATATAACAAACGATTCGGCTGAAGAGGATTCCGGGCAGAGAGTGAATGTAGGAATCGAAACCGGTCACCGTTATGGTAATAACAGTGTAGAATACTATGCATAATGAAAGGAGGTGAAAGATGTCTTCAGTTTCATCAGATATTTCCAGTTTGACTAAAAAAATGGAACCTTATACTGCACGAGCTTCCATTGGTGAAGATGGAGAGGTTAGCACCACCGAACTCACTGGTGACCGCAATTCCAGTCTCTTTTCCAATGCAGGAAAAGAGATGGGGAAAGATGATTTCCTGAAGCTGCTGGTTACTCAGTTACGGTATCAGGATCCGCTCAATCCTATGGAAAATACTGAATTTGTCTCTCAGTTGGCACAATTTCGATCTCTGGAAAGCGGATCAAATATTGAAAGTGCAATCAAAGAGCTCAATGATTCTTTTAAAGGGACTGTTGATGCTCAAAAATATAGTGCACAATCGATTACTAACACTACCGCCATTTCTCTGATTGGAAAAAATGTACGGCTGAAACAGGATTCGGTGCAATGGGAGGCAAAAGCAGGCTCTACAGTTCCCATAAGAGTTCATCTGGGGGAGTACAGTTCTGCGATTGTTGAGCTATTGGATAGCGATGGCAATGTAGTGAAGACACTGGAAGCAGAAGAAAAGGATGGCGAAAACTCCGTAGATTTATCTTGGGATGGAACTAATGATCTTGGAGAGATCGCTAAGGGAGGCAAATATACTATCCGTATACCCGGTGAAGAGAAAGACTCTGCGTTGTATGCTTTTGTACAGGATATAGTGGAAGGGGTAAGATTTACCAGCTCAGGTGCTTTAGTTAAAATAGACGGCAGAGAACTCTCGATCAGTAATGTTCTGGATGTCGCTTATAGCGGTGAAGAAAAAAGCGCTGCCTCCTCGATACCTGCTTCAACAGCAGTCTCTCTTCTGGGTAAAGCCGTGAGGATGCGGGAAACTCAGATCAATTTTAACGGCTATGCCAATGAAACGGCTACCGTTAATATTCAGACTGCAAGGATGGATGACACCAGAGTCAATATAATGGATTCTGCAGGAAAGATTGTCTACTCTACGAGTGTTACCCCGGACAGCAAGGGACTAGCAACTCTGAAATGGAAAGGCCAGACCATAGATGGTTATGCATCAGCCGGAAAATATCGTATCTGGATAGAGGGGCAGGACACCGATAGGTCAGTGTATGCGTTCTCTGAAGGAGTGGTTGACGGGATTGCAAATCTGGGAGGCGATTCCAGACTAAGGGTGAATGGAAAGACGATAAACCTGGGTGATATAATTGATATCGCCGACCCTGCGGTTAGTCAGGAGGTCGTATGAACAATGTATCTGACGCCAGAAATGCAGATCTAAGACAACTGATTACCGCTCACCGAAGCGGAGTGGTTTCTCAGAACCGGACTGTACAGAGTCCTGCAACTGGAAATAAAGGCGCTGCGACAGGATTCTCAGAGCAGTTGCGCTCAAAAATCGATGGAGTCAGATTCAGTGCACATGCTGCAACCAGACTTAAAAGCAGAAAAATAGAAATGACGGAGGAGATAATAGGAAAACTTGAAAAGGCGGTTTCGGGTGCTGCAGACAAAGGAGCCAGGGATTCTCTGATCCTGATGAAAGATCTGGCTTTTATTGTAAATATCCCCAACAGGACGGTGATTACTGCCATGGATGGAGAGAGTATAAAACAGAACATTTTCACTAACATTGATAGTGCGGTAATTGCGGATTAAAAAAAGCAGGACTGCCCGTGATTCACATACGGGTGGAGGCTCTGGAATAACTGATTGACTGAAGTGTTCCAGGTCCGCAACTGCCAGGCACACAGGAGGCAGTTATGGTAAGATCTCTTTATTCGGGAATCAGTGGCTTGAGAAACCACCAAGTGTCAATGGATGTCACCGGAAACAATATTGCTAATGTTAACACCATCGGATACAAAGCCGGAAGAGTGACATTTGAGGAATCGATGTATCAGCTTCTGCAGGGTGCAACCAGACCCGCAGGAAATTCCGGTGGAACTAATCCGCTTCAGGTTGGTCTGGGAATGGCAATCGGGTCCATAGATACCATCCTTACACAGGGTAATCTCCAGACAACCGGGCAGATCACTGATCTGGCACTTGAGGGAAAAGCTTATTTTGCTTTCTCAAGCGGTGAAGGAACGTACTATAGCAGAAATGGCGGTCTTCAGCTCGATGGTTCTGGAAGGCTGGTTTCTCCAACTAATGGATTTACTCTGCAGGGAATGATGGCTGCTCCTGATGGAACTTTCCCACCTGGAACAAAAATCGGAGATTTACGCATTCCCTATGGTGAAAAAGCTCCTGCACAGGAAACCAGCATGGTCTCTTATTCCTGCAACCTTGATTCCGATTCTGAAGGGCAGGGTACAGTTACCCACACTAACCGTTTCCTCTCCAGAGCTCTTGACACCTCAACTCTTACTTCTCTTTTTGATTCCAATGGTAATGATCTGGGTGTAGAAGTCGGAGACACACTTCTTGTGTCTGTTGCAGGAACAGATGAGGGAAGAATCGTTGTTACAGAAGGTATGACCCTTAACGAACTGGCTGCAGAGATGCAAAATTATCTCCATAACGAAGCTGGAATCGATTTCGTAGCAGTAAATGTCACTGCCAGTGGTGAAATAGTTGTTGACACCTCATTGTCTACAGATGTCAATGGCCTTCAGATTCACTCTTCCAGACCTGGCTCCAACTCTTACATTTCAAATGCACTCTCCTTCCCTCCATCCATTGCGGCTGGCTCCAGCTATACAATTGATGGCTTACTGGTTCCGGCTGTGGGAACGGACCTGATCAGTGACGTCTTTGATGCTAATGGGGAGCCACTGGGACTAGAGGCTGGCGATGTTGTTTCCATCAATGGTTCAGTTGGCGGAAACACTATAGAATCAACTTCTGCAATCTATGATAACCCAGATATAACTGACACCAGTTCAGTACGCACTGTCGGGGATCTGATTAATCTTATTCAACAGGCTTATAGTTTACCGGCAACCGACGGTACTAATTATAATAATCCAACAGTTTCAATTAATGCCGCAGATACCGAAGATGATAGAATTCCAGACGGGGCAATAGTGGTTCGCGGACAGCGTGAAGAAGCTTTCTCGCTTACCGGATTGTCAATTTTGTCTAACAACTCCAATAACAACACTCCTTCTCCTGCTCGCTTCAATGCAAACATGACTTTTACTGAGATTCAAAGTGCAAGGGATACCGGGGTTCATGGTACTTCAATAGTGGTGTATGATGAATCGGGAGATGCACATACTGTAACCACTACCTTTACTCATTCAGGAACTCCAAACGAATGGCTCTGGGAGATTACTACTGAAGGTGGAGAACAAATATTGGGGGGCAATCGTGGACGAATAACATTTGGTCAGGATGGCTCCCCGGCTTCAATGAATTTCGATGATAATTCCACCGGGTTTCGTTTTGATCCGATGAATGGTTCTAACATCGTTTCTATTGATCTGGATGTAGGGACTCCGGGTTCATTCGGCGGTATCACTCAATTCAGATCTCCTTCCACAACAGTTGCAAGATATCAGGATGGCTATCCTATGGGCAAACTTCAGGAAGTGTCGATTGATGAGACAGGGGAGATTGTCGGTATCTATTCTAATGGTGTTTCAAAAACCATTGCCAGAATATTTGTAGCAGAGTTCAATAACCCTGCCGGACTTTTTAAAGTGGGTGATAGTATGATGGCTGTTTCCAACAACTCTGGTGATCCGGTTTTGCTCAGACCTGGTGTGGGTTCGAGCACAAAGATAAAGCCAGGGGCGCTGGAGATGTCGAATGTTGAGCTGGCGACTGAATTCACAAACATGATCTCTACTCAACGTGGCTTTCAGGCCAATGCGAGGGTGATTACCACCAGTGATTCTATGTTGCAGGAGCTGGTTCAGTTGATAAGATGATTTTTGCCCTACTTGTGGGGTTAAAAGGTAGAGCCGAAGAATACTCTTCTGCTCTATTGCATTATTTGATACGCAATTATATGCTTTTAAGCCTGCCTTTATGGACCTTTTCTGCTGTGGGGAGGTCTTATTGAGCAGGTGCAACTGTTTGTTAAAGGGGGGAAAAGATGATCGCATTAAAAAGGCTCAATGGCCAGGAATTTGTTTTAAATGCTGATCTTATTGAATCTCTTGAAAAAACTCCTGATACAGTGATTACTCTCACTAACGGTAAGAAAATTATTGTAAGTAACAGTCTTGAAGAAATCGTGCGGAAAACGATAAAATATAAACAGTTATGTAATCAGGGGCCGGTCGTGGTTTCTAAATCGTCCAGTGATTCTTCAAGTGAATCGAAATGAACCGATGTGTGGGATAAAGATTTAGAACCAGCAATGGGAAAGTAAAGGAAGTTATCTTATGGATCTGGCGACAATAATAGGTTTGGGATCTGCCTTCTTGCTGGTAATTTTTGGCATTAAGCTGGAAAATCTTGCGGCATTTATTGATCTTCCTTCAGTTTACATTACCGTTGGAGGGGCAGTTGCTGCTACCATCGCTGCGTTTCCCGGGAGCAAACTTCTGGGGACAATGGCAGTGGTAAAAAATGCTTTCTTTGTAAAAAAAAACACACCTGTTGAAATAATACGTCAATTGGTTGATTTTGCGGAACAAGCACGGCGTGAAGGAATTCTGGCTTTGGAGGCCAGAGCGGCTGATATAGAGGATGAGTTTTTAAAGAAAGGAATTCAACTGGCTGTCGATGGTACCGAACCAGAACTCATAAAAGACATTCTGTCAACGGATATATCCTTTACAGAATCACGTCATGAGGAAGGTGCAAAGATTTTTGACTTTCTTGCAGCAATGGGGCCTTCATTTGGTATGATCGGGACTCTGATCGGATTGGTGCTGATGCTGGGAAATATGAGTGATGTGGAATCGATAGGACCAAATATGGCTGTTGCACTGATTACCACCTTTTATGGTTCGATGCTCGCAAACGCTTTCTGTCTTCCAATTGTAGAGAAACTCAAATCTGCATCTCAAAAGGAGGTCATGATTAAAGAGTTGATGCTTGAGGGTATAATGTCTTTACAGTCGGGCGATAATCCAAGAATAGTAGAGCAGAAGCTGACAGCGTTTCTTTCCCCGGGACTGCGCGCATTGGTTATTACCCGTACTGCACAAAACAGGAGCAATTGATGGCACTCAGAGAAAAAAAAACACCCGACCCTCCAAAAGGGGCACCTGCATACATGAGTACCTGGGGAGACATGTGTACTCTTTTGCTCTGTTTTTTTGTGATGCTTCTGGCTATGTCAAGCACTGATACGGGAAAATTTAATGTGGCAGTATCTTCTATTCATAATGCTTTCAATGGTGTTCTGGAATCATATCCATCGATTATGATTAACAAAGATATCTTGATACCCCGTATGGGAGGAGATGAGCAGAACAAACGAATGGCAGTCGATGCAGCTCAGAGAATTAAGGATGTTGTAAGGAAAGAGGGGCTGGAAGATGCTGTTAAAGTTAAGGTAACCGAAAGTGGAATTGCTATTAAATTATCAGATCCTATTGGCTTTGAAATAGGGGAATCGGAGATAAAACCGGAGCTTATTCCCACTTTAATGGGTATTTGTGAGACAATAAACAAAGTCCCCAGCACTCAGATCAGAGTGGAAGGGCATACAGATGATCTTCCCATCAGAAGTTTGAAATTCCCTTCAAACTGGGAATTAAGCAGTTCCAGAGCACTGAATGTAGTAAAGTTTATGGCATCAAGTGGACGCATAGAACCTTCAAGGTTAAGTGCGATAGGTTATGGAGAATATCGCCCGATAGTTCCCAATACTTCGGTAGAGAATAGAAAGATGAACCGAAGAATAGATATATTTGTTGATTATTTGAAAAAGGAGAATTAGTCGTAAAGAATCTTCGAAACAGAAAAAACATTAGTTTTGATTGATATCATTGACTGAAATTTTCTTGAGAATCGGATTTCAGGAGAGCTTAGAGATGGAAGATAAGAGAAAAGAAAAAGACGAAGAGAGCGCTAAGAAAAGCGAAAAAACGACTGAAAAAGGAAACCGAATCGCCTTTGTCGGGGTTCTTATTGGTATGGTTTTACTTAATGCAGTTGTGGCTTTCATATTGGTTAAAGCGACAAGTCCTGAGACTCATCAAAAGAAAGAGGCCAGAATACATGCTGATTCTTTAAAAAAAGCCATTGAGAAGGCTACTGCCATGGGAGCAACTACAGCAGATAACCCTATTGAGGCTATAGTAAATATTGCAGGAACAGATGGAGAGAGGTTTTTAAAGGCGGCTATCATTTTTGAATATGATGATATTGCTTTTCCTGAACTGGGACAGGAGCTGATAAAAAGAGCCCCTAAATTTAAAAATCTTCTGATTGATAATTTGTCAAAGATGACACTGATGGATCTGACTGAGCCTGATGCAAAGGAACGAATAAGAATTAATCTTTTAAAAAATATTAACAATACTATTCCGGCCAAAACCGGAGAGGTTCGTGAAGTACTGTTTACAACTTATTTGATTCAATAGTTTAAGGCGGGACTACTTGTGAGCGATATACTTTCTCAGGAAGAGGTTGATGCATTACTGTCGGCAGTTTCTGCCAGCAGTGATACTGATCAGTTCAGCTCTGGAGTTGATTCCGGCTCTTCCGATGATGATGATGAAGAGCAGTTTGAAAATGAAAGAACGCTTTCGCTGTATGATTTCAGGCGTCCTGACCGCGTCTCAAAAGACCAGATGCGTACACTGCAGAACCTCCATGAAAGTTATGCCAGGCAATTTTCAACTACTCTTACTAATTTCCTCAGAACATTTGTAGAGATCGAACTGGTGAGTGTGGACCAGTTGACTTATTCAGAATTTGTCATGTCCATCTCCAACCCCAGTTGCATCTATGTTTTCAAGATGGAGCCACTTGATGGCAATGCGATAATCGAGATAAACCCATCTCTGGTGTTTTTCATAATCGACAGACTCTTCGGGGGGCAGGGAAGGCCTTCAGAGCAGAATAGAGAACTGACTCTCATTGAGCAGAATGTGATCCACAGGATTGTAGAGCGCAGTCTTAGTGATCTTAAGGATGTGTGGGAACATGTAGGAGTGTTCAGCCCAAAGATCGAAGCCTATGAAACTAATCCTCAGTTTGTTCAGATTGCTCCTCCTGGAGAAACTGTTATTCTCATCTCTCTGGAAGTGCGCATGCAAAATTCTTCTGGACTTATGAGCATCTGCTTTCCATACATGCTTCTGGAAGGAATCATAAACAACCTCTCCGGAGAATCCTGGATGTCTTCCCAGAGCACTGCCACTACAGAAACAAGGGCTGTTCTGGAGGAGGAAATAAGTGATGTGGAGTTGAAATTATCTACACTTATCGGTAAAACTACCCTTAGCATTCGCGATTTGCTTCAACTTCAGCACGGAGATGTTTTATGTCTTGAAAAGGCGTTTGACAGTGATTTGGTTGTGCAGATAGAAGGCAAGAATAAGATGGCTGGCCGTTCGGGCCTTATCGGAAGAAAAAAGGCCGTGAAAATCACCAAAATTCTTGAGAAGGAGGTTCCAGGCTGCAATGAGTGATATTCTTTCCCAGGAACAGATTGATGCATTGCTTGCATCGGACGGATTTGGCAATAGCGGGGGGCCTGAAAAAGCACCTGTTAATAAATACGCTGCTTTGAGCGGTTTTTTTAATATTTTCTGCACACAGGCAGCAAATATAATTACTACCGTTGTCAATAAGCAGACTAACTTCACACCTAAGGAACCGGAGAAAGCTGATTTAACAGTAGTCAATACCAGAATAAATGCCGTGGTTTTGTCACTCTCATTAGGATTTAAATCCGGTCTGGAAGGCGAATTTTACCTTATCATGGCAAAAAAAGAGGTAGCCATACTCTCAGATCTGATGACTATGGGCGATGGAACTACCGAGTACAGCGAGGATCATAAAGATGCCATAGGGGAGCTGTTCAACCAGGTCATGGGTGCATTCTGCGTAGCAATAGGTACTGAGATGGATTTGACAGTCTCTGCTGAAAGTGTAACGGTCAGCGAATTCGATCTGGATAATCCACCATTTCTTACTGATTCCTTTGACATGATTGAGACCACATTGACTCTGGATAGTTCCACCGAATCCCCAGCATTTTTCCTTCTTCCTGAAACAATTACCGAGCAGATTACTAAATACAGTAAAGGACAGATCAGCTCTGAGCCGATCTCTGATCAGGTGGGGCTGAACATGTCGGAGCTCGATGATCTCTCAAAGGTGACCTCTTTTAGCTCTTCTGACAGTGATTTTCAGGATTCATCCATAACTTCTCAGTCAATAAAAGATTCAAATGCTAGTATAGATATGCTGCTGGATGTCGAGCTGGATGTAAGCATTGAACTGGGGAAGTCTATGCTGTCGATTAAAAAGGTGCTCGAGCTGGCTCCCGGTTCCATTGTGGAGCTGGACCGAATGGCTGGTGAACCGGTCGATCTGATGGTAAATAACAAAGTGGTAGCTAAAGGTGAGGTGGTTGTTATTGATGAAAGTTTTGGAATAAGGATAGTTTCATTAGTCTCTGCTGAAGATCGGATCAGAAGTCTCAGATAAAAAGAGAATAATTAGTACGAAATTCGAAAACCGAAATACGAAACAACAATAGAAAAGGGAAAAAGGGCTCACTTCTTAAGCTTTAGTCACTTGAAACACTCTTATTTCTGTTTAGAAATTAGGATTTGTAATTTGTTTAGGATTTAAAAAATTGATTTAGAATTTTCTTTTTGATAAGAATTTCACAGAACTGAGTAGAAACAAATTTCATCCTTTAGTCCCAGATCCCACCTGCTATTCGAATTTCAAATTTTGTATTTCGAATTTTCTTATTTAATTGTTGTTTGCATTATCCACAAAACAATGAGATAATCTGTTTAAAATCTGATACTTACCGCCTTAAAAAAGGAGAATCTGCTTGAGTTTAAGAGTGCAAGGCTTTTATGGAATAAAAAAAATGAAAGCCAATATCTTCCTTTTCATTTTTTTGTTTTTTGTTTCTGTTGTTCAGGCCCAGAATCCCGATTCAGCAGAGACTGGGGATTTTGATATAAAAAAAGTGAGAGAGGCAGTTTTTTCTGCAAGTGATACTGCCTTAAGCGAAAATGTTCAATTAAGAAAGAATGCTGAAAATTATTCTTTGGTGATCCTAAGAATCATTCTGTATCTGGCGGTGGTGATAGCCGTGATTTTTGCAGCCGCATGGATTGTAAAGAAAAGTGGTCTCACCGGTTCATCACGAATAGGTGGCGGCGGGGCAATGGATGTTCTTGAGGTTTTGCCATTCGGGCAGAATCGTACAATCACTATGATAAGGGTAATGGATGCAGTTTATCTTCTGGGGCAGACTCCTCAATCTATAGTTTTACTGGAGAAAATTGAAGGGCAGAAGGCAATCGATCTGATTGCTTCATCGAAGGGGGGAAGCTCGATAGTTCAATTCAAGGAAGCATTCAATAGTTTTATGGGTAAAATGAAAAAGCAGGGATGAGTTCTGATATGGAATTTAATAATAAAAAGTCAATGTCAACCGGTCATTTAATTATAAGAAGTATAAGAAATGTAGTTCTGAGTGTATCCAATGCTCTGCTTGTCTGTAAGGGAATTGTTGCAGTGGCAATGGTTCTTTTCGGTCCTGCGATTGTGACCGTAAGTGCGCAGGTTTTGCCCAAACTTACCTTGTCAGTTGCTGATGCCAGCAAGCCCACTGATGTAGCAGTAGCGCTTCAGGTGCTGTTTCTTATCACCATTCTTGCCCTTGCTCCTTCTATTCTGATCATGGTCACTTCGTTTGTCAGAATAATTATTGTAATGTCATTTCTACGCAGGGCTTTAGGTACTCAGACCATGCCACCTGATCAGATAATGGTAGGCTTATCACTGTTTCTTACTCTTTTTATAATGATGCCAGTGTTTACAGAGATAAATGACAGGGCAATACAGCCTTATCTTGCTCAGGAGATACAGTTTAACGAGGCATTGGGAAGAGCTGGAAAGCCGGTTCGTAATTTCATGCTCCGGCAGGTAAATGAAAAGGATGTGGCGTTATTTGTCAGAATATCTAAAATGGAGCCACCAAGAAACATCGACGATCTTCCTTATGAAGTTATAATACCTGCGTTTATAACCAGTGAACTGAAAACCGGATTTATCATCGGGTTTATCCTCTTCATTCCCTTTCTGGTAATCGATATGATAGTAGCCAGCATACTTTTATCGATGGGTATGATGATGTTGCCGCCAGTGATGATTTCAATGCCTTTTAAAATCGTGCTTTTTGTCCTGGTAGATGGTTGGCATTTGATAGTCAGGCAGATGGTAACCTCTTTCCGGTAGGAGTGATTTCATGGATGCAACGATGGTAGTAGACGTAGGACGAAATGCGCTGATGATCATGCTTTTGATCTCAGGCCCTCTTCTGATTGTGGGGCTTCTTATTGGACTATTAGTAGGAATTTTTCAGGCAGTCACTCAGATCCATGAGATGACTCTGACTTTTATTCCGAAAATTCTGACTATGACACTGGTTTTCCTCCTTCTTTTCCCATGGATGCTTCTTAAGCTGGTGGAATATACATACGGGCTCTTTGATCTTATTGGAAAGGTAACCAAATAAATGGAGCTGATACCTTTCAATGTTGATCAGGTGATCATTTTTCTCCTGATCTTCGTAAGGATCAGCACTATCATTGCGCTTCTTCCGGTGTTTGGTTCATGGTCCATTCCTTTACAGTTAAAAATTGGCTTGTCACTTCTTCTTGCTGTCATACTGTTTGGATCTGTTGTAAGTACGGGGATAGAAACTGCGATCGCATTTTCACCGGGTCTTTTTATTTTGCTGATAATTAAGGAAGTCATGGTGGGGCTGGCCATAGGCTTTGTTTCATCAATGCTCTTTACTGCTGTTCAGTTTGCCGGTTTACTGGTAGATACTGAGATGGGATTCGGTTTTGTCGAGATGGCTAATCCATTTACCGATGAACCGGTAACAGTGCTGGGCCAGTTACAGGTCATCATATTCACTATCCTTTTTCTTCTGTTTAATGGTCATTATTTTCTTATCCTGGCTATTCAGAAAAGCTTTGAACTGGTGCCTCTAATGGGTGTCAACTTTTCCGGCGATAAGATGACAGCACATATCGTAACCATGATAAGCAACATTTTTATCCTGGGATTGAAGTTCTCTGCACCGGTCTATGTTACTCTCTTTCTTACCGAACTTGCGCTTGGGGTTATTGCCCGTACCGTACCACAGATGAACATCTTCTTTGTCGGAATGCCTTTGAAAATAATTGTAGGAATCAGTGCTACAATATTAGCACTTCCGATGTTGTCGGTTTTGTTCAAAAAAACGGTGGAAATATTGATTCAGGATATTTGGCGGCTTTTATATCTGATGGCCTGATAAATAGTGAGGTGAAAAAAAATGGCTGAAGACAGTGATGAGAAGACTGAGGCCCCGTCAGAAAAAAAAAGACAGGATACAAGAGAGAAAGGTAATGTTGCTAAAAGTACAGAGATAAATTCGGTTATAGTGCTTCTGACCGCTCTCTTTCTGATGAAATTACTTGGACCCTGGATAATAAAAGAGATAAGCTCCAGTATGATAGAATTCATGAAATCTATCTCAATAACAGAGATGGATTATGCCAGACTCATGTTACTTATGCGCAACGCAATAATTATGCTGGCAAAAGTTGCTGCCCCTATCACCGGTGGAATAATGCTGATGGGTTTGGTGGCTAATGTGGCTCAGGTAGGTTTTCTGTTTACTTTAAAACCACTGGTGCCTAAACTGGAAAAAATTAATCCTCTTTCAGGGTTCAAAAGACTCTTTTCAATGCGTTCTATTGTTGAGACCTTAAAAAATATTGTGAAGCTCTCTATTATCATCACTGTGGCATATATTACTCTCAAAAAAGAGTTCGGCACTATGCTCACTCTCTCCGATACATCGGTTCTGTCAATATGGACCTTTGCATTAGCTGTATCATACAAGGTAATCCTCAGAATTGCTATGGCCATGATCATAATCGCAATACTTGATTATGCATATCAGCGCTTCGAACATGAAAAACAGTTAAAAATGACTCATCAGGAGGTAAAGGAAGAACGAAAACAGCTTGATGGAGATCCGCAGGTGAAATCCAGAATACGATCCCTGCAAAGAGAGATGGCCAGACGCCGCATGATGGAGCAGGTGCCAAAAGCTACCGTTGTGGTTACAAACCCCACTCATATAGCTATTGCATTACGATACGAACCAGAGGAAAATGACGCTCCGGTTGTTGTAGCAAAAGGAAAGGATTTGATTGCACAAAGAATTAAAAAACTGGCCAAAGAAAGCAATGTCCCTGTTGTCGAGGATAAACCTCTGGCCCGTTCGATGTATGATAAAGTTGAGCTGGGATTTCCGATACCTGTAGAATTTTTTACCGCTATGGCAGAAGTAATGGCTTATGTCTATCGTCTTAAAAATAAGAATGCTGCTTGAAAGAATGTTGGGGGAGGGCAACCACTATGGTTGCCCCGACAGTTGTTGCGATTATCTTCTTAAAAATCGAACAATAATTGCCAATACTGTTGCTCCAACAGCTTGTTGCTGATTCGCTGTTAATCTTCCGGAATATATGAAATCATTTTGTCGACCTTCAATTAATCTAAATCACTTGTTGAGATAATTCTCATGCTGCCTCACCCAGATCATCTGCCTGATGAGCTCCGCGTTTACCCATGGGATTCGGCTTGCCGGTGGTGGTATCTACACTGGTCTGATGTTCAATCTCCGAATTAAATTCCGCTCCGATAAGAATGACAAAGCTCGAAAGGTAGAGCCAGAAAAGAAGTATCACCACTGCTGCCAGTGAGCCGTAGGTCGCATTGTAATTGCCAAAATTATCCACATAATACGAAAAGACTAAAGAACCTCCAATCCAGAGAATGGTTGCAAGAGCCGAACCCCAGCTTACCCATTGCCATTTGGGATCTTTTCGGTCTGGAGCGAAACGGTAAAGTGCTGCAAGACTCAGCATGATTAATCCAGCCAAAAGAACCCACCTTGACCACATGAGCGTTGCCATAAAAACACCGGAAACCCCCAGGCCTCCAGCAAGTGCAGGCAAAGCAATCACCAGCGCAATACTTATAATAGCTACTATCACTCCCAACAAAGTAAATAACAGAGAGAGAGCAGTGTTTTTGATAAAACCACGCCTGTTTTTTTCATCGTAGACAACATTAAGACCCTCAAAAAGTGCACTGGTTCCCCGGTTGGCACTCCAGAGGCTCAACAATACGCTCAAAAACAATCCCCAGCCAAGTGCAGTGGATGACCCTTTGACAATCTCACCCAATTGTGAACGCATCAGTCGGGAGGCCTGCTCGGGTAATACTTCGGTTACAGATGAGAGCTGTTGTTGTACAGTCTGAGGATCTACAACCAGTCCATAAATGGAAATAATTGCTGCAATAGCCGGAAAAATTGCTAAAAAAGCATAAAAGGCAACTCCTGCAGAAATAATACTGACATTGTCATCAGAGATTTCCCGGAAAACTCGCTTAACAATATCGAACCATCCGCGTTTGGGTATTTCTGAAGGAGTCTTTGCCAATCGTCCATGTGCATCTTCATTAGGATGGGTGCCTTTTGCCATTGCAAATCCTTATTCGATAAATAAATATTGGTTTCAGGTTGTCTTCCTGGAAAAATGAAAATGCAAAGTTTAATCCATCCCTGAAATTCTTTGCAATAAACTTTAGTTACCTTAAAACACTCTTATCTTTGTTTTCAAAATTCTCCTTTTAAGGGGGCGCTTTCCACCGGGGGATTTGCTTCTCCAACGTGGATCGCTTGCAACAGGAGGACATTGACCATAATTGAGTAAGAGTAACGAAGTTGTGTTGATATTATCCCTGTTGTTCCCCGATTAGACAGCTAAGTGGTTATAGAATAACAATTAATAAATGTATATGTTCCAGAATATAGAACACTTTTTACACCTCTATAGTTCAAATCTGCACCAATTCAAATTGTTATTTCTTATGTTATTATCTGAATAATAATCATGATTTCGTTGTAGTCTGAAAGGATCAGGAAATGCAGAATAAAAAAGGGATGCTGTTATTTCTCGCTGCAATTTTCATTTTTAAAACAATTTGGGCTGATAATCCAATTGTACAAACAATTTATACTGCAGACCCCGCTCCGATGGTACATAATGATAAGGTTTACGTTTACTCCAGCCATGATGAAGATGTACTTGAAGACAATTTCTTCACAATGAAAGATTGGAGTTGCTTTTCATCTTCAGATATGGTTAACTGGACTGATCACGGCACAGTGGCATCATTGAAGTCATTTAGTTGGACGGGTACTAACGGTGGCTGGGCTCCACAGTGTATTTATCGTAATGGAAAGTATTATCTGTATTGTCCTATACATATGAAAGGGATTGGAGTTCTGGTTTCAGACAGTCCTTTTGGTCCCTTTACCGATCCTCTGAGAGAACCACTGATCAAAGGTGGCTCAGGAGATATAGATCCAACAGTATTCATTGATGATGACGACCAGGCATATCTTTATTGGGGAAATCCGTATCTCAAATATGTCAAATTAAACGAAGACATGATTTCCTATTCTGGTAAAGTTGAAGAGATTAATCTTACAGTTGAAAGTTTCGGCAGACGTTCCAATACTGAGAGAGCTACTTCTTATGAAGAAGGCCCCTGGTTCTACAAACGTGACAATAAATACTACATGGTTTTTGCAGGCGGGCCCATATCAGAACATATTGCCTATTCTACAAGTAGCGGCCCCACCGGTCCCTGGAAATATGGGGGCGTAATAATGCCTACTCAGGGAGGGAGTTTTACAAATCATCCGGGAGTAATTGATTTCAAGGGAAATTCCTATCTCTTTTATCACAATGCTGCATTACCTGGAGGAGGCGGTTTTAAACGTTCTGTGTGTGTGGAGCAATTTAAGTACAATGCTGATGGTACTTTTCCAACCATAAATATGTCAAAAAATGGTCCTGCACCGGTTGCAAATCTCGATCCTTACGATACGATTCAGGCAGAAACCATCTGCTGGGAATCCGGTATTGAAACAGAGGCTTGTAGCGAGGGCGGGATGATGGTCACCTCCATATCCAGTGGAGATTATATCAAAGTAAAGAGCGTCGATTTTGGCGAAAGTGCCAATTTATTTGAAGTGCGGGCAGCAAGCGGGTCTTCTGGAGGCTCGATTGAGCTGCGTCTGGGAAGTCAAACCGGAACGCTTGTGGGTACCTGTAATATCAGTGGCACTGGCGGATGGGACAAATGGCAGAACTTCCAGTGTGATGTAAGTGAATGCAGTGGCGTAAATGATCTTTTCCTGGTTTTCAAAGGATCAGGGGAACCGTTCCGCCTCAACTGGTACATTTTCGAAGGTTCTTTCGGTTACCGCTTGTCTGTGCAGACGTCCGGACGGGGAACCGTAAACCGTTCCCCGTCAGGAACCAGTTTCTCAGAAGGTGCAGAGGTTAAACTGACAGCAGAACCTCAGCAAGGCTGGGAATTTAGTGAATGGAGTGGGGAAGGAATAAGTGGAAATCAGAATCCTTTAACAATCATCATGGATGCTGATAAGGCTGTAACAGCGCATTTTAAACGCATCACCATAGATGGTAATCTGGTTTTTAATGGAGATTTCAGTTCTGCTGATGATAACTGGACACTTAATGTCTGGAGCGGCAGTGCAACTGGAAGCGTAGTCAATGATCAATACAATATCTCAATCTCAGACATAGCTGATAATAATCATGATATTCAACTTGTTCAGACTGGAATTTTTCTGGAGAAAGGGATATCTTATGAGGTCTCTTTTGATGCTAATGCTACATCTGACAGAACTATGGAGGTCAATCTGGAAATGGCCGATGATCCATGGACAAGCTATCTGAGTAAAATTCAGGACTTCAGCATTACCGATACAAAACAGAAATTCTCTTTTGTATTTAAAATGGAAAGTACAACTGATGTCAATGCCCGCTTAGGTTTTAACGTTGGCAACAGCTCCTCTTCTGTTATTATCGATAATGTATCAGTCAAAGTTTTCGATCCATCTGAAACAGTTTTTAGAAAAATAACGGGTCAGTTATCATCAAAAATGCAAGTAAAATGTAGTAATTCAGCATTGCAGATAAGCTTTATACCTGATAGAAGTGGTGAGGCGTTTCTGAGAATTTTTGACTTGAGGGGAAAAATGGTGAAAAACGAGAAAATAAATGCCCGGGCCGCTCAAATAAACACAGGCAGCTTTAAGCTATCGAATATTTCTAAAGGTTATTATATAGTTAAAATTTTCAGCAGAGGGACAGTTATTGGTATCTCTGATATGATTTTCTCAAAATAATTAACGTTATCTGTCATTAAAAGTAGCAAGCTTAATTTCAAAGGTTTCTACCTGGCTGGTAGACCTCAGGGGCATTGTTACACTGAAAGTACAGAGTTTTATATAAACAGAAACTTGAATGATCAGCAGAAAATCTCCTGCTGAAGCTGTAAGAAAAATTATTCAATTTCATAAGGTAAGAAATTATGAATCAAAAGTGTTTAAGGCCAGCAGTATTATTAGTCGTCCTCTTTGGGGTTTTGGTTTCATTTGCCGAAACGGTTCAGAACCCTGTGATATGGGCTGATATTCCCGACCCTTCCATAATCCGTGTTGGCAGTGATTACTATATGAGCCATACTACTATGCACTTTGCTCCAGGTGTACCGATCATGAAGTCTACAGACCTGGTCAATTGGCGTACTGTTGGCTATGCCTACTCAACTCTTATTAATAACGATCAGATGAACCTGGAGAATGGAAAGGATGCCTACAGCAAGGGATCCTGGGCCAGCAGTATCAGGCACAAGGATGGTACTTTTTATGTTCTGACATTCTCATATACCTCAGGCAGAACTCACCTCTACTCTACCGTAAATGTAGAAACCGGACCCTGGAAAGAGGTCACGTTTTCTTCCGCATATCACGATCCCTCTCTTTTTATGGACGATGACGGGCGTAACTACATCGTTTACGGAGGTGGTGATATCCGTATTTTGGAACTAAATTCAGAAATGACAGCATTGAAAGCAGGCGGACTTAACAAAATTCTCATTTCAAATGCCCACGGGATGGTTGGAGATATTATTGTCAATGCCGAAGGTGCTCATATAGAAAAAATCAATGAGTGGTATTATGTCTTTCTGATTTGTTGGCCAAGACAGGGCTACGATGGACGTACGGTTCTGGTTTATCGCAGCCGCACAATTGACGGCAAATATGAAGGAAAAGTTGCGCACAGCAGTAAAGGTGTAGCACAGGGAAGTGTCGTGCAGGCTGAAGATGGTTCGTGGTGGGGATATCTTTTTCAGGACAACGGTTCTGTTGGCCGGTGCCCCTGGATAATGCCGGTAACCTGGGAAAATGACTGGCCTGTGTTTAACGGTGGTGTTTCCCCGAATGCAATCGACATACCTGTAAATACTGCTTTGGGGACAACTGGAATTGTTACAAGTGATGATTTCAGCTCTTCTGACATGAAGCTGGAATGGCAATGGAACCATAACCCTGACAACACCAACTGGTCATTGTCAGAACGTCCTGGTTTTTACCGTATTAAAACCAGTCGTACTGACGCACAGTTGGTACAAGTAAGAAATGCATTGACACAACGTAGTTTTGGACCTAAGTGTTCCGGACGCACTGCTGTAGATGTATCGGGATTAAAGGATGGTGATGTGGCAGGGTTGTGTGCGCTCCAGTATGAATACGGATATGTGGGTGTCAAAAAATCCGGATCAAGTCTTTCGGTTGTGATGATCAGTGCCAAATCCAGTAATCCCAAAGAAGAGGCAAGTGTCCCGATCAGTAAGGATAGAGTTTACCTGCGTATTGATATGGATTTCACCAATCGCACCGATAGGGCGAAATTTTTCTACAGCCTTGATAGCCTTAGCTGGCTTCCAATCGGAACTACCTTACAGATGACCTATGATCTTAAACACTTTGTCGGATACAGGTTCGGTTTGTTTAATTATGCAACGAAAAGCTCTGGTGGGCATGCTGATTTTGACTGGTTTGAGATTGGAAGTTCCCATACCGATGTAATGAGAATTGATGAATCGTCTAAAGGATTCAGACTTTCGGTAAAAACTATTGGTCGGGGAACAGTAAGTCTTTCGCCTGATAGCACAGCTTATGAAGATGACACAGAGGTTAAACTCACTGCAAAACCTGAAGATGGCTGGGTTTTCAAAAACTGGAGTGGTGATGCCTCGGGAGATAAGAATCCATTAACTGTCACCATGAATTCCATGAAGTCTGTTATAGCTAATTTTATTACAAAAGACGGCAAAGAAGATCTTGTCGTAAATGGTAATTTTTCATCAGGGACCGATGCCTGGGCTTTCAATAACTGGAGCGGAAGTGGCACTGGAAGTGTAGTGGATGGGGAATACCGGATTACTGTCAACAGTGTGGCAGATAAATACCATGACATACAGGTAGTCCAGGAGGGGATATTGCTGGAGCAGGGGAAAACGTATCGCCTGATCTACGATGCTTATGCGTCAGCAAACCGTGAATTGGATGTTAATGTTGGAATGCCTGAAGAACCATGGACTTCATTTATAAGCAATATTGCCGATGGAGAAAAAACGGTCAACCTTACAACATCAAAACAAGCATTCTCGCTTGATTTCACCATGGATGAGGAAACTTATAATAATTGTAGAGTTGAATTCAGTGCTGGAACTAATGAATCATCTGTTTATATCGACAATGTTTCACTTTTTGAAATAACAACAACAGGTGTGTCGGGATCTTTTAAGAACAGAGAATTTAAAAAGGTAAATGTGTGCAAAATGGGCACAAACATAATAGTAAATGTTAATGCTGATAAGCACAGTGATGCCATTGCAGTTCTTTACGATCTAAAAGGTAAGGTCGTACTGAAAACAAGGCTTAAAACTGGTTCCGGTAATGTTGGTAAAATTAACATTAATAGTACAGGGCTAGCGGAAGGTTACTATGTTTTAAAGGTTAAACTGGGTAACATCGATTTCAAATCCGGGATTGTACTGACAAGATAATTTCAAAGCAGTATACAAGAAAGAGATAATAATCCAATGGTAACAAAATATCATTTCAGTTTCAGAATAGTTCCTTTTTTAATCTGTATTGCACTTGCTAACATCATCTCAGCCCAGACACTGATCGATTTTTTTCAACCGATGCCAATAGTTAAACCGTTGCGCACAGACAAATGGGGTTGTACTTCTGTGGGTCCACGGGATATTGGTAATGGTTTAGAGGATACAACTAATAGATCACACACCTATTGGGATGGTCCTATAATTAAAGGGCCTGATGGAAAGTATCATATGTTTGCGAGCCGATGGGATCAAAGTGGTGGCCACTGGGCATGGATGGGATCTCTGGGAGTTCATGCAGTAAGTGATTCTGTAATGGGACCATACGTTGACAAAGGATTGACATGGCCAAACCATTCTCAAGGAAAAGGTCATAACCTGACAATATTACAGCTTAAAGATGGAACCTATGCCTCTGTTATCAGTGATGTCGGTCGTAGAGATTTTTTCACAGCACCAACACTTGATGGGCCTTGGAGTTTTGCTGGTTTGCTTTCAATCGATGCTAACGGGTTTAACAACCCCAGTGAAATTGCTAATCTGAGCATAATAATCCGTCCGGATGATGGAAAATTCATGATGATTGAACGTCATGGACAGATAATGACCAGTGAAAATCTTACCGGCCCTTATAAAATCAGGTGTAATTCTATTTACAGCGGTCTTGCACCTAATCTTGAGGATCCGGTCTTATGGTACAGTGGCGGGTATTATCATGTTGTGGTTAACTCCTGGAGTGATAAAAAAGCTTATCATCTCAGATCAAAAGATGGTATAAGTAACTGGACAAATGAAGGCCTGGCTTTTGACCCAAGATCCGATTTTCTACGTTATACTGATGGAACTGTAAATCATTGGACAAAAATCGAACGTCCGGGAGTTTGCATTGAAAATGGTCATGTTACACACTGGACCTTCTCGGTAATTAGTTGCGAAAAGGTAGATGACAAGGGTGGAGATAATCATAACAGCAAAGTTATTGTTGTGCCTTTTGATGGAATCGGGTTTGACGGAGTTGCAATCCCTCCTTATAGAGATACTGTTTACAATGGAAGCTTTGATGCCTCTAAAGCCGGCTGGACTCTTAATACATGGGATGGGAGTGCAACAGGTGATGTAATTAACGGAGAATACAGGGCAACAATCTCAAGCATTGGAGAAAATAATCACGACATTCAACTTGTGCAGGCAGGAATTATTCTCGAAAAGGACAAATCTTACGAACTATCTTTCGAGGCTTATGCGGCGTCCAACAGGGATCTGGAATTAAACATAGAAATGGAAAATGATCCATGGACCGGTTATCTTAAAGCTCCCGAATCATTCAATCTTAACAATACCAAAAGTCCTTACAGTCTTATTTTTAAAATGGAGCAGCCCACAGATTCAAGTGGACGAATAAGCTTTAACCTTGGCGGAGCAACCGGTACAATATATCTGGATAATATTAAAATTAAGCAGGTCCCTGCAACCTCATTTTCTTCTTCAGTGATTCCAAAGATCAATTTAAGACCAAATGTCCGGTACCAGAAATCATCTTTGCAAATCCGATTCGGATCTTATCCCAATAGTCGGCTGTCAGTAGATTTGTTTGATCTTTCAGGAAATGTTATCAGCAAAAGGAAGCTGCAATCCGGCTCAAATGAGCACACCTGGAATCTTCAGCCTCTCGGTTTACCAGGTGGAATCTATGTGGTTGGACTTAAGGAAAACGGAGTACTTATTAATAGTACAAAAATACTTCACAGGAACTGATATGGTGATGTTCCATTTTGTGGAACATATTTTGTCCCGAATCTTCTGAATTTTCCGAAAATCACTTAATAAATCCTTATTTTATAAATGTCACCAGTTTGAATAAGGATTAAAAAAATGAGATTCATCAGTAGGAACATGATTGTTTACGGATTGGCAATATTCTTTATTGGGTATGCAACCCGGCTAAGTGCAGGCGATTGCACTGTCCAGTTTGAAGACGTGCAGCAGCACATATCTGGTTTCGGCGGTTCGACTGCATGGGCTGGTGGACTTAAAGATGAGCTGATAACAGGGCTTTTCTCTCAGACAGATGGGTGCGGATTGACTCTGGTTAGAATGAGAATTGCTCCAAATGGGACAACCGGTTCTGGTGAAATAGACATTGCCAAAAAAGCTCAGGCATTGGGTGCCTCAATATGGGCTGCTCCCTGGTCTCCACCAGGTGAATGGAAAGATAATAATAGTGTAAATGATGGTGGAAGCTTGCTGTCTTCCCGTTATCAGGACTGGGCTGATCGCCTTGTTTCTTATGTTAAAGACCTGCAGTCCAAAGGAGTAGATCTCAAATGGATTTCTGCACAGAATGAACCAAACTGGACAGCCGAGTATGAATCCTGCAGATATACACCAGAACAGCTTGCGACTTTTGTTGGAGAATACCTGGGGCCATCACTGGAAAAAGCCGGTTTGAAAACCAGAATCATTGCACCGGAAGTGATTAACTGGGGTTCACTCAAACCTTTTGGTGATGCGATACTAAATAACCCCAGGGCTCTAAAATACTGTGACGTTATTGCGTCACATTCGTATGGTGATGAACCAACCACCAACAGAGGCTTTCCATATAATTTAGTTAAAGAAAAAGGGAAAGAACTCTGGCAAACAGAGTATGGATTTGACCAGTTTGCAGGTGATGAAAGTATGACACCCGGTATCGCTATCGCTAAGCAGATGCATGGGCAGATTGTCAATGGTCCTGTAAGTGCATATCACACATGGTGGATCATTCCTGCTGACGGAGTAAACGGAACTGCATCAAACGGACTGGTGATGAGGGGTAAAGTGATCCAACGTGGCTACGTAATGGGTAATTACAGCCGGTTTGTGAGACCTGGATCTTACCGTATCGGTGCAAACGATAATCCGTCTTCTGGCATTTTTGTTACTGCCTATCGCAACGACTCTCTTGGACAGTTGACCATTGTTGCAATAAATGAAAACAATTCTGCAACAGAGCAGAAATTCATTTTTGATGGAATATCTGTACCTGAAATAACACCATGGGAGACTTCTAATGATGTCAAGCTGACAGCGCGCAGCCAGGTTACAGCAGGCACCAGTTTCTCCTGGACTCTTCCGGCAAAAAGTGTGGTATCATTTGTAGGTTTATATAATCCCGGTTTAAGGCTTAATATAAAAATTATCGGTCGGGGGGCAGTCAGTCGTGATCCTAAGCGTGCCATTTTCGAAGAAGGAGAAACAGTTACTCTCACTGCTCAGCCGCAATTGGGGTATGTTTTTACTGGTTGGGATGGTTCCGGCTTGAGTGGAGATGATAATCCGGTTACTGTGACGATGGATGAAGACAAAGTGATTAGTGCAATTTTTACACGCGGAACTGCAGATGGAAATCTGGTTATTAACGGTGATTTCAGCTCAGATACAGCAGAGTGGAAACTCAATATATGGGATGGAGCTGCAACAGGAACTGTCGTTGATGGAGAATATAGAATTACTATAGAGAGTACGGGCGAAAATGCTCATGATATTCAGCTTGTTCAATCCGGAATTTACCTTGAGAAGGGTAAAACTTATGAAGTAAAGTTTGATGCTTTAGGGTCTTCGGCAAGGTCGCTGGAAGTAAATGTAGAGATGGCGGATGATCCCTGGACTTCTTATCTGCCGCAATTACAGAGTTTTGATCTGACCAGCTCAAAGCAGACATTCTCTTTTCGCTTCACAATGGAGCATCCTGACGATATCAATGGTCGCCTTGGGTTTAATCTGGCACTGTCAAATACTGCTGTTACAATTGACAATGTCTCGGTTAAAGTCAGTGATCCTTCATCAGTCTACCTGAATAATCGCACAACAGAACAATCTCCATTTAAAGTAAGCTGCAGAAAATCTATCTTGAGAATTGAATCAGTAGACCCTGTATTGAAGGAATCCTCTTTGAAGATATTTGATTTGAAAGGAAATCTTATCAAGAATGTTATGCTTAGAGCCGTGGCTGGAAAAAATGGAGTATTGAGCTATGATTTGTCAAAAAAACCGTGCGGGTTCTATGTGGTGAAAATCGGATCAGAAAAAGCAATTATTCATTCTTCAAAGATACTTTTGGCCAGGTAAAGTCGGCTAAGGGTTGTGTTGATTGATAATGCTGTGATCATTATGTCAGAGTAATTAACAGGCATCTTTTAATACAGGGAGTTTCAATGATTTTAAGTCGTGCAGTCTATCCAAAGTTATTAATTATGGCATTTCTGTTAATACAGACAGTTTTAGCAGAGAATCCTATTATATCTCAGAAATACACTGCTGATCCAAACGCCATGGTATGGAACGACAGGGTTTATGTGTATTGTTCACGGGATGATAATAATGGGGAAGGTTATGACATTGTTGATTATACACTCGTTTCATCGGATGACATGGTTAACTGGACTGATCATGGTGAAGTATTCTTAGTGCCCAGGGACGCATCGTGGGCAGGACGTGCTTACGCTCCTGGATGTGTTCACAAAGATGGCAAATTTTACCTTTATTTCCCAGATGGCGGAGCATCCATAGGCGTTGCAGTTGCAAACAGGCCTGAAGGACCATTCAAAGATGCACTGGGCAAAGCAATTGTTAACAAAAGCATGCCCAATTGCAATGTTGAATGGCTTTTTGATCCTGCTGCATTTATTGATGATGATGGGCAGGCATATCTTTATTTTGGAGGAGGAGGATCTACTCCAGGCATTAACCTCAGGGTTATCAAATTGAATGATGATATGATTTCCACAAATGGGACTGCTGTGACAATCAATGCACCGCGCTCTTTTGAAGCAGCTTTTATGCACAAAAGCAACGGAATTTATTACTTCTCGTACTCTACAGATTTTGATGGCAGTTCAGCAAGAATAGATTATATGACAAGTGATAACCCTATGACTGGTTTTGAATATAAAGGTATCATCCTTGACAACCCATCTGTAGAT
This sequence comes from Fibrobacterota bacterium, assembly GCA_023412475.1. Classification (GTDB taxonomy): domain Bacteria; phylum Fibrobacterota; class Chitinivibrionia; order Chitinivibrionales; family Chitinispirillaceae; genus JAAYPC01. The sequence goes on along the minus strand of JAEYNR010000009.1, from coordinate 21,912 downwards.
GGCAAGAATATTAATAATTACAATAATAATCATGCTTCATTAGCAAAATTCAAGGATAATTGGTATGTTTTTTATCACGACCGCAGAATTTCCGGTGAAACTTTTAAAAGAAGCGTAAGCGTTGATCTGGCGCATTTTAATGCAGACGGTACCATGAAACAGTCAACCTGCACCTCAGAAGGACCTCCTCAGATCAAAAGCCTCAATCCTTACGATACTGTTCAAGCTGAAACGATCAATTTGCAGTCAGGAATAAAAACAGGCGTGTGCAGTGAGGGCGGGATAATGGTTACCTCCATTAGCGATGGTGATTATATCCGGCTTAAAGGTGTTGATTTTGGTGATGGGGCTGAAAGGTTTGAAGTTCGGGCTGCAAGCAATTCCTCTGGTGGTAATATTGAAATGCGGCTGGGAAGCCTGACAGGAAAACTGGTCGGAACTTGCGAAATTACCTCTACTGGTGGATGGACTACCTGGGAAACTTTTCGTTGTGACGTAAGTGACTGTAGCGGTGAAAATAACCTTTATCTGGTTTTTAAAGGCTCGGGTGAACCTTTTCGTCTGAACTGGTGGCGCTTCCTGGTTTCTGGTTTTCAACTGTCTGTTGAAACTGTCGGCCAGGGAACTGTCAGCCGCACTCCACAAAAACCAGGATATGAGGAAGGTACCTCTGTTACTCTCACTGCTGAACCTGAAGGTGGATGGCAATTTGTAGGCTGGAGTGGAGAAGGCGTAAGCGGAAGCGAGAATCCTCTTACAGTAAAAATGACTGCTGATAGAACCGTTACTGCACTGTTCTCACGCAGCACTGCAGATGGAAACCTGGTTTTTAACGGTGATTTCGTTTCAGGAGCAGATGAATGGACACTCAATATTTGGGATGGGGAAGCAACAGGAAACGTTGTTGATGGTAAGTACAAAATTGAAATAAGCAGCACAGCAGAAGACAATCATGGTATACAGCTTGTACAGCCCGGGCTCTCCCTTTTGAAGGGTAAGACATACAAAGTAGCATTCGATGCTTATGCATCTTCCAACAGATCTCTTGATGTGAATGTAGAGATGGCGGATGATCCATGGGAAAGCTATCTGTCTCAACTGCAGACTTTTCATCTTACCACAACAAAACAGACATTTGAGTTTGATTTTAAAATGGAGTTAACCGATGTCAATGGACGGATAGGGTTTAACGTTGGTACAGAACTGCCAACAGTTACCATTGATAATGTGTCGATAAAAATAGCTGATCCAAGTGTTGTTAATTCTGCAAAAACTATCATGTCCTCATCTGGTGTGAAAGTGAACATCCACAATTCAATCATGAGATTGAATTTCTCGGTACCTGTAAAGGGATCTGTCTTCTTCAAACTCTATGACTTGAGGGGGAAAATTGTAAAATCCGCAGAACTTCAGACAAGCTCCGCAGCTTCTTGCAGCCGTAGCATTGATCTTTCAGATGTTTGCGATGGGTACTATGTCCTGAAAATTATCACCAGAGCAAAGATATTAAGCAGTTCAAAAATATTGCTGATGAAGTAAAAAAATGTGCACAGAAATGTGCACCAGACCTGATTCTTTTAGCGAGGGGTTTTATTGAAAGTTGGAAACATATTTGATAATAATGTATCTCCTGCAAAAGCTGCATTTCTCTTCTGATTGTAAAGAGAGGACGCCTGGAACATCTACATTTCATAATATTTTAATGCTGGCGATTAATAAATGAAAACATTAAGATTACACTTTTATCATTGTTGTATTCCTTTATTGCTGGTCTCTATGGCCTTCTCACAGGACCCTGATTACCACATTTATCTCTGTTTCGGGCAGTCCAATATGGCAGGTGCAGGTACCATAGAAGCTCAGGACCAGACTGTTGATAGTCGCTTTCAGATGATGGAGCCGATCGGTTGTCAAAACCTTAACAGAACATTTGGAGAATGGTATCCAGCGGTTCCTCCCCTATGGGGGTGCAACGGAGGAATAGGTCCGTCTGATTATTTTGGAAGAACAATGGTGGATAGCCTCCCTTCAAATATAAAAATTGGTGTTGTTGTCGTAGCTATTCCAGGTTGTGATATTGCACTTTTTTTTAAGAGTGGATATCAGGGATATGATACCTACAACTATGTTCCCAAAAAGTATGGAGGCAGTGCATACGCCTGGTTATTGGATCTGGCAAAGAAGGCACAACAGGATGGAGTTATAAAGGGAATTCTATTGCATCAGGGTGAGTCAAACAACTCTCAAAGAGATTGGCCAGAAAAGGTCAAGGGTATATATGACAATCTCATAAGTGAGCTAGGCCTTGATGGTTCACAAACACCATTGCTTGTTGGTGAGATGCTTTATCAGAATGCAGGTGGAGCATGCTATGGGCATAACAGTGTTATCGCTACTGTTCCTGATGTTATTCCCAACTCTCATGTAATTTCAGCAGAAGGACTTCCTGGCAAAGATCAATTCCATTTCAATTCAGAAGGAAACCGTAATTTTGGAATTCGATATGCACAGAAAATGCTGACTTTGCTTACAGTTGACGATGCAATACCGGTGAAAAGAAGCAAAACGTTTAATGAAAATAAACCTCCTTATTCTTTCCAAAAAAATGGCTTTGAGATCCGGATGAATGGTAGTTATGAATACAGAATTGCGGCGGTAAATGGAACAATGTTAGAAAGAGGAAAGGGAAAAGGTGTGCGGAAAGTGGGTGCAAAGCTCGCTACAGGGGTCTATCTGCTCTCTGTAATAAACAGTGAAGTCAAATTTACCAGAAAAGTTCTTAAGAGATAAACGCTGCAGAACAGTTGTGCTCTTTGCTTGATTATCCTGTTTATCCAAATATTTGGCAATGCACGAAGAATTTTCTGGAGAGTCAGGAAAAATCGTTATTCGATATTTGCTTTCTGGTTTTATCATCAATAACAGAAAGACCATGTTTCTTTTCCAATAAAGTTTAGAAATATTCATCGGATATTTTATCTGTTCCTGATTACGGAACACTTTTTTCATTAACTTTTCTGAAAATCCTGAAGATTCTCTCTACATGCTTTAATTTATACCACATAAGCTAAATTCTGATATAATAAAAGAATCTCTGGCAGTCAGTAACTACAAAAGGAGCGCATTCGTGGTTATTAATAGAGAGTACAAAAAGCCCTATTCAATACTCAGGTCAGTTTCTATAGTGGTTTGTCTTCTTTCCACTGTTTTGGCAGCTCAAACCAAATTTTACGTGTCACCTTCTGGTAATGATGATAATCCTGGTACTATTAATGCACCTTTTAAGACAGTTGCAGCAGCTCGTGATGCTGTGCGATCTGTAAATAGCAGCATGTCTGAAGATATTATAGTGTATCTGAGAGATGGCATACACTGTGTTACCAGCCCTGTAACATTTAAGCCTCAGGATTCGGGTAAAAACGGATACAGAATTTACTACATGGCATATCCGGGCGAAGCGCCGGTTTTAAGCGGAGCTGTGAAAGTTACCGGCTGGACCCTGCATAGTGGAAACATATACAAAGCTCCGCTTGATCGTTCAACCAAGTTAAGAAACCTCTATGTGAATGATAAAAGAGCTCTTATGACCAGTAAAAGAATTACTGCCAGAGGAGGTGAGGGGACATATTCGGTGACCAAGGGACAAGCTGATTGGGCATGGACTGGCGGCAGCAAGAGTGATGGAGTCAAATACAATTCATCAGACATGCCTAGTATAGCAGACAACAAAGATGATCTGGAGATTGTAAACGGTACTACCTGGAACGAAAATATCGTTTGTGTCAGGGATGTAGTTACTACCAGTGACAATTATCGGGCATTACTTCTGCAGCAGCCATACGGATCAATTGCCCAGACACCTGGCTGGGGTGCAGCTTTCACTACTACCGGTACACATACAATCTACAATGCATTTGAATTCCTAAATTCTGCCGGGCAGTTTTATTTCGACAAAACCAAAAAAACTCTCTATTATTACCCCCGTCCAGGTGAGAGCATGGAAACTGCCGATGTACAGGCTCCGGTTGTAGAGAAACTTATTGATATTGTTGGGACTTCACCAACAAGCAGGGTTGAGAACATCACTTTTCAGGGTATTATTTTTGCCAACACAGAGTTTAATCTTGTTAAAGTAGGTAATTCCTATGGTAAGACCACATGTCAGGGAGCTAACGCATTTATTGCTTTCTATAACGATAACTGGCATAACACACAATATAACCTTCTTGACCTTCACCCTGGAATGATAACGCTTAACCACAGTAATTCAATCGATTTTATAGGGAATGTTATCAAACATAGCGGCAATGATGGTATAAACATGGCAAACGATGTATTAAACTGTAACATTACAGGTAATTTTATAACCGATATCACCTCCAGTGGCATAACCGTTGGACATCCACAGCATGTTTATATTGGTGATGGTGGAACTCACGCTAAATACGCTCCCAACGTCGAGAAAGTCTGCAAGGACATCACCATCACCAATAATTTACTTTATGATATAAGTACTGCTCCGGGATTTGGAGGATGTGCAGCGATAACAGCTTACTTTGTTGAAGGTATTACTATTACCTATAACCATGTAGAGAAAACCGCTTATAATGGAATTCATCTGGGATGGGGATGGTGTAACTTCACAAACTCAACTACCGCAAAAAATAACACCATAAGCTATAACAGGTTGATTAATACTCTGAACAGACTTCATGACAGCGGCGCAATCTACACAATCGGTCAGAATCCCGGTACTAATATTAATGAAAACTATGTAAAGGGAATCCCTGCTGCCACAAATGGTCCTACCTATGGTTTGCACAATGATGAGGGCACTACCCATGTGATTGAAAATGATAATGTACTGGACATTGATCCGGGAGTGAAATATACAATTAACTGTGAAGATTTTGGCGGAAAGCATCATTTAACAATTTTGAGAACTTTTGCAACAGTTGACAAAATGGGTGTCAATCCACCAAACAGTACTATTGATCCGATTCAGGTGCGTTCTGATAATGTCTGGCCTGCAACGCAGTATACATACTGCGTTAATTCAGGAGTTCAGGATGAATACAGAGGAATTTTTCCTGAAGATTTTATAAAAATAGAGAATTATGTTTTCCCTGCAAGCTGTGAAGCTCAAGCTGGCAGTGCCATTAAAATCCGCAGTTGCGCTGATTCCACTGCAACAGTCTGGTTTGCTCCTTCCGGAACATCTGATTTTGTTGAAGGTCCCTCTATGACAAAAGCTTCAGGGTTTGACACTTCGATCGCTGTTCCTCAAAGAAACGGTATTTATAAGCTATTTGTGGTGAACTCCAGAGGTATCTCAACTGAATCATCGCCGATTCTGAGAGTTACCGGGTCATTGTCACAGATCGAAGCTGAAAATTTCAGTCATCAATCCGGAATTGATCTTGAGAATTGTTCTGAAGGTGGAAAAAACATCGGGTATATTGAAAACGGGGATTATGCGATCTATAGCAATGTAGACTTTGGCACTATTGGTTCCGAAGAATTTGTAGTGAGGGTTGCTTGCGGAGGAAGTGGTGGGAATATTGAAATCAGGATTGGCAGTAATGATGGAACACTGTTAGGAACTTGTGATATTACAGAAACAGGTGGGTGGCAGACATGGGCTACAAAAACTTGTAAAATCAGCAAAGTAACAGGTAAACATGATGTGTATTTAAGGTTTACCGGCGAAGATGGATATCTGTTCAATATCAACTGGTTTGAATTTTCCATTGGGGCTACTTCAATCAAATTGAATAATACCGGTAAAATAACCACTTTTAAGACTGAATTCTTAAGAGACAAAATCTTTATAAGACAAAATCACAAAGAAAGATACAGTGTCTCTGTGTTTATGCCCAATGGCAAATTAATGAAAAAGCTTAATGCAGTTACTGGCTCATGTGCCATACCTGTCAGGGCAAGGGGGATATATATAGTGTTGATAAATCATGATGGAAAAACAAGCAAGAGTGTTGTTTCAAGTTTTTAAGATGAAGACTCATACACCAAAAACGGGTATAATTATATAGGAAGAAAAAAGTGTTCAGAAGAATTGAACGTTTGCATCAAACTCTATCTGAAATTTTTAGACCAGGAGTCAGAAAAGATGAATGTGTATTTAACAAAATTTAGCGTTACAGCACTTCTGGCTGTATGCACTTTCCTGAAGGCTACAGATGCATCAGGTTCAAATGATATCCAGACACACTGGGAAGAGCAGTATTTGGAGATGCAGCAGGAAATTACCAGAAACAGGGCGCTTGCAAAAAAAACGCTTGTAAGGGACGATCTTCTGGATGCCAATGCACAGATCTTACCGGCCGACAACTCTCCTTCAGATGTCGTATTACGCCGCACAAAGCTTCTGCTTGAAGAACTTAAACGAAGCAATAAATCCGCAAAGTGCAAAGAGTATGAACAGGAATTAATTCTGCTTCAAAGAGAGATGAATACCACTGCGCTGGCAAAAACTGCAGTTAATGCTGACAAAGACCAGTTCATCAAACTTAATGCGTTAGCCAGACGTATTGCCTTTGACAATCCTTTGCTTGATTTTGATGATATTCTCTTTATAGGTTATGTGTTCCCCAACAATGAAGTACACATGTGTGATCAATACAACCCCTGGAACATCAACATGGGTGGTGGACTCTATATCCTAAAAGGGTTTAAGACCGCAAACCCGGTTCTGGTTGATGTCCTGAGGGATTCCAAGGTTGAAAATGGCCCCTTCAAAGGAACTTCTCTTTCGGGGGGAGCCTTTCTCTCACCTGATCTCTCGTATGACGGGAAAACAATCCTTTTTTCATGGTCACCACCAAATAACAGATGCTACCATATATTTAAAGTCAATATTGACGGGACAAATCTGGTGCAACTTACCGATGGGCCTTCATCTGAGTTTAATTTCCTTCAAAACTCCAATCATAATGATTTCGATCCGATCTGGCTACCCAATGGCCGTATTATTTTTATTTCCGATAGACGCGGAGGGTATGGGAGATGTCACACAAAAGCGAAGCCTACCTTTACACTCCATTCAATGAAAGATGACGGTTCCGATATTGTCTGTCTCAGTTATCATGAAACAAATGAGTGGCATCCAAGCGTGGATAATGACGGCAAAATCGTTTACACCAGGTGGGATTATGTTGACCGTGATGACTGTATCGCTCATCACCTCTGGACATGTTACCCCGATGGCAGGGACCCAAGATCCTATCATGGAAATTACCCCCATCCTTTTGAGACTATTACCGGTTCTAACTGGAGAGATGGAAGATGGGACAGGCCTAATGCTGAATTCAATATACGTGCGATTCCAAATTCGCAAAAGTATATTGCAACCGCCGCAGGACATCACGGGTATACATTTGGTGAACTTATCATGATTGATCCTGTAATTGAAGATGACGGAAAAGTATCTCAGGTAAAAAGAATCACTACTGCATGGAATGACTGGCCTGATTTTAAGACAGGTCCTTATGGAACTGCATGGCCTCTCAGTGAAGATGATTACCTCTGTAACAAAGACAAAACAATAATTCTACGTAACAAAAATGGCCTTGAGCAGCTTATTTTTTCAAACAACACCTGGAGGCCTATAGATCCTATACCGGTCAAGGCAAGACAAAAGCCGCCATCACCTGCTACTGCTACATGGCAGGGTGAAAGAAAAAATAGAAATGATCATTATCGTGCTACGATAAAAGTAAGTGATGTCTATACTTCAGATATTCCGCTTCCGCCTAACACTGTAGTCAAAAAAATGAGAATTGTTCAGGTGTTTCCAAAAGAAACCATACTTATAAACGATCCAAGAAACGGCTATCCAGCCGAAGCGTTGACAAGAATGTCACTTGGAACAGTCCCTGTAGAATCCGATGGCAGTGTTTATTGTGAAGCTCCTGTTGGAAAAATTATTTATTTCCAGTTAATTGATGATAAGGGACTTGCAGTTCATTCAATGCGATCTGCAACCTATGTTCATGAAGGCGAGCAGATGATGTGTGTAGGGTGTCATGAGAACAAATGGGAAGCGGTGCAAATTGGGGTCAATAAATTAGCCTTTCTGAGACCTCCATCAAGACTGGAACCCGATGCCGGGGGAGTGGAGCCGGTGAACTTTGCCAGACTTGTAAAGCCGGTTTTTGATAAAAAATGTGCATCTTGTCACAGAGATAGAGCTAAGGGGCCGAATATGAGCTTCGGGAGCCTGAAAAATTATTCTTTCTATTTCTGTGGGGATGGCAACCCTTATATAAATGGAGATATCGTTACTCGGGTTAAAGGTGGTTCGCGAACCACTCCCGGAAAGGTCGGTGCATCCTTTTCCAGGCTGATTAATTATCTTAATCCTTCACATAATAATGTCTCTTTGACACCCGAGGAGTACCAGCGCATAACTCTCTGGCTTGATCTTAATTCGATGGAGCTGGGAGCAGAATATAAAATTACTGAACAGAAAAGAGGAGAACTTGTATGGCCGAGAATCGATCTGGACCAGTACAATCCTCAAGGAGTGGAAATCGAGCGCCCACTGCAGGGAACTGTTAATGTAGAAAACAAAAGAGATACAAGGCCTGTAAAGCTTTACAGAGACGGTTCCTTCATATCACTGTTGAATACTGAAAGAGCATTTTCGGCTGCATCATTATTTGATGTTTCAGGACGCTTGATCAAAAAATGGGAGTTTAAAAATGAGGTCAATTCGTTCCGTTTAGACCTTAATACAGTTCAGCTCTCTAGGGGTGTGTATCTGTTTAATATCCTCAGTTTCAAGAATGGTGAGAGGGAAAGGAAATACTCTGTTAAGTTCATCATTAATTGATGTGTGGCTAAAACAGGTGTTCACTGTTTTTTTAATTGTCCTGTTAGAAGTTGGGGGCTACCAGCCCCCGATGGAAACCGCCCCCTGTGTAGAGACGTCCGGCCCGACGTCTATTCTGAAGGAAATTGCTGGAATAAATATCGAATGTTAAATATCGAATGTTGAATGTTGAATGTTGAATGTCGGAATGATGAATGTCGGAATGACGAATGTCGGAATGACGAATGATGAAGTGAAGAAAAAAGAGCATTAAGCTATAGGCCCACTAATCATCAGAACTCTGCGTACCGATGGAAGTATCTGCAACTGTCTTCTGCTCAATTGCGAAATTAATTTCCGCTCCGGTAAGAATCACAAAGCTGGAAAGGTAGAACCAGAAAAGCAATATTACAACTGCTGCCAGTGAGCCATATGTAGCATTGTAATTGCCGAAATTATCTACATAATAAGAAAATGCCAGAGAACTGCCTATCCAAAAAACTGTTGCCAGCACCGAACCCCAGCTTATCCATTGCCATTTGACACCTCTGCGTTGTGGAGCGTAGTGGTAAAGCACTGCAAGACTCAGCATTATTATTCCAGCCAATAAAAGCCATCTTGACCACATGAGCTTTGTTGTAAAGCTACCGGTAATCCCAAATCCCACTGCAATTGCAGGTAAAGCGATCACCAGAGAGATACTTATGATAGTTACTATTACTCCCAGAAGAGTAAATAAAAGAGTGAGAGCGGTATTTATAATAAAACCTCGTCTGTTTTTTTCTTCGTAGACAATATTGAGGCCCTTAAAAAGTGCATTGGTTCCCCGGTTGGCACTCCAGAGGCTCAAGAATACGCTAAACAACAGTCCCCAGCTCAGTGCCGAGTGCGAACCACTGACAATCTGATCCAATTGTGAACGCATTAGCTGAGAAGCCTGTTCTGGGAGTATTTCGGCTACTGAAGAGAGCTGCTGTTGAACGATCAGAGGATCTGCAATCAGTCCATAAATAGAGATGATGGCAGCAATGGCAGGAAAAATGGCCAAGAATGTGTAAAAAGCTACCCCTGCAGAAATAATGCCTACATTGTCATCAAATATTTTCCTGAAAACCTGCTTAACTATCTCTTTCCATCCGTGTTTGAGCATCTCTTAGGTATCCTTTGACTCTTGTGTATCTATGTATTGTCATGAAGGACTCTCTTTGCCACAGAGTCTTCCATACTTGTGTGAATAGCCTTAAGTTCAATATAGATAATTTGTGTAATGTAAGTGCAAAGTTGAATTCAGCCCATTAAATGTCTCTTTTACCTGGTTGATAACCATTAGCGTCGAAGTTAATCTGGTGGATATGGTTGTGTCATTTCCTTTTATTTTTGTTGCGACTTACTACCATTATTGAAGCAGTTAGTTATTTTGAAGCAGTTAGTGGAAATGTTCCAGCATGTCTGGCTCAAAAAGTCTGGCCTGAAGCATGATGTAGACAGGAAGGAACCGCACATTTTTTACCCTGGAGCCATAAAAGGCATTAAACTGTTCCGATCTTCCAGAACATGTACGAAAACCAGCAAAAACGACATTTCGGGCATTGAAACAGGGGGTTTGTAGGCGGCACTCTCAGATATGAGGTCGAAAATCGGAGCTAAGGACCTCAAAGTTGGGGTTCTGAGGACCAATGTTAGTGTTCTGAGCAGCAATGATGGGGTTCTGAACTTTGATTTCAGATAAAAAAAACTTGATATCGGCTTGGTTGGGCCGGAAAACTGGTCTTCCGAACCTTGACATTGGTGTAATAAACTTTGACATTCGCGCAAATAGCCTTGACAAAGAGCGCGAAAACCAAAAAAAACGGCGTCTCAAACCCCAACACTGGTGTTTTAAGCTCGACCATAGGAGCTCGGAGCATCACGATCGAAGCTCAGAGCACCACGATCGAAGCTCAGAACACCACGATCGAAGCTCAGAACACCATTGTTGAAGCTCCGAAGACCAACATTGGAGTTCTGAAGACCACCATCGGGATAAATAGTTTTTTCGAATACGAACATCTTGATTTGCACCGCTGGTGGTGGCTGGTAGTCCCCGGAGTAAGAATAACACGAATGGGCACGAAAGAGTAAACACGAATGGCTCGAATAAGAAATAAAAACTAACCAGGGTTATCTGGTCCTGATTCGTGGTTTATTTTTCCGCTCCAGTTCTCATTTCTCATTTCTCATTTCTCATTTCTTGCTTTCACATTAAGCCGCTCATTTAAAACGTACTATTATTAGACCAAAAGATAAAAAAAGAGGGGAGGGCACAATGAAAGATGCTGATTATAGAAAACCCAGTCTGCAGGTATTAAAAGAAAAACTCAACCCGACTCAGTTCAGGGTGACTCAACTGTGTGGCACAGAACCACCTTTTGATAATGAATATTGGGATAATAAAAGAGAGGGAATTTATGTGGATATAGTCACTGGTGAACCACTATTTAGCTCAAAAGAGAAATATGACTCGGGTACTGGATGGCCCAGTTTCACCAAACCGATCGATAAGCAAAGAGTATTAGAGAAAGTCGACTCAAGCCATGGAATGATCCGCACAGAGGTGAAAAGTAAAGCCGGTGATTCTCATCTGGGTCATCTGTTTGGTGATGGTCCCGGACCGGAAGGAGTGCGATATTGTATCAACTCTTCATCCCTGCGATTTATCCCCAAAGAAAAACTGGAGGAGGAAGGTTATGGAGAGTACGGAAAATTGTTTGAATAGTGATTAAAAAGAATAAGCACGAAATCAGAAACACGAAATTGGGGGCATTAGAGCAGGAAATAAAGTAAAAACACAATGCCTAAACTTTAGCCGCTTTAAATATTCTTATCTTTTGTTTAGAAATCAGGAGTTTGGAATTTTCTTCTGTTCCGGATGCATCTCCATTTGATATTCTATACTTCCCTCGTCCATGTTATTAATACCAACTATTCCTCCACTCACCAAAAGCCGCACAAATGTCCCTTGCCTCTTTTCTGCCATTGCTATACTATTATAGACGGTTTTGATTCAATCAGTTAGCCAGTAATACTGTTTTTAATTTAAGCAGGATATATCCATAAAGAATCGGCTCCTAAAGGAATTCTGGAAGTATGCCCCAGGTAGCAAGTAATGCCATAACTAACCAATTTTTCAAGAACTTAACTCATCAGCGCGACCTGGTCATAGTTCTGGGAGTGATAGGGATTTTAGTTGTAATGATTATCCCTATTCCAACATTTCTTATCGATATCATGCTCTCCTTAAGCCTTTGTCTGGCGATGATTATTCTCCTGGTCTCGATGTACACCAGAGAGGCTTTGGAATTTTCGGTTTTCCCTTCTTTACTTCTAACCGTGACTCTTTTCCGATTGTCACTGAATGTGGCTACCACCAGACTAATTCTAAGTAAAGCAGATGCTGGTGAGGTGGTGAGAGTTTTTGGAACATTTGTTACAAGTGGTAACATGGTAGTCGGAGCTGTAATTTTCCTTATTATTGTAATAATTCAGTTTGTCGTTATTACAAAGGGTGCTGGAAGAATAGCTGAAGTAGCGGCTCGATTTACCCTGGATGCCATGCCTGGTAAACAGATGGCAATCGATGCAGATCTTAATGCAGGACTCATAAATGAAGAGCAGGCCAGGGCAAGAAGAATTCAGATTTCCCGTGAAGCAGACTTTTACGGAGCCATGGATGGAGCATCTAAATTTGTCAGAGGCGATGCTGTAGCCGGAATTCTTATCACAATAATTAACGTTATTGGTGGCTTTATTATCGGTGTTGCACAAATGGGGATGGATTTTGCTACGGCTCTTACCACCTATACAACTCTGACTATAGGTGATGGGTTGGTTTCTCAGATCCCTGCGCTTATGATCTCGGTAGGTTCAGGAATTCTGGTCAGCAGGGCTGCATCGCAGAATGATCTTGGACAGGAGATAACCGATCAGCTCTTCTCAAAACCAAAGGTTTTGGGAGTTGCTGGTGCCATGATGATTTTATTTGCTCTTGTGCCCGGATTTCCTAAAGTTCCCTTCATAATTTTAGGAGCATCTTGCTTGGCTGCTGCATATTTAGGTACTAAACGGCAATTAAAAGAGGTACAGCAGAAAGAGACAGATGAGGCCTTACCAGAGCAGAAGGAGGAGAGAGTTGAGGATTATCTTCATGTGGACCCGATGGAGCTTGAGATAGGCTACGGACTGATTCCTCTGGTAGATATAAAGCAGGGTGGTGATCTTCTTGATCGTATCACCATGATAAGACGTCAATTGGCAACTGAACTGGGGATCATAATTCCTCCAATCCGCATCAGAGATAACATTCAATTAAAACCCAATGAGTATCGGATGAAAATCAGAACTATTGCGGCAGGAAAAGGTGAGATGATGAGTGGAGCTTACCTGGCGATGGACCCTGGAACTGCAGTCAAGAAAATCCGTGGGATTCAGACAGTTGAACCTGCATTTGGGCTTCCAGCTTTGTGGATTACCGAAAGCCAGAAGGAGGATGCAGAGATGTCCGGCTATACTGTTGTGGAACTTCCAGCAGTGCTGGCCACCCATCTTACCGAAATAGTCAAGAATCATGCTCACGAGATATTATCCCGTCAGGATGTCCGTACACTCCTGGATAATATTAAGGAAAGCAATTCGACTCTGGTTGAGGAGCTTGTTCCTGGAGTGCTTAATGTGGGTGATGTGCATAAAGTTCTGCAGAACCTGCTCAGGGAACGGGTTTCCATCAGAGATCTTCTATTAATTCTGGAGACGCTGGCAAATGTGGCTTCAAGAAACAAGAACACTGAGATATTGACAGAGTATGTGCGGAATGCACTCAGCGCACAGATCTGCGAATTGTACAAAAACGAAGACTCCATAATTCCTGTAGTTACTCTGGATCCTAATCTGGAAGCGAAACTGGAAGGAGTGGTACAGGAAACTGAGTCTGGCTTCCGGTTCAATCTTTCGCCGGCTGAAGTCAGCCGCATACTGGACAAAGTAGGCGAGATAGTGGAAAAGATCAAAACCAGTGGAGAGGTTCCCCTGGTAATCTGTTCGCCTACAATACGTTCGGCATTCAAGCGGCTTTGCGAGAGTAACTATAAGGATCTGGTCGTTTTATCGTATAATGAAATTGTACCTGGAATAGAGATTAGATCTTTGGGGATGATATCACTTTAATGCAATAAAGATACTCGTGAGGGGATATGAGAATTAAAAAATTTACTGCTTCCAGTATGCGTGAAGCATTGTTGCAGATAAAAGAGGAACTGGGCGAAGAGGCAGTTATACTGAAGACCAGAAAGATTCCCAAAAGTGTTTTTACTCTTGGTTCCAAAGATGGTATAGAAGTTACCGCTGGAATAGACGAGGAAGCGGTAAGCTCAGAACGTATGGCTCCGCTGAAGATGAACGGAAACGCAACAGGAGTATATAAACGCCCTCGCAGCTCAAATATCATTGATGCAAACGCTCCCGATGCTTCTGAGAGCCGGCCCTTTTTTAAAGAACTGATTTCACAGGAGAAAATTCAGCCCGATGATACGGCTTTAAAATCAAAAAAAGATAAACAGCAGATTGAAGAGCTGAAGGAGAACATACAGGAGTTGACTACACTGGTGAAAAACATCGTTGGAAACGGCTCCTCTGCCACTTCTGCTCCTCCGGCACTCTCAGGTGCATGGATGAATCTTTATAAGCAGCTTCTGGATGCCGAAGTAAAGCCTGAGATAGCTGGCAGTGTGTTTAAAAAAATCGGCTCTCCGAACCTGCTGCTCTCAGATACAATGGCAGAAAAGAAATTCCTTTCTTCAATAAACGATATATTTCCTGTAAGCGGACCTATCAGGTTGAAAAAAGACAGCCCCTTAGTGATAGCATTTGTTGGACCTACCGGTTCGGGTAAGACTACCACTTTGGCGAAAATCGCAGCCCACTGCTGCCTTAACAAGAACAGGAAAGTTTCCATTATAACCGCAGATACCTATAGAATAGCAGCAATAGAGCAGATTCGCATGTTTGCGGATATCATAAAGGTTGGTTTGCATGTGGTTTTTTCTCCTGATGAAATAGTCGAAGCGATGAAGAACTGTTCATCCGATGATCTGGTATTGATTGACACTGCAGGAAGGTCTCAGCGAAATGATGAACACATGGATGATCTCAAGGAGCTGCTTAGTGCATTTTCTCCTGATGAAATTCATCTGGTGATGAGTGCTACCACGAAGGATTCTGATCTGTGCGATATAGTTAACCGCTACCGTGTGTTCAATATAAACCGTCTGATTTTTACAAAACTTGATGAAACTGTAAAACTGGGCAACATATTCAACATTGTCAGTGAATCGGCAGTTCCCGTTTCCTATTTTACTTTTGGGCAGAGTGTTCCAGATGATATCGAGCTTGCTCATCCATCAAGATACATTCAACGGATGTGGGGAGTAGTAAAAGGTGAATGACCAGGCTCAGAGATTGCGTGAACTGGCACGAAGCCATGAACTTGTAAATTCAACATTTAGATCTTCAAATAATATCACTCCCGCAATGGTCCGATGCAAAAGTATTGCAGTCACAAGCGGTAAAGGCGGTGTGGGCAAGTCCAATGTCGCTTTATCGTTAGCAATAAGTCTGGCATCATTGAAGAAAAAGGTGCTTCTTCTGGATGCAGATCTGGGGTTGGCAAACGTGCATATTCTGCTGGGGTTGGCTCCCAGATTCAATCTGTCTCATTTTTTTGATCAGAGCTGTACGCTGGAGCAGGTGATTATCAGAGGAGCTGGTGGAGTGGATATCCTTCCCGGTGCTTCCGGGTTGGAGGAGCTGGCCAATCTTGATCTGGGACGTCTGGAGTTACTTCAGCACCAATTTCTCAACTTTGAGCAACAGTATGACTTCATGATAATAGATACGGGTGCAGGAATTGGGGCTAATGTGGTTCGTTTTGCATCCAGAGCCGATCTGGCAGTATTGGTGATGAGTCCTGAGCCTACCTCACTTGCGGATGCATACGCGATGGTGAAAGTTCTCTATGAAAAGGGGGCTAAAAGAATTCAGACTATAGTGAATATGGCCGCTTCCGAGCGCGAAGGGGTTGAAACATTTGACAGACTAAATGCATTAGTGGTAAAATTTCTGAAACAGCCGCTGGAATTGTTGGGAATTCTTCTATTTAACAGGGAAATACCAAAATTGGTAAGAAGGCAACGACTTGTGGTTCTTGATAAAGCAGGTGACGGGTTCAGTGTAAGAATCGCTGCTGCAGCCAGAAAACTCAGTGGTATAGCGCCTGTGAAAAGGACTGGTTTTTTCAGGAAGTTCTTGTAGAGGCAGGAGTTTAAAGAGATGATTTATTGGATCAGAAAAACAGCGATGTTACTTGGATATACAGTTTTTTTTGGCGTTCTGTTTTTTAGTCTGTCCTCAAGAGCTGATCCATTTAATTTTGGTACTCTGATTTTGTGCATAATTAAGGCATTGATAGGTGGAGGGCTGTTCTGGTTTGCAGGATACATACTGGGCGATATTATGTTCAAGGGTGTGTTAACCGATTTAGAGACAGAAGATTCAAGTATGCTTGAGGGTGGATTAATACAGCGAATCAATGAAAAAAATGAGAATGCGCTTCCTGGAGGGATAGACATGCCTCTGAGTGATGAGGAATCGGGTCATTCTATACATCAAAAAATAAAACCGGTAAGTAAAATTAAAAAACCGGGTGGAGCCTAAGATATGTCCAGTCTTGAATTGTTATGGCGTGAATATAAGGATAGTGGTTCCAAAATTTCCAAAGACAAATTGCTGGTCGAGTATGCACATCTGGTCAAGTATATTGCAGCCAGGATTATGGTAAATCTTCCAAAACATATAGACAGTAATGATTTGATAAGTGCTGGAATAATGGGCTTAATAAAGGCGGTAGAGACATTTGAACCTGAGCGCGGTTTTAAATTTGAGACTTATGCGGGACATAAGATAAGAGGAGCTATTCTTGATGAGCTGAGATCTTTGGACTGGGTTCCCCGTTCGGTACGGCAAAAATCCAGAGATCTTCAGAGAGTGTTTGCAAAGCTGGAAAACCAACTTGGGAGGATTCCGTACGATGATGAGATATGTGAGGAGATGGGGATAAGTCTTGAGGAATATGAAAATCTACTCTCTGAGGTTACTCCCACAACGATACTCTCTTTAGAGGAATCGATGCCTGATCGGGGATCTGATTCAAAGGAGATAAGGCTCATAGACACCATTGAGGACCCTAACAGTGAAAATCCTCTTAAAGAGATGGGTTTTACAGAGGTAAAAAATATTCTTAAAAGTGTCATTGCAGAGCTTCCGGAAAAGGAAAAACTGGTGGTTGCGCTCTACCATTATGAAGAGCTGACACTTAAAGAGATTGGGGTGGTGCTGGATATAACAGAATCACGAGTAAGCCAGATTCATTCCAAGACGATTCTGAAACTGCGTTCCAGACTTTTACAGAAAATAAATGCATGATAGTTGCCAGGAGAGATCAGGGGTGAGTGGAGTTAATGTAAATATTTCCGTATCCGGCTTACCGCACTTTGACCGTCATCAGGACGATGCTCACCAGAAACCGGTAATCAATCAGCAGCAGAATGCTCAGATTGCTAATTCAGAGATTACGCAGAGGGTTACCAGGCCGGTCGAGGTGGACCATACCGAGGGAAAAATCATTGATGGCAGACAGAAGATCACCCGTCAAAAGAACAGAAAGAGGAAAAGATCGAGAAACACTCGTGAAGAGGTTTCAAAAAAAAATGGCAGACGAGATGATGGCCACTTTGTGGATATCAAGGCTTGAATTTAAGCAGAGGTATTAGTTAAATGGTTAAAAAAAAACCTGATCCATACAGAATAAAAAGAATCACCGAAAGTATCATCGGCTTACCGACTCTGCCCACTATTGTATCTAAAATGCTGGAGCTGGTTGACAATCCCCGAACCAGCGCTGCTTCACTGGCCAGACTCATTTCTTCGGATCAGACCCTTACCGCACGAATACTGAAGCTTGCCAATTCCGCCTATTATGGTTTCCCCAAGGAAATCTCTACTGTGAATATGGCAATTGTTGTTCTGGGATTTAACACTGTCAAAGAAATGGGGCTATCGCTTTCTGTGTTTGATGCATTCAAAAATCAGGATAATGCTTCTGTTTTTGACATCTCCAGATTCTGGGAACATTCGATCGGTTGTGGTGTTGCCTCCAGGATGCTTGCCAGGAATTATCACTCGAGAAATTCTTCAGAAGCGTTTGTGGCCGGGCTTTTGCACGATATTGGGAAAATCATACTTAATCAGTATTTTCATAGGGAATTTGCGCAGATAATGGAAATGGTAGTAAAAGGAAATACACTGGAGGATGCAGAAGAAGCGACAATTGGAACCAGTCATGGCCAGGTTGGTTGCTGGCTGGCTGAGAGATGGAATCTTCCTGAGATAATTTCACAAACCATATTATGGCATCATCAGCCATGGACTGCACAAAAGGAAAATGTGTTTATAGCTACGGTAACTCTGGGAGATTATCTGTGTCATCTGTGCAATATAGGCAATTCCGGAAGGACTTCAATAAACAGCCCAGACACAAGGTTCTGGGAAATATTCCAGAGCGAGAAGATACCCATCGATGAACCGGATCTGGACAATCTACAAACAGACTTTCTGCTGGAATTTGACAAGGCAGATACTTTCATCTCCCTGGTTCAGGATCAGAAATAAAGATCTATGTAAGTGTGAATAGTCGGAGTTTTCTTAAATTTCAACACATCGGCTGAATTGTCTTTTCCCCATATAATATCCATTGCCAGGCTGCGTTCCAGATTCAATATCATTGAACGAATACCGATTCCAACACCAGCACCGCTTTCTATGGGGCCATTGCCGATTCCCAGAAGACTTCTGGTAGTGGTGGAAACCCGGCCATAGTCAAAGATAAGCGCTCCATCTATTCTTTGTCTTAAGGCGGAAAACAGATTGTTTTTTTTAGAGAGGATTGGAATATCTATTGCCGGCATGAAAAACAGTGGGAAGCGGTATTCCATGGAAAACAGAAGACTGTTATTGCCATTTAAATTCAATCCTATTATAGCGCTCGAATAACCTCTTAATGAGCCGTTACCTCCAAGCTCTACTGTGTGAAAAGGCCCGCCATCATCATTTCTTAATACACTTTGAAAACGATATGCCACTTTGTGTGAGGGGAATAACCCGCTGTGATAGAAGGCGAAATTGGTAGTCAATTGAATAAAGGGGTCGAATCTGCCTGAATACAAATGGTTGGATTTAATTTCGGCTAAACCCAGCCATCCGCTGTAAGGATCAAAATAGGGTTTACGGTAATCAGAGATCCAGAAGATGGAGGAGAAGAGTTCACTGGTTTTCAGATGCAGTTTTTGGTGTTCCTCAGTGTCCTTATTTTTCAATGTATATGTATCTTTTCTGAACATGGGGTTTAGCCCAATCGAAACTCTGGTGCGGTTTTTAATTTTCCTTCCAAAACGGAAGCGGTTGGTGAAGACGAAATGGTCGGA
Source organism: Fibrobacterota bacterium (assembly GCA_023412475.1). Taxonomy (GTDB): domain Bacteria; phylum Fibrobacterota; class Chitinivibrionia; order Chitinivibrionales; family Chitinispirillaceae; genus JAAYPC01. Next base: position 2,514 of record JAEYNR010000009.1, on the reverse strand, counting down.
ATAGAAAACTTCATCGGGATAAAAATTCACTCCAGAGCCTACGGAAAAGAAGAAATCGCTTGGAAGAAATGGTTTAGACCAGGAAAATGAGAAGCTTCTCCAATCCCAAACCGATACGGAGGTGTAGAAACTTTCCATCATTCCGCGGAAATTGTTGTTAGCCAGTCCCAGTTCCAGTCTCAGCCATAGGTCTTTTTCCCCATATTTGTAGGAGTACCACATTCCACCTCCGCTTGGTGAAAGGTACATTTTCTCTTGAACAACAATAAAAACTTCCACACCCTGCTCTTTTATGAGGAAAAAAAGATCCACTTTAGAGAACAGGTTGGTTTCTTCCAGTTTTTTTTCACTGAACCGCAGTTTCAGGGAATCAAAAACAACTCCGGTGTCAATTCCCATAAGTAGCATTATGGCTTTTGATTTTGTGGTTTTGTTTCCAAAGATGTTTATTTTAGAGATTTTCAGCTCTTTTGGTTGAGGCTGTTGACATGAGGAGTCATTGGCAATGCAGAGCTGGAGAGATAAAGCGATTAAAAAGCTGACTGCAACTATTCTATATGTGAGGTACAACAGTAAAGTCCCGGGTATTTTCACAGTTTTTAGTATTACCGGTCGATTTCAGACCTTTATCGATTATAATACAATGATTGATGGGCTATTATAACAAAAATATACAGCAACTTATCACCGTCACAGTCTTTGGCTAATGGCAAGGAAAAATTAAGGAACGGAAGAACTGTAAGCCGGGTTCTGTCTTTTCCCTTTTGGGGAAGAGGCAGTCATTTATCTGGCTCCGCTTTAAGGGCGGGGCATTTAGCGACCTACCCGGGGGAAAAGAACGGACCGTTCTTTTCTGCAGTTGTCTGCAGAAATCCCCTCTACTTGGTCTTGCACCGGATAGGGTTTACCTGCTCCTGCCGACGGCCGAAGCGGTGAGCTCTTACCTCACCTTTTCACATCTCGCCCCTTCTACAGCCTTTTGAACTGCAGAAAGAGTGGTCTTCTCTCTGTTGCACTTTCCGTACCCTTACGGGTCCTTCGCTCAGCACGAAGTATCCTGTCCTGTGGTGCCCGGACTTTCCTCTGTAATACGGAGACTACAGCGACTGCCCGATCTTCCGTTCCTGTAAAAAGATACGGTTGAATATAATTAAAATTACTTTCAGAAAACATATCTGTACCAAATAATAAGCTTTTATGCTGAAAAATAGAAGAGGGTACTATAATTGCTGAGTAATGCTAATAAGCCCTGGTGTTCTTAATTTATTCAGAGTGGGGGGAGGGCTTTTTATGCCAAAGAAGTTGTTTGTTGGAAATCTTCCTTTCTCAAGTACAGAAGATTCGATAAGGGAGTTATTTTCAAAATATGGAGAAGTCTTATCAGTTAAAATTCCCACCGACAGGTCAAGTGGGAGGTCCAAGGGGTTTTGTTTTGTTGAGATGGAGAATGCAGATAATGCTATTTCAGAGTTAAACAATTTCCTTTTTGAAGGAAGAAACATAAAGGTGGATATCGCTCAGGATCGTCCACAAGGGGATAGAGCCGGTTTCAGAAGAGGGAGAGGACGGCCTAATTCCCATTAACCTTTATCAAATAAGAAATAAAGCATGCAGCCTTTGGGTGGTGCATGCTATTTTGCCTTAACTCCTATAAAAAGCCTGGCAGTCTCAACTCTGCGCCCAATCTTTTCTTCTGCTCTGATGATAGCCATATAGGTGCCAGTAGCCACCTTTTTGCCAGAGAGATTTTCGCCATTCCATTTTAATTCTATTTTAGAAGTTTTGTTATCGAGGATATTTTCAAAAGCATCGTGAACCTTGTTTCCCAACTGATCGTATATTCTGAGGGTTGCCTCAATATCAAGGTGCTCACGAGTTATAACCTCAGGAGCAACAGTGATGGTTACCATCTGTTTATTTGGGTTAAAAGGGTTTGGTCCTACTTTAAATTTGAACATCAAGGGGGTTGGACGGAATCCCAGAAGTAACCTTTTGTTTAGAGGGTTACTCTGTTTATTGGAATACATATCCGTAATGTTTTTTTCCGGGTTTATCCAAACAGAGTCGCTTTTTTCCGGATACAGGGGGTTTTCGATTGATTTGACTTTGAATACATATTCTGTGCCCCTTTGCTTGAGTAGCTCAAGGGAAATCTTATAATCGGACTCATAGCCAGGTTTTCTGAATTTGAAAGGTAAATCAGTGCTGATTGATAAGATCTCTTCAGAGAATGTGGCAAATAATGTATCTGGTTCGTTGGTTTTATTTCCGGATGATATTGCTGGAGCATAGATCACAGAAACAAGCACTGGTGCTGCGCTATCTTTCACAGTTGAGTTTTTGGGTATAGAGGGGAACTGATTGTATTCTACCTTAACTGTCATGATTCCTGAGGTGATGTTTTCCACATTTTTATTAAAAGCACCATTTAAATCAACAAGCACTACAGATCCGTTGTCTCCGTTTTTAATTCTTGTGTGATTGAGTGGACCGGTGGAAATGCTGTTTACCCAA
>JAEYNR010000008.1 GCA_023412475.1 Fibrobacterota bacterium | reverse complement strand
GCATTATAGTTCTTTTATCAGGGGTGCTTTTGTGTTCAAAGAGGGTATAGATAAAGCGAGACGTTGTCTTATCAAAGAGTCTATAGACAATATCTGAACGGAATTCATTCAGGAATCCATCAACTGTGTCGTTCTTTACTGTGCTGGAAAAGCTAAAATCGATATCGACTTTTGTGTTTGGGAATAAATAAGTATTAATAAAACTGGATACTACCGTAGTTTTACTGAACATTGCTTTGAAAAAACGATCGTGGGGTGTTTCGTAATCGTTTTCTTTTCATGAAAAATAATATACATAAGGGAGAGTTCAATCCTTCGCGAAGACGCTACGGATTGCGGGCTATTCCATTTAGAGAGACGCTACGGATTGCGGGCTATTCCATTTAGAGAAACGCTACGGATTGCGAGCTATTCCATTTAGAGAGACGCTACGGATTGCGGGCTGTACCATTTAGAGAAACGCTACGGATTGCGGGCTGTACAAACTTCGCAAAGATGCTATGGACTGCGGGCTGTACTACTGGCCGACAACCGATACATATTGAGGGAAAATCTGTGATTGTTGCTGTTTTCATTTCCAGGACCTTATCTTTAGAGACGAAGGGGCTGTCTGCAATCCGTGCCCTGTGATGAATTAAGTGCCTGCAATCCGTGCCCTGCGATGAATTAAGTGCCTGCAATCCGTGCCCTGTGATGAATTAAGTGTCTGCAATCCGTGCCCTGCGATGAATTAAGTGCCTGCAATCCGTGCCCTGCGATGAATTATGTGCCTGCAATCCGTAGCGTCCCGCGAAGGATTGTTGCTGATAGTATCCCGGGAGAACAACCTTAATAACTTTTCAAAGAAAAGAGAAATATTGCCGGGTGATTCTGTGGCTTTTCTCCAAAAAAAAAGAAAATAGCAGTATTTGCGCTTTGGGTCCATTAATAATGCCAGAAGCTATATTTCTTTAAAAACGGCCGCTTCAAAAGTAGAGGATTTTCCTTATTCGTTGCTCAATACTTCTTATTATAATTCTCTTTTTTTTCTCTTCGCCCGCCGAAATTATCGATACTACGATTTACGGTGATGGGGGGCCGGGACCCTATGTTCTAGGCTCATCATTTGTGGATAGTCATAGTATTACTATAAGGTTTGCCGATAGCTCTTCTGTACCTCCCTGGATCTATATCGCCGATAACAACGGGGTTCTTTTCTCTGAGCAGATCGATAGTGGAAAAACAATGTTATTCCACTATTCCACTATGTATTATGGGCTCCCAAAGGTCTATTCCCTTTACCCTAAAATTCGTCTGAGAGCCAGGGATACTTTAAATGAGCAGACAACAGATAAGAAACGATCTGTCTCTTTATTGAACCAGAGTGAAAATTTAAACGTTTCGGGCTACAAGAGCATCTCTGTAGCTGCTGGAAATCTGGGCCAGATAAGTCTCGAACAGGGTCTCGATGTGCAGATCGGAGGAGAGCTGCGCCCCGGTACCGAATTGAAAGCCCATTTCAGTGATCAGGGCTCCACTCTCGATGGAGCTACCAGAGAAATCAGTGAGTTTGACATGATCTATGTCACTCTCAGTGACCCTAAATTCGATATCGTTGCTGGTGATCAGTATGTTAGCTGGACTATTGATGGAATCCTTTCTGGAGAGAAAAAAATTAAAGGTTTGTCGGTCTCTGTTCGTCCGGGACTCTTCTCTGTCGGTGCCTTTGGTGCACTTTCAGGAGGGAATTTCACTACAGAAACCTGGCACGGTAAAAACGGGCTGCAGGGCCCATATAGTTTCTCCGGAAAAGGAGAACAGGGGATAATCACTCCCATAGCCGGTACCATTAAAATAAAGGTAAATGGAAAGACTCTGGAGGAGGGAGAAAATAAAGATTTCACTGTTGACTATGATCTGGGTTCGGTCACTTTCAACCCCAAAATCCTTATCAGAGACCAGGATCTGATAATTGTCGAATATGAGTACAAACTGTTTGATTTTCAAAGATCATTACTTGGAACAACTGCAGGATTTGCGACCCGTGATTCAACCTTTTCTGTTCAGGGTGTGTTGTGGTCTGAAGCAGATAATAAAAATCGTCTTATCGATATCTCCTTTGACAGCTCTGATATGGCTGAACTTCGAAAAGCAGGTGATAAACCGGTCTTTGGATACAATGACCGTGTCGTTCATGAAAACGATGTACCGGAGGTGTCCCGATACGAACCATTGTATCAGAAAGTTGATTCACTGGGAAAGACAATTTTTCGCTTCAAGCCATTTGACCCATCTTTCCCTCAGGACAGAGAGGGACGGTTTCGGGTCTATTTTTCTTATGTCGGCAAGGGCAATGGCAGCTATGTCAGAGATGTTACTGTTAGAGAATATGAGGTTTATGTATATACAGGTGAAAATGGCGGTGATTATTTACCACTTACTCCACTTTCGACTCCCAAACGGATGACTGCAGGTGAGATTGCCGGTGATTTGCGTTTGAACATGCTGAAAATGAAAATCAACGTAGCTGGCCAGGATCATGATAAAAACCTTTTTTCTTCTATCGATGATGACAACAACCGCTCTTCGGCTGTCAGAGCGTCAATGTTAGCCGGTGAAAAGAGTTATGATAAAAGATCTGCGTGGCTTTCGGGTGATTATAACTATTCATCGAGGCGTTTTAATGTCGAACTTTTTGATACTTATGACCGCCATAACCTATGGGATGACAGCACATATAATGAATCAGAAGTTGAGCGGCAGTTCTGGCAGGGAAACTTTGGAATAACTCCACATAAGCTGCTTTCTGCAGAGATTGGCTATGGCCAGAACCGTATCGATTCCAATATGACTACAGATAAGTTTACCTGGTATTCAAGAATACAGCCATTTAAAAGAATTATGCTCGATTATAATGGTACACTGTTTCGCCATCATGAAAAAAGCCGCAAAGGCATGAATCGAAAAGATATAGCGCGGCTTGTATTTCAGCAGGAAAAACACAATGCAGAATTAGCATATAAAGTTGAATGGAGAACCGATTCTTTAAATGCCGGCGTTGGAACTGTTGCTGCAGCGTTACAATATGGCTATTTACCATGGAATCTAAAGCAGAATTTTGATTTCAGGCAGTACCGGAAGGGAAAAACCACTCTTTTTGGAGCAACCGATACAGGTTGGGCATTCAGTTGGGAGCAGTCGGTGGATAATCATTTGTCGGAGTGGTGGAAATTTAATGGATTAAGTAGTTTTCATATCACTAAAACCGGAATTCAGGATAAGCAGAACCGCTTGTCTTCCACTACTTTTCTGATTGATTTAAACAGTGAGATGAATTCGCGAAAATCGGGATTCAACTCGACTCAGCGCTACAGGCTGAGCTCAGAGAAGACCTCTTCGTTTATCCAGATACCTGTACTTACCGTAAAGGGACATGGTACTCATGTCTATGATGATTCTCTCAAAGAGTACGTGCCAAGTCCTTTTGGGGACTACTTTTTGCAGCAGCGAGAAGTGTATGATTCCACTGATGGGTTGGTGAGAAAAAAGCGCCTGGATCTTAACTGGTCATATCATCCTGCCCGAAAAATCAAGGGAATATTAAATGACCTTAACTGGTATGGAACTCTTCTTTTGGATGAGCATGTTGACTGGAGAGCTCCTGGTTGGAAAGCCTGGGTTCCTGGGTGGTTCTCTTTGGAGCAGATCCGCAATCCCTTTGAAAATAAAAATGTGAGTTACTCCGATCTATCTTATCGCCAGCAGATTCAATGGATGCCCAAAGAGTGGGAAAGACTGAGCGGTGATCTTTTTGGCCAGATCTCATTAAGAAAGATCCGTTCCTACCAGGAGACTTCCACTGAGTCTGGATTTAATATCCAGGTAAAAAAAGGAAATCTCACTTTCAGTGATGAATCCCGGTTCTGTTACGTTTTCCATGATGACAGCCTGATACAGGATTTTTATGTTCGAGATTTCAATACTGTGCTGGCTCAGAGATTAAATTTTGCCGAAAAGTTTGAAATCTATGTTCAAGAGTGTGTCGGTTGGGCTCGCAAGGATGATCCTTACTCTAAAGATAAACCGGTTAAGCCAGACAGTAGCTTCTACGTTCAGCTCAATCCGGGTTTCCAGTGGCGCCCCTTCAATCAGGGCTGGGCTGAAGCATCGTATATGTTTTCTTATGTTCCTATTGCCGGGGAACTGGATTACCGAATGGCTCGAGGGATTTCTGCCGGATTATCGCACGTAGTGTCTGTAGCCGCAAATTTTCAGTTCGGAAAACATTTTTCTCTCAGTGGATCCTACCGTGGTGAAGTGAACCGGCTTCCATTTAAGACCTCTTTTGAAAAGGGCTTGCACACTGTAATCATGGAGATGAAAGCTTTTCTGTGATTTTTCCTGGAACCGGTGGTGCTACAAGCTCAATCATTTATGCTTCTGATATTGGTGCTTTAAAAAAAATGTGGTCTTTTTATCTGAAAATGTAAGAGTCATCATTGCAAGCTTTTTGAAGCATCTTCTTCGATCTTTTCAATAAAACTGTTGAGATTTTAGTGATGTAAGAGTTTTTGAATAAGATGTCTGCCAGTTTTTTCTACATTACTTTTAAACATTGGGTAATTAATATCTGATTAGTTAAGGTTTTAATATTAGTTCTTATTTTTTCCGATTAGACATCATTGCGGTATTTTCCGGTAAGATAGCTGAGTTGTAACAATTCTGTCTTTAATAAAGAAGCTGCTATGAGAAATAAAAAGATTATCTATGCTTTAATCACCACTTTTTTGTTAATGGGCTGGTATTTTCCGGAATCAAACGCTCAGGAGGCAGAAAACCAATCCGATTCAATCTCTTCACAATGTGAACCGGGCGTTGAATTTCTTTTTAAAGGTGAATCTCAGCCATTATGTCTGAATAGCTTTGCCCCTCAGGGGGATTCCTGTGCAGATATTGAGATATTTTTTAAGAATCTGGGCATAAAGGTTAATTTTTTTTGTGATAAAAACCATCTTTGGGAATATAATGGCCTTGGTTACTCAAATAAAAAAAGTCAGAATATTCCGGCAAGAGTCTCATTAATCAGTGATGAATTTGAGAAGCTTACTAATGTACTGATTATTTTCGGTAAAAGCAGTGACACTTCAAATCTCTATCTTACCTATTACAGGGACAGAGATATGCCCTATATCCCAGACAGCACAAAACCATTGGAGTATGATATTAAAATCTCCAGATATATTTGCCAGGAGAAACCAAAACTTACCGTACTGTCTGATCAGGAATTTACCTATCCAGCCGGTTATATGCGCAAAGAACCGATATTAAATTATCCGGAACTTTCAGCTTTTCACTATGGCAGATCGGTCAAGATGCCTTCTGCTGGTTCTGTACAAGCTGCGGCTTTCATAAAAAATTACTGGCACCTGAACGAACTCCCCAAAATCCGCTATGATGATCCGGAGCAGATCAGAAAAAGGGAGATTCTTTATAACAAATGGGCTAAAAGACATCCTCCAAAGGAAAAGAAGAAAAGGAGTAAACCACCATTAGTCAGGTTTAAGCCTCTTTAACGTATTGAAAAAAATAACAATCTGCAAAAATTAGCAAACCGATAGTCCCGGAAGTATTTTTTTGGAAAACTTACTTCAGCTAATTGGAGTTTACCACGATGTTTTTCTTTGCCGCTTTTTTACCGAATATGGATATTTTAGGAAAACGCATTGTAAGTCGTTGATAACACATATATTATATTCATGGGAAATCGATTCGGTATTTGAAGGTAAATGTGGCTGAAGCTCTTTGGAGTATTTACTTAAGGCAATGATGCAGTATTTTGATATAGGATCAGATGCATGACTTCACGGTATGATGAAGCGATTAAGGAGCAGATACGTTCCAGAGCAGATATCGCGACTGTTATAGGAAGATATGTGAACCTGAAAGGTTCGGGGCAGACTCTGAAAGGGTTGTGTCCTTTCCATAAAGAGAAAACACCCTCTTTTCAGGTTAATCCGGTAAGGGGCTTCTTTTATTGTTTTGGATGTCATAAAGGTGGCGATGTATTCACGTTTTTGCAGGAAATTGAAGGAATAGGTTTTTCTGATGTTCTTAAAATGCTGGCAGAAGAGACCGGTGTAGAGCTGAAATCTTTTGTTGAATACCGGCCATCTCAAAATCCTTCAGGAAACCAGTTAACTAAGTCAGATATGCTTCGCATTCACGATATTGCAGCCAGATTTTACTACCAATCGGTTCGACAATCACCGCAAACCATAGATTATTTCAAATCCAGGGGATTGGCACCAGAAACGGTTCGTGATTTCCGTCTGGGTTATTCACCTGCAGGGTATTCTTCACTTATTATGCATTTTCAAAGCCAGGGAATCGACTCTCCAGCGCTGGTTAGCTGTGGCTTGGCCATTAAAAAAGAGGATGGAAAGACTTATGATCGTTTCCGTAACCGGGTGATGTTTTCTTTGTTTGACTTGTCGGGCAAGGTGATTGGTTTTGCCGGCAGAGGTATGGAAGCGGATGCTACCCCCAAATATCTCAATTCTCCGGAAACTCTTCTTTATAAGAAAAAAAGTGTGCTCTATGGTTTGTACCAGGCTCGCCAGTCTATTAAAGAAAGCGGATTTGTGCTGGTCGTCGAAGGGTACATGGATTATCTGACCATGTACCAAGTTGGACTTCGCAACGTGGTTGCTTCATCTGGGACTGCCTTAACCGAAGAACACGCCCAGCTCCTGAATCGTTTCTGCTCCCGCATAGTCTTGCTCTTTGATGGAGATTTGGCTGGGCAGACTGCAGCAACAAGAGCTATCTATGTTTTAGCACCTTTTAATTTTGACATTTCTGTTCTGGTTCTTCCAGGAAATGAAGATCCGGATTCTTATATAAAGAAATTTGGGAAGGAATCTTTCCTGGAGCAGATAAAAAGCTCTAAAGACTGGATGAATTTTATCATCGATAAGATGATTAATGAGCATGATGGTCGAACCAGCCGTGGAAAATCTGCTGTTATTGCCTCTTTAGATCCTTTAATTAAATCGCTCAAAGATACTATTGCTCAGCAGAGGTTTAAAAAAGAGATCGCAGAGCAGTTGGATTTAGATGAAAAGCTGGTTTATAATAGAATAAGCGATTTACAGACTTCTTCTGTTAAAGAGCCTTTAGCGAAAAATTATGGTTTTGCTGCGTCAAAAACCCATCCCCAAAGCAGTAACCACATCGGCTGGGTCGATTATTCCCGCAAATCTGGAAAGCAGTTCTCCAGACCAGGGCATGAGAATGATCTTCGCGGTGGTTTGGGGCAAAAACAAAATATTGATGAGCGGTTTATTGGTACTTTGGAGGGAAGCTTCCTTAGGATACTGGTAACTAAACCGGAGTTTATTGCAGAAGCGCGCCAATATGTTGCACCCGAAACCCTAACGGACAACATATCCGGTGATATATATTCATTATTGATTCAGACCCATGAGCAGGGAGGAGATGTAGCCGAGATAGCTGTCAGAGCTTCGGATCCGGAAATTAAGCGTATAATTTCACTTCTGCTTGTCAGACCTGCCCTGGAAGATCATATTCACGATGAGCTGGTGCAAAAGATCGTTCATCTGCGTGCCAAGTTTATTAGGACTATGATCAGAAAAATCAAGATTCAAATGAAAAATGTACCACAAAGGCGTGCTGAGCTGCTTTTACAGTTAAAAGACTTTACGTCGCAATTACAGGAGCTGGACGGGGTAGAATGAGCAGGAAAAAAGAATCCGAAAAACAAACTGAAGCGACAGTTGTTGTTGATCGTACAACTCAGCGTCTTAGAAAATTAGCCGCACTTCAAGGTTTTGTCACTGAGGCACAGATTGAGGAGGTAGCTTCTACACCTCAGGAACGTGAACGCGTTCAGCATATTCTGACTCGCGAAAAAATCACTATCAATGCGTTCGTTAAAGAGAAAGTTCCTTTGTACGAACGCAGAACCAGGCGGATTGTCTCTGCACGACGTCAAACCCACTATACTGACCCCACCTGGGTTTATCTCAATACCGTTGGAAGAGTACCTCTTCTTTCCAGGGGACAGGAAACTGAATACGCAATGCAGATGGAATATGCGCAAGGTAAACTCTTTGATATGGCTTTCCGCAGAAGTGTATCCCTGGAGAGTCTGTACCGGATTTCTGAAGAGCTTAAAAACGAAGAGCTTGAGTGTATCGATGTCCTTCAGGTTGAAGATGAGCAACTCTCTAAAGATGAAGATTTTGAAATTCTGAGAAAGGAATTTATCCGCATCGTCTCCATGGTCAAGCGTAAAGCTAACAGCATATCTGCCATGGAAAAGGAGATCTCCGGGAAATCGGATCCCGATGAGGCAATAAGTAAAAAAATCCAGAGTGTTCAGGATGAAATTATTGCTTTGTGCAGAAAACTTCGGTTAAATCCCAAGCAGATAGAATTGATTCTGGAAAAACACAAGAAGAGTCTGCTTAGTGATGAAAGGAAGGAATTGTTCGATGAATTCAAGCACTGGGAGGACATGCGTAATCAGGCTAAATGTGCAATCATCGAAGCAAATGTTCGCTTGGTGGTAAGTATTGCCAAAAAATATATACTCCGGGGAATGGAGATAATTGATCTGATACAGGAGGGTAACCGCGGGCTTATTAAAGCGGTTGAAAATTTCGATTATCGTAAAGGCTATAAATTCAGCACTTATGCCACCTGGTGGATAAGACAGGCAATATCCAGAGCTATAAATGACAAATCCAAAGCTATTCGCATTCCGGCAAATACCCTCGAACTGGTCAATAAAACTATCCGCTTATGCAAAAAATGGGTGATGGAATATGGCTATGAACCCAGCCATGAAGAACTCGCAGAGGTTTTAGGGTGTACTGTAAGTAAAGTGCAGACTGCACTTGAATATTCTATGGAGCCAATCTCCCTCGACATGGAAATCGGCAATGATGGCGGCACTACTGTAGGTGAATACATAGAGGATACCAAGGCTGAAGACCCTTCGATCAGGATGTCTCTTATGCATCTTCGTGATCAGATAAGACAGGTACTTGACTCACTCACCGCAAAAGAAAAAGAAATCGTGGTGATGCGTTTTGGACTCGATGACGGACGCATTAAAACTCTCAAGGAAATAGGGGAAATATTTAACATTTCCCGTGAGAGAGTGCGTCAGATAGAAACCAAGGCACTAGGCAAACTTAAGCACCCAAGCCGCACAAGGCAGCTTATGGCCTGGAAAGAAGAACGCAACGAAACATTTTCTGAAGCCGATGATTATCTGGCTGAAGAGGCTTAAACCATCACTCTCGGGGTGGAAATTTATTGTAAGTTAATCTACAGGGCAGGCTGATGTTGAGTGTGGCTGCCCGCTCTTATTAAAGTATTAACTGCTTCTACGACACTGAGACACATTATCAGAACCGATTTAATTAAAATGATGAGACTTGTTTTACACAGGAGAGATATTTTTCTGCTATTATCGCTTTTATGCCTGTGTTCAGAAAAACAGAAGATCAGTCCTGAAACTGTCAGAATAGTAAAACCAGTAATCATAAATTCTGTTCCCCATGATTCTACTGCATTCACACAGGGACTTCTTTTCAGAGACGGGAAACTGTTTGAAAGTACCGGAATGGTCGGTCAGTCTACTATCCGTATTGTAAACACAAACGGCATGGTGGAAAGAAAAAAAAGTCTTCCGGAAGTATTTGCTGAAGGGTGTGCCTTTTTTAAGGGTCTGCTTTATCAGATCACTTGGACAGAGCAGACTTGTATCGTTTACAATGCTGATCTCATCATTTTAAATACCATCTCCTATCGTGGTCAAGGATGGGGGCTGACCGCAGACTCAAACTCACTTATCATGAGTAATGGATCGGATACTCTGAATTTTCGGGATCAGAATTTTAAAAGCATCAGAAAGTTGCCGGTCACTCTTAATGGTAAACCATTGAAAAACCTAAATGAACTGGAATATGCAGATGGGAAAATACTGGCCAATGTCTGGTTCAGTGATTTTATCTATGAGATCTCTCCTCAAACGGGTAAAGTATTGAAGATAATCGACTGTACCGAACTGGTTGACATCGAGAAGCCGCAATCTGAAGATAATGTACTTAATGGAATAGCCTTTATACCTACGGAAAGCCATTTCTTTCTTACCGGCAAAAACTGGAAGAACATGTTTCTGGTTAAAATCCCGTGAAATAAATATTACAGTAATTGATTATTACCTTAGTTGCTTTTTTATATTGTGTTTGTTCGCGCATGGTTAATTTGGTCTTGTTGCCATTTCTTGTGTTCTTGTTTCTGCTCTTGTTTTGGATTTCGTTATTCGGATTTCGTGCTTATCCTTTTTTAATTCCTAAATATCATTTTTTCATTCTCAGAAACAAACCGGCCGAATAAAAACACCAGAAACGCTACTGTAATATCGGTCATATCAGGATTTTTACCACCGATCCAGCCCTGAAGAACTTCTATAATAGTGATTATTACTAAAACCACTATTATGGAAGAACTTTTTTCAGAAAGATTTCTGCATAACCGATGATAAAGATATCCTGCAAAAGAATAAATAATGGCGGTTTCTATCGTGTTACTCAGGTTTGTCATAGTCGATTGAGAATTGCTGGAAAAGAAGGGTTGCCAGATAATTTTCTGAAAAGACCAGGAAAATGTATAAGGATGAAATTGGTTAGCAATTAAAGTGAGAAAAAATGCAATCTTTAAAACTGTTTCTGATCTGGAAAAGCCTTTTTGACAAAACCGGAAAAAAAGGAAACCTGCCAAAATACCGACCGCTTCAACAATTATTTCCGTAAGCTCCGGAACTTGTGAATTAATGATTAATTGAAGTGATTCTAGAAAAGTACCAAAGAAAAATAAGCCAAGCAAAACAAACAATGAAGGAATGTTAAATTTAAACTCATTGATAAGTTTAAAAAATAAAAATGTTAGAGTCGAGAAAAACAGAATCGTCAGAGGTTCATTTTTGAAGGAAAAGGAATAATGCAATGGATTGTTAAGAATATGTTGAAGCTTTAATTTAAAGAGATTGTAATCAAGGGCAAAATCAAAAGGCTGAAGAAGATAGACACAAATGATACATGATAAAAAAAGAAGGGGGGTAAAAAGATGATAATGGCTAATTTGAGTTATCAGTTGTTGATGACTGACTTTTTTCCATGAATTTCTCATAAGAAATGCCAGACAAATTCCAATAAAGGTACTTGTAGTGTTGGTTAAAAGATCGGTTACCGATGTAGTCCTGTCGGTAGTAAAGAGTTGGAAAAATTCAACTAAAATGCTCAAGAACGCGCCATAAAACAGCACTATCAGCCAGTTATTAATTCTTAGGTTAAAACGTCTGGAGCAAAGCCATCCAAAAAATCCGATAGGTATAAAAAGAAACAGATTTTGAATACAATCGGAAACGGATGTTCGGCTGCCATCAAGAGCCTGGAATGGTATCCAGTTGATTTCTGTAATTCTATGTTGAAAGTTTTTTATTCCCTTGATGTTAAAGGGTAAACTGGTACCATATATTATAAAAAGAGAAAAAATCAGTAATAGAGCGGAGGGTATTCTGGAAAATCTTCCTTTGGGCATAAAAAAAGACGACTCCGGTAAGCTCTGGAAGATGATTTAGTAGTGCTCACGGACTTCTGCCGTGGTAAATATTCCCGTTGGTATTAGTTGAAGCCTTTCCAAAAAAGGCAGATAACGGAAAAAGGATTTCTCTGAAATCAGACTTTATAAAAATAGTTCGGTGCTAATGGTTTCCGAGGGCTTTTTTGCCGATTTCCGGAAACGGCAGTAAGGAAATCTTCAATTTTTTTAAGGGAGCGTTTTCTAAGAGAGATTGTGCAATCGTTCCCAGAACCGTATCGATTTCTTCAGCGGAGGATTTGAGGCGCAGTCGGGGTCAAAATGCGATTCAAGTGCGATCTGACGGTGGCCATAAAAATTAAAATACGAAATCCCAAAGGTAGAAAACTTGTGTGAGCAGTCGTTTTCAGAACTACTGCAATCTCATTATCTTAACTGTGCGGCTGCTTACCCCTTCCAGTTCTTTATCCACCTCTAGTTCTTCTTTAAAAAGAGTTGCTGGAGTAGCATTTGGCGTAAACGCTCTGTTTCCATCAGAAATAATCACCTCTGCCCCCAGCTCTATCTGCTCATATAGGAATTTCAGCAAAAGTTGGGAAGTGTGGCGTTCATAAAACATGTCTACTACGAAGATCAGATCGAAGCTAATACTGGGAGAATTCTTCAACAGATCGCAACATGTTGTTTCAATGTTGACTCCATTAGCTTTGAAGTTTCTCTGGGCTATATGGAGTGCGATAGGATCGATATCATTCGCGATTACTCTGGAAGCACCATACATGGCAGAGGCAATACTTACAACCCCGCTGCCACACCCGAAATCGAGTACAGTTTTATTTTTGAGCATATTTTCCTGAGCTCTAATAAATCGGGCCAGGCTTTTAGCTGCGGGCCAGACCGCTCCCCAGAAAGGGATGCATTCTCTGCCTAAATCTTTTTCCAGCGCATCCCAGAAATCAAAAAAATTAAGTGCCTGATGTGCATTGATAAATTCACAATCCTTTACTTCTCTTATTGGGGAAAACTTCTCAATGAATTTCTCTGATGGTTGCCTTGAAATCATATTTTTGCTCTATCTGCTCTGTTCTTCGATGAGTCTGGCTACAGCCTGAATGCCATTTGGGATGGAACTTTTCTTCATTGCGGAAATCATTTCCTCGCGGTTCTGATAAACAGCTTTGATCTGCTGGGTCAAGGTTTCCTTACCTAACTGGTCCTGATAAAGCAGCTTGCTGAAACCCTGGCACTCAAATGACCTGGCATTAAGAATCTGGTCTCCGCGGCTGGCGTTTGTTGCCAGAGGAATAAGAAGCGCTGGTTTGGCCAGTGCTAGGAGCTCAAACAGGGTGGTGGCGCCGGATCTGGAGATTGCTATATCGGACAGGGCAAAAAGATGAGGAAGTTCCTTGTTTACGTACTCAAATTGATGATAACCGGGCTTATTTTCTGTTATCCCTCCTTTTCCGCAGATATGGCAGATATTAAAATCGTCCAGAAGAGTTGGCAGCGATTCCCGCACAACCTTGTTTATAATCTGAGAACCCTGACTTCCACAGATAACCAATATCACCGGTTTGTCATCCAGAAACCCACATAAGCGTTTTCCTTCCTCTCTATCACCGGAAAATATCGATTCCCGGACTGGGAGGCCGCTGTGAACGGCTTTGTCTAAGGGAAGATGTTTTTTAGTTTCGGGAAAACTGTAGCCGATTTTTTTTGCAAAAGGGATGGAGAGTTTATTGGCCAAGCCAGGAGTCATATCAGACTCGTGAATGATTACAGGCTTTCTTAAGAGCCAGGATACCCACACCACAGGGCAGGAAACAAACCCCCCTTTACTGAAAACGACATCAGGCTTAATTCTTGCAATAATCAGTAATGCCTGAAAAAAACCTGCCGCTATTCTAAAGAGATCGGTAATGTTTTTAAAATCAAAATATCTTCGCAGCTTGCCTGCACTGATCTGATGATAGCTGATATTTTCTTTTGTTATAAGCTCCCGTTCTATGCCTTTGGCTGTTCCTATATAATGTATTTCGAATCCTGCGTTACGAAGATAGTGCAGAAGGGCGATGTTTGGAGTAACATGACCGGCAGTTCCTCCGCCAGTAAGAATAATCTTTTTCAAAGACTCTCTCCATAAAAGAATTAAAAAGAGGAATATTGAGGTGAAAAGATGACTTTATCTGCCTCTGGCAAATACTTTTTAGCCGGGAAGATTAGAGAGATTTCACCTGCATGATATAAAAATAGATCCGGTAGATCGATTTTGCATAGATCGGGGTATGAAGACCTCATTTGTTTTCAGGAAGTGTAGTAAATTTGTGGATTAATTGAAGCAATATCGATACACTCATATCCGTTGCTGGTAAGATGATGGATCGTGGCGGAATGGAAACATCAGTAAAAATATTAATCATTTAAAAACGAAATTATCTGTTATGGTTGCAATGCATATATACTCATATTTATATTCAGCTTTTTACAAGTATTGTTCTTCGCATAGTACCTATAAATGGCCTATTTTAGCGCTTAAAATGTAGAAATCACAGTCATTAACATTTACATCAATACAGGGGATTGCCGATGGAACACAAAATCCAGGAACTGACCAATAAGATATACCAGGAAGGTGTTGAAAAGGGTGAACAGCGTGCTAGTCAACTGGTTACTGAGGCAGAGACCAAGGCAGCCGGGATTTTGGCAGATGCCAAATCACAGGCAGAAAAGATCCTTTTGGAGGCTCAGAATCAGGCTACTGAATTGAAACGAAACACCGAAGCTGAATTAAAGCTTTCAGGTGCTCAGGCTGTTTCTGCTGTAAAGCAACAGCTTTTGGAAATGATTACAGCCAAGGTTATCGAGGGGGGAACCTCAGGAGCATTGTCTGATCCAGCAACCATAAAAGAGCTGATTCACTCGGTGCTTAAGAACTGGAAGCCAACCGATGGCGCAGCCCCGGCTCTGGAGGTATTGCTTCCTGCACAAAAACAGATGGAGTTTACTGCTGCATTTGAAAAAGGTGCCTCTGACCTTCTTAAAAAAGGTGTAAAGATCAATTTTTCAAAAAATATAAAAGCCGGTTTCAGAATCGGGCCTGTAGATGGTGCTTATCGGATCAGCCTAACCGATGAGGACTTTCAGGAATATTTCAAGGAATACCTGCGTCCCAGAACACGCCTTTATCTGTTCGGGGAATAATTATGGGTAATAACTATTACTTTCTGGTCACTGGTTTACCTGATCTGATTCTTGATGAAGGGAAAAACATCTCTTCTTTTTCAGAGTTTATGGAGGAGCTTCAGGAGCAGATCTCTTCGGGTGATCAGGAGTTGCTACGCTGTATCCGCTTACCACTGGATAACAGCAATTTAATTACAGTTCTTCAGAACTCGAAAAAGGAATTTGATCCTCACGGTAATTTTACCAGAGATGAAATCTCTTATGCCATAAAGAATGGAGATGGCCTGCCAGAATATATGTTGGCGTTTCTGGAAGCTTATAAGGAAAACCGTCTGCCTTCTTCACCACTGATAGCCCAGGACCAGCTTAACTGCTTTTTCTATGAGAGAATGATCGCTCATCCCAATCAGTTTATAAGGGAATGGTTTACCTTTGAACTAAATCTGAAGAATTTGATTGCCGGTGTCAATAGCCGCAAGGGATTGGAGCATTTTGATGCTTTGGCCTCAGAGAGGGAACGGGCAGTTGCTTCGGTTATAATAGGAGTAAATGATGAGGCGGAGATGATTCTACGCTCAAATGCTCCTGACTTTGGCCTCTCTTCTCAGCTTTCCTGGGTAGAACGTGTGATAAACATGTCCCGCTCGAATCTCCTTGAGTTTGAAAAAGGGGTTGATCTGTTGCGCTGGGATATGCTCAATGAGTTGACTACCTTTTCCTATTTCAGCATAGAAACAATCATTGCTTTTTCGATAAAGCTGATGATGGTTGAACGATGGAAAAACCTGGATGTCCAGGCTGGAAAAGTGGTTCTTGAGAGGCTTGTAGAGGATCTGCAGGCTACTTATTCTGTTCCGGAAGACTTTTAATTATTAAAAATGAAGTGAAACCGATTCTTATATAGTGGAGGAAACACATGAGTACCAGAGGGAAAGTGGTTGGTATAGTAGCCAACCTGGTCACTATTGAAGTGGATGGGCCGGTTGCTCAAAATGAGATCTGTTATATCGATCTTAGAGGAACCAGGCTGATGGCTGAAGTGATTAAGATCGTGGGAAAAAATGCGTACGTTCAGGTTTTTGAAAGTACCCGTGGGCTCTATGTCGGTTGTGAAGCAGAGTTCACCGGAAGGATGCTGGAAGTGACTCTGGGGCCGGGGATGCTTTCTAAAAACTATGATGGTCTTCAGAATGATCTTGATAAAATGGATGGGGTTTTCCTCAAACGTGGTGAATACACTTTCCCTCTTGATGAGCAGAAAGTCTGGCATTTCAAACCTCTGGTTAAAGAGGGTGATTCGGTAAGTGCTGCAGACTGGATAGGAAGTGTCAAGGAGAACTGGTTTGATCACAAAATAATGGTCCCTTTTGATTATAAAGGTACTGCCGTTGTCAAATCAATTAGTCCCGAAGGGGATTACACAATAAATGATACTATTGCAGTGATTGCCGATGCCGAAGGAAGCGAACGTAATCTTACCATGACAATGAAATGGCCGGTTAAAGTGGAGATCAAATCTTACAAAAGCAAACCGCGTCCTTTCAAAATAATGGAAACAGGTATTCGCACCATTGATACACTCAATCCAATAACTGAAGGCGGTACAGGATTTATTCCCGGACCCTTTGGTTGTGGAAAAACCGTGTTGCAGCATGCGCTTTCCAAATACGCCGAAGCTGATCTTATAATCATTGTGGCCTGCGGAGAGCGTGCCAATGAGGTAGTTGAGATTTTTAACGAATTCCCCAAACTTGACGATCCCAGAACCGGAAGAAAACTCATTGAGCGTACCATAATTGTTTGCAATACATCAAACATGCCGGTAGCAGCCCGTGAGGCCAGCGTTTATACCGGGATGACCATTGCCGAGTATTACCGGATGATGGGGCTGAAGGTTTTGCTTAATGCAGATTCAACTTCCCGATGGGCTCAGGCGCTTCGCGAAATGTCAAACCGCATGGAAGAGCTTCCCGGACCGGATGCTTTCCCTATGGATCTACCAGCCATTGTTTCCAGTTTCTATTCACGTGCCGGATACGTCAACCTCAGTAATGGCAAATCCGGTTCGATCACCTTTATCGGAACAGTAAGTCCTGCTGGTGGTAACCTAAAAGAACCGGTTACCGAATCAACAAAAAAGACAGCGCGATGCTTTTATGCATTATCTCAAGGACGGGCTGACAGTAAGAGATACCCTGCAGTAGATCCCATTGACAGTTATTCAAAGTATCTGGAATATTCTGAAGTGGTGGAGTACCTCGACAAAACCATTGAGATGGGGTGGGTGGACAAAGTAATGGTACTTAAAGATATACTCCTTAGGGGTAAAGAAGCCCGTGATCAGATCAATATTCTAGGGGATGATGGAGTTCCGCTTGAGTATCATATTACCTTTAATAAATCTGAAGTCATAGATTTTATTATTCTGCAACAGGACGCATTCGACAAAGTCGATTCCTCATGTTCTATTGGGCGACAGAGATATCTGGTGAATCAGGTGCTAAGAATCTGTGAAAGTGAGTTTAGCTTCGGGAGTTTTGAAGAAGTCGCCACTTATTTCAAACGGGTCATTAACCTGATGAAGCAGATGAACTATCAGGAATTCAAAAACGAAGCTTTTAACAAAATGGAAAAACAGCTTGAAGAGTTGTTAGCTGAGAGAAGAGCAACTGAACTTGAAACTCAGGTGGCTGGCTAAAGAGGAGAGCAGATGAAAACTAAAGCATTTCAGAAAATCTATACACATATTGAAAATGTCACCAAGGCCACCTGCACAGTACAGGCTGAAGGGGTCACAAATGACGAGATGGCTTTTGTGGATGGGCGGCCTGCACAGGTTGTGAAAATTGCAGGGAAAAATGTGACCATGCAGTTATTTCCTGGCACTCAGGGAATCGCCACAGATGCAGAAGTGGTTTTTCTGGGCAAACCACCAACAATCAAAGTTTCTAATGAGTTAAAGGGCCGTTTTTTCAACTCCTATGGACAACCAATAGATGGTGGTCCCGAGGTGGATGGAAAAGAGGTCGAGACCGGTGGCCCTTCGGTTAATCCGGTGCGCCGCAAACAGCCCTCAGAAATCATTGCAACTGGAATAGCCGGTATCGATTTGAATAATACTCTGGTCACCGGTCAGAAGATTCCTTTTTTTGCTGATTCCGATCAGCCCTTCAATCAGGTGATGGCTACCGTTGCTCTTCGTGCACAGGCTGATGTCATTATTCTGGGGGGCATGGGGATGAGCAATGATGACTACCTTTATTACAAAAGCCTCTTTGATAATGCAGGTGCTCTTGATAGAATAGTTGCTTTTGTTAATACAACAGAAAATCCGCCGGTGGAAAGACTTCTGGTTCCCGATATGGCTCTAACTGCTGCAGAATACTTTGCAGTTGAACATAAGGCCAAGGTTCTGTGTCTTCTTACCGATATGACCCTTTATGCAGATGCGCTTTCGATTGTGTCAAACCGTATGGATCAGATTCCATCTAAAGACAGTATGCCTGGGTCTCTCTATAGTGATCTGGCGAAAATTTATGAAAAGGCTGCTCAGTTTCCTGATGGAGGTTCTATCACCATTATTGCGGTTACCACTCTTTCTGGGGGTGATATTACCCATGCAATTCCGGATAACACAGGGTACATTACAGAAGGGCAGCTTTATTTGCGTCGTGATACCGATATTGCAAAAGTCATAGTTGATCCTTTCAGAAGTCTTTCCAGATTAAAACAACTGGTGATCGGAAAGAAAACCAGAGAAGATCATCCGCAGGTGATGAATGCTGCAGTACGGCTTTACGCAGATGCTGCAAGCGCCAGGACCAAGCTCGAAAACGGATTTGATCTTACTGAATATGACATGCGTACTCTTGACTTTGCACGTGAATACAGCCGGGAGCTTCTGGCAATCGACATCAATTTGGAGGTGGACCAGATGCTTGATACTGCATGGAATCTTTTCGGGAAACACTTTACCAAAGATGAGGTGGGTATCAAAAGTGAAATAATGGATGCTTACTGGGTTGCCTGATGTACTGATTATATAATGTAAGTTACCGAGGTGATAATGGCACTGAAATTTCAATACAATAAAACCTATCTACAGCAGCTCAATAAGGGGTTGAAGGTGCGTGAGAACGCACTGCCTACTCTGATAGCCAAGGAGTCTGCTTTGAGGCTTGAAGTTAAAAAAGCCAGAGAGCAATCAGAGGCAATTGAGCTGGACCTGAAAAAACAATATGTTGCACAGGAGGAAACCTACAGACTGTGGGCTGAAATACCAGGGGAGCTTCTGAGAGTGACAGATGTGGATATAGAGGTGAAAAAGATCGCCGGTGTAAAGACACCTGTCTTGCGCAATGTTCGATTCGATGTAAACCGGTACAGCGCTTTTTCTCAGGCCGCCTGGGTTCCTTCCGGCATAGAGATGCTTAAAGAGCTTGCCAGTCTGAAAATAAGTCTGGAACTGGCCAGGAAAAAAGTTCAGATCCTCGAATATGCCCGCAAGAAAACCACTCAGAAAGTAAATCTGTATGAAAAGGTACAGATTCCGGAATACAACGAGGCCATCAGAAAAATAAAACGTTTCCTGGAGGATGATGAAAACCTCTCCAAGTCTTCACAGAAGATTTTAAAAATGAAATTAGCCCAGGCGGAGGCAAACTGATGATTGTAAAAATGAAAAAACTCGAACTGCTTCTTTTCTATAAAGAGCGTGAGCAGTTTCTAGAATCATTACGGACGCTGGGTGTGGTTCATGTGGAGGAAGATCTCCAGAAAGTGGGAAATAACCAAATTCAGGAGCTGCAATCGATTCTGCGCCTGTGTGAACGGATCGAAAAAAAGCTTGCTGCTATCAACAGTAACTCGAAAGAGGGTTCGACAAATTTAGCCGGTGCCTCAGAGGATGCCGTTGCGGTATTAAAGAGGTTTGAAGAGCTGGAGGATGAGAGGGAGAAAATCAATCAGGAGATTGCGGCTTGCACAAAAGATCTGCAACTTTTGCAACCCTGGGGACAATTTGATCCGGAATCAATAAAGAAACTGGCTGATTCGGGAGTCAAGATCCGCTTTTTATCGATGCCCATCAAACGTTTCGATATTTTAGACCTTAAAGATCTGCCTCTGAGGGAAATAAGCCGTACTAACGGTCAGGTAAATTTTGTTACAGTGGAGTATGGCGAAAAACTTGATCTGGATGCAGAAGAGGTTCGCTTGCCCGAGATTTCCATTAAAGATCTGAAGGCAAAACTGGCTCAGTTGGAGCAAAAGGGAAAACAGGTTGACAATCAGATAAAGGAGCTGGCCGCATCTGCAGATTCAGTTCACAGATACAGCCTCAAAATCTCTGACCAGTTGCATTATGAGCGGGCTAAAGAAGCGATGGCTTCCGAGGCTGATGGAAGACTGCTGCACATGTCGGGTTGGTTTCCGATTGACCGGGAAAAACAGATTAAAAAGTTTTTTGATAATCATACAGTCTATTTTTCCATCCGGGATCCATTGCCTGATGAGGATGTGCCTGTAAAACTCAAGAATTCAAAACTTTCAAAGCTGTTTGAACCGATTACCGGAATATATTCTCTTCCTGATTATATGGAGCTTGACACAACTCCTTTTGTGGCTCCTTTTTTCAGCATCTTTTTTGGGTTATGCCTGGGTGATGCAGGTTATGGGCTGGTAATGCTGATCATAGCACTTTTAGCCCGGTCAAGAGTTCAAACAAAACTAAAGCCGGTTCTCTCACTTATAGTAGTTTTGGCTTTGTCTACTGTTGTAAGTGGTTTCCTTCTAAACAGCTTTTTTGGATGTTCCATTTTTGGAGGGCCCGATGCAGAGGGAATCATTGCCACATCGGATATCAAGAAGTTCGCACCACTTGCTCCTTTTATGGACGAAAAGGGACAGGTTTTTCCGGGTATGAGCCTGGCTATAGTTCTTGGCTTTATACAGCTTCTTTTTGGCATGGCTATGAATTCTTATATTGGAATTACAACCCGGGGTCTTGCCAGTGGAATACAGTCGATTGCATCGATGATGATGATTGTAGGATCAATAATCTGGGCTACTCATGCGAATTTCCTCAATCTGGGTTTTCCCACTTTTGAGGTCGGACCGCTTAAGATCGGAATGGCAATATTGTCTTTACCCTTGGTCTTGGGTAAAGTGCTGCTATTTGGCGGTCTTGCGCTCTTTCTGCTTTTCAACAATGTTGATAAGAAAATATTTGTTCGCCCTCTGATAGGATTATACGAATTTTACAATTTTGCATCAGGGCTGCTGGGTAATATTCTTTCCTATCTGCGTCTTTTTGCAGTGGGGCTTGCCGGTGGTTTACTGGGTGCATCATTTAATCAGATCGCATTTTTAATGATTACTGCACCGGATGGAACCATAAATTATGCATCGGTGGGAATTGTGGGAACTATTGCAGTGCTGATTATAGGACATTCATTAAATATTGCTCTTTCCTTGATCAGCTCCTTTGTGCACCCGCTCCGTTTGACATTGGTTGAATTTTACGGAGCTGTTGGTTTCAAAGGCGGAAGCAAACCTTACAGACCATTTGCAAAAGTTGAACAATTAAACAATTAACAAATATCTCAGGGAGGTTGATGATGGGTTATATTCTTGCACTGATTGGGATGGGTTTGATGGTGGGAATGTCTGGAGCTGGTTCTGCTATGGGCCTGGTCATAGGAGGTTCATCGGTTCTGGGTATGATAAAGAAAAAACCCGAAGCATTTGGAAGTGGTATGATCCTTTCTGCTCTGCCGGCTTCACAGGGGCTATATGGCTTTGTGGGCTTTATCATGTATTCGGGCGTGGTTAATCCTGATCTTACTCTTTTTCAAGGAGCCGTAGTACTTGGTGCCGGATTGGCAATCGCACTTTCCTGTTTTATATCTGCAATTTATCAGGGAAAACTTTGTGCTCATGGAATCGCAGCGATTGGCCAGGGGCACAATGCTTTTGGGAACACCATGATTTTAGCTGCTTTCCCGGAGCTCTACGCCATACTCTCACTGGTTGCCGCTATTCTGATGCAGAATCTTATGAGACTGTAATTAGTACGCAACATCAATACTGTAGTAAAGGGTGTCAAAAAAATTGGCACCCTTTTTTTTGTTGAAATGACAGCTATGTGTGTTGTTAGGTTTCAGGGTAGCTCTTTTTTTTACACGATATTCGTTATTTTTAACTTAAGTTGTCAAATAGTGAAAGAACCCGCTGCAAAGCGCCTCTCTCTCTTCGATCTGCTATTCATTCGTTAAAAACGGTCCGGAATGGTGTCCATTAGAAGATGAATTTGTTGCTTAGTCAGAAATAAGAAAGAATCAGATATAAACAATCAAAGTGAATTTTGAATTCTGGTTTAGATATTTTTTCCGATTAGATATCGTTTTACTATGATGTTTTGTGTTGTTTTTTTTGCCATACTTGAGCAGTTACATGAATTTTATCTATTAGGGATAGATACTTTAATGATATAAGTCCAAAATGAGCCTGACATGGGCAATGCCTTTCCCAATTTCGATATTTATTTGCTTACGCATTCCAAAATCAAATAATTTACTCTTATGATTTATAATGCCTTACAGTTGGTGGTAAGATAAAATCTGGGAAGATATCCCCTGTATTCAGATTGATTTGTACGGTAATTGAAATTTTAACCCAGAGGCTTTTGTTTTGAATAATAAGGTGCAAAGAAAAAAACTGCTCTCTCATCCTCTTGTATGGTGTTTTAGTACCTATTTTGCTGAAGGTTTTCCTTATTCAATTATCAGAACCGTTTCATCATTTTTTTTCCGCACCATGAATGTAAGCCTGGAATCTATCGGGCTTACCTCTTTATTTGGACTTCCCTGGGTATTGAAATTTTTCTGGGCACCGCATATCGATCGGTTTTTAACCAAACGGTGGTGGTTAAATGTGTCTCAGGGGATATTGGCAGCACTATTTCTGGTATGTGGTTTATTAATACCGTTTTCATGGAGTGTACAGGCTGTGGCAGTCATTTTTATGATAGGGGCTTTTGTTGCTGCCACACATGACATCGCAATTGATGGTTATTATATAGTTGCTCTAAATAGCGATGATCAGTCAAGGTATGTAGGATTCAGGGTTCTTGCTTATCGATGTGCACTAATGGCAGGCAGTGGAATCATTGCTTCGGTGGGAGTGAAGGCAGGATGGATGCCGGCGTTTATATCTGCAGGAGTTCTAATGGGCTTGTTGACAGTTTACCATGTGGCGTTTTTGCCTGAGTGTCAGACAGTTCAGTATCCTTTGAGACAGCTTTTTGGTACGTTATTAAACATAAAGTCCATTGCTGCTGTGAGTACAATTGTACTGATCGTGGTGACATTAAGAGCTACAGTAAACTCCGGGTTTTACAATCAACTGAGAGGTTCAGTTCCTCTTTTTGAGCAGCTTAATTTTCCGGCATGGATAAATATTTTCCTTTTTGGCTCTTTGTTTTTTGCTGCGCTATACAGAAAAAAGATAGCTTCTGAATTAATAAAGAATCCCCAGGCATATTATGCCAGAGCATTTGTCTCCTTTATGGAGCAGGAAAGGATTGCACTTTTAATAGCTTTTATAGTATTGCTTCGTACTGGTGAGATTTTGCTCAGTAATATGGTATCTCCCTTTATAGTGGATTGCGGGCTGGAAGAGCATTTCGGGTGGCTGACAGCTCTGGTCGGGTTGCCGTCTTCTATTGGAGGGGCGCTGCTGGGTGGTTATCTTATTTACCATTATTCACTCACGAGAGTGATTATTCCATTTCTACTATTGCAGAACGGGACCAACCTGCTTTACATGTGGCTCGGTTTCGATTTTCAGGAAATTATAGCAGGAAATGTCAATTCAGCAGAACCGGTCTTTATGGGAGTTGCTAATCTGATTAAGTTTGCTTCGGTGCATGGGTTTGATCAGTTTGCAGGTGGATTGGGGACTTCGGTGCTTATGACATTTCTGATGAGGATGTGTAAGGGGGAGTATAAGGCGGCTCATTATGCGATAGGATCGGGTTTAATGAATCTTAGCGGGATTTTTGCTGGCGCGCTGAGCGGCCTTATGGCATCGAGACTTGGTTATGGCTGGTTTTTTGGGATTAGTTTTCTGGCAGCGGTTCCTGGGATGGTGTTATTGATTCCACTGATGAAAACCATTAAAGAGACCTGAGCTTGGATTTCGGAAATCTGAACCTCCCAACCGCACGGGGGTTAACCTCAGAACCCCTTCATATGTGGCTTCTTACATTGGTTGTCTTTCCCCTCAGTTCAGAATTCATTTTTCGACATTCGATATTCGTTATTTGGGTGTGAAGAGGGGCTTATCTGGCACGATTATTGTTTTTTCTTAGTTATAGAAGAGCTGTGTCCAGTATCTGCAAACTGGGGGGTAGGAAAAAATGTTTCGTAGTGCCAAGAGTTGTTATAATCTGGCGGTGGAAGCAGCCGATGGAGTAGTTGGGAAGGTGGAGCAGTTTCTTTTTGATGATCAGAACTGGGCTGTTCGTTATCTGGTGGCAGATATTGGTTCCTGGATATCAGGCAAGCGGGTTCTTTTATCACCTGCATCAATAGCCGAGACTACAAAAGAGAAGGTGGTGGTAAAAAACACTAAGGAGCAAATTCAAAACTGTCCCACTATCGATACAGCAAATCCGGTTTCCCGTATAGAGGAGCAGCGGCTGCATAATTATTATTCCTGGCCCTTTTACTGGGTTTATCCAGAGAATTATAACTCCCTGGGTGCGGCTCTTTATCCTGGTCTTACTAAACCTTTCCAGTACCAGTCCTCACATGAAGACTCGACACTGGCCGAGAAGGCATTGCAGAAGGAAAGTGAGCTGGAGGAAAAGGCTCGCAGGTCGCATCTTCGGAAAACCAAAGAGGTTGCTGGTTACTTTGTTCAGGCTACCGATGAGCAGGTTGGGCATCTGGAGGATTTCATACTGGATGATATACACTGGGTGATTCGTTATCTGGTTATAGACACCAGTAATATCTTACCGGGTAAGCGGGTACTTATGGCTCCGCAGTGGACAAAGGGTATAGACTGGAGCGAGGCTTTGGTATATGTAGAATTTGACAAGGAAACCATTGAAATCGGGCCAGAGTATGATTCTTCGGTGCCTCTGACCCGCGATATGGAAAAAAGGCTTTATAACTATTATGAACGTCCTAAATATTGGGAAGAGACAGCAGAATAAAAAAAAATCTGGCACGCGATGTTCGGGAGCTATATGAATATTCTTCACAGGATCCATTTTAATATTGAGCCGCTTCTGTTTGCCTCCTGGACCGGGGCAGGAAATGTGGGTATTCTGGCAATGGATTATCTGCGCAGGAAACTGGATTGTCATCTTTTTGCCCAGATAGATATGAGTCAGTTTATCACCCCCGATTCTATAGTGGTAAATTCCGGCGTTGCGCATTTTCCTGACACTCCTCAAAGTGTTTTCTATCATAAGCATAACCCCGATATTATAATCTTCGAGAGCAATGCGCATGCGGGTGGAGTTTACGATGTAGAGGTGATGCGGGCTATACTGGATTTGTCCAGAGAGCTTAGCACCCCCAGAATCTACACTGCTGCAGCGCTTCCCCAGTCGATGAGTCATCAGGACCAACCCAGAGTTTTGTATGCCTGTAATAATCCGGGACTAAAGGGGGAGCTTGAGAGCAGGGGGCTACAAGCCATGCCTGATGGCATAATCAGTGGACTTAATGGCTTAATGCTAGGTTTTGCAGGTGCAAGGGGAATTGATGCGGTTTGTCTATTAGCTACAATTCCCGCTTACGCAGGTACTCTTACTTATCCCAGGGCTGCGCTGTCTATTGTTACAAAACTGGTGGAAATAGCGGGAGTGGATATAGATTTTTCAGAACTTGAGCATGATATTGAGCTGGCAGATCCCATGTTTGCACAGATAGAGGAGAAAATAAAAGAGTTTTTCTCTGCAGGCTTTTTTGAAGAGGAGCCGGAGATTCCAGGTGTGCAGCGGGAGGATGTGCCAAAGTATGTGATGGATCGAATAGAGGTTATGTTCAACAATGCCGCCCACGATCGCTCTAGAGCACAAGAGCTCAAAGAGGAACTGGATAAATGGGGCTTGTATAATTTGTATGAAGATCGTTTTTTGGATCTTTTCGAATAGAGTTACCCTCTTCCAAACAAAATTGTCAACTCTTTAAGCTTATTTTGAATTTCTGAGGTGATTGCGTTTTCTCTGTAGCGCCATCGCCAGTTGTTTTTTCTGGTTCCTGGAGTGTTCATCCTGGCCTCAGAGCCATATCCCAGGACATCCTGCAGAGGAAATATCACCATGTCTGCTGCGGATTGCATCAGTGAGCGGATCGCTTTCCAATGGATTATTTCTGAGTCGGCTTTCACTCCCAGGTAATGGAGCAGATTCTGACGCTCCTGTTCTGAGCAGTCCTGCTGATACCATCCTCTGATGGTGTTGGTGTCGTGGGTACCAGTGCAGGCCATACAGCTTTTCTCATAGTTGTGAGGAAGATATGGGTGGTTGGGGTTTAGACTTTCAAAGGAGAAGAGGAAAACTTTAGTTCCCGGAATTTGGAACCGGTTCATTGCTTCACGCACATCCGGGGTTATGGTTCCCAGGTCCTCAGCAATTACCGGAAAGCAGAAGAAGTGCTTGAAAATGGTATTAAAAAAGTCATCTACCGGAACGCTTTGCCATGTTCCGGCGGAGGCGTTCTGGTGGTTTGCTGGAGTTTCCCAGTAGGCGATAAGGCCCCGGAAATGATCTATTCTTAAAATGTCAAAAAGCTCGAAGGAACGGCGCAACCGTTTTATCCAAAAAGAGTATTTATGTTTTTTCAGGGTCTCCCAGTTATAAACCGGGTTATGCCAGAGCTGTCCCTGAGAACTAAAGCGGTCTGGAGGTGCGCCAGCGAAAAATGCAGGCAAAAGCTGCTGATCCAGTTTAAAAAACTCCCGGTTAGCCCACACATCCACGCTGTCATAACTGACAAACATTGGAAGATCGCCAATGAGTTGAACACCGATCTCTTTACAGTGATGATGAAGATTTCTCCATTGCTGCATCATCAGATATTGGCAGTATTTCTCTTTTTGTATTTGTTGGTGAAATCGGTTACTGAATTCTTTAAGTGCTTGCGAGTCACGGTCCCTCAAAGGAGGAGGCCATCTGCTCCAGGGTTGGTTATTGAAGTTGTTGGAGAGAGTTGTAAAAATGGCGTGTTCGTCAAGCCAGGAGGCATTTTGTTCGCAGAAATGGAAGAAATTGGATCCCAGGCCTTGTTTTTGAGCATTAGAGAATGCTGTTTGCATTAGTCCCATTTTGAAAGGGGTCACTTTTTCATAAGCCACACATTCAGGATTGCAAACGGTTAGTGGCTGGATTATGGATTTGGGAACCAACTTCTGTTTTACCAAAAAATGAGGATCTATAAGTAGCGGGTTTAGTGCAAAAGAGGAGTTGCTGCTATAGGGGGAAAAATCGCTTTGAGGGTCAGAGGGGTTAAGAGGTAGTACCTGCCAGTAGCTTTGATGTGCAGAAGCCAGCAAATCGGCGAAGTCGCGGGCCTTCTCTCCCAGATCACCGATACCAAATGGTGAGGGAAGAGAGACGATGTGAAGAAGGATTCCGCTTCCTCTTTTTAACATAATTGTTGACTCCTGCGGTAGAATGGCAGATCAAAATTAACTAACTGATTTGCTATTGCAAAATATCTGCCGTCAGACTGGTATGCTGTTTGCAATTAATCCTCCAGAAGAGCAAAATAGAGATCTGCTTTTTTTGAGAAGAGTGATCCTGGTAGTTTTCTGAAGGGAGCAATTGATGTCCAAAAGACTTTATGTGGGCAATCTTTCCTGGGGTACAACCGATGATTCATTAAAGAATCTTTTTTCCCAATTTGGCAAAGTTGATTCTGCATCTATAATAACCGACCGGCAGACTGGTAGATCTAGGGGGTTTGGTTTTGTAGAGATGGAAAACGCAGATGAAGCTGTAGGTCAGTTAAACGGGAAAGAGTTTCAGGGTCGGCATATAAAAGTTTCGGAAGCAACAGGTAGAAAGCCTAAAAGCGTAGGTGATTATGGGCACTCCGGCTATGGTGGCCAGGATGAGGGCACAATCAGTTGGTGATAAGAAACAGAGGTTCTGCAATAATATTTCAGAAAAAAACCTATGTTAGATAGATTTGTTGATCGGGAAAGCGCTGGACGTGCTCTGGCGCAGAAATTGCTAAAATACAAGGAAACTCCAGATCTGCTCATTATTGGTCTCCCACGGGGTGGACTGGTAGTGGCATTTGAGGTAGCCAGAGCTTTACAGGCTCAATTAGAAGTTTTTATAGTTAGAAAACTGGGTGCTCCCTATCAACCAGAACTTGCTATGGGGGCAGTTGCTGAGGGAGGGTCGCTTCTGCTCAATGATGCGATAGTAAATTTCCTGTCTATTTCACGAGATTTCATAGAGCAATCTGCCAAGGAACAGATTATTGAGCTGGAACGTCGCCAGAAGCTTTATCGGGGTGATCGGGCAATCGCAAAAATTACTGGTCGCACGGTGCTTGTTGTTGATGATGGCTTGGCTACAGGGGCTACGATGAAAGCAGCGGTCAGGGCCCTTAAAAGAAAAGAGCCATCAAAACTGGTGATAGCGGTGCCACTTGGAGCTGCTTCTACATGCTCGGAGTTGAAAGAGGAGGCCGATGAGCTGATATGTCTTATGACTCCAGAACCTTTTTCTGCTGTTGGAAGCTACTTTGAGAATTTTGAGCAGACTACCGATCAGCAGGTTTGTGAGCTGCTGCAAAAAGCTTTCGATTTACATTTGGGGCATCTGTCCTCTTAAAGGGAGTGGTAATGTCTTTAAGTAAAGAAGAAATAAAGAAAAATATTGTAGATCAACTATTCTGGGATGCCAGAGTTGATGCTTCCACCATTACAATAGAGTTCGCAGATGGAACTGTGAGATTAAATGGCACTGTTCCTACTTTTCTGGCCAGAGAAGCCGCAGAGGAGGACGTGTGGGCTATTTCAGGGGTTTCCTCTGTACAAAACAATATCGCGGTAAGCCATCCCTCGCTGGCTCAGATCCCCTCTGATGCAGAAATAAAAGAGATCTTAACTAGTATTTTGCAATGGGATCAAAATATCGTATCTTCAGATGTACTGATAAATGTGGAAAATGGGAATATTACTCTTGATGGTCCGGTACCTTCATTGTGGCAGAAGCTCAGAATCGAGGAGATAGCTGCTGAGATAAATGGAGTAATTTCCTTGCACAATCGTCTGACTGTGGTTCCTACTGCTCACTATGTTGATGAGCTAATAGCAAAAGATATAGTGGCTGCAATAGATCGCAGCGCAAATTTAAATGTCAATACAGTTGATGTCCAGGTCAGCAATGGCCGGGTGGTTTTATCAGGCAGTGTCAGTAGCTTTAATGCATTAAAGGCTGCTGAAAATTGCGCCAGGTATACTGATGGGGTAATAGAGGTTATCAACAATCTGCTCATAACCTGAAAAACAATTTCTAAATTTTTATATGAAAAATTGCCTCTCTTCAGGGGAATAGAAATTTTATTGCCTTAAGATACCACAAATTCAATTCTGCTGGTCATCCTCTGTTTACAATATTTTTGTGGAAAAAATAATTAACAAACATAAAAATTATTAATTTTCCACCATGGAATTTTCTTACTATATTTAACAACCACATCATTATTTATTGAAGGAGAATCTATGCCCAAATCTCGTGTTACCTCGATAATTTTAGCTGGTGGTCAGGGAACCAGATTACATCCATTGACACAAGCTCGTTCTAAGCCTGCAGTACCGATTGGTGGAAAATTTCGTCTAATAGATATTCCTATCAGCAATTGCCTGCATCATCAGATCCGCAACATCTGGGTCTTGACTCAATTCGCCTCTGAATCGCTTCATCGCCATATCTTTCAAACTTACAGGATGGATACATTCTCAGGGGGATTTGTCTCCATTCTGGCTGCATCGCAAACTGTGGACAGTAAGGGATGGTATCAGGGGACTGCCGATGCGGTTAGGAAAAACATGGTCAATTTTTCCAAAGCCGGAGATAATGTTCTTTTACTTTCCGGCGATCATCTCTACAGGATGGATTTTGATAAATTTATCGATTTCCATACTGCCAGAGGGGCTGATATTACTCTTGCAGTGGTGCCCGTAGAGCGCTCAAAGGTCAGGGAGCTTGGGATCATGAAAATGGATCTGGATTTTAGAGTCACTGATTTTGTTGAGAAACCTACTGAAGATATGATCGTAGATGAATTTAGTATTCCAGAAGAACTTCGGATTAAAGAGGAATTCGCTACCACCAGCAGAGAGAAAACTCATGTGGGTTCTATGGGAATCTACATTTTTAAAAAAGAGGTGCTTTTTGAGCTGTTGGAAAAATATGATTATAACGACTTTGGTAAACAGATTATCCCTGCAGCGATCTCAAACTTTAGAGTCTTTGCTTATCCTTTCGATGGGTATTGGGAAGATATTGGGACAACAAAGGCATTTTTTGATGCACACATTGATATGACCCTTCCTGAGCCTCCCTTTAATTTCTATGATCAGAACAAACCGATCTTTACCCGGGCCCGCTTTTTACCTGCTGCCAAGATCACTGGTTCTATTATCAACTCCTCAATTGTGTGTGAGGGCAGCATGATC
The DNA here is from genome assembly GCA_023412475.1 of Fibrobacterota bacterium. Classification (GTDB taxonomy): domain Bacteria; phylum Fibrobacterota; class Chitinivibrionia; order Chitinivibrionales; family Chitinispirillaceae; genus JAAYPC01. The sequence continues at coordinate 34,825 of JAEYNR010000008.1, read as the reverse complement.
GAAGATGCATCTATTTCAGACAGTGTTATTGGCCTTCGCTCGGTTATCAGGGCTGGAAGCAGGCTCTCCAGAGTGATCTTTATGGGCTCTGATTTTTTTGAAACAGAACGCAGGGATGGCGATGGGTTGGGGATAGGGAAAAACTGTGTAATTCAGAATGCAATTCTGGATAAGGATGTCAGAATTGGTGATAATGTTCAGCTTATTAATAAAGAAAAAATCGTTAATGGAGAGCACGATGGAATAATTATCAGAGACGGGATCATTGTGGTCCCCAAATCTACCCATATTCCTTCTGGTTTTATCTTATAAGCCTCTCTTTTGTAAAACAGTATTTCAGCAGCAGTGGCATATCGGTTTTATACTGCTGCTGCTTTTTGAACCTCTGAACCCCTGAACCCTCCCTGCAAAATTATGTTGTTGATTATGGTTTATTGGTAAATATATAATTAATTGCTGACAGTCCAATTATAATAACAGCGGAGGAGAATATGATCAGAAGGATTCTGAATTCGCTCTTTGTGGTTCTTTTTGTTTCAACAACAACATCTTTACATGCTTCTGAAGCACAGAAAGCAGTGGATCTGGTGAAAAAAGCTGCAGAATTCATGTCAGCCCATGGAAAAGAAAACTGTATGAGCGAGCTTAAAAAGAAAAACGGACGGTTTTGTAAGGGAGACCTGTTTGTTTTTGCATATGACACCACTGGAACTATGTTGGCTCATCCCAAAAATCACAAGCTTATTGGTGTCAACCTGATCGATGTTCCTGATATTGAAGGCAAAATGTTCAGAAAAGAGATGATAGTAATTGCAAGAAAAAAAGGTTCAGGCTGGGTCGATTATAAATATAGAAACCCGGAAAAAAGGGGAATAGAATTTATAGCTGCATATGTGCATCAATCACAAGATCTGGTGCTTTGCTGCGGTGTTCATAAGTAACTCAACAGATAACTGTTTAGTGATTTCTGGCCGAAAAAATGCCTTTCAAAAACGTCGCACTGTTGATGGCAAAAATATAATGGTGACATTTGCCTTATTCAGCCTTTAGGGATGGGCTACTTTATCGTAGAACAACGCCCTACTATTATGATCAGACCACCACTATCTTTGAACCCCCTGAACCCATCTCATATCCTAATCAGAACTAATCGGAAAAATTCCTCCTGGTAATAAGAACTGACGAGTCGATTCGGTGTCCACTTCAAGTCAGTATGCAAGTATAAAGTAGATAATTTTCTGAAACTCTGAGATAACTACTCTGGAAACAGCCCCTGTTCGCCACCAATACTTAAGCATTTTATTGGTCCACTTGTACCTCTCCAGTGGGACTGGCAGGTAATAGAAACGAAAATCATCTTTTTTAAACTGTTTTTTTGCTATGAGCTGAATTCTGCGCATATGATAGGGGCTGGAGATCAGGCCAATGGAAATCTTGGATTTATTAGTGAATTTCTGCTGATTACCTTTGATCCATTTGTCCACTGCATCAATTTCGGAAACGGTGTTCTGGCAGGTATCCACAATATGGACTCTGGACATGTTGAAACTGGATTTGCGCAGTAATCGGGAATAGCCGTTTTTATAGTCGCTTAGTATCCAGAAGGATTGGGGATATTGCATTGATAATTCTCTGGAATAGGCCACCCGCTCGTTTTCTCCGGCAAAAGTTACGATAAGGTCAAGGTTTTCAGGTATAGGATCGTAGATAACCAGCCATCGTCCCATATTTAAAAGCAGGAAAAGACACAGAACTAAAAAAAGGAAACTGAAAGCCATTATTATGGCAGAAGAATTGGAAAATTTTAACTTTTTCATGAAAAAATTACTCTGGTTTAATTTACTACAGGATTACTAAAATACCTACTGCCTTCTCTGAGAGCATAGTTTTAGCTGAAGCGGGACGGTTTCTTCGGCCGCTAACCTAAGGGGCTCTAGGCGATTCACGCCAAAAAATAGTCCAAATTAGGTTCAATTTAGGTAGTTTGATGCAACTTGAGTTGTTTTGGAAGACACCCCAGAGGTAATTTATTGACATGTACAAAGTTATCTCTGGGGAAAAGGCGAGCAGCCACAACTTTTTTCACTATTATTTTGGTTATTTCTGAAGCAGAGCTTTATTTTTTGCAGGTGTGATGCAGTAAAATTTGCTTTGACCCAACAATATAACCGGAAAAATTAAAAAATGCCCGTCATCGAAAACTCCTCATACAAAGCTCCCCTGGGATTAAAAAACCCTCACCTGCTTACTGTATTTCCCCAGGTATTCAGGAGAGTAAAGGGAGTTAATTACAGCCGTGAAAGAATAGATACTCCAGATAAAGATTTTCTTGATCTGGACTGGTGTGCAAATGGCAATTCCCGCTGTGCAATATTGATTCATGGTCTGGAAGGCCACAGCTATCGTTCATATATGCTGGGAATGGTAAAGGCATTCAGAAACAGGTGGTGGGACACCGTTTCAATGAATCTGCGGGGCTGCAGCGGTGAACCAAACCGCCAACTCCGATTTTACCATCATGGAGAAACTGATGATCTTGATTTGGTGATAAGGCATACGTTAAACAGGGGATACCAGGGAATTGTGGTTGTCGGATTCAGTCTGGGTGCTAACCAGATTTTAAAATATCTTGGCGAAGGCCGATATGTGGTTCCGGAAAAGTTGTTGTGCTCAGTGGCCATCTCCAGTCCCTGTGAACTCTTTTCATGTGCAGTAAAGATGGATTCCAGAGCTTCAGATTTTTACCGCATACGTTTCTTGAAAATGCTGCTTAAAAAAATGGAGCAAAAGCAGCAACACTTTTCAGACAAGATAAATTTGGATGGATTCAGGAGAATAAAAACATTCAAGGAATTTGATGACCGCTATACTGCACCGTTTCATGGATTCAGTGATGCCGAGGATTACTACAGAAAAAACGGTTGTCTTCAATATTTAGAAAATGTTAAATCCCCGGCATTAATGATAAGCGCTGCTGATGATCCTTTTTTGACCAGTGATTGCTTTCCCTATGATATAGCACGCAGAAACCAATCGATTTACCTTGAAGTAACCTCGGGCGGCGGGCACATGGGATTTGTTTCCTTCAACAGCAGCCGAGAGTATTGGCATGAGTCACGTTCTCTTCAATTTGTCCGGGAGATCACCGGGTAAAAAAGCGATTCCTGCAGAATAGAAAAAAGGGGTGCAAATTTTTCCCGACACGATGAGCTTTACAGAAGTATAAGCTTAAATCCGATTTAACTCCCAAGTTTGTCGAGACTTAGCGATTGTCTTTGGCACCGGCAAATTATCTTCCATCTTAATCGCCGGTTATGTAAGTAATTATTTTCCTCTTTAGCTCATTTCGGGGCTTTTCCTGAAATTAAAAAGAACCGTTTTTGAAATATTCATTTGGAGAGGTATTTTACAATGGCGAAAAAAGCCTGTTTAATGCTTTTATTAACACTGCTTTCCTGTAGTACTAAAGATGAACAAAAAAATAGTGGCAGATCCAACCTAAGCGGCGACTTTATTGATCTTGATAAAATTGTTGTATCTCAGGTGCCGCAGATAATATCGATTAGTTCTCCACTGGATCTGAACTTTAATACCGAAGTAATTCCACCACATCTTTGTGGAACCGTTCTGGATCAGTCCCCATTTACCTTCCAGCCACCTGTTGAAGGTGAGGCAAAATGGCTTTCTCAAACTCTTATCCGGTTTACTCCTTCAGAACATCTCAAACCTGGAATTGCCTATAAAGGGTTGTTCAAGGGCAAAACTGCATTTGGAGAACAATGCAATATTAATGATTATGAGTTCACCTTTAAGACTGCAGGACAGGAAGTGCTCTATTTCAATACAGATTTTGTTCCGGATACAGGTAAGAATATGGTAAGGTTGAAAGCGAATCTTACTTTTGCTCAGCCATTTGATCTTTCCAGATTAAAGAAAGATTTATTATGTAAAGGAAATAAAAAGCGTCTGGATGTGACTGTTTCTCAGCGAACCGATGATCAGCGTATAGCAGATTTGTCTGTTGGTCCGCTCAAACGTGGCCCTGATCCTGTGAGATTTACATTTACTTTGCCGGGTTCTTATAAAGCAGAAAAGAAAGAGTGGCACAAAGAGATTATACTTCCGGAAGCTTCGGCTTTCAGGGTGATTTCACATTCGGATATGGGAGAGGTGCAGGGAAATCAGCGTGTCTATGGGTTTCGTTTTTCTGATCCACTAAAAAAAGGCTTGGATCTTTCCGGATATGTTTCCATCGATCCTTCCATCGATTACACTGTTTCAACTGATGACAGAATTCTCAAGGTGCAGGCTTCCTTTATTTCTGGGAACCAATACAGAATTCGCCTTTCCAAAGGGCTGCCCGGGGCGCTTGGTATTGCACTGACAGATGATTACGATGCATCTCTTTCTTTCAGTAATCTTAAGCCAGAAATCAGGTGGCTTTCAAAAGGGATCTATCTGCCTTCAGATAATCAGTTAAAGATTCAGCTTAAATCAGTAAACATCAGTAAAATAAATGTAAGTGTTACAGAAATTTACGAAAACAATCTGGGATTCTTCCTTCAAAGCAACATTTTGTATGATGAAAAAAATACCCCATATCAAAACAGATACGATTATTTCTCGCCCCGATACTATGGCGATCTGGAACGTGCAGGCAAAGAGATCTACAATAAAAAGCTTAAAATCACAGATAATAAAAACAAATGGATCACTACAGAGTTCGATCTTTCGGAGGTATTCTCCGGTAAAAAAAACAGTGCCTTTATCGTTAGCTGCCGATATAATAAAACTGACCTTTGCGGCAGATGCATCAATGACCGCAACGACTTTACCGGCGACCAACTCTATTATGAAGATGATAATTATTATAGCAATCCATGCCAGGAAGGTTATTATTATCGCCATGGTACCATATCGAAACTGCTGATTGCCTCTGATATCGCCCTTACATTAAAAACTGTAAAGGATGGAATACATGTTTATGCGGTAAATACTCTTAAAGCTCAAGTGGTCCCCGGTCTGCGACTCGCCTTATTTTCATATCAGAATCAGATTCTGGAAAGGGCAACAACCGATAATTCCGGGCATGTTCTGTTTAGTGTCACAGATGGACACTATATAAGGGGAGAAGATAAAGGGAGCATGGCAATAATGCGTCTGGATCATTCTGCATGGGAGCTTTCTTCATACGACATAGCAGGTATGGATGATGGTAAATCAGGAACCGATGTTTTCATGTATACAGATCGGGGAGTACACAGACCTGGTGATACAGTGCACTTTTCTGCAATAATTCGCTCTGAAAGAAAAATTCCTCCAGAGAATCAGATGGCTAATCTGAAAGTAAAAAATCCTCTTGGTCAGATCGTTTTTGAAGAAAAAAAGAGCTGTGGTAAAAACGGGCACATTCACTTTTCAATTCCTTCAGACATTAAGGATCCTACTGGAAATTATGTTGCTGAATTGAAAACTGCGGATAACAGTTTTACAAAAGTGCTCAAGATAGAAACTGTTAAGCCCAATCGCCTTAAAGTAAATGTGGGGATCGCTGATACTATAATGGATTCGAAAGGAAATGTTAAAGGCAACATTGAATCCAAGTATCTTTTTGGTACTCCTGCAGCAGGATTGAGGACTGTTATCACTGCAGATTATTCATCATTGCCCCTTAACATTCCTGTATTGAGTGACTATAGTTTCGGTAATTCTTTGCGGTATTTCACCGGAAGAACACAGCAGATAAGTGATAGTGTACTGGACACAGAAGGAAAACTGCAGATAAATCATCGCATAGAAGGAGTTCAAAAAATTCCTGAACTGTTAAATGCCCGTTATCAGGTAAGAGTCTATGAAAAAGGAGGTGACTTTACCAGTCAGAGCAAGAATGTTGTGGTTATTCCTTATACCTCTTTTGTTGGAATAAAAAATGTCTTTTATTATGGAAGTGCCGCTACAGGTCAGAGCTATAATCTGCCGATTGTGCTTAGTGATATTAGGGGACAACTGGTTGCTGGTCGTAAACTGAAAGTCCGCTGGTACCTGAATAAACAATATTGGTGGTATGATTACGATAACCATGACAGAAAAGATTTTCGTACTTCAGAAAACACCTATAAGATAGAGGAATTTGAGTTAATTAGTGCTGATAAACCGACTCTTCAGAGACTTGACATAGATGATGCCGGTCAGCATTTCATTGAAGTGATTGATGAGCAGAGCGGACATAGCGCGGGTCTTTTTTTCTGGGCATCTTCATGGGGTGAAGAACAGATCCCCGAAAATGCCAGGCAACCTCTGCTGCCCGTAAAAGCCGATAAAAATATCTATTACACAGGTGACAAGGCAGAATTCTCTTTCGAAACTCCCAAGGAAGGGCTGGCTATTTTTACAGTAGAACAGGGATTGCGCATTCTGCATCAGGAAGTCAAAAAAGTGAAACAAGGCAGAACCATTTTCTCCCTTGATATAACGAAAGAATATGTTCCCAACTGCTACGCATCCGTCAGCCTTATCCAGCCGGTAAACAGAAACAGCAATGATCTTCCATTGCGCATCTATGGTCTTAAACCTTTTACGGTGGAAGATAAAGGTACAAGAATGAAGCTCTCTTTAGAAGCACCCGAGGAGATTAAGGCAAACAAAAAATTTGAGATCAAAATAACTTCTGCAGATTCTCGGGAAGGGACTTTTACTGTTGCGGTTGTTGATGAAGGTTTACTGGATCTGACCGGTTTTCAGACTCCCGATGTATGGGATCACTTTTTTCACAAGAGACGACTGGCAGTAGTTTCAAGAGATAATTTTGAAGAGATCCTATCTTCACTGATGCCAAGTATGGATAAGAAGTTCTCAATTGGTGGAGATCTGGGCCTGGAAAGAAGTCTGAGGGCTGGTGAATCACGCTTGCAGAGATTTAAACCGGTTGTACTTTTTAGCGGACCTGTCCCGATAAAGCCTGGAAGCAGCTCTGTTTTGTCATTTAATATGCCTAATTATGCAGGTTCTGTCAGAATTATGGTATTAGGATGTGCACAGAACAGCTATGTGTCAGTTGAGAAAACCATTCCGGTGCGTCAGGAACTGATGATTCTGACAACTGTTCCCAGAGTCGCCAGACCGGGGGATCTCTTTTCTTTACCGGTATCAATATTTTCTACCAGTAAAAATGTAAAAGATGTAAATGTAGGAATTAGAGTGGCCGGTAATCTAAACATTAACGGATCTAAAGATACCCTGATAACATTTGAAAATCCGGGAGAGAAGGATGTCCGTTTTCTGATAAATGTTGGAAAGTCAATTGGCAAAGCAACTTTGATTGTCGATGCAGTATCAGGAAAGTATCGTACCTCAGATACTACTGCACTGCCTGTTACTGCTGCAAACCCCTATTACATCAGAGTTACTGACACAACAGTCTCATCTGATAATGGTCTTGCGGTCACACCTGGGCAGATCGGTATTGAGGGAACCAGCAGGGCAAGAATCGCTATCTCCCGTTTCCCTGACATACAAATAAATAAGCGGCTCAAAGATCTGATCCAGTATCCCTATGGATGTATTGAGCAGATTATATCCGGTGTTTTTCCACAATTGTATTTAGGCAAGCTTGTTGATCTGAAGGATTATCAGAATTTGAGTGTAACTGATAATGTAAATGCTGGTATCAACCGTCTTCAGAATTTCTGTATTGATGGCGGCTTTTCTTATTGGCCCTCCTCTCAGAATCATAAGAGTGAACTATCGGACTGGGGCTCTGATTATGCAGGACATTTTCTCATCGAAGCGCGCAAGGCCGGATACCATGTACCGGATAATCTGATTAATCATTGGTTAAATTACGCTCAGAGCAATGCTAAGAAAATTAATGTTAAAAATTTCCGTTACCAGACCTACACACTCTTTCTGCTTTCTCTTGATGGAAAGCCAAATGTCGGTGCAATGAATCTGGTAAGAGAGAATCACCTCAATGATCTGGATCCACTTTCCAGAAAATTACTGGCTGGTGCTTATTTTTTGGCTGGTCAGAAGGATGCTGCAGAGAAAGTCAATAAGCATATGATAACAGAGATAAGCTCCTATCGGGAGTCTGCTGGCTCTTATGGCTCAACTCTTCGGGATAAGTGCCTGATTGCTTATATTTCACAAATAATGGGTGATAAGACAGATGCAATGAAACTGATGCGTTCGATAGCAAATGAATTCAAACCGCAAGGATGGTATTCCACACAGGAAAATGCGTTTGCTCTCATTGCAATATGCGAAATATATGGCGATAGAAACCTGACTGGAAGCACACGGACCTTCTCCATGGAATTTCAGGATGGCAAAACCAGAAGCTATGAGCTCAAAGGTTATCAGATCTCTATGGACATAAGCGATTATTTTAACAAACCCATAAGAATAAAAACCGATAAACCGGATCCATTATACGTCAGCATATTCGAAGAGGGGATTCCTCTGGAAGATATGATAAAAACCGGGCAGAAGGGACTTGAACTGACCCGTAATTTCTATGATATTCAGGGAAACTTAACCCAATTAGAAAGTATATCACAGGGTGATCAGTTCTGGGTCAGATACCGGATCAGAAGCACCGCAAGTGGGCCGCTTAAGGAACTTGCCTTGTCCAGTGTTTTTCCATCCGGATGGGAGATTATTAATCCCCGTATGGAAGAGGGAACTCTACCTTCATGGGTATCAAATATCAGTGTATCTAATGGAAAATATATGGACATCCGGGATGATCGTGTAAACTGGTTTTTTGATCTGGACAGCAGTACGGAAACAAATATTATTATCAAATGCAATGCTACTTTTGCCGGGACTTTCCGGCTTCCCCCTGTTACTGTAGAGCCAATGTATTCTCCTGATTATTATGCACGGATTGAGTCAGAAATTGTAACTGTGAAATGAATGTTCGTTGTTTGTATAAAGTGACTATCTTTAAGTGGGCTGCCATTGCAGGGGCAGCTCTTTTTGTAGGTTTATTAATCTGGCCAGCAGGGGAATTATTTCAAGATGATTATTCGCGGTTGGTAACCGACCGTCATGGTGATATACTACGGGTGACATTGGCCAAAGATGAGCAGTTGCGCTTTGCTCCAGAATCAGAAAAGCTTTCTAATAAATATATCAAAGCTGTTATCATGATGGAGGATCGGAGGTTTTTTTATCATCCGGGAATTGATCCATTTTCAATAGTTAATTCGTTTGTGCGTAACATTCGGACTGGGAAAAAAGAGAGAGGCGCAAGTACCATAACTATGCAGGTGGTGCGGTTGTCCAATCCCCGAAAACGTACATTTCTGAATAAGGCAGTTGAATGCATCACAGCAATAAGACTGACTCTTCAAAAGCCGAAACTGGATGTTCTGAAACTGTATGCAACCCATGCCCCAATGGGAGGAAATGTTGCAGGAATATGGTCTGCATCCAGGTATTATTTCGGCAAGCCACTGGAGGAGATTACATGGGCAGAAGCTGCACTATTCGCAGTTCTTCCAAACAACCCATCGATGATAAACATAAAAAAGCAACGCTGGGAACTGAAAATGAAAAGGGATCGTCTCATAAAGACTCTACATGTTAAAGGGATAATCGATACTATTACATATAGACTTTCAGTTGACGAACCGCTTCCCCCGGCCAAAAGCAGGCTGCCCTTTGAAGCTCCGCACTTCTCAGAACTGGCCCTTCGATCGACAGATAAAGATCTGGTTCAGACAACACTGGATAAGAAGATACAAAAAGATACAGAGGATATTACAGAAAGGTATAGCTGTAACTATAAGAAATATGGTGTGGCCAATATGGCTGCTCTTGTAATTGATAACAAAACAAGCCAGGTAGTAGCGTATGTTGGATCTCAGGGTTATGATGACACAATAAATTCGGGCAGGGTGGATGGCGTGATGGCTTTACGTTCGAGCGGAAGCCTTCTGAAGCCGCTTCTGGTTGGCAGAGCTCTTGATCGTGGGCCATGGGTAATTGAAAGCAAAATTCAGGATGTGCCAACCTTTTACGGTACATTCTCACCATCAAATGCATCGCAAGAGTTTCAGGGCATGGTTACTATTGAGCAGATGCTGATTCAATCACTCAACGTTCCTGCTGTTCGTCTTCTTTACGAATATGGCCAGGCCGATTTCTATCAGGATCTAAAACGAATGGGAGTTTCTTCTCTTTTCAGAAGTGCTGATGGATATGGGTTATCGCTTATTCTTGGAGGAGCGGAGGTGCGATTGTGGGATATATGTCAAATATACTGTGCCTTTAGTAATGAGGGCCTTATACGTGAAGCAGAGATGCTTTATGGAATAGAAAGAAAGAGTGACTCGTTACGATTATGCAGCCCTGGAGCATCATGGCTAATCCTGTCTGCAATAAGTAAGCTTGAGCGGCCCGAAAACGAGAAAAACGGGCATCTGTTTGCAGCTCATATTCCGGTTGCCTGGAAAACTGGAACCAGCTATGGACAAAAGGATGCATGGGCAATAGGAGTGAACAATCAATGGACTATTGGCGTTTGGGTTGGTAATTTCTCAGGTGAAGGAAATCCTTTTTTAGGAGGAGCAGTTTCCGCAGGTCCGGTAATGTTCACACTTTTTCATCAGTTAACAGACAGAAGAAAATCATTGTGGCTTCAGTGTCCCGAATATGATCTGAAGAGGATTGCTGTATGCTCTGCCACTGGTTATCTGCCTGGCCCTTCATGTCCGCAAACCATCACTGTGCTTGGGCCTTCAGGAGCCTGGAAGACACAACAGTGTCCATGGCATCGCAAGGTGGTAATAGACAGGCAGAGTGGTCATGAAATCTGTTCAAGGTGCTGGAGAGCAGTGGAGAAAAAGGATACTACTTTACTTGTCTATCCAGTAAAAGCTTCAGAGATAATGCGCAAAAGGGGCATGGCAATTGATGTCATGCCTGCACATCTTTCTTCCTGCACTGCAGTTAAAATTAGAAAAAGCAATATTGATATAGAATATCCAGTTGATGGGATAACCATTTTTATTCCACGGGGTATGGATGAAAAGTATCAGCAGGTCGTGTGTAAGGCATCGACTCAGACAGAAAGTCCTCTGCTGTGGTACCTTGATGGCAAATTTATCGCTGAAACAGATGATTTTCATAATATGGCTATTATGTGTAATTCGGGAAAACATGTTTTGAGTGTTTTTGATAATCAGGGTGGAGAGAAAAGGGTGAGTTTCAGGATAGCTGCAAAAGATAAGGAATTAGAGTAACTATTATTCCATTTCTGATAGTTACTAAACCTTAAAACCAGCGGAACCAAGCTGTCGCTGTTGGTAGTTCATTTACTCGATGACATTTAATTTCAATAATATTTTGCGCACTCGTCTTTATTTGCTGAAAAAGAGGAGAATCTGAGTATGTTAGGCATCACTGGTTCACAATGTAGAATACTTCTCTACAGACACTTGCGGGTATCTGAAGAGAAGTAGTGTTGAAGACGAAAAGAGAGGGTGGCGTTGTTACCTACTTACTTTACGGCGGGTGCAGAAAATTCTGCACGTGTGATGCTGAATGACAATAATGTGTCCACACCAGTTCTCTTAACCGTAAGTTTGACAGTGGATCCGATCTTTCCACGAAGGCTATTTACAATAGCAATTTTATTAAAAAGACTGGGATTTATCCTTTGAGACAAAACTTCCGGTTTCTTCGAGCGCCCATATAATGTCTTTATACCGTCGAGTAAATGGCCTACAACACTTAGGATTTTATCCGCAGCGCACACAGAAAGCCCCGTTTCCAGCAAACCTTCAGTTGCGTTGCGGATAGAATCTAGTTGAACGAAGCTGCGTTGGCAATCAAGCTCGCTACATGGGTAAAGTATCCGGGACTTTTCCGGCAGATTTTAAAAAAATGTAGTGTAAAAAGAGCAGGAATGTTGATTTTTGTAGTTAAAAAGATATTTTACATGAAAAAAATGCTCAATTGAGTACAAATTACCTACCGGACAACGCTTTTGGGACGGAAGCTTTGGCAAGGCGGAAATAATCGGTAGCTTGCAGCAAAGAGTACCTGGGGATCTGGCAAAAAGATTATGGGAATTAACCTCTTCACAACTCTGAACCGATTCCCTTGCCAATAAAGCTCAATATCGCTTCGATAGCTTTATTGACATCTCCCATACTTTTGTTTTGATGCCAGATCTTTACCTTAACAAGAAACAGTCCCTGAATAAAATCATAAATTAAAATAGAGCTCAGATTCGAGGAAATCTCCCCCTTTTCTCTGGCACTTTCAATAAGTTCTACAATCAGTCTTTCCAGTCTGTCCTCAACACGCAGAAAATCCTTCTCAATCTCCATCAAATTATCGCTTCCCTTAATCTGGTCAATAAGGGATAGAACCTGGACTGAATTCATGGAGAGAAGGAAAGAGAAATTCTCACCCCAGACTGTGAATGCTGCAGTAAGGAAACGGCGTAGATTTTCGATTATGTGCAGTTGCTTATCCAACTGGTATTGGGGATCATTAGTGAGTTTATCATAGACTCTGTTTCTTTCCCTTACAGCAATAGTCAAAAAAATCTCATCCTTGTCTTTATAATAGCGGTAAAGGGCAGACTTTGAGAAGCCTGCCTTTTCCGCTATGTCTTCGAGCCTGGTTTCATAATACCCTTTTTGCGAGAGCACCTCCAGGGCTGCATCAAGGATCAAGCTAGTTTTGGTATCTCTGACCAGTTGTTTTCTTTTCTCTTTGCAATCCAGTTCTTCCATTATCCAGATCCTTTCACACGCTATGCTCAGATTCAAATTCCTCTTTGAGCTTTTTCAGCGATGGTGCAGTCCATAAGTATAAGATGGGTGTTAAGAAGAATGTGAAAATGGTTGATACTGCCACACCTCCAATAGTGGTGATAGCAAACGATGCTCTGAAATTTCCTCCGGCTCCTATTCCCAATGCCATAGGAATCATGGAGATAATAATTGCCAGATTAGACATGATAATGGCTCTTAGCTTGGTTCCGCCAGCCTCAACGATCGCCTCTTTTGCAGAGATACCGCGTTGTAACCTTTGTCCCCTTGCATAATCAACAAGCAATATTGCATTGTTAACCACCACTCCTATAAGCATGATCAGTGAGAGCAATGAAATCATGGAAATCGTACTATTGGTAATGTACATAAACCAGATCACACCGATCAGCCCCAAAGGGATAGTCAACATGATTACAAAAGACATAGAGAGCGATTCCAGCAGTGCAACCAGAAGCATGAATGTCAGGGCTACAGCCAGAATAGATGCCAGTCCCAATTGACTGAATGAGTCATTCATTAAATCCTGCGTACCGGCAAACTTGATACTATATCCCGGCTCCAGATCAAGTTCTTTAATTTTTTCTTCTATAGCGGATATCTTCTTTCCGATATTACCACTGGTTTGATTGGCAGAAATCGAAATCATTCGCTGTTTGTCTTTTCGGGTAATTGAGGAGATACCGCCAGTATATTCTACATCGGCAACTGCTTCCAAAGGAACCGGACCTCTGGGGGTAAGTATTTCCATGGTCTGTACATCACGTACGGTGCTGCGGGATTTTTTATCCAGTTGAACCCTTATGGGATAGTCCTCACCACTTTCTCTGTATATTGCTCCATCATCACCTGTGATATTATATCTGACCAGACCTCCCAGCATCTGTATAGTAGTTGACTGAGACAGATTAGGCGAAAGACCGTAATGCTCCAATCGCTCCCTGTTTGGTATGATAGCGATCTCTGGCTTATCACCTTTCCAGGAACTGTTTAAATCGGTCAGATTTGGTGTCTGGTTAAGGATATCCATGACCTGTTGCGAATAGGCGAATAGTTTGCCCATTTCAACGCCTTTTACTTCGATCTGCATGTCTGCTCCGTCGTTTTCACCGGCAAGGCCACCAATGGATCCTACACTGATTTTTGCATCGGGAATATCTGAGAGCATAGGGCGGAGAATATTTACCTTTTCGTAAATCGACTGGTCACGCTCTGTCTCAGGAGTAAACTTCAGGCGCACTTCGCCATACTGCACTCCAGTATATACTCCGGTTCCCCCGATAGAGGAGGAGATTGAAATAAGGTCAGGAAGATCTTTGACCAGCTCTTCAATTGCAAGTACCCTATTTTTAGTGATATCGATAGGTGTACCTGAAGGAAGCTCTATTGAGATAGATATTACACCTTCATCCATTTTAGGCACAAATTCCGATCCCAGTTTGGGAGTTACAAACTGCAAGGTTGCCCAGAATATCAAAAGAATACTGATCACAACTGCAATTTGAGCGACTCTGTTGGAGAGCAGCAGGTTAAGTAGTTTTTCATACTTTCGATCAACACTCGAAAGGAGACGGTCCATCGCATTGCGCTTGACCTCTGTTGATATGCCGTTGTTTTTCTGCTTTAGCATTCGTGATGCCAAAAGGGGAGTAAGTGTAAAGCTAAGGAAAATGGAGGCAATTGTGGCAAATACGATTGTCAAACCAAGGGATTTAAAAGCACTTCCTATAATTCCTGTAGTTGTGGCTATAGGAATAAAAACTGCAAGGTTAGTCAGAGTTGAAGCTAGCACTGCCACAAATATCTCATTTGTCCCTTCCTCCGATGCCTTGCGAATATTTTTCCCCATGTTACGGTGACGAACAATATTCTCTATTACCACAATAGAGTTGGTAACCAACAATCCTATGGAGATGGTCAGAGACATAAGAGTAATAGTGTTTAAGGAGAATCCTGCTGCACTCATTCCCACCATAGCCATTATCAAAGAGAGGGGCATCGTAATGGCGGCAATAAGCGTGACTCGCCAGTCAAAAAGAAACAAAAGCAAAATAAGCGCAGTAAGAATGATACCAGTTATCAGGTTACTGTAGGTATCTTCAACCGTACTTTTAATAAATGTCGAGGAATTTTCAATTACATCAATTGAATATCCTTGAGGAAGCATCTTTGTGATCTCCTCAACCTTTGCTATAACCATATCTGCAGTGCTGGCAACGTTTGCATCGGTATTTTTTGTGATGGATATATGAACCGATTCTTTACCCTGAAATCTCGCGAATTCACGTACCTCTTTGTATCCATCTTCAACTGAAGCAATGTCTTTGAGCCTGATATTATA
Organism: Fibrobacterota bacterium; assembly: GCA_023412475.1. GTDB lineage: Bacteria > Fibrobacterota > Chitinivibrionia > Chitinivibrionales > Chitinispirillaceae > JAAYPC01. The sequence continues at coordinate 19,693 of JAEYNR010000008.1, read as the reverse complement.
ATTTTGAACAACCTCACCATACTGCTTGAAAACCGGAATCTGCATCTCCCGGATTTCATCAAGAGAGCTGTACTCACCGGAAACCTTTACAGAATATTCCCTGTTTTCACCGGTTACAAATCCACCTGGGATTGTGGTGTTTTGAGCCTTGAGGAGTGCAGCTACCTGAAAAATGGTGAGATTGTGAGCAGCCATTTTTTCCTGATTCAGATTTACAATAATCTCACGCTCCCGTCCGCCGATTACATCGATCTTGGCAACACCGTTTATTTGAGAAAACTGATCCTTTATTTCATCGTCAACGTAGCGTCGCAACTTATCGGGTGTAACAGGTGCAGTTACCGACAGTGTTACAATAGGTAAATCATTGGGATTGTGTTTGGAGATAATTGGTTTTTCCAGGTCTTTGGGAAGGTTGTAAAGGATCTGGTCGATTTTATCCTTTACCTCGATAGAGGCAAGATCGGGATTGACATCGGAATTGAACTCCAGCACCAGAAATGCTGCTGATTCAAGACAGAATGAGGTGACATGTTTCAGTCCTCCGATAGTACTTATCTGTTCTTCGATGGGTTTAACTACATTAAGCTCAATTTGATCAGGCCCTGCTCCGGGGTAAATTGCCTGCACAGTGATATATGGAAGTTCCATATCCGGCATTTTATCTACAGGCAATCTCAAAAATACCACAACTCCGAACATGGCCACTGCCAAAATGCACATGATCATCATTAATGGCCGTCGAATGCTTATTCCGGCAATGTTCATAGCTTCTCCTTTACTGATTAATCACATTAACTTTTGAGCCATCCTGAAGCATCGAAAAGCCTGAGACAATAATATGCTCATCAGCCGTGCACCCTTGTTCAATTTCATATGTAAGACCGGTATTGATACCTAACGTAACGATTTTTTTAACAGCTTTGCCATCTTGTAAAGAGAATAGATAGGGGTCATTGTTGTGAGTAAAGTTGACCGCTTCAAGAGGAACATATAGTGCATCGATTTTTTCATTAACAACAGTGTGTATCTGCTTGAACATGCCCGGTTTTAAACTGCGGTTATGATTGGGAAAGCGGGCAGTTACTTTGAAACTGTGTGCAAGGCCATTTGCACCCAATGCGATTCGATCAATTGAACCCCAGACCGTATCCTCCTGCATTAACATAAAAGCCTTTTGACCTTTTTTATAAAAGCCAATAGCTTGCTCGTTGACCTGCATATTAACTTCAATATTTGAAATGTCCGCAATTTTTACTATCGGGCTTCTGTCTGAAATCTTGCTGCCTTCATTCTGATAGATCTCCATTACTATTCCTGTAAAGGGAGCGATAACGTTCACTCCCACAGTTGCCTGCCCAAGATTTCTTTTTGCATCTTCATACTGAACCCGTGCACCATCGACCTGCTCGTTGGAGATAGCACCCTGAGTGTGGAGTTTCTTTGCACGTTCATAAGCTTTCTTAGCGTATTCATATGCACTCTGAGCAAGGTCAATCGGCGAACCACCATCAATTTCCATTACCGCTACAACTTCATCTTTTCTGACGGTATTGCCTACTGCAACCTTGACATCTTTCAATGTACCACCCAAACCATTGGCCAGTGTCGCTTCAACTGCGCCCTGAAGAGTTCCATTGCTTCGTTCGATTCTTCGGATAAGACCATAGCCGATTTTTCGGGTTGTGACCGGAATTCCCTTTTCAGCTTGAATCTGCTGAATGGTTTTGGGCGCACTTTCCTCTTTTTTCTGATTACTGCACCCTGCAAGCAAGATAGCTGCAGGAACAATCAGTGTTAATACGATAACTTTCATTTATTTATCCTCCTGCTCTGCTAATAATAAGGAATCATCTCCAATTAACATTTTAATTCCGGCGATTGCGGTATTCAGTTTATGTACAGCGCTATTGTAAGCAAGTTTTGACAAGCTTAACTGCTGTCTGCTGTTGGTGAGGTCAACTTGAGTGATCTGGCCGATTTCATAGGAAAGAGATGCTATTTGTGCCCCTTGAGTGGTCAACGCAATCAGATGGCGAGCTTCTGCACACTCCTCTTTTGATACAGCAAGTTCCTCATAGTAACTGGTTAAAGCAAGATTTAGCTGATTAAGAGTCTTTTTTTTGATTTCCTGCAATTTCTGCTCTTCATAACCGGCCTGTTTGACTTTCTGCAGTTTCTGTCCCCCTGAATAAATCGGAATCGAAGCTCCAACAAACAGCTTCTGATCATCACCCCAGGAAAGCTCATCCCCTCTATCGAACATGCTAATCTTCGATATTGATGCACCCGCATATACGGTAGGTAAGAAATCGGCTTTGACAATCTTTGTCTGCCACTGTTGCATCTCGATTCCTTTGTCTATTTGTTGCATAGAGATGCTTTCTTCTGATAATCGCTTAAAAGCCTCCTCTTCTGTTATACTGAATTCAATAACCATTAGTGAATCAGTCAAAATGATTTCATCTGGATCTGTATCCATTGAGGCAATTGTAAGCAGGTTCCTGACTGCCAGATGTCGGTTTTTTTCAGCATCTCTAAGAGCAAATTTCGCCTGCTGAAGAGAGAACCTGGAGTTGAGAGTGTCTAAAACATTGCCTTTACCACTCTCCAGACGTGCTCTGGTGAGCCGGTGAGTTTCTTCAGCAAGAGCAACTGCCTGTGACTGCACTTCCCTGTTCTGACCAGCCAGCAATGCACTGTTATAAGCATTGATAATCTCTTTTGCCAGGGTAAATTTAGCGTTTTTATATTTCAGATCCAATAGTCCATAATACATTTGAGCAATTTTTAACCCTTTTGTAATCTTACCCTGAGCATAAATCGGTTGGGTAATAGATATTCCTAATGCAATAGTATTTCTATCAGGTGTTAAATCAAAGTCCGAAATAGAGGAGACTATTTGATCAAATGCTCCTGCAATAGTTGCATCATTAATAAAACCTGGCTGGGACTGGTCGAGAAGACCCGAAATCCCGCTGCCGCTTCCCCCACCCATATCAAAAGAATAGGGAATAAACTGCTTTGGAGCTAATTGATAGTTAACGGAAGCTTCAATTGTGGGAAACCCCTTACCGCGATATTCCTTTTCCACACTTTGGGCTGTAGCAATCTCTTTTTTAATCAGATTAAGTTCCTCGGCATGGCTGAAGGCGTGTTGGAGAATCTCTTTTTTGGAAAACTGCTCACCAAAGAGCGTAAGCGGTATAATCAGCAAAAGAAGGGAGATGCGGTTTTTCATGACATATCCTCTTTGAATTGGTTTTCTGGTGAAAGACTGCATTAAAATAAAAATTAGAAGAGTGCGGTGCAACACTTTTGTGACGCGAAAGTCACAATAAAGCAATCTCAGTTCATTTCAAGAAGCATACAGAAACTAATTATGAAAGCCAAACTGAAGATTGGAACTTTGTCCTAATAACTTTCATTGGTGTCGAAGGAATAGAAAAACTGTTTTTTTGCAAAAACGAAATCAATAACTTTCCATTTTCACATTATCAAAGTAGACAATACCTTTTGCGCCGTCATCCTGACTAAAGCCGAGATTTAAAGCTATTCTGTGTCTGTTTGTAGAACCTGTAAATTCGGGTACACGTAAAATGCCGCACTTTGATTTCCAATCGAATGTACCCGTTTGCTCGAGGGGAATAATGAATCCGGTATCGTCAAAGCCCACTGAAATAGCGGGCCACTGTTTGCTGTCACTCTCTATATTATAGCCTTTTGCCATATAGCTTATGATGTAGTATTTCACTCTTTTTACATTAATCGGGAAAACCCAGCGCCCGTGTGTTTTGTCTTGATTATTAATGGAAACAGTTCGTGATGTGCTGGTTCGTTCCCCTGGTTGGTCCCACTGATAGGTGATATAGGCTTCTGCATCATGCTTCCAACCATAGATAGAATCTCCATCCAGGTCATCCATTTCACCGTTGAGATAGATCTCTTCCTTTTTTAAGTAATTGTAGGATTCATTATCATAGTATACTTTTTCCAGTATGTCATTTTGAGAGTTGATTTTAATTTTAAAATAAAGATCGGTTCTTTCACAAACACACAGATCAATTGGTTTAGTTATCTTAATGTGTGTGGAGTCTTTTTCCATCAGTTCTTTAAAAGAAACGTATACAGTTGTATCAATAGTATCACCTATGAAAAACGACACTGGCAGGATTTCTACTAAGCTATTTGGGTGTTCAGCATTAAAAGAACCATATTTTCTGATAACTGCAAAGTATGACAGATCTACCAGAGAATCGCTGAGAGTGGCCTGGAAATCTTCAACAGAAATATTGAATGTATCAACGCTGAAAACTGTTCTGATAAGGTTATTTTCTTTATTCAATTCAGTTATAACTTTAGCTGAATCCAGCATTGCAGTTATGGTATGTTTACCGGGAAAGGCAGTCCACAAGAGATTGTTGCCATTATTGACACCTTTTACAACAATGCTTTTTTTCGCCTTAATGGTATCGGTAGGACTAAGGATATACCATGAAGAATATGCATCATCGACATTGAAATTAACTTTTGCATAATCAAGAGGAATGTAATCTGTGGTTCCGTTATTGAATATGGTGGCTGAAAATACCACTCTGTTGCCATCAAAAATATGTAAAGGATCGTGGGATATGCTTGTGAGCTGCAAATCAATATCTGAGGCTAAAACATTTTTGATTAACATGTTATCGGTAGTATCTATTTCTATTATTGAATCGGACAGCTTAACTACAGCTCTAACAGTGTGATTTCCTGCAAAAAGGAACTGTGAAGAAATGGAGTCTGCAACACTAAACGGGCAAAGAATTCTATTGCCAGGTTGAATTTTCATTAATTTACTGCCCAGATAAATCGAATCAAGGTAGTAACTTATTTCAAAACGGTTCTCTTTTGTACTACCCGTCCCTTCTGAAAAAACTTCAGCTTCAATAAAGAATGAATTTCCTGCATAAAGAATCGAAGGTGTGACAGTCAAACCTGACAAAGAAATGTTTACATCAGAGACTTCAACCTGTATTGAATGAGTATCAAAGGGACGTTTCTGCCCCGCACTGTCCAGTATCTCCATGCGAATAGTCTTAATACCTGAAACAGTGTCTTTGAAAAAGAGAGTATCAACAATTAAATCTGACGGGTTCAATAAATGAACTGTTTTTAGCAAAGAATCATTTCCGTCTTTATAACACCAAGAGGTAAGCGGATGTCTTTTGTTAGTCAAAGTGCAAACAACTGCAGCGGTTTTTCCCTTGGTTGCACACACAATCGGCCTTTTAGTTGTAGAGTCGAAAAGGACGCTGTTGGTGGTTGTACGAAAACGCAACGGCGAGGACACGGTGACGGTATCTTTCGGAAAATAGTATTTAATACTGAAATTTCCGGAATTATCCTCCACTTCAACCAGGTACCGGTAACTATATGCGGATGTATCATACAATGAGTGCTGATAGGTGTTCTCGCTCTCTGAAAACAATACATCCACAAAACTGGTATCATTAGTTATTGAGCCAGCGGCAATGGATTTATGCTCACCACTTATAATACCCACCGGCAAACGGGAGATGTGGTAGTATGAAATGTTTTCAATTGGTGGACGTCTCCAGGTAATTTTGACTTTTCCGGATAATGAGTCATAGAGTAATGATTCAATTTCTACAGGTGGTATACCTTTAAACTGCAGTTTAATAGTATCCAGAACCAATATCTGAAAGTTGTAGGGAAACAAAATTCCATTAACGTAATGATCAATGTAACCAGGTATTTCCTGAGGACTAACCAATAGGTCATAATTTGAGTTGTTTGGCACTCCATAGAAACTGAACATTCCAGCAGTATCTGCAATGGCATATTTGTTTGTTCCAAGCAGGTTCAATTTCACTTTACTGCGGTTTATCCGGTTATTATGAATTTCCGGAAATGCCACCACCCCCCTGATAATACAGGAACCTTGTAACGTATCATCAACAACACTATGTCTGAGTCCATCAATAAAAACAGAGTTTTGGAAAGCCACCAGAGTGTCGCCAAAAGAATCGGATTTTTGAAAGAATACTCTGAATTTATGGTTATTCTGGGTTTGGGGTACCTCAAACTCACCAGCATTGTCAGTCATGGCTTCGTAATAGACCTCATCATCATCTGCGGAACGGATTGTAACCTTGGTGCCTACAGCTCTGTTTAAGCCATCAGGCATATAAACTATTACTTTGGCTTCATTTTCTGTTTCCCCTCCACCTATTTGGGAAACCGAGCAATTAAGAAAAAACAGGGAAAGACCTGCAGTGCAAAGGACGCAGCACCGATTCAAGAAATATTGCAAAGACAATGGTAGCTTTTTCATTATATTATCATCGCATCCGGTTTCGGCTCACATTTGTCCAATAATAATCAAATCCAAACCTGAGCTTTTGCCTTCTCCAAAACCTTTGTGATGTCTCAATTCAGCCAAAAGGGCTTTTAAACTCGAAAAGAGAGCTGCAGTAAGTGGCAATGGCATAGTGTCATTGTTGTGAATACTCGCTTGCAGTTGTTTTGGACAATTTCTGTGCAGACGAAATTTAAAAGATAAGTAACAACCCTATACATTATTTGAGAGAGTGTAATATAAATCAAATCAAGTTCTTCATGTGTTTAATCTTTTATCCCCGACGAATCAGCTTAGGCATGTAATTTCTGTTTTTATCTTTATTGTAGCTGATTTCTTACCAGCAATTTCTTTTAATACCTGATTTTTCGTTTAGGTAGTGCTTTTTAAACAGTATCTGATTATTTATTTTTATCTGATTCTATTTGATTGTATGGTGTGAATCGGATAGAGCCCTTTTAGGATTAGCGGCCCTGAAGTATTGTTCATCCTGGCTACTCCGGGGACAACAGTCTTCGGGTAATCAGCTAATTCAATGAAATAAGCTCTCTTTGAAATGGTAACCCGGCAGAATCAGGGAGTTAAAATTATATGACCTCAACAAACAGGCCTGATATTTTTAAATATACTGATTACAGGTTATTTCTAGATGAAATGTACCGGTATCTTAAACTGAAAGATTCTAAATTTTCCTATAGGTTTATTGCCCAACATACAGGGGCATCTTCGGCAGGTTGGTTTCCCAACATAATTCGGGGTAGAATCAATCTTACAAGTAGTTATCAGGTAAAACTTCAGAAATTAATAAAACTAAAATCGACAGAGGCCGAATATTTTGAATTGCTGGTTACCTATAATCAGGCAGGCAGTCATGAGGAGAAATCTTTGGCATATGACAGGTTGCGGTCAATTAAAGGGATTGAACCAACCCTTATTCAGAAGGAGCATTTGGATTATCTAAGCAAATGGTATATATCTGCAATCCGGGAATTGTTGTTTATCTATTATTTTAAAGGCAATTTTTCAGAGCTTGCAAAAATGATTATTCCTGAACTGGGTGTTAAAGAGGCGCAGGAAGCGATGGAGGTACTTGTAAATATCGGAATGGTGAAGCAAGATTCATCGGGGTGTTTTCGCCCAAGTGACCAGGTAGTTAAAAAAGATCCTGCGGTTAAAACAGACCTCTGGAAGCACTATATGAAAGCCAAAGCCAGACTAGGACACGATGCAATAGATGGCTTTAGTAAAGAGCTTAGAGATATCTCTGAAGTGTATATGACATTGTCACCATCGGGATTTGAACTGGCCCGTGAAGAGATCGCCAAGTTACGGAAAAAACTTTTAATAATATCTGAAAAAGATACCGGAGCAGATAGAGTTTACCAATGTACTCTGCAACTGTTTCCCCTCACCAAAACTGTCAACTTTGACTGAATACTATTTGTTAAAAGAATCATCTGACTACAAGTTGTACTTTAAGCTTAAGTGTTTCAATTTTTGAAACACTTTTTACCGGCTAACCCTTGTTACAAACATTTTATCAGGTCTATATTAATGGCCGATACTTAGGCTTTATCTGTTAAAACCTAAGAGGTGATAAAATCCTGATATAACAGTCGTTCACCGACTTTTGTTTGTTAACATCAAGAAAAGGGGAATCAATGAATTTAAAAAAATTCAAAATCGCATCATCAGTGATTATTTGCGGTTTAATGTTATCCAATTGCAATAATCCATTCAATGTGGAAACTGAGAATCAGTCGATCGATTCAGAGACTATAACTAAAGAGGCCCAGGTATATTCTTTTACACCCCCAGCCCCAAATTACCCAACCTTGAAAAACGGTTCCAGTGGTACTTCCGTTACTATTATGAAAGAGTTGCTCAAAAAAGTTTACCCAGAGGTGAGTGTCAACAGCCAGTTTGATGCAACAACAAAAAATTATGTTATGAAATTTCAGGCCAGAGAAGGTCTGGATAATGACGGAATCGTCGGTAGAAATACCTGGAAAAGCTTGTTACGTGCTTCAAAAGGATATAAACGGGCGGTGATGTTCAATAATAAAACCGTTTATATTTACGAATCCAGTCCAACCGATAAAATAAAACCAGGGCTGGGTATAGAGGGTCTTAAGGAAAGACTGAGTGATATGAGGCTTGAAGGAGTAAATGACAGCAAAATAAAGGCGAAGATTAATTGCGGTTATTTTAATTTAAATCAAAATGGTGAACTCAATGACGATAGTACTGTCACAAATAAAGTTGCTGAACATTCCGGCCATTTGATGATCGATGGAGTAATCAAATACAAAGACTATGATGGATTTAAGAGCTGGATATCCTTTATCTATTACAAAGATGGTACGACAGAAATAAAGCGAATAACATCCGATGAATTAATGCAACTTAAATCTACAACGCAATGGGTTTTTGGAACATCTTTTAGTTTGATCGTCAATAGTAATTATAGAATTGATCACTCATCTGAAACAAAAACATATCCAACCACACTCTCCGCTTATTCGATGATGGGGCAGAAGGCAGATGGTTCTTTCATTTTTGCTGTTGTTAATGGAGAAACCAATTCTTCCGGTATTACTGCAAAAGAAGCTGCAGTGATAATGAATGAACTTGGGGCAAAAAATGCGGTTTCCCTTGATGGTGGGGGTAGTGCTGAGTTGGTTACCGGATTCAGTAAAGTTAGTAATAAAAGTTCAGAACGACTAATTGGAAGTGCTCTTTTCATTTATGAAGAGTCGAGTTCATTTATTTATGGTGATGTAAATGGTGATGGAGCGTTCAATTCCCTCGATTTCGGTCTGATGAGACAATACCTTCTAGGTACGGGAAAGTTTACATATGGGTATGCCTCCCAAGCCGCAGATGTTAATGGAGATGGAGAGTTAAATTCCCTCGATTTCGCTCTGATGAGGCTACATTTGCTGGGCGAGATTTCTAAATTCCCGATTGAAAGTTAATCGCTGCTTTGTCCTGGTGTACAGGTTACACCTGTATACCGGGATATTTTAGATTTACAAAAAAGATATTTTTACCGGTAGTTGCCAAATCCCAAATAAGTCCCAAAACTCAGGGCAGATCACCCCAGGTGTTTTTTTAACGTGGGTTGATGTCAAAATAGTCACCTCCAATCAGAGAGAAGGTTTTTCCGCTTGCGGATAACAGTGACATCGAGCGCATAAGTACTTTTTTCGCTTTGATCATATGAATATCCTCCAACAGAAGAAACTAGTCGAATATTAAAAAGGGTAAGAATGAGGGAATTATTATATTTAGAAGAAAAAAAACCCGGGATATTTTGTTTTTATGATACTGAAAGCTAAACGCAGCAAGCCCTAAAAAACAAATAACCTGCCGCTACAGAAAAAAAGAGGAGCAAAAGTTAGATGAGTGATGCAGAAAGAATTGATTATGGCACATTTGAAGCTACGGTTGAACGCAGCAGAAAGCTGGAAGAGGATTTATCTGTTAATCCAAGTAAATACCGTGTTCTTACGGGTGATCGTCCTACCGGAAGACTTCATGTAGGACATCTTTTTGGATCAATTCAAAATCGTGTCCGACTTAATAAGCTTGGAGTTCAGACCTTTATTGTTATCGCTGACTATCAGGTCCTTACCGATAGAGACACATTTGATTCCATAGCAGAGAATGTGGAACAACTCACTATCGATTATTTATCTGCAGGTATTGATATTGAAGGTGGAAAAACTTGTATTTTCCCCCACAGTCATGTTCCAGAGCTCAATCAGTTGCTGCTGCCTTTTCTGACACTGGTTACCAATGCAGAACTGGACCGCAATCCCACAGTCAAGGAAGAGATTCTCGCATCGGGACAAAAAAGAATCAATGCAGGGATGTATACTTATCCGGTTCATCAGGCCGCAGATATATTATTTTGCAAAGGGAATGTTGTGCCAGTCGGCAAAGATCAGCTTCCGCATCTTGAACTCACGCGAGTGATTGCGCGAAGGTTCAACGAACGGTTTGCAAGGAAAAGACCGGTTTTCCCGGAACCCCAGCCGCTACTAAGCAAAGCGCCACTTATCCTTGGTCTGGATGGTTCACAGAAGATGAGCAAAAGCAGAAACAATGCTATTATGTTAAGTGCCACAGAAGATGAAACGGTAAATCTGATAAAGAAGGCAAAAACCGACTCAGAACGATTCATAACATTTGATCCTTTAAACAGACCCGAAGTATCAAATCTGCTGCTCCTTATCTCGCTTTGTACAGGAGAGGCTCCGGAGCAGATCGCCTCGGGGATCGGTGATGGAGGAGGTGGACAGTTGAAAAAAATCTTATCAGAATCGCTCAATGAATACCTCAGACCATTGCGGAAAAAACGAAGCGAACTAGAGTCGAATATGGGGTATATTCATCAGGTTTTGAAAAAAGGAATCGAGAGGGCAAGAGAGATTGCATCTGCAACACTTGAAGAGGTGAGAGATGTTATGAATATGAATATCTAGTGGGTTTGATGGACGGTTTGAGGTTCTGCCCCAGAGGTGATTTCTTAACTCTTAAACCCGTTATCTCTCGGGTTATTAAATTGACCCACATTTGGTTAATTTCCCTCTTCCTTTTGGGTCTTGGGGAATCGGGACATGTATGGATATCAATATACGAGAGTCTTTTATTTCAATACTCCTGTATCTGACAGTTTGAAGGTGCTGAGTAGTTACCTAATTTATAAACCAGAGATAAGAAATTTCAAGTACCTAAAGTTTCTGGAGTGAGTTTTTTTCTCTTTTTCCTGTTCATTTTGAATTTCAAGCTTCTTTTTTTTAATCTTCCGAAACAGGGAATTCCGGAAATTTGTTCATTATATAAGAACCTTTTTATTGCTGGAGTAATAGCTATAACAGAAATAACATCTCAAGAAATAGCCCTGGCCAGTTTTCTCAGTGCAAAAGTTTATTTTTAGGTTATATTATAAGTATTGCAACATAAAAAGAAGAATTTTTCTCGCGGAGCTCTCTTTGGAACTGACAAATGCCGAGGCTGCACTCTTAGGACTACTCTCTGAAGGTCCCATGAATCCCCATCAGTTACAACAGGAGATTCAATACCGGGACATGAACTTCTGGACTGAAATTTCCACATCTTCAATACCAGAACTATTGAAAAAACTGGAAAACAGGGGCTTTGTAATTCAAGATAACAGCAACAGTGAAGAGAATTTTCTTAAAAAACCCTATTCAATCAGTGAACTAGGAAAAAACCAGTTTACCAAAAAAATAGAAAAAATTCTAAGCAATGCTGAACATTTAAGATGGCAAATTGATATCGGTACCTATAATTGCGACTTGCTTCCTCCAAAAAAAGCAAAGGATGCGCTTTGCTTGTATAGAACTCAATTAAAAGAAAAAAACGATGGGTATAAAGATCTGCTGAAATTCTTACAACAGTCCAAGTGTCCATTTCACAGACTGGCTATCGCATCCAGACCCATCTTTCTTCTGGAAGCCGAGCTAAAATGGATTGACTCTTTTATTGAGCAATTCCGATAAACTTATTGCATTGTTATCAATGTTTTTAGCTCATTTATTTATCTAACCGTTTGATTTCTTAAGGCTTCTAAAACTGGGAAAAAGGCTCTAAGTTAAGTTTGTCAGTGTGGCCCTTTTTTCCACTTTCTGTTCTTGTTTCGAATTTTGTGCTTTTATTTGTATGTAGAGCCTGCTTATTCAGTTACCGGGCTTAAATCATGAACAAAAACCATTATTGAATCACTAGTCATCAGCCCATTATTATCTGTAATATTAACCTTCACCATCCTTTGCTCATTACCCGAAGTATGAAATGTATACCTGAATACCTCTGAGAAGAGACTTTCCCCGCAGTTTATGGTATCGGTAAATGATTCATCCCAGATGACTGTCGCCATGCTCAGCATCCCATCATAATCGATTGCTTCAAATAATAACAGCGCTGGTTGAGCAAGCCGAACTGTATCCAGAAATTTCAATGAATTAATAATGGGAAAACCTCTGCTTATTTCCAACGTATCTCCCATGACAAACGGTTCTGACCAGAGTCCCGAGCTATCTTTCACCTGAGCCTTCAAAAGGACATTTCCCAAAACGGAGGAATCCGTAGTAACAATTAAACTGCTCTGATCAGAAATACAAATCATCGAATCACCAGATGAGTCAATTAGTTGGATTTTAAAAGAATCGATCACTCCGCCCGGATTATCTTCTGCCCATATTCTGACCATGAATGGTTTCCCGGTATAAAGCTTCTGATCAGTTGTAACTACATCTTTTACAACAGGCAGGCCTGGTTCTATAGGAAAACTGACCTTATAGATATTACTGAAAAAACCAACTGTATCTGAACAGTAGACCGCTAAATGAAGACTATCTCCAATAAAGGTGGAGGTAATCTCTGGTGTTCCACAAACAGTATCCCACTGAAAGCCTCCATCAAAACTCCAGTAAAACCGGTTACAGGTGTTCCCCAAAGTAGATAAACCCACATGAACCGAAAGTGTAACCTGTTGCCTGTCGTAAATTACTGATGGAACCGTTGATACCCCGGAAATAATTGTTTTACGGAAATCCGGCTCAATGGTCAGAGAATGGCTATGCCTATAAGTGATTCCTTCTGAATTTGTATATATAATATTTACAGGGAATATTCCCGGTGTGTCCGCTAAGCCAATTTTTACGCTGAATAATTCATTATGTGCAATTAAATTAATTGAGGGGATAATAGTGGTGTCAGTACGACTTTCAATTATAAGAATTCCGGAATCTCCCTGGCAGGAGTCAAGAGCCAGTAAGAGAATAATTGAATCGCCGATAATTAACGGATTAAGTGCCCCTGTAACCCTTATACCCGGCTTGAATTGCTGGCTGGATACACAAGGTGGAGTAGAAAAGTTATATCCTTTCCAGTCGGATAAGCAGGCAGAAAGTATTAGATCCTTCGGAGAATAAACTGGAATGGAGCATGTGTCATTCACTGAGAGTGTATCAATAGCAATTGTATCCACAAACCAGATAACATTATTAATTTGCGCAGAATAGAGTTGATCTTCTAATAATAAAAAAGACTTTATAGTATCTGGGCTGGAAATTACTCTGATGTATTGAATTCTGGCAGGATCATTTACAGAAAGCTCTATTTGGAAAGTATCCGATAACTCATTTTTTTGTAAACCTGTAATAAAGAGATTACCGAAAAATGGTCTGGTAAAATAAAACCCCAGAGAATCACTGGATTTTCTTCTGTTAAAAAAGCCGGAAGCGGCAAAAAAGAAGGAATCCACAGCTCCAGGCGGATCTGTATAAAAAGAGAAATCGATGTATGAATCGGCACCGGATGTAAAATGGAATACATAAGGTGTGAATGGATATAGAGTTTCTTTATTGATTTGCAGGCCGAAAGAGTAATCCCCGCTATAGCCTCTGTCGAAAGGAGAATATTGAAGATCTGAGCAAGTGATTAACAGAACACTGAATATCAAAAAGCATTCTGTAATGTCTTTAAAGTTTTTTCCCATAGCATTTAGACCGTTTCAGAATAAAAATGAAATCGCTGCACCTGTTATTCCTGCAGCCAGTATAGCACTCCCTGTATACTGAAGATTTCTGTTTCTATAGAATAAGTTGCGGCAGTACTCTGTTCCTGAAGGATCTTTTTGAGAATTGTAGAGTTTAGCGGCCCTGTTGACCATAACCGACCCTACAACAAGAAGCAAACCGCCGCAAAAGGCTGTAGCCCCGGAACCAGTGCGAATAATCAACAGCCTTCTTCTTTTTTCAGGATCGCTCTTAAAGGGTTCAGGTTCAAACTGATGACCACTCAGATCACGATGATATGGTTTCCACGTTATGCTAAAGGGGATATCTGGTTTAACATCAATCAGTTTTGTCTCCCGGCTGAGGCTGGAATATCCAATATCATCAAAGGTGACATAATTTAAATCGATTATTGAATTTCTTGATTTTATCTGGATGCCAAAGGTGCAGTGACTGATTTTGGTAAAGGCAAACTCTGCTGATTTCGCTTCACTTGCAATTTCCATACCATTCCAGTCGAATGCTTCAGCAGAGGAGCTCTCTTCTGTATCACCCATCGCTTTTATCGAGGTTAAAAGAATCGGTTCAGAAAAGTTTCCAATACATGAAAGCTCACCCGAAACCCTGAGCCCACAAAACTGTTCAAAGTATAATCTGCATCCTGGCCAAATAGTCAATTTCTCATTCTCCATCACCAGAATTGTTTCAGTGACCACGTAATCTCCCTTAAAAAGCGAACCTTTCATCTGACCACCGATAAATTCTGCGGATTCAGTTGAAGAAAATGTAAAAAGGAGAATTAATAAAAGAGTCAAATATTTCATTATAAAACTCTGGATTTGAATTGTTTAAGACGAGAAATATGGAAAAAGTGACAAAAATCAGGCCTTTGGTCACTTTGTTAATGGACCCATTAAAGATTATGATAAAACGGGAGAAATCTTAAAATTAGAAAATCGGTCACGATTCCACAGGGATGGGTAATCACATGAACCCTGTTGAAAACACTTATTCAGAAATTATGAGAGAGATAACGGTCTGCATGTTTTTTAGTCGTGTATACAGCAAATAATGAAATTATAATCAACACCCCAAGAATAGTAGATTCTCTGTTTAACAGAGCAATAGCTAGCACAGGGGCTATCAGGCCAAGCACTGCAAGAAATAAACTGCCTTTCATTATTTGCAGACCAAAGAACTTATTTATATCGTACCAGGCGGCTTTGTTATTCAGAATCCTCCGCTCTTTGAATCCAACCAGGAAATTTGGTGGCACTAACCTGTAATAAAGCGGCAAAGCCAGTATAAGAGTCATTATTGAAAGGAAAAGATACCTTAATGAGAAATCCAGCATAATCACCCTCCTTAATAGAGGTTCTCCACTAAACGTCTCTTCTAATTTAGTGGGACGAATCTAAGCTTAAGCTCACTAATTTGACATTTTAACAAATTAAACGATATTAAACAAGGGCAAAACGGGTTTATTAACCAAGAGAGCGCAATAACAGTGCCGGGAGCGTTCCTCATTAGCTTCAGTTTGCTTCTCACCCCTCCTCATAAAAAGCTACAGCCTTGATTCCATATTTCCGCTCAATAATCTCTGCCTCCTTTTCAACTAAACAAAAACAGATTAGCTTCTCAGGTGAAAAAAGGGAAAGATCCAGGTCGCCAGGATACCGGTATTCGTCTTCATCAGGCCACCAAGATAATTTACCATATGTATGTTTCAACCATATTTCACCGCCGGTGCTGTTCCAGTATTTTTTTTGATATATCACCGGTCTGATCCCAAATTTTAACGCTGCCTTTTTTTTGATTCCGATTCCATACGGTTCAAATGACATTTCTTTATACCGCGGACGCCACTTCATCAATGAAGAAAAATGCAGAGGCGAATGTCCGGTGAATGACACCACTTTGACATTGCGGGACATGTGTCTGGAGGAAGCCTTTATTGTTTTAGTACAAATAATATTTTGCAAAGTAAGAAAGGCATTTCGCGGATAGACATCGCAGGCACTTATCGCAGTATAGTAACTCTGTAAACGCTCTCCGGGCCAGGCATAGGAGCTGGAACGGGTCCAGTGAATAACATACTCCTCTCTCAACGATTTAACAGATTCACCGATCTTCTCCTTCTTGATAGCGTACTTTAGCTGCAATAATCGGTGCTCATAAGTTATCTGAAATCTCCTGTCAATAGCCTGTTTGTTTTTTTTACATGCCTCAAGCATTTTTGCCATCTCACCATTTTTTCTTATGGAAACAGGAAGCAATAGATCCGCATTTTCCACGATATATCGATCCCGCAATGAAAGTAAGTTCTTTTTGGAGCCATTGACAAGAGGAATAAAAACCGAATTACAGTTAAAACAATCAAACTGGCGTTTTACCCACAAATAACGGATTATAAAATGATGCATATCAGGTGCACAAAGCACTATAATCTGATTTACATGATATTTTATACACCAGTATAACACCATCTCAAAGGTCTGCATCCCATCAGAAGTCAAAACTGAATAGCCCCTTTGACCAAGCCAGCGGACCGCTTGCTGAGTCGCTTGTACCCAGGATGTGCTTGCAGTTGGTTGTATCGGTTGTCTGGAGATTAAAACTGCTGCGGTAGGCATTTTTTTAACTGCTCCTCTTCAGAATTTTTCCTTTTGAACGAAAATAAAAAAACGTAACAGACATAGCAGTTTTTGTGCCAAAGACAAAAATTCAATAATTAAATCTAAACTGTCTTTTTTAAAGTCTGCTACTTATTGATCCAGAGCAGTTCCCGACAATCGACCAGAGTTTGTTTATGACAGAACCATTTCATTTTTGAAAACTATAGTAGCACTTTTCTACAATGAGAAAATCTGTTTTTGACCTTTTAAACGAGTTTTTTGCTAAACTGAATGAGAAAAATGGGCCTTTGAAGAGTTTTTTCAAGACTGATGGCCGAAAAAATGTTTTGAAGAAGTATTCACAAGCAGCCAAAAGGGAGATTAGCATAGGTCGGTTGGGCAGAAGATCTTCTGACCCTATATGCGCCCAGGTTCTCATTTTCTTTTTCTCTACCTCAGTGTACCAGCAGAGAAATGAATTTTAGAAAAACCTTGTATAGGTAGCTGAGAATTCATACTGAAATTGTGTGGTAAAGAAACACCTGCAATAATTGTCAAATATTTTGAAGCACTCAATTTGATCGCAGGGGAGAACTCTGTATAATCCATGTTTATAACATCACCATCATATGTAAATAAGTGTTGGTAAGTAAAACTTATATCACTTAGAATAGAAAATGTTTCATTCATCCGCCACTCAATAGTAGCTCCACTCTCAATACAAATTCTGCGGGAATTATAAAAAGCCCCTGAGTCAGCTCTCCAGGTATAAGTGTAATAAGTGCTATCAAAAAATAGACCCCCATGCTCAACTTTGCTTTTAATTAATTCATAGTATTTTCCATCTACTATTGAGTAACCTAAAATGATTTTTGGATGAATTGCAAAGTGGTCTCTAATAAAACTGCAGGTAGGTCCAAACTTAAAATTCCAGAAATCTGTATTACCATACCTGCCATATTGTGCTTCAGCCAAAATCCTAAGCCTATAAGTTTTATATTTCTTTTTTAAATAGAAAGGAACTAATGAAAGTTGCAAATTCGCGTTCCATTGAGTTGTTCTTATTTCGATATTATCGCCGCGAAAAGGAATATTATTCACAAGTGTATCATTACAGTCAGGATTTGATGCACAATCATAATCGAATTCTCCATCAGCAGATACATACTCAGTATGGTTGCCCTGATTATACGTAGCGGTTTTCTCTCTTGAATAAGCTCCCGAGATTTCTATATCAATAAACCCGTTATTTCTTTGAGTTGTAGTTATTGTAGGAGCTTTTCGAATCGTAAGAATCGACGCATGCTGTAAATAGTATTCATTGCAACCAGTAATGAATAATAATGCAGTTAAAAAGAAATATCTGGAAACATATTTTTTTTGGGGGGGCAAGCTTGTCATTTTTCTCTCCTGTGCACTATCCGGGGAAGCAATTTTCAGAGTACTGCGGACACAACTTACTGTAAAGCATTTAACGACTAATTATCTTCTAATATAATGCATTTTTCTTTTCAATATCTCCTGCTGGTTTGAATTTTTCGGTTATATTTTTCAACTGCAGGTTCTATCATAAATTTGCTTATGTGATTCGGAATTATCGATGATGTGCTTAAAACTAATCCTACTACAAATGATGGTGGTGCATTTCCCGGCTCATCCCTCTGTGTAACCTGGTAAATACCCAATGAAGTAAGACCGATTCCTGTTAGAAGCATTCCTAATGCAGATAATTTTAGTCCTTTATACCTTTTAATATACGAATAGGATTCAGGGACTTGCCTTGTATATTTACCAATAGATTTTCCCATAAATCCCAACCTTTCTTCTATATGGCTGTCTCCATAATAAAATTTCTGCTTATACACTAAATGAAACGGGCTGTAAAGATCAATCGATGTACTTTTTTCTACAAGGGTAATCTTTTGCAAAGGAATGTCTGCACTATAGACATATCCAAAAATGATAAGAATTAATGTAAGCTTTTTCATCATTAATCTCCAATTTTAAAAGTTATATTGAAAATTGATGCCTAACAGACAATTTTTATTTTCATCAAATAATAGCCTCGGCGAAAAACTTAATTGATCAAATTTATTATTCCAATATTTCTTCTGCTGATTAAACTTAAACCAGCTTATAACATGCAGGACTTCTCCCAATCCAGAACCGGCAATACCGCCAATGATCATTGGTGATAAATCATTTTGTATACCAATTATCATTACAGGTATTGCCGCTGCAATTACTCCCCATCCGCTGACATAATGAACCCAGCCCGATTTTGGGGCCCATGAATATTCATCTTTCCCATTTGCTTCAATAGTAATCCTTTTCATCTTTGATACACTTATCCCTGTTATATCAAACCTGCATGACCAATGCTAAAGAGTGTGCCACCTAAAGGCAAAACCAAATCACTTGTACCGGATACAAAACAAAATAAGCCAGCAAATGTCATTACAGACCCTACCGTAAACAATGTCCTTGTATTTTTAAATTGTGATTCATATTTTCCCCTCTTGCCTATCTCCAACTCTAAATTATCACCTGTTATTGAGGAGCTCTGCGGAAAAGACGCACTCGTAATCAATAATGGAAAAATTATAGCCCACTTTAAATTAAAACGTTTCATAATCATTCCTTTCATATAGTGTTTATCTGTTATGATACCAGCGAAGCAGAATTAAAAAACCCTGATGATTGTCTGTATTGTACCATGTACATTTTTGGTTTTGATGTCAACCGACATGGTAAATCGACTATAATATAACTGAATATTATATCATAGCAATTAAAAAAGGTGCTCTTTCCAAAAACCCAAAGCGTTTTAACCTAGTGCACTGCGTGAGGATATCCTTGAACACGGATAAGAAACAGGATTGTCTTAAGCCCGCCTTCCCTGGTATCCAAGTACGGTGGAGAGCCGAAATTGCAAAGGCACAGAGTGTGGCCGTTCTATAGATGCCAATTGTACTATGTCGAGGAAGACATTTTATATTGAAGACTAGGGAATAAAAAAAGATTCTTTCTTGATCTGCGGCTCAGGTGTGCCAGTCGAACTGGCCATTCTTGATAGATGAAAGGATCTATCCATGTTAATTGCTTATATGGCATGTAGAGACGGCCACTCTTGTAAGGGTAACCGAACAAGGGGAGCTGGCCGGTCA